>CACKSH010000005.1 GCA_902602765.1 Paracoccaceae bacterium
CCCAGAAACTAGAGGAATCTTGTTAGTGAAAATTGTTTAATAAAGTTTCGTGCTATCAAAACAAATGTAGTACCTAATTACGCCAGTTAGGTATGGGCCTAGTAACCCCACCCCCTTGCTAAGTCATTGTTTTTATTGTAATCGGACAATACCCTGAAGGTCAGAGGTTCAAATCCTCTCCCCGCAACCAATCTTTTCTCTACTATATATCTTATGAAGATATATATCTTATGAAGAAAATCGCTTTCTTAATTCGTTTTTCTGTACTTTTCCCATTGAGTTTCGTGGCAGGGAGTCTAGCACAAAATATTCTTTTGGTTGCTTATAACGAGCGAGTTTCTCATTCGCAAAAACCTCTATTTTACGTCGGTTAAAATTTTTATCATTCTCCAGGACTAGTGCTGCAACCACACGTTCGCCCAAATCATTATCTTGGATACCAAAGACTGCTGCTTCATCAATTTGATTGAGTTCGTTCAGTATATCCTCAACTTCTTTTGGATAAACATTATAGCCGCCGCTGATAATCAAATCCTTCTCTCTACCTACAATCGAAAGGTACCCATCAGAGCTCAATTTTCCTAAATCGCCAGTGATAAAGTATCCAGTTTTGCGGAATTCCAGTGCAGTTTTATCAGGCATATTCCAATAACCCTTAAAAACATTTGGCCCACGTACTTCTATCATGCCAATCTCACCTTCGGCCATTTCGGTTCCTGTTTCTGGATCTGTTATTTTCATTTGCACATCAGCCAAAGGCTTACCAACTGTCCCGGGTCTTCTTTCTCCATGGTAGGGATTAGAAGTGATCATATTTGTTTCAGTCATTCCATATCTTTCTAGAATGTGGTGACCGGTCCGTTTTGTAAATTCTTCATGAGTTTCAGATAAAAGCGGCGCACTACCAGAGATGAATAGTCTCATGTTTTTGGTAAGTTCTTCCGTAAGTCGATAATCGGCTAGCAGTCGCGTATAAAATGTTGGGACGCCCATAAGAAGTGTAGACGCATGCAGTCTCTCAATAATTTCATCGATATCGAATTTTGGTATAAAATTTACCTTCGCGCCAGCTAGCATGGCTGTATTTAAAGCTACAAATAGACCATGTGTGTGGAAGATTGGCAATGCGTGAATTAGGATATCACTTTTGGTCACTTGCCATAGTTTTTTCAAAGTTTTTGCGTTCGAAAGTAAATTGTTTTGTGTTAGCATCGCACCTTTTGATCGTCCCGTCGTTCCGGAAGTATATAGCAAAGCTGCTAAATCGTCTGGCTTTCTGTCTACTGTGTTAAATATTTTTGACATTAGGTTGGCCTCAGACAGTAGACTGCCTTTACCATGAGCGTCCGCTGTCAAGATCTTAGAATCTACTTGACTTGCAACTTTTTTTAAATCTTCAACTTTATAGGGATCACATACAAAGATCCTTGGCTTAGCGTCCTTAAGAAAATATGCTACTTCATCTTTTTTATAATCGGTGTTTAACGATAAAAACACGCCCCCCGCTTGAATGGTTGCAGCATATAATATGATTATTTCTATGGTTTTTGCAGCCTGAACCGCAACTCGATCGCCTGGCTGTAGACCATATTTTACAAGCAGATTTGCAACCTGATTTGTACTTTCGGAAAATTGACAAAAACTTACTGCTGCCTTGCCACTCTGCTCTAGAAAGCATGTATTTTTGTTAGAATTCTTAGATATAAGGTTATCATATAAAGGATTAGCCATTTAAGTATTTACTTTTACGTTTTAATTAGAGCATCCAATTTTAAATTTGAGCTTGTAGCTATGGAACCATTTTGAATGAACTGTTCATGGTTTTCTTCGATTTTATTTAAATCATATTCATAATTTACCATAGCCCCCAATGACTGTTCCAAGCCCTTATTGGAAATGTCTGCATTTGCATGAACATCATAAATTTGTGCACCATTACCCAAATGAAAACGTGCAACCGGATCTTGAGGCAACCCATTTTCTTTTTTCGCAGTTAGCAAATAGTCCCCGGCTAGTTGTCGAACAACTTCCTCTTTAGTATTATTGGTAGGCATCTCGTTGTCATTATAAGTTTGTTTTTGTGATCTCAGCCATTTCCGGAAAGTTGGTATAGGTGATAGGGTAACAAATTTTTCCAACCCTGAAAATTCTTGGCGAAGTTCTGCAGCGACTTGTTTGATGAGCAAGTTTCCAAATGAAATTCCTGACAAACCTTTCTGACAGTTTGATATTGAGTAAAAAACGGCAACTTTGGTCTCTGCAGCTTCTTGAGGTTCCCGGTCATTCGCAAGTAATTGCTGAATTGACGATGGTACTTTTGCAGTTAATGCTACCTCAACGAAAATAAGTGGCTCATTTGGCATGCTGGGATGAAAAAAAGCGAAACACCGCCGATCCTTCGGGTACAAACGTCTTCGTAATTCGTCCCAGTCTCCGATTGCATGGACAGCTTCATATTCGACAATTTTTTCTAGAATACTCGCTGGAGTTTCCCAGCTAATTTGGCGCAGAACTAGAAACCCTCTATTGAACCAGCCTCGAAGTAAATGTTGGAAATCTAGATCGGTGCGTTCTAACTCTGGGTTTTCATATAATACGTCCAATAAATCAGTGCGCATTTTAACTAAAGCAAGTGTTGCACCGTCTGGCTGGTTCAGTCGTCTAAGTAACTCCAACCTTTTAGGTTCTGATAATTGGCTTATCGCGCTATAATTTTGGGGATTATCATCCGACTGGTATGTTGTAATGGCTTCTTGAAGATCAGAAATGTTAATCTCTAGTACATCGTTCAAAAACTTAAAAAACTCAAGTTTTTTCTCTTTTTCAAAAGTATCGTAAATAGTCAGTATAGAACCTGCCAATGATAAGCCAGATACTTCGCCCTCGGTATCTAAAAGAGCGATACAAAGGTCATTTATCGAACGCTGATCTTTATTAGAGCGTTTACTAACACTACGCTCAAACAATGTATTAAGAATATCGCTCAAAAAACTACGGTCTAACATTCAATCTATTTCTCAACTCTAGTTAAAGTAACTTTTGCACACATTTAATAAATGAGAATTTACTTAATTATGCACAGAGTTAAACAAGTATAAATGTATTGCAATATCTCAAGATTCTGACACTACGTAATTTTCATTGGATGTAGAAAACTAAATTTTTGCTTGCTAAATTGTAAGCATAATGGAGGTATTTTTATGGATCAAAATTTAAGAGCATCTATTCAAGCAAGTACATTTTACTATTTTATGATAGGGGTGGCGATTGTTACTATTTCTCAGCTGTCGACAATGATGGTAATCGTATTTGCTGATATCGAGGGAAAGGAGAATGTAGTAGCCGCTTCAGTGATTGGACCGTGTTTAATTGGTGCTTTTGGGATCATACGGTTACTCACAAATATGACATTGTTAGTAAGTGATATGGATGATGAAATGAAAAGCTCAAACTATGGAAGTGCTATGCAGTCAATTCCGTTTCCAATCTTAAAAATAATTTTTGCATTTATTTTTATTATAATCGCCGTAATTCAATTAGGTGCTATATATTAAATTATATTATTCGTTAATTTTTGGGAAGCTACTTGAACTTTAAGGTTTTTGACAATGATTCGTGATTACAGCTTATTGGGCCTTTCTGCAAAGGAGGCCGAGGAAAAGGGATTAGCTGCTGCAAAATGGTATCATAGCGATATCTCAAGAGAAGATATGAAAGAACTTATGCAGCGGAGAGATCTGCCTGCTATTAAAGATACTTTGATATATTACCTTTTACTTTTATCATCAGCGATTCTCGCTGTATTGCTCTGGGGTACTCTTTACTGTATCCCTTTTTGGCTGGTTTATTCTTTGTTATATACTGCCGGTGCCGACAGTAGGTGGCATGAGGCTGGGCACAGAACGGCATTTAAAACCCAGTGGATGAATAATTTTGTTTATCAAATTGCTTGTTTTATGCTTTTTCGGAACCCTATTTTATGGCGGTGGAGCCACTCAAGACATCATACAGACACAATTATTGTAGGCCGGGATGCTGAAATAGTAACTATGAGGCCACCAGATCTTTTTAAAGTTGGCATGCTGTTCTTTGGTCTTCACACTTTTGAAGGTTTGAAAGCAACTTTCCGTCACGCAGTACAAGGGTTAAATGAGGAGGAGAGAGAATTCACGCCTCCTCAATATGTTGAAGAGGCACACAAAATAGCAAGAGTTTGGGTTTTAATAATGATTCTTGTGGTGCTTTCAGCATTTATCACAACCTCTATTTTGCCACTGATGCTAATAGGATTTGGCCCCGCTGTTTTAGGTTCTTGGCATCTCATTATGACGGGTTTGCTTCAACATACTGGTCTGGCCGATAATGTCCTTGACCACAGGTTGAACACTCGGACAGTTTATATGAACCCTTTCAGTAGATTTATATATTGGAATATGAATTATCACGTTGAGCATCATATGTTTCCTATGGTTCCGTATCATAATCTTCCACGACTACATCAATTGATTAAACATGATTTACCAGAACCCAACTATGGTTTCATAGATGGTTTGAAAGAGGTATTCTATGCTTTAAGACGGCAGCTAAGTGATCCTGAGTATCGGATCAGTAGGGAGCTTCCGTCGACTGCAAAGCCCTACAACCATCATTTATCAGACGCTGTTTAATCTTAATTTTAACAGTTTGATATATATGGTTAGACACTACTTATTTAATTAGTGTGTCTATTTCATGTCTATCGGGCATTGACGGGGCTGTACCCTGTCGGGTCACTGAAATGCTTGCTGTCGCGCATGCAAAACGAAGTGCTTTATCAATTGGCATTTCCTCTGCTAAAGCCACGGCAAGTCCCCCGTTAAATGCGTCTCCAGCACCAGTTGTTTCAACTACAGGCCCAACCTCATATGATGGTTGATGGATTATTTGGTTATTATCTTTAAACAATGCACCTTGTTCCCCAAGCGTAATCACTGCTGCGCTGGCACCTTTTTCAAGTAACTTACCTGCTGCAATTTCCGCATCATTAATAGATTTTACAGGTGTTCCTGTAATCTGCTCTGCTTCTATTTCGTTTGGGGTAACAAAATCACATAATTTTAGAATATTTTCTCCTAATGGCTGCGCAGGAGCAGGATTTAATATTGTAATTGCGCCTCCGTCTTTTGCAAAAGAAAGTGCTGTACCCGCAGCATCAAGTGACTGCTCAAGTTGTGTCATAAAGACCCGAGACCCTTGAATTAGTTCTTTATTAGCAGTTATGTCATCATCATTTATATTCGCAGCTGCTCCAGGGCTTACGATGATCGCATTATTTCCAGTCTTGTCTTCTATGAATATATATGCTGCCCCAGTATAGCTGTCAGAATACTGTGTTACGTGTGGTGTTATGCCTGACTTTTCCCAAAGGCTTATGGCCATGTTAGCAAAATCATCTTTCCCGAGGCGTGAAATAAAATGTACATTACCCCCGGCTAACGCAGCCGCGACAGCTTGGTTGGATCCTTTGCCTCCAGGTCCTAGTGAGAATTCATTTCCTATTATTGTTTCACCTATATTAGGCTGGCGTGATGCGCGGTATGCTGTATCCGCGACAAAGACCCCAAGAATTACAATATCTTTATTTGACATTTTGGATCACTCTTCTGGTGGTATGACACCTTTACGAAGCATAAAGCACCCATAAAAGCGTCTTTCGCCAGTCTGTATGACAGCATAACTGGTTTTTGCAAAATCATAAAAAGCAAAGCGCTCAATTGAAATCATCGGTCTATTTTGCTCATCATTTCTTATAATTAATTGTTGTACTTCTTCTTGGACTGGAGGCAGTTTGTCTGGTTCACCCACGATCTCCATTCTACCAGCGAAATCATCAACAAATGTATCTAGCGGCATGACCGAGAGAATAGCGTCTATTGCCTCTGCGGCACTTAAATTTTCCATCCTTAATAGTTCCCCATAAACTGTAGATCTTGATATTGAGTCTGAGGGAAAATTCGTATCGGCTACTATTAGAACGTCGCCGTGCCCCATTAATCGAAGTGCATGAAGAACTTCTGCGTTTAATCTATTATCTATTCCTTTAAGCATTAGCGGCCTCCTTAAATAAAAGGTTTAAGTTATACTCTGTCCTTTTTCTGAATCGAATATGTGCATATTTTCAGGATTCACAGTTAAATGAAGTGTTTCTCCCACTGCAAAGTTACGTCGTTCACGCGAAACTAGTGTTATCTCTGATCCTTCTTTATCTCGAAGGACAACATGCGTTTCTGGGCCAGTTGGTTCTATTACAGAAGTAGTTGCAGTGATCCCCGCATCAGTTATCATTAAGTTTTCTGGGCGTACGCCAATTTTTATTTTCTGACCAGCGGAAACATGTTTTGTTTCTTTTAATGGAAGAGTACCACCTTTAAGACGCGCAACTAATTTATTTTCGTGCACTTCAACATTCCCACTGAAGAAATTCATGGCTGGGGATCCAATGAAACCGGCGACAAACTCATTTGCCGGATTATCGTAAAGGTCTAACGGGGAGCCAATTTGTTCGATAACACCGTTTTGTAAAACAACAATTTTATCAGCCATTGTCATAGCCTCAATTTGATCATGGGTTACGTAAATAGTTGTTGTTTTTAAGCGTTGGTGCAGTTCTCTTATTTCTGTTCGCATTTGCACGCGAAGTTTTGCGTCTAGATTAGAAAGTGGTTCGTCAAAAAGAAAAACTTGCGGATCTCGCACAATTGCTCTCCCCATCGCTACACGTTGGCGTTGGCCACCAGATAAAGCTCTTGGATATCTATCTAAATATGGGATTAGCCCCAAAATTTCTGCTGCCTTTTGCACCCTATCTTCAATATCATTTTTTGATAATCCCTTCATTCGAAGGGAGAAAGAAATATTACCTCGCACAGTTTTATGGGGGTATAACGCGTAGTTCTGAAAAACCATGGCGATGTCGCGCTCGGCTGGAGGGAGATTGTTAACTAAGCGCTCGTTAATATGAATAGTTCCTCCACTTATGCTTTCTAAACCTGCTATCATTCTTAACAAGGTGGATTTTCCGCATCCAGAGGGGCCTACTAAAACCACAAATTCACCGTCGTGTATATCGATGTCTAAGCCATGTAAAACTTGCAGCTCATCGTAGGATTTTTTTAAATCGCGAACTGTAACCTCTGCCATGCTACTTAAACCTTTCAAATTTTTTCTCTCAACAGTTAATATTAAATTTTACGTCTGTCTATTACTTTAGCATACTAACATGTTAGAAGCTTGACTTGTTAAGCGGTCGCTGAGAAACTGTTAACATCAGTAGTCAAGAGAATCTCTTTGAGATGATTTTGAACTTTTTGCTGAGTTACTAAGTAGAGTTAAATGGGAGGTAGATCTGTGAAAATAGACTTATATAATGCTATAGTTTCTGCGCAAATGAGCCGGCGTAAAATGTTGAAGGGTTCGGCGAGTTTGGGTGCAGTTGCTGCAATGGGTGGCTTAGGAGGAGCTGCTAGTGCTGGTGCACACGGTGGTGTTCGAGCTGAAATTATGAAAATTCCTGGTGTTGGGATGGGGTCACCTGGTGATCCTGAGTGGCAGAAAGTTGGTGAACTTTGCATGGGGCCCGTAAAGGAGCGCGTAGCGGAGGGAGAATTCAAGGGTGTCGAGTTGACCTTTATGGGTTTGAACAACCAGAATTTGCACAATTTCCTTTTCAGAGGTTTCTTAAAACCCTGGGAAGCATACACAGGTGCTAAGATTAACTGGATCGATCTAGCTCAGGCTGATTATAATCCGAGACTGCAGCAGTCAATTGCTACCAAGACCGTCGACTTTGACATAATAGAAATGGGTGCACCGTTTGAGGGTGATACTGCAGGTCAGGGTTTGTTGAATGAAATGCCAGGATGGGTAAAGGATCAAATTGAGTATGATGATTTGGTTGGATACTTGCAGCCACCGGTAGGTACATGGGACGGAAAAGCCTACAGAATAAATATTGATGGTGATTGTCACACATTTTGTTACAGAAAGGACTACTTTGGTACTGGTTCGATTACTGGAAGAATGAATCCACCGAATACTTGGCAAGAAGTCAATCAAATATCTAAAGATGTTGTTGGCAAGACAGATCCATTAACTGGACTTCCAGCTCATGGGTTTTTGGATCCTCTTAAAGGATGGGGTGGTTTTGGAATGTATTTCTTAACCGATAGAGCTGGACCTTACGTGAAGCATCCTGATGATCCTGCTTTCTTGTTTGATATTGATACCATGAAGCCTCGTATCAACAATCCAGGTTGGGTTCAGGCGATACAAGATGTAATGGACCTGATCAAAATAGAAGGAGCATACCCAGCAGATCAAATAAATGCCGATCCTGGCACTACGGGTTTCCAACAATTTCTTGCAGGGACCGGATCAATGCTTACATGGTGGGGTGATATTGGGTCTAATGCCCGAACATCGGATACTTCAGTAATAGGCGATGTGGTTGGCTTTAGTGCTATTCCAGGTTCGGACCGTGTCTATAATCATGGTAAAGGCGCATGGGAAAATACCTACAATGAAGCTCCAAACAATGCCTATCTAGGCTGGGGTGTCTACGTAACCAATCGTGTAGAGGGTGACGCTAAAAAGAGGAAAGCAGCATGGTCAGCAGCGGCGCATATCGGCGGTAAAGATATTTCGCTTTGGACCTCGGCCTATCCCTCTGGTTTCCAACCATATAGAAATTCACATTTTAATTATGATGAGTGGGAAGCAGCAGGCTACGATAGGGCGTTTGTGGAAGATTATCTTGGTTCAAATCTTGATACTTATAATCATCCAAACTCTCTAAATGAGCCTAGAATTCCTGGTATCTTCCAATACTACTCTGTAGCAGAAGACGAACTTGCGAAAGGCTATGCAGGACAGTATGGATCTGCGCAAGAAACTGCTGATGCTATAGCGGTGGCATGGGAGAAAATTACTGATCAAATCGGTCGTGAAAGCCAAATTAAGCTGTATAAAGCGGCGTTGGGGCTTTAAACAAAAATTTGCGAGGCCGATATTTGAATGTCGGCCTCGGCAAGTAATACTATTTTACAGGAAAATAGTTCATGAGCATAGAAGAAGGTGATAAGCTTCACGTTGTCACGGCTGATGATATTTCAAACAATAAAAAACGATTAGGTAAATTCCTAGTTTGGGGCTCGGCCCTTATTTTAAGTTTTACTCTTTTAATTCAGGCTTTAGATACAAACGCAGTTCTAACGATCGGTTTAGAAACATGGCGCCCATCACTATATGCTTATGTGTTGTGGGCTTTTTGTTTATGTGCTTCGCAAGTTTTAACTCGTGGAGAACATGGAAAACGAGTTTTATTTGTATTGCCTGCTGCTCTCTTTGTCATTTCTATGGTGGTTTTCCCGCTGTTGTTTGGATTAGTAATAGCATTTTCAGATTGGAATCTATCATCTCCAGACGGTCGAACTTTTAACGGATGGGATAACGTAAGGCAAATGTGGGTTGACCCCTTTTATTGGAACGCCTTGAAGAATATGGTTTGGTACACCCTTGTTATTATACTCGAATATACCGTAGCATTTGGGCTGGCCATATTACTTAATAGTCAAATCCGAGGTCGTAAATTCTTTAGAGTAGCCTTTCTTTTGCCATTAATGCTTTCCCCTGTTGCGGTCAGCTGGATGATTGGTAAGTCAATGTTGGAAATAAGATTTGGTCCAATATCCCGCTTTTTACGCTGGCTTGCTTCTGAGCCGTCAACTGATCTTCCTTCGCTTTTGTACTATCCCGGAATGTATATTGCTGATCTTGCTCAATGGTTTGGCTGGGCTAGCCCCTCTTTTTTCGGTTCTGCTGGTATTGCTCGAGCAATGATAATGGCCATGGATGCCTGGACCTTCATACCTTTTATGATGATTATGATTTTGGCCGGGCTACAAGCTATTCCACGCGAGCTCTACGAAGCATCCGAAGTTGATGGTGCATCTAAATGGCGTCAGTTTCTCGAAATTACGTTTCCACTAATGTTGCCGGTTAGTATTACAGCGGTTCTGATACGTATAATATTCAAGTTAAAACTCGCAGATATTATTATCAATATTACTTCAGGTGGGCCGGGAGGTGCTACAGATAGTGTTACGAGTTTTATTTTCCGAGAGTATAGAGATCGATCAAACGTAGGCTATGGGACTTTACTGGCAATAGTATATTTGGTCATTATCGTGATAGCTATGACAGTTCTTATAAAACTCGCCGATAGATGGATGAAGCCAAGGTATTAGAATGAGTAATCAAATTTTTAGAGATAGTGATAGCGATCGGCAATTTTCAGCATCTTGGTTTACGGGTCGCGTGTTTGTTTACTCTATTCTTTTGCTCTGGGCTTTTATTTGTCTCTTTCCCATTTATTGGACAATTACGACGTCATTTAAAATGGCTCCAGATGTAATGAAAGGTAATATAATCCCTTGGGTTGACTTTACTCCTAAGTGGCTTGGGTGGCGGTCTCTGGGTCTATCACCAGAGACAATTGGAATTGAGTCTACCGTAAGAGAAGAGTTTCTTAAACGTTTCTGGAACTCCGCCATAGTTTCGGTTTGCTCCTCGATACTTGCGGTTGGCTTGGGGAGTTGTGCTGCGTATGGCTTGTCCCGCTTTAATTATCGATTTGGTTTTATGAGGAATTCTGACATTTCATTTTTCTTCTTGAGCCAGCTTATATTGCCCCCGGTTGTGCTAGCGCTGCCTTTTTTGGTTTTGTATAAATCTCTAAACCTTTTAGACACGCGCATTGGGTTAATTCTACTATATACGCTGACGGTTTTACCGATCGTGATATGGATAATGCGAGATCAATTCAGTTCGATTCCTACCGAGCTTGAAGAAGCGGCACTAGTTGACGGTTTGTCGGTTTGGGGTGCGTTTACAACAATTATAATGCCTATAGCACTTCCAGGTATGGTTGCAGCATTCATCTTATCTCTAGTTCTTACATGGAATGAGTATTTTTTTGCTGCCTTATTAACATCTTCTCATGCAAAAACGCTACCCGTTATGGTGGCTAGCCAGACCGGTTCACAGGGTATTTCATGGTGGTCTATGGCTGCGTTATCATTTGCAGCTATTCTTCCTTTAATTGTTATTGCCATCATACTTGAGAGATACATTATTAAAGGTATGGCTGCTGGTGCAGTTAAATAAGTTTAAAATGTATCTAAGTTACGCGGAGCCAGCAACGGCGTGTGCAATCTCTTTAGAGCTTTCATAAAGCTGCCTGAAAAGTTTGTTTTTTTCAGCATGCAATGCCGAGTGCTGTGTTTTTATTTTGGATAGTGCAGGGTTCCACCTTGTTATGTCGCGTTGAGAAACTGCTCCTACCGCAAGCGCTGCCAAAAAGGCGTTTCCGTAGCTGGCTCCAGTACTTTTTTCAGATACAACTTGATCAATCTTACTGAAATCAGAGGTTGCTTGCATCCAGATATTATTTTTGGTCCCACCTCCGACAGCCATGACCTTTTTGGGTTTTTGTCCAATAGCTTCGTAAGTTTCAAACACTTGTGCAGTTCCCATTGCAATACCTTCTAGGAATGCTCTGAAAATATCTCCCCGATTATGGGTTAAGTCCAAACCAAAAATTGCACCCCTCGCTTTTGGGTCATGAATTGGAGTTCGTTCTCCTGAGAAGTAAGGTAAGACAATCAGGCCCTTTGAGCCAGGCGGTGACTGCGATGCTTCAGCTGCTAGTATTTCAAAAGCTTTGTCTTTTGGTATCTCTTTTGCAAAATTATCTCTAAACCAGTGTGTGAGTGTCCCCGACGTTGCTAAACCAGCCATGGATCCATGTAAGTCTTTAAAAAGCCAAGGTGCATACCATAGGCGCCCATCTATTATTTTTTCATTGGTAACTTGAATTATAAAAATTGTAGATCCGTACATCATCATCATGTCGCCAGCACCACAAACGCCTACGCTAATTGCTTCTGCAGCAGCATCAATTGTGCCAACCGTTACAGGTGTTCCCGTTGCGAGGCCGGTTTCGTTTGATGCAGCTTTTGAGACATAGCCAGCAATTTCAGTTGTCCAGTTAAGTTTTGGGAGACGTTCAACCTCAATTATATTTTTAGTTAAAGCATCAGTCCATTTGAGACTTTTTATATCATATAAAGGGGTAAAATTGGCTGCAGTATAATGATCTATAACGCTTTCGCCAGTAAGTTTCTGGACAAGATAAGATGTCGAAGATAAAATTTTATGAGCCTTTTTATAAATCTCAGGACAATTTTTTTTGAGCCAAAGTATTTTAGGGCCAACAGATTGAGAGGTTAGGGCATTTCCACAGTTCTGCAGAATCTTTTCTTCTCCTAGCTCTTCATTTAGTTCTCTAATCTCTTTTTCGGCTCTTGTATCTACGCCATACAAAACCGCATTCATTAAGGGGTCACCTTCATAAGAAACTGGGAGCATACAAGGGCCAATTGCAGAAGTGGCAATGCACGAAATATCATCAGGATTTATTTTTGAGGCTTTAAGTATCTTTTTTGTAATTTTAACAAAATCGTTCCACCAATCTTCTTCAGGTCTATGTTCTGCCCATCCAGGTTCGGGCACCAACATTTTATGCGGGTGAGTCGCACTTGCAATTACATCTCCCTCTTTGTCAGTCAAAACTCCTTTTGACTCATAAGTTCCAATATCAATACCTAAAAAATATTGCATAGGTGCATTCTAACTCCGAATTAACGAGAACTCGTTAGTTATATTTGATAGAGCTGTTTCCAACAAAACCTCTAATGAAACCAGATCATTTACGTTACATATTTCTAGACTTGAATGGCTATTACGCAAAGGAAAGCCTATATCTATCGATGCAACGCCGTTTCCCAGCTGCTGGATATATGATAGATCAGTCAGAACTCCTACCTGAGCACTTCGCTGTAATTTTATTTTTTTTTGCTCTGCACTTAATTCCATCAGTTCTACGAGACTTGGATGAGGTATGACTCCATTTAATGTGCCTCTACCGTGAAAAGAAAATAATGACATGCCAGGGCCTTCCCCAAGAATCATATCACCGTATTCGGTTGTTTCCGGAGTGTCAGTAGCAAGCATCAAATCAAGTTGAATTGCAATATCTGGTTTGATCTGGTGGGCTGCACTCATTGCGCCCCGAAGGTTAAACTCTTCCTGAACTGAAAATACAATGTGAACTGTTGGGCCACTTTGTCTTTTTTTAAGGTGCCTAGCTAATTCTAAAAGAACTGCGCAGCCTGCTCGGTCATCTACTGATGTCCCAGCTATGCAGTCATTTTTCATTTCAACAGTTTGCGGTTTGTATACTACAGGTGACCCAATTTTTATACCGTGCTCTTCTACCTCGAGTTTACTTTTTAATCCGGTATCAATACTGATTTCAGATGCTTTTGGAACATAATACTTCTCATCAGGCTCGGTAATGTGATGACTTTTGTTGTAGATGATACCTTCAAGGTAAGGCTTTTGTTTGGAATACAATAGAACTGCTTGTGATAATAGGGCTCGCTCTGGAACTCCTCCCATTCTCACCACATTGATATTACCGTCATCGTTAATTTTGCGGACGACAAATCCTAATTGATCCATATGGGCAAATACCATTACAGATGGACCCACATCCCCTTTGAAAGTTGAAATTAGGTTTCCAAGGCGATCTGAAGAGCTCTGTATTCCTTCAGATTCAAGTTTTGTTCTAATTTCAGCACGAATAAGGTCTTCATGGCCGGATAATCCAGGTACCATCATTAATTCCAGTAAATCTGATTTTATGCGAGCTTTCATCTTATTTTGTTTACCAATTCCATAAATGATTTGGCACGATCTGGGTCAACTGGGTTCCATGTATTGCCATCAACTTTCAAAGCTGATCCAATTATACATCCATCTGCAATGTTAAAAACCTTTTCCACCGTGTTTTGCGTTACGCCGGTGTTGGCTAACACGGGTGTTTGAGGAAGGGCTTTCTTTACGCTTTCTAAATCCTTTAATTTAGCAGCCTCGCCCGTAATTGCACCAGATACCAAAACAGCATCAGGTATGGATGAGAAAACTGCACTTCTTGCTCTATCTGCCAATGGTCTATGGTCCAGGCTATCCGCAAATTCAGCTGATACATTAAAAAGCGTGATCACATTATCTATCCCGAGGCGTTTTCTATACCTCAATGCTTTGCCAGCATTAGGAGCCCAAAAGCCCATATCTGAAGCATAGGTGCCTGTGAATATTTCGCGGACAAAAGCAGCTCCAGTAGCGGCCGCCAGTGCCATTGTTGCGATTGGATCCCACAAGACATTAACGCCAAAGGGTATTTTAATATCATCTTTGAGACGTCCTATTATATAAGCCATTGACGCCGTTGATGCCGTATCTACGTTAAATTCATAAGGTCGGTCATTTTCATTACCAAACATTACAGCATCAACTCCAGCATCCTGTAGTGCAATTAAGTCTTTATATGCACTTTTTAAAATTCCGTCTAATCCGCCATCTTCATTATAAAGTGGTGTACCAGGAAGAGCACCAAGATGAACCATTGCGATCACAGGTTTTTCTTCTTTGAAAACACTTTTAAAATTTTTCAACTTTGACCCCTGATTTTCAATGTTTGAAATAGCTTACCGTTAATTAAATCGCTACCCAAGGATATTTTATGGAATTAGCCAATAAAATAATTATGATGACCTAAAGACTTTTAGATTGGTAAAAAATTATATTTCGAAGTGGAAGAGTAAATGAAAATTGATGCTCATCAACATTTCTGGAATCCAGCTAGGGGAGATTATAGCTGGATGCCTGAGGATAATAAAATTCTCTACAGAAGTTATTTACAAAATGATTTGGAACCATATTTAAAAAAACTTGAAATAGATAAGACAATATTGGTTCAGGCAGCGCCAAGTATTGAAGAAACCGAGTATCTTTTGGGGTTAGCGGACTCCTCATCGTTTGTTGCTGGAGTTGTAGGATGGATAAATTTTGAAAATCCAAATGACTATGCCCAGTTAGTGCGTTTGTCAAAGCATCCAAAATTTGTTGGGGTACGTCCAATGGTGCAGGATATTCCAGATAGAAATTGGATTCTGAGGAAAGATATTAGATGGGCATTTGACGCTATCGAAGAACTGGATCTAACGTTTGACGCTTTAGGGTTCCCTCAACATCTTGAGAACTTTCAAAAATGTTTGCTGAAGCATAAAGAAATGAGAACAGTTATTGATCACTTTATGAAGCCTCAAATACAAGATCACTCAGAAGATCAATTTAAGTTCTGGGCAGATGGTATCTCGGCATTAGCTGAAGATACATCAGCATATATAAAGTTCTCAGGTTTAATCACAGAAGCAACTGAAGAGTGGACTATTGATGCCTTGCAGCCATACGTAGAGCATATTTTACATAAATTTGGAGCAAGTAGAATGTTGTGGGGCTCAGATTGGCCAGTATGCCGATTGCGTGCGGAATATGATGTTTGGTATGCAGCAGCCTCTGAATTAACTGCTCATTTATCGAATGATGATAAAGCTCATGTATTTGGACAGAATGCTATTACGGCATACAAACTACTGGTTTAATAAAAACATATTTTCTATATCAACTTGCTTAATTTTCTCACGTTGATCAATTGGTGTTTTTATATGTAGCGCTGATGATGCTTGTGCATACTGTGCTGCAACACTGATGTGTTCACCTTTACAAATAAATGCCGCAAGTGTTCCAACGAAGCTGTCTCCTGCACCATGGGTTGATAGTACGGCCACCTTTATGCCGGGTTTTGAAAAAATCTCTCCATCTCTAGAAATGCCCGTATAGCCGTCAGCGCCTAAAGTTATAATTACCTCTTTGGGGCCTAAATTTTGTAATTTTTTAAGGGCTTCCAAATCGTCAAATATATCGGACTCCATGTTCAGCAGCATTTTAGCTTCCAATTGATTGACAATTAGCAAGTCTATTCGCTCAAAAAAATCTTTGTTAGGGGTTAACGCAGGAGCAGCATTGAAGATAACATATGTAGATTTTGGGACTTTTTTTACAATTTCAAAATTTGCATCAGAGTTTATTTCATTTTGCAAAATAAGGACGGATAAGTCATTTGGGACAGGAATATCCGATAAATCAATTGTTTGGTTTACACCTGATACTACGACCGCTGAGTATATTCCGTCAGAACCAATTAATGCAACGCTCATGCCGCTAGGTTCATCCACCATTTTAAGCCGGTCTAAATTTATATTCTGATTTGCGAGAGTATCGTAGATTTCTTTGCCAAAGTTGTCTTTTCCAATGCGCCCTGCCATTAAAACTTGAACACTTATTTTGGCGGCTGCTAACGCTTGATTACCACCTTTGCCTCCAAATCTATATGATACTTTATCACCAAGTAACGTTTCATCCGGCTGTGGAAGTCTTGATGAGTTAACAATCACATCCAGATGCAGAGATCCTACCACAAGTATTTTGCCGGCCATTTAATCTTTATCTCCATATAATTCTTGAGCGATTAAGCGTTGAGATATTGTGGCGTCTTGTCTTTCTATTGCACGATTTAATTCAGAGTTTTGGTATAAACGATCAGCTATTTTTTTTAGTCTGTTGACAATTAAGATATTTGTATTGGATTCCTCGATTGGATTTAATCCCGAATGATCTGGAAACGTGTCAAAGTAAATAACACCCTCGTAATTTAGTTTTTTCAATTGAATAAAAAGTTCAACAGTAGCGACCGGATTGATCGTTCCGGCCATTAAACCATCATCCCGCTTTCCGTACCCATCATTCAAATGAATTCCAAATATTTTTGAATAACGATTTGCTAAAAATGCCGAGAAAGCAGGCATTTCACCTGCGTATAATATATGGGCAAAGTCTATAGTGACACCAATATTATCTGCTTCAACCTCTTTAATTGCAAGTAAAGTTGTGGCCATATTAGGAAGAAGGGCATTAGCTCTAGGTTCATTCGGTTTATATTCTATAGCAACTTTGCAATTCGGAGCATGAGCACAGACCTGATCAAGTGCATATACTGTATTATCCCAAATCGAGGAGTAGTCGGCTTGCATTGGGTAGTCAAACCCATCCTGTCCCATCCATAAAGTCATAACATCTCCGCCCATTCGTTGTAACGTATCAATTCCTCTTTTGGTTAAGTCTATAGCTTTTTGCCTTATTAATTTGTCTGGGTTGGTAAAAGCGCCAAGAGCAAAAGCAGGCTCAGAGTAATAACGCATTGCCAATCCATTTAAGGTTAGCCCGTTATTATTAAGTGCTTTTGTAATGTTTTTCTCTTCATTTGGCGAAATATGATCTGGGAAATTCAAGTCTGCTGCATCCATCCCGTTAACAAGCCCGGCAGCATCGATCATTCCCAATATGCCCCGATTGTTTGCCAATGACTTAAAAGCGTTAAGTCTTGCAGCAAATTTGGGATGTGTATTGTGATGTTTCACTATAGTGCCTTAACTGTTTTCAAAAAGATTTGGGTGTTCTTTTTCAAGTGGTGTCAGAAGTAAGATAAGTTGATTTAGGTGGATTTTCATTTTTTTTCTAGCAAGTTTAACATCACGTTTTTCCAAAGCTTGTATTACAGCCTGATGTTCTTGAAATGCTTCTTTTTGTCTACCGTCGATCGGTAACAATAGCTGACGTGCTCTGTCGACTTGCACCCAGCCCGTCTTTGTTACCTTTGCTAGATTTTTATACCCTGTAAAATCCATAATCATACCATGCATCTCGGCATCCATTTGATAAAAACCTTGGTAATCATCGGTGTCAGCTAAGACTTTCTGCAATTTTAAGTTTCTATTTAGATCTTTAAGTTGTTGCTCTGAAATTTTGGTGGCAAGGATTTCGATACATGCTAATTCGATAGCTTCCCTTAAGAAGGCGCCCTCTATAATGTCCTGCAGTGAAAATTTTGAAACAAATGTTCCTGATTGCGGAACGACTTCTACCAAACCCTCATTTCTAAGCTTTGCTAATGCCTCAGATACAGGTGAGCGTGATACTCCCAGTACATTGCAGATATACTGTTTGCGAATTATTTCTCCAGGCAAGAAATTGAGCTCCATTATTGCTTCGCGAACGGCTAGGAATGTTCTGTCAGTGAGTGATCCTTGAAAATTATCCAAGGTACGTATTTTTGATTTTGTGGTCATAAATTTAATACTTAAGTCTTGCATTCATCAAAGGATAGCCGATAATACTAACATGTTAGTATAACTCTCATCTAACTGGCAACAGCTACCACAGTCACGGCCGAAAGTATCAGAAATGCATCAAACGCATTCAACAATTGTTTTAGGTGATAAAGATAATGTCGCAATCGCATTAAGGGCGATTTTAACAGGCGACTTGATAAGTGAATTAGATTTGAGCGCTAGGACAGATATTCCGAAAGGACATAAAGTTGCTAAACGGGCGATACATTGTGGGGAGGCTGTTTTTAAGTACGGTCAAATAATAGGTAGATCAACAACAGATATTTCTGCTGGTGAACATGTTCACACGCATAATATCGAATTCACAGATCATAAATCAGGATATGAATTTTCCACAGAAATTCAAAACAAGTTGAATGTTGAGATTAACGAAGAGTTTTTAGGCTATCATCGAGACGATGGGACAGTCGGCACGCGTAATTACATTGGGATTTTGACTTCCGTAAACTGTTCCGGAAGTGTAGCTAAATTTGTTGCAGAGGAGGCTGAAAAAAGTGGGCTGCTAAAGCAGTATAAAAATGTGGATGGGATTGTCCCAATTGTCCATGGTAGCGGGTGTGGGATGGCTAATTCCGGCGAAGGATATGACTTGCTATTTCGAACGCTTTCAGGCTACTCACGGAATCCTAACTTTGCCGCTATTTTACTCATTGGTCTTGGCTGTGAGGTAATGCAGATTGCCGACTTAGTTGGGAAAAGTAGATTACAGAATGAGGAAAGTTTTCGCTATATGACAATCCAAAATGAGGGTGGAACTTCCAGAACAATTGAGCGGGGCATTAGTGCTTTGAAGGAATTACTCGAATATGCTGACCAATCTATAAGAAGGCCGTCATCAGTTTCGAAACTTACAGTTGGTTTGCAATGTGGTGGATCTGATGGCTATTCGGGCATTACTGCTAATCCTGCTTTAGGTGTTGCCTCTGATATTCTTGTTCGAAATGGAGGTATTTCTATACTGTCGGAAACACCTGAAATATACGGCGCTGAACATCTTCTAACTCGGAGAGCATTGACTGAAGAGATTGGTAAAAAACTTCTAGATAGGATCAGTTGGTGGGAAACCTACACAGCTAAAAATGGCGGAGAAATGAATAATAATCCATCACCGGGCAATAAGCGGGGTGGCTTGACTACAATCCTTGAGAAGTCACTTGGTGCAGTTGCCAAAGGCGGTGTTTCACCATTAGCGGGTGTTTTTGAATATGGCGAAAAAATTAATACGCATGGATTTGTATACATGGATAGCCCCGGATATGATCCCTGTTCAGTCACGGGGCAAATAGCGTCAGGGGCAAATATAATTGTTTTTACGACTGGGCGAGGGTCAGTTTCAGGTTATAAACCGACCCCATGTATAAAGTTATCAACCAATACAAGTATGTATCGTAGAATGTCAGGTGATATAGATTTGGATTGTGGAGACATAATTGAAGATGGTGTTACCCTTGAAGAAAAGGGCAAGCAAATATTTGAGCAAATAGTTCGGGTCGCGTCAGGTCAGAAAACAAAGAGTGAAGAACTTGGGTTTGGCGGTTCGGAATTTGTACCCTGGCAAATTGGTGCAGTTATGTAATGTTTTATAATTTTGGAGCAGTTTATGAGGCTTAAGGGAAAGACGGCTGTGGTTACTGCGGCTGGAGCTGGTATCGGGAGAGCAACTGCACTTGCTTTTGCAGAACAGGGGGCTCGCGTCATAGCAACTGATATAAGCGATAATTCTTTTGAAGAATTAAAGGATCTGGGAATGCAAACTTTACAGTTGGATGTTTTAGATGGGAAATCTTTAACTAGCGTTTCAGATAGATATAAGGAAGTTGACATTTTGTTTAACTGTGCGGGCTATGTTCATCATGGGTCCATACTAGATTGTGATGATGCGTCTTATGATTTCTCGATGAATTTGAATGTAAAAGGGAATTATAAAGTAACAAAGGCATTTTTACCAAATATGCTAAAACGTGAAAATTCTAGCATAATATTTGTTGCTTCGGCCGTTTCTTCGCTAATCGCTGCGCCAAATCGGTTTATTTATGGCGCATCCAAAGCAGCAGTTATTGGAATGATGAAATCAATAGCAGCAGATTTTATAACAAAGGGCGTGAGAGCTAATGCAATATGTCCAGGCACAGTAGAGTCTCCAAGTTGGCATCAAAGAGTAAGATCTCAAGCTGCAAATGAAAAAGAGATAGAAAGTGTGCGAAAAGCTTTTGTTGATCGGCAGCCGATGGGCAGAATTGGTCAGCCTAATGAAATTGCAGAGTTAGCAGTTTATCTCGCATCAGATGAAAGTTCTTTTGTAACTGGACAAGCAATTTCGATTGATGGGGGTTGGACGAATACATGATTTTACGAGAATTTTTAGAGTGTAATGATAAAAAATATTCCCAAAAGAAAGATTGGTAAGACCAGTATCCAAGTAAGCGAGTTGGGGCTTGGTTGTGCCCCACTTGGAGGCAATTTGGCCAACTTAAGTCGCCAAGAAGCAGCCGCACTCATTAGGGCGGCTATGGAAAATGGTATAGAATATTTTGACACTGCTCCTTGGTATGGTTTTGGCAGATCAGAGCGTGTTGTTGGCGACTGTATAAGGAACTTTAATTATATTTTATCTGATAAAGTTGGACGATTACTTGCGCCTGGAGCTGTGAGTGATCCGTCAAATTATGGGATGGTCGATCCTCTTCCGTTCAATGTAAAGTATGATTATAGTTATGATGGAATTATCAGAGCTTACGAGGATAATCTTCAAAGGCTCGGCCTCGATAGAATTGATGTCCTGCTAGTCCATGATATCGGTGTTTTCCAACATGGCGAACAAAATGAAACTTATTTTCGTGATTTGGCTCAATCAGGATATAGGGCTTTAATTGAATTGAAAGATGCAGGTCTTGTTTCGGCTATTGGTTTAGGAGTCAATGAAAATCAGATTTGTTTGGATGTAATGAACATCGGTCATTGGGATGTATTTCTATTGGCAGGTAGATATACCTTATTGGAACAAACCGCTTTGGTTGAACTATTTCCGAAGTGTGCTCAGCAAGGAACGAGTATAATTTGTGGTGGCCCGTTCAATTCTGGGGTTTTAGTCGGCAGGGAAACCTGGAACTACTCAAAGGCGCCAAAAAAAGTAATTGAAAAAGCAGCAATATTGGATGAAATTGCCCAAGCACATTCAATTCCACTCGGTGCCGCTGCAATCCAATTTCCTCTGGCGAACAACATAATATCATCAGTAATACCGGGTCCAAGAACGAAAAGTGAATTACTACAAATCTTGGACTGGTATCAGACAAAAATTCCTAACGAGTTCTGGTCTTCTGTGAGGGACAGTGGTTTAATCGACGACCAAGCCCCAGTTCCCAATGTGATCTAATATTTGTATTATTCGAATTTAACTTTTTGAGTTTGCTGGCCAAGCCCATCAACGTGAAGAGTCATTACGTCTCCATCTTTAAGAAAAATAGGATTTGGTTTCATTCCCATACCAACACCGGGCGGTGTTCCAGTTGAGATAATATCACCTGGGTGAAGTGTGAAAAGTTGAGAAAGATGAGAGACAATTTGTTTTACATTAAAAATCATTGTTTTTGTATTGCCGGTTTGCATCCGTTGTCCGTTAACATCTAGCCACATATCTAGATTTTGAGGGTCGCCAATTTCGTCTTTAGTTACCATCCATGGACCAATGGGGCCAAACGTATCGCATGATTTTCCTTTGGTCCATTGACCTGAAAGTTTGCTTTGAAATTTGCGCTCTGTAACGTCATTGACCAAACAGTAACCTGCAACACACTCTAAAGCATTATTCTCATCTACGTATTTAGCGGCTTTTCCAATTACCACACCCAATTCAACTTCCCAATCAGTATATTTTGAACCTCTAGGTGGTATAATGTCGTCGTTTGGGCCATTAATTGCGGAATTGGCTTTCATAAACAAGATAGGGTGTTCTGGTATATCGGCACCTGTTTCTGCTGCGTGATCAGCGTAGTTCAAGCCAATACACATAAGCTTACCTACTTGGCCAACGCAAGGTCCCAGTCTTGTATCAGCGCTAACGAGAGGTAACGTTGCAGGATCAAGAGCTTTCAGATCCGCAAGATTGTCATCATCCAAAATTTCACCTGTGATATCATCAACTACTGCAGACAGATCTCTGATATCACCTTCACTATCCATCAGCCCGGGTTTTTCAAAGCCTGTATCACCGTATCTTAAAAGTTTCATCTCATCCTCAAAAGTTAAGCAGATAGTTAAACATAGCCTTATACATTAAACATTAAATACTAAAGGATATATTTTTGGTTTTTGATTTTTGTAAGGAATTCATGGCTGGAAAGTTTACTAGCCAGGTTTGTATTCGCGAGCAGCCTCTACATCATGAGTGGTATAAGGGAGTTGATTAATTTCTTCCCACGCCTCATTCGGGATAATAAATTTTGATAACTCAATCGTATCGCTAACCCTTTTAGGTTTTGTTACGCCAACAAGAGTAGAGCTAATCCTTTTATCATTCAGTGAAAACTGTAGTGCGGCGGCGGGTAATGGCACATTGTATTTGCGACAAATTTTTTCTACTTCTTTTACAGGCTTGAGTTCTTGATCAGTAGCTTCTGAATATGCGATTAGCCGGCTTTTCTCAGTTCCTTTTGCCAAAACACCACTCGCGTAGGGTGCTGCATTGATGATGCTAATATTATTTGTATAAGCATAATTGTACAGCTCATCTGCATTTCTATTAAGAATGGTGAAACGGTTATGATTAATAATAGCATCGAAGGGCCAATCTTTAACTATTTCAAGCATTAAATCTGTCTTGCCCATTGCTAACCCAACAGTTTCGGCTAGGCCTTCTTCTTTCATCTTGAATAGTTCGGCCAAAGAGCCATGTTGGCTGGTGATTTCCGTAATGTCTCTACAATGTTCTGGATCGTGGAGATGTAGTAATCCTATACTATCTACATTCAATGCATCCAGGCTTTCTTCAATGGACTTGCGCGCTCTTGCTGCATCAAACTTTTGTGTTTCCATGTCACGGTCTAACTTTGTAGAGATGACAAAGTCATCTGGCAAACCGCCCCGCTCTTTGATTACCTGGCCTATTCTTTTTTCGGCATTCCCGAAACCATAATTACGAGAGGTGTCAATCAGGTTGCACTCACTGTCAAAAATAGCATTTATAGTTTCTCTCGCTCGCCCCTCATCCACGCTATAACCATATGTGTCTGGCATGTCCCCCAAAGCTGAAGTCCCAAAGGAGAGCTTAGAAATTCGAATATTCGAATTTTTTATCCTACTTTTTTCCATTTAATTTCCTTCAACAATTTTTAAATTACTATAGATTAAATGTGACTTATTTAATTTTAACCCTCTAAATTTTCATAGCATTCTGGTAAAAAACGGGGTGTGCATAAGCAGAAGAATTCAAGATCTTCATCGCCAATATTTGAAATTTTTTGAGATGCTCCGGCTGGGATTATAATTGCATCACCTAGCTGTAACTCTGACTTTTCACCATTTATTTCCAATACTCCGCCACCTCTTTTAATAATATATGTTTCCTCGGTACCATTGAGTCGATGCAGTTGTGTCGTCACTCCTGGCGGAACACGAGCGACTGCAAGTGAGCTGTTAGGATGCGACGGGTCATTTAAAATTTCTTGGATGAAACAGCGTTCTGGTGTCCAAAACTCCGAAATGTTTTTGCTAAAAATTGTTTCTGGCATAATGAACTCCACTTGTTGATTTTTAATTACCAGCCTGAAACACTACTAATGCCTCCATCCACCGTAATACATGCTCCTGTAATGAAACTTGATGCTTCACTAACGAGGAATAAGGTAGAATTGGCTATGTCATCGCCTGTACACAATCTGCCAAGTGGTACCTGATCTAACCAACTTTTAACACCCTCAGGCCAATCGCGTTTAAGTCCGGGACGTTCTGTTAAGCCAGGACATATGCTATTCACTCGTATATTTTTTTTACCCAATTCTAATGCGGAAGACACTGTTAGATTGAGTAAACCGGCTTTTGTGGACGCATAATGGCTATGGTTTATTGCAGGGCGAATGGCTTCTATTGAGCTTATGTTAACAATTGCTCCATTTTTAATTTTTTGGTTAGCAAACTCCTTTATTAAAAGTAATGGAGTTGCTAAATTTACTGCGAGCATTTCGGATACATCTTTTTCAGAGATATTTTCTAGAGACGCCGTCGATTGAAGTGCTGCATTGTTTATGAGTATGTCCAAATGAGGAACTTGTTCTAATGAACGACGCATTATTTCAATACAAATTTCAGGTGTCCTTAAATCCCCTGTGACATACTTAGGTTTTTTTTTGTTTAATTGGCTCAATTCATTAATCAAAGTATGCAATTCGGGACGATCATTTCTGCAGTGTAAGATAACTTCAGCACCTGCTTGTGTCAGGCGGTGGGCAATACTTTTACCTATACCTTGTGTTGCTCCGGTAATAAGAGCATGACGTCCTGTTAAGTTAAATAAATTTTCAAATTCTGATATATTCATGATAACTTGATCGTTTTACCAATTTTCTATTAGCTCGGGAAGAATTTTGAGTATTTTTTGACCTCCAGTAGTTGCGTTCATAAGCACTTCTTCAATAGTATCGGGTCTCTGGTCAGGTCCTCCATCAGCTTTATTTGTAATAGCTGAAAGTCCAATAATTTGGAAACCAGCTTGTTTGGCTGCAATGACCTCCATTATTGTGGACATGCCCACGGCATCACCACCACACTGTGCCAGAAACCTTCTTTCAGCAGAAGTTTCTAATGATGGACCCGTTATCCCGATGTAAATACCCTTAGAAACTTTAATATCATATTTCGTAAATAGCTTTCTCACTATATCTTGCAGATTTTTATCATATGGATCGGACATATCAGGAAATCGTAAGCCCAATCGATCATCATGCGGACCAATTAATGGATTTGAGCCGGTCATATTAATATGATCTTGAATTATCATTACGTCACCAGGGTTAAATTTCTTTCTAAGTCCCCCGGCAGCATTTGTAACAAGAAAACGGGTTGCTCCGAGTTTTTTTATCACTCGGATGGGTGCAGCTATTTGAGAAGGTGTCCAGCCTTCATAAAGGTGAAAGCGCCCTTGCATAATGGCAACCCGTTTTCTACCTATTTTTCCTATAAGTAAATTTCCCTCGTGAGTGGGAGCAGTTGATACTGGGAAACCAGGGATTTCCTTATATGGGAACCGGAATTCTAATTCAATTTTGTCTGCGATGGATCCAAGTCCGGTCCCTAGCATTAGCAAGTATTCTACTGGGCCAGCTATTTCTGACAGAATCTGATCAGAAGCAAGCTCTATGGTTCTAATCATTTCCTCGAGATTACCAATCATTCCTTACCTTAAACTAGCAGCAATTTGTGGTGATAGTTTGCGTACATCTTCAAGAATGTCTTTTATATCCAATGTACCAATCACGCCATCATTAACTACTTGTTTCCCTCCAATAAACACATCGCTAATATCTGACTTGCACGCAGAATAAACTAGGTGGGTAATAGGGTCAAAAACTGGCACAGCGTGTATTTTATCCATATCAACGAATATGAAATCTGCTATTTTACCCACTTCTAAACTTCCTAATTTGTCTTCTTTGCCCAATGCTTTTGCTCCATTAAGTGTCGCCATATGCAATACTGTTTTGGCATTCATAACTTTTG
The DNA here is from genome assembly GCA_902602765.1 of Paracoccaceae bacterium. Taxonomy (GTDB): domain Bacteria; phylum Pseudomonadota; class Alphaproteobacteria; order Rhodobacterales; family Rhodobacteraceae; genus Salinivivens. The sequence goes on from CACKSH010000005.1 coordinate 25,965, forward strand.
GGTCAAATGTGGTTCCCTTTGGAAGACTTGCGGCTAAACGCATTGTAAGCCACATATCGAGATCATTTCCGCTTATAGCTCCATCGGTTCCAAGTGTTAGGGTAACCCCAGCTTCAAACATCTTGTCAATCGGTGCTATTCCTGAGCCTAATTTTAAATTTGACATTGGATTATGTACGACAATGCTCTCATTGTCAGCAATTAATTGGATCTCTGCCTCGTCTATATGTACGCAATGAGCGAGGATAGTTCGCTTATCTAGTAAGCAATTAGAATGCAAATGTCTTATAACAGACTGTCCGTATCGTTTACTTATATCGGACTGCTCAGCAAGGGTTTCGGCTGCATGTATATGATATAAACCATTGTGTCTTTCTGCTATTTTTTTCGCTTCCTTTAGGTGTTTAGGAGAGACTGTATATGTACCGTGAGGCATAACTCCTGGGAAAACAGCTTCGTTGCTATTATAATCTTCAAAGAACTTCTCAGCTTCCTGTAGAAAATCTTCATGAGATCTATTTCCAATACCTGGGTAATCAAAAAAGATACCCCCAGTTGAAATTCGCATTCCTAGGTCATTAGCGGCTTTTACTGTTTCGTTTGGATACCAGAACATATCCATTACGCTTGTGACGCCAGATAACAAATTCTCTGCCAACCCGAGCACGGAGCCGGTGTAAGTAGTTTTTGGAGTCAGAATAGCTTTTTCGGCAACCCATACTTTTTGAAGCCAGGCCTCCAAGGATAATTCTTCTACTAAACCTCTAAATAAACTATCCGCTGCATGGCAATGCATATTAATCAAACCGGGCATCACTATCTTATTGCGTGCATCTATTTTTTGTGATGTAGCGAAGTGTTGAATTTTTTTTTCACTATCGCTTTCTATAACTTGGATACTGCCATCAGCTATGGCCATTGAAGCGTTCCAAATAACATTATGATTTTTGTCACAAGTAACTAAATTTGCATTTTCTATTACAAGATCATACATTTTTGATCCTTTAGGTATTTGTTTTAAGTTTTTGTTTTCTCTAACCGGCAGAGACTTGGGAAAGAAGTGAAGCAAAGAAAATGCATCATTTCCCTGATATTTCTTGAGATTTGGTTGAGTTTTAAGTGAAGGGAATTTTGACCTAAAAGTCAAATTTTTTTGTCAACGAAACTAGTTATTTTGTTGCTCTTTAGCCTTAACTAAATAGCAGTTCTACCATACAGCACAAATTAGTTGAAACTCAGGCAGAAGAAATACATGTTTAAATTATCTGGATATCAAAATTCGCTGATTTAATGCTATTGAAAATAAACTTGGGTTAGATAGACAATTTAAGTAAAAAGAGGTTTTTTTGGAAGTAAAGTTAACAGATTGTTATACACTGAGTGAGGGCAAGGCTCTGATGTCTGGCACTGAGGCTTTGGTAAGGCTCCTGCTTGAGCAATCTAGAATAGATCGTTCAAACGGGCTTAGTACTAAAGGTTTGGTAAGTGGTTATCCTGGTTCTCCACTGGGTGGTTTGGATATTGCGCTGGGTAAAGCACAGGCTTTTTTGGATGAAGAAGAAATTTATTTCCAACCTGCGGTTAACGAAGAACTTGCTGCTACTGCCTTGTGGGGAAGTCAGCATATAAATTTATATGATAATCCTGAAATCCAAGGTGTCTTTTCCATGTGGTATGGTAAGGGGCCAGGTTTGGATAGGGCAATGGATGCGTTACGACATGCCAACCAAGGAGGGGTAGCCCCGCATGGCGGCATGGTTATAGCAGTGGGTGATGATCCAACTGGTAAATCATCGACATTAGCTTACCAATCGGATCAAAATTTTCATTCTCTAGGGATTCCGTATTTTTTCCCGAAAAATGTTTCTGACATCATTCCCATGGGGCTGGAAGCTTTTGCACTGTCTCGTTATTCCGGTTGTTGTGTTGGTTTGAAAATCGTCGTTGATACCGCCGACAGTAATGCAGTCGTAGACATGTCAAAGTTGCGTCCAGGTTTACCAACATTAAAGCCAAACAGCCTCGTTCACGTTACTAAGCATGACCCAGCTAGCGTCCGAGAAAGCAAACTGCATGACTTAAGACTGCCAGCGGTTCAAACTTGGTGTGAAAATAGTAAAAATGTTGCACAGGTTTACCTACCTGCAAAAAAAGGGGAAACGCGGCTAGGCATAATTGGTGTGGGGAAAATCGCCAATGAGGTTAATGAAGCATTGGCTGGCCTTCTGCCGGATAGGGATAAAAAAAATACAATAGCATTTACAGCAATAAATATGCCTTGGCCGTTACCAGAGAAAAAAATATCTGCCATGCTTTCTGTCGTTGATGAAGTGTTGGTAATTGAAGAAAAACGCTCTTTTGTTGAGGAGCAAATTGCTAAGATTTGCTTAAAACAAGATCGCCATATTTTACTTTCAGGGAAAACTAACCCTGATGGTACAAATTTATTACCATCATATGGTGAGCTATCACTTGAGAATATTTTAAATGTCATCGCGGCTCGTGCCTCTCATCATTCAATAGTACTTAATCCGATCGAAAAGGCTCCCGTAGTGAGCTCATTGAGTGAGATACCAATTCGGCAGCCGTATTATTGCGCTGGTTGTCCACACAACAGCAGTACTAAAGTTTCTGATGGTGAAATTGTTGGTATGGGTATTGGTTGCCATTCAATATCTGGTTTCATTGACCCTGATACCATTACCAATTTTACGCAGATGGGTGGTGAGGGAGCATTTTGGATAGGTCGAGCACCATTTTCAGACCGGTCTCATTCTTTTCAAAATATGGGTGATGGCACTTATGCTCACTCTGGATACTTAGGTGTCCGAGCAGCAGTGGCTGCAGGAGTGAACATTACATTCAAAATGTTAGTCAATGATGCTGTAGCTATGACAGGTGGGCAAAGTGCCCAAGGAGGATCGACTCCTTTGTCGATGAGTGAACAACTATTAGCGGAAGGAGTGAAAAAAGTTGTGATTGTCTCTGATCAGCCAGATGAAATTCGTTTGAATGGTTCATGGCCTGCTAGTGTAGATTTCTTTCAAAGGGATAAAATACTAAGAGTTCAGGATGATTTATCTCAAATTAAAGGAGTCACTGCACTATTACATGTACAAACCTGCGCTACTGAGCTTCGACGTCGCCGAAAGCGCAAAACTATAGCATCGCGGGCGGAGCGTATTTATATTAATTCAGCCGTCTGCGAAGGCTGCGGTGATTGTGCACAAAGTTCAAATTGCGTTGCACTAAAGCCTAATTTTGACGGTGAAGCAGATAAACGAGTAATTGATCACTCAGTTTGTAATGATGATTATTCGTGTTTAGACGGTTTCTGTCCAAGTTTTGTGGCAGTGGTTCCAAAATCAGGAAATGATAGACAAGAAATTGAACTACCAGAATACAATAAACTACCAGAACCGGTTATTGTAGATAAAGAAATCACAAATTTATATTTAGCAGGGATTGGGGGTACAGGGGTTTCTACGCTGTCTGCAGTTTTGGTAATGGCTGCGCGTCTTGATGACATATGCGCACAAGCGGTGAGTCAAACGGGACTGTCCCAAAAAAATGGTGCTGTTACTAGTCAAATAAGGATTACAAGATCTGAAGATCTAAGCTTACGTATGTCCCGAATTCCAGACGGTGAGGCAGACTTGTTATTAGCATGTGATGCAGTTGTCGGAGTAGCTGATAATTCTCTAAAAGTTCTGAATAAGAATAAATCGCAGGCAATAATGAATATTGATATTGATCCCGTTGGCGTGGTTGGTTTCGGAAATGGCAAAACTATCTCAGAAAAAACGATATTTTCAAGATTGAATAAATTTTTAGATATTAAAAACTGCACAACTTACAATATTCAGCAAATTAGTGAGAGTTTGATGGGAAATAAGATCACTGCGAATGTTATGATGCTGGGTATTGCATTACAGAAGGGCATGATACCTATTTCCGTCAGATCAGTAGAAAAGGCATTAATCTTAAACGGAACATCGATTAAAGAAAACTTAAAGGCCCTACAGTGGGGAAGATGGCTGGCATATGATCCGCAATATGTTTTAAACGTATCAGGATTTGGTAAAAATCGCTTTACTGAGTATAGCCCGGAAGAGACTGAATTAGACCACCTAATACCCATCTTTTCAGAAAAGTTAACTTCCTATCAAAATAAAAATTATGCAGAAAGTTATCAGAAAATTATGGATGCTTTTAGGGCTCAATTTGGCGACACGACCATCTCTCAAAAAACTGCGAAGGCATTATTTAGGGTAATGGCCATTAAAGATGAATACGAAGTTGCACGCCTTATGCTTTCTAGAACTTTTGAGGAAAGTCTGATCTCAAAATTTGGTACAGCTCGACCATCTGGCTATTATTTAGCACCTCCTTTTTTAAGTTTTTTGAAAGATGGGAATGGTCTACCTAGAAAAATCCGATTTGGACCATGGATGCGTTTTATATTTTTGGCGCTGACCAAATTGAAAGGTTTGCGTGAAACTAGTTTTGATCCATTTTCTTACAGCCAAGAGAGGAAGTTAGAAGTAAAATTTAAAAACTTACTAATTTCAAAGCTCTCAGATCCAAAAAAACTTGAAGAGAGCCCAGAAACCTTTGAGGCCCAATTGGATAGTGCTCTTAAAGTAAAAGGATACGGTCACATTAAGCGTGAATCTCTTAAAGCCGCAATTTTAGCACTTCAATAATTTGTTCTCTCGTCGAGCTACTCTGCTGCCTCAGCATAGTTGGACATAGGTGGGCAGATACAAATAAGATTACGATCACCGTGGGCGTTATCTACTCGGTTAACTGGTGGCCAATATTTATCGACGCGGAATGCACCAGGAGGAAAACATCCTTGGTCTCTTGAATATGGACGGTTCCAGTCGCCAACCAAATCCTCAACAGTATGTGGAGCGTTTTTCAAAGGATTATTCTCTCGATCCATTTTATTATGCTCTATTTGTCGTATTTCCTCTCGTATTGCGAGCATTGCATCGCAAAATCTGTCCAGCTCTGCTTTTGTTTCTGACTCAGTTGGTTCCACCATAAGGGTCCCTGCTACAGGCCAACTCATCGTTGGAGCATGAAATCCACAATCAATTAATCGTTTTGCTATATCTTCAACGGAAATATCTGCTGTTTCTGCGAAGGGTCGAACATCTAAAATACATTCGTGCGCAACCTTACCAAATTCACCTCTATATAGAACATCAAAATTACCCTCCAAACGTTTGGCAATGTAGTTTGCGTTCAAAATAGCGACTTTTGTTGCTTGAGTAAGTCCTTCTCCACCCATCATAAGGCAATATGCCCAACTGATAGGAAGTAATGAAGGGGAACCGAATGGCGCAGCAGAAACTGGTCCAGTACTGCCTTTAAATTGTAGATTATTAGGAAGGTGTGGCTTTAGATGTTTTTTTACTCCAATTGGACCCATTCCGGGACCACCACCACCATGCGGTATACAAAAAGTTTTGTGCAAATTTAAATGGCTTACATCACCACCTATGTCTCCAGGCTTAGATAAACCAACCATGGCATTCATGTTAGCACCGTCAATGTAGACTTGCCCGCCATAGGAGTGAGTTATATCGCAAACAGCATGTACAGTCTTTTCAAACACCCCATGTGTCGATGGATAAGTAATCATACATCCCGCAAGCTCTTTACTATAGTACTCTGCTTTCGACTTGAAGTCGTCAATATCGATATCTCCGTTATCTGCAGAATTCACCGGCACTACTTTCCATCCAACCATCTGTGCGCTGGCTGGGTTGGTGCCATGTGCTGATGTCGGGATAAGACAAACATTTCGATGCCCATCTCCACGGGAGTGATGATAGTCAGCAATTGTCAATAGACCCGCGTACTCTCCTTGAGCTCCAGAGTTGGGTTGCATTGAAATGGCATCATAACCAGTTATTGTGCAAAGTTTGTCAGAAAGATCATTTATTATTTCCTCGTAACCTTTTGCTTGTTCTTTGGGGGCAAAAGGATGTAGCAAGGAAAACTCTCTCCAGCTTACGGGCATCATCTCTGCCGCCGAATTTAGTTTCATTGTACATGAGCCAAGAGGGATCATAGCACGATCGAGTGCTAAATCTCTATCAGACAGACGTCTCATATAGCGCATCATTTCTGTCTCGGCCCGGTTCATATGGAATACATCGTGCTCTAAATATGTGCTTTGACGTAATAGGCTGTTTGGTATTCTATAGCTTGGCTCTAAATCGTCGTCTTTCATAGTTAAGCCGAAGGCTTTCCAGACAGCCTCCGTGGTGTCTCGTCTAGTCGTTTCGTCATAAGATATAGCGATTTTATTTTTGCCTATTGCGCGCAAATTTATCCCCTCTTTTACGGCCGCGCTCATCACACCTTTTTGGAACAAACCTACATCAACGGTTATTGTATCGAAGAAAGCATCTGGTTCCACTTCAAAACCAGCTTTTTCAAGACCTTTTGCAAGCCTTACAGTCTTTCTATGAATACGCTGAGCAATTGCTTTGAGGCCCTCAGGTCCATGGAAAACCGCATAAAATGATGCCATAACAGCGAGCAGTGCTTGCGCTGTGCATACATTCGATGTTGCTTTTTCTCGCCTAATATGCTGCTCACGGGTTTGTAGAGCCAGTCGATACGCCTTGTTTCCGTGAGCATCAATGGAAATGCCAACAATCCTTCCTGGCATAGACCTTTTATAACTATCTTTTGTTGCCATATAAGCTGCATGAGGACCACCGTACCCAACAGGCACTCCAAACCTTTGAGTTGAGCCCACTGCTATATCTGCACCCATAGCTCCTGGTTCTTTAAGACATGTCAGCGCTAATGGGTCTGCTGAAACCACACCTATCGCCTTAGATTCATGTAATTTTTTTATTTCATTCGTTAAATCACGTATACTCCCATTTGTTCCAGGATACTGGAAAATAGCCCCAAATACTTTATGAGCAGCGAGATTGTCGACATTATCAATTATCAACGTGATACCTAATGGCCTTGCACGAGTCTTCAAAACAGAAATATTCTGTGGGTGGCAGTTCTCATCTACAAAGAATGCTGTGTTCTTTGAGCGGGCAATACGTTGAGCCATTGTCATGGCTTCAGCGCAGGCAGTGGCTTCATCCAAAAGGGAAGCATTTGCAATTTCTAATCCAGTCAGATCAGAAATCATGGTTTGGAAATTAAGTAGTGCTTCTAAACGGCCTTGGCTTATTTCTGGCTGATAGGGTGTGTAAGCGGTGTACCAGGCTGGGTTTTCAAGTATGTTTCTTTGAATAACTGGTGGGGTTACTGTTCCATAATACCCTTGACCTATCAGACTTGTGAGAATTTTATTCTTTGAAGAGGTAATTCGCATATGTCTTAAAAGCTCTCTCTCGGACATCGGTTTACCAAAGTTCAGTGGTTCTTTTTGACGAATGCTTTCGGGGACTGTTTCATTTATGAGTTGATCAATAGATCCGACCTCTAAAACTTTGAACATTTCCTCCATTTCCGATGGAGATGGGCCTATGTGCCTGCGATTTGCAAAATCATAAGGAAGATAATTTGTTGGTGTAAAAGGCATTACAGAACTCCCAAAAATTAATTTAGTATTTTTATAAATACCACCTGGTTAGCCAATAAGTTTGGTATAAGCTGCTTCATCCATATATTCATTGATCTGTTCAGAATTATCCGGCTTAATTTTGAAAAACCAAGCATCTCCCATGGGATCATCATTTACTTTGCTTGGTTCATCCACCAGCATCTCGTTGATTTCAACAATTTCCCCATCGAGAGGGGAAAGGATATCAGAAGCTGCTTTCACGCTCTCGATTACAACAATTTCATCGTCTTTTGATACTGTTGTCCCTTCTTCAGGCAATTCTATGAATACGATATCGCCTAGCTGAGAGCTGGCATGATCAGTTATACCTACCACTATCAGCTCGCCTTCTACTTTTAACCATTCGTGTTCTTCTGTAAATTTCATAGGTGTCTCCAAAAATTAATTTTTTTTATATTTTTTCTTAACGAAAGGTAACGAAGTTACTTCTATTTCTAGCAACTTCCCTCGAACTTGTGCATTCACTCTGCTACCTAGATGTGAGAATTCATTCTTTATATACCCCACTGCAATCGGATGTTTTTGTGTGGGGCTGAATAACCCTGATGTTATCCGTCCTACAGGAACAGATAAAGCGCCGTTTTCAAAAAGCTGGGTATCTCTTCTTATCGGGGCTTTCCCAAGAGGCACAAATCCCGCGAATTTATACTCAGAACCATTTTCTATTTCGGATAATATTATATTAGCTCCAGGAAAGCTTTCTTCCTTTTGTCCTTCGCTTAATCTTGATTTATGCATGGCCCATTTTAACCCAGCAGCAACTGGGGAGGTTTTAGTGTCAATATCCTGCCCATACAGACACAGTCCGGCTTCTAGTCGCAAAGAGTCTCGTGCACCCAGTCCGACAAGTTCTACAGATTTGTGTTTTAATAAAGTTTCGGTGACATTTTCTGCAGCTTTGTTTGGAATTGAAATTTCAAACCCATCCTCACCAGTATATCCTGATCTTGATATCCAACATTCTGCTCCTGCGATCGGTATTGTGGAGACGTCCATGAATTGCATATTAGAAATCTTTGGATAATGCTCTGAAAGCACCTTCTCGGAAGCTGGTCCTTGCAAAGCAATTAAGGCTCTATTTTCCAAGTTTTTTACACTGACCCCGAGCGGTTCTAAGTGTTCACGGAGGTGTTTAATATCGTCTTCTTTCCTAGAAGCGTTGACGACCATGTAAATATGGTCACCTCGATTAGAAAACATAAAATCATCAAGTATTCCGCCGGTACTGTTTGTGAAAAATCCATATCTTTGACGATCAACTTGTAATGTTTTCACCTCCATTGGGATCAAGGTTTCCAGTGCATCTGCTACTTGATTGAAGTCATTACCTCGTAAAACTATCTGTCCCATATGGCTTACATCGAAAAGTCCAGCTTGGCGTCGAGTGTGAAGATGTTCGCTCATAATACCGTTTTCATATTGAAGTGGCATATCGTAACCAGCAAAAGCCGTCATCCGTGCATTATTATTTTGGTGCAATCTATTTAGGGGCGTATGCATGGGCTTATCAGACATCAACTTTCCTACACTATTAGCCAGTTTTATAAAAAGTCTGGCATCAATCGACTACGGCGTAAGCCGTAATATGATGCCCCTTTCTGTACCTTTGCCTGAGATCGTTATCCCTTCGGCGGATGCTAACGCATCTCTCTCCAGATTTTATAAAACAGTGGTCCATTTGCCTGAGAGTTTCCGGGGCGGTTGCTCCTTCGGCACTGATTATCCAGTTCTCCCACCATTTCATTAAACGATAGACACCAGTGAAGTTCTTTTCAAGGCAAATGTCATTTGACAGCACCAAATTTTTTATGCAAATCAAAAATATGAATAATCAATTTTTCTTTGGCTATGGTAGTTTGGTAAATACTTCGTCTCATGATTTCCATGATATATCTAATGCACGTTTAGTCGGATGGCGCAGAATATGGCAACGAACAAATTTGCGAGATTTCTCATTTTTGAGTGTGCATAGATCTGATAATTTTAGCATTGATGGCGTTATTGCAATTGTACCTGATGGTAACTGGACAAAGCTAGATAAACGAGAGGCTGGCTATGACCGAATTGTTGGATCGGAAATGATTGAACACACATCCTCAAGGCCTGATAGTATTTCTTTTTATCGGATACCAGATCATGAATTGTCTAGTGTTAAAAAATGTCCAATTTTATTAAGTTATCTTGACGTGGTTTTGATGGGATTTTTACAAAGGTTTGGAAAACAGGGGTTTTCGAATTTTTTTGAAACAACTGATGGATGGGATTGTGGTGTGTTCAATGATAGAAGCAACCCTAGGTATCCTCGTGCCCAAAAATACGAAAACGATTTTTATTCTACTGTAGATAATGCGCTTGTCACTAAAAACATTGAGTTATTTACATAATTAGATAGCAGTTTTTATGCTCTCATCTAGGTATATCTCGCGCAATCTTCGAGTCATAGGCCCAGGGAATCCATCTGAAATATTTTTGCCGTCAATATTAATAACTGGCGTAACAAAAGATGATGCTGACGTTATAAAAGCTTCGTCTGCGTCTATTGCCTCACTGATTGAGAAGTTTCTTTCTTCTAACTCCATTTGTGCTTCCTTAGCAAAGCGTAATACAGAAGAACGTGTTATCCCGTGTAAAATGGCAAAAGACTTAGCGCGCGTTATTATTTTGCCATTTTTGATTATATACGCATTATTCGAAGTTCCCTCTGTAACGTAACCATCTTCGACCATCCAAGCATCATCTGCATGTACTTTTTTAGCCATCATTTTCCCAAGTGACGGATATAGAAGCTGGGTTGTCTTGATATCACGGCGCGCCCATCTAAGATCTTCAATTGATATAACTTTAATACCTGATGTAGCCTCAGGACTATGTATAAGATTTTCTTTTTTTTGGCTGAAAATAACTACAGTTTGAGGCGTTGTTTTGGGGTCAGGAAAAACAAAATCTCTATCGCCTGCCGATCCACGCGTTATTTGCAAGTATATTAGGCCGTGGTTGATGTTGTTTTTATCAATCAGCGTTCTGTGCACTGACAACAAAGCTTCTTTCGTAACAGGAGTTGACATGTCCAGCTCTGATAGCGATCTTTCGAGTCTCGAAAAGTGCCCTGCAAAATCAATAAGTTTTTTGTTAATTACTGAAGTTACCTCGTAAACGCCATCTGACATTAAGAAGCCTCGGTCGAATATTGATATTTTCGCCGTATTTTCTGGGATAAAGCTTCCATTTAAATAAACGGTTCTCATGAGTTTAAACTCCTTATTTATTTCATGATTTAGTGTTATTATTTTAATGGTGCAATTATAATGAGGCTCAGTTTTATTATTTTTATTGAAACAATATCAAAAGAGTAAAAAAATTATTTAGAAAATAATTGAATATAGAGCAAATAAATCAGCTTTTTAAAAAACATTTTCTTTTATTATTTTATCCCTTAAAGAAATCAAAAGCGTGTCATTTGCTATTATTTATTTAAATCTTGGAGAGTTGCTTGAGACATTATTTAGACTTCGAAAAACCTTTGGCTGAGATAGAAGGAAAAGCAGAAGAGCTTAGAGCTCTAGCACGCCAGAATGATGAGATGGACGTTGACGCTGAGGCGGAGGCCTTAGACAAAAAAGCTCAAACGATGCTGAAAGATCTTTACCAGAATCTCTCACCTTGGAGAAAGTGTCAGGTTGCACGTCACCCTGAGAGACCTCACTGTATAGAATACATAAATGAACTTTTCTTGGAGTTTACTCCGCTGGCAGGTGATAGAAATTTTGCGGATGATCACGCAGTTGTTGGGGGGATAGCTCGATTTAATGATACCCCAATAATGGTTATTGGAAACGAGAAGGGCAATGACACTAAGACGCGAATTGAAAGAAATTTTGGCATGGCACGTCCCGAAGGTTACAGAAAAGCAATACGTTTGATGAGCCTAGCAGATAAGTTTGGGTTGCCAGTGATAACTTTGGTTGACACCCCAGGAGCCTATCCAGGAAAGGGGGCAGAGGAACGGGGGCAGTCTGAGGCAATAGCTCGATCTACTGAAAAATGTCTGCAAATAGGAGTACCTATTATTTCATTGATAATAGGTGAGGGTGGATCTGGAGGCGCAGTTGCTTTTGCGACTGCTAACAAAGTTTTGATGTTGGAGCATTCTGTTTACTCAGTCATCAGTCCTGAGGGCTGCGCCTCAATTTTATGGAAAGACTCCGAAAAGATGCGAGAGGCAGCTGAAGCATTGAGGCTAACAGCTCAAGATCTGACTAAACTAGGTGTGAATGATATTATTATCGAAGAGCCAATGGGAGGAGCGCATAGGGATAGAAAAATAGTTTTTAAGGAAGTGAAAAATGCGATTAGCAAGGCTTTATCGGATTTAGCCAAAAAGAAGCCTAAAGATTTAATAAAACATCGTAGGGATAAGTTTTTATCTCTTGGTCAACAGGGTTTAGCCTCTTAATCAACTTGTTAACATTCTTAAGCCCTGAGTAACATCAGATCTCACCGCGACTCTCAGTCCAGGCTCATCTCCTGCACTTAAGGTGGATAGAATTATTCTGTGAAAATGTGGGGGCTCTTTTCTTTGTAGTTTTCCGTAAAGAGCTCGCATGGTTGGACCTAATTGTAACCAAACTGTCTCGGCGGTCGCCAGCATTGCAGGAGCTTGAGCTCTTAAGTAGAGCGTCCTATGAAATTCTAAGTTTGTTTTAATGTAGGATACGGCGTCATGTTCATCGATGGCTTGCGCTATACGAGCATTAATTGCTTGAAGCCTGTCTATTAAAGCCAAGTGCGCTCTTGGCAATGCTCTACTTGAGAGCTCAACTTCAATTAAAGCTCTCATTGCTGCGAGTTCTTCTATTCTCTCGTTGCTTAGCTCTGGCGTGAGAACTCTGCCTGATGCGGTCATTGCAAGTGCGCCTTCCGCTACAAGCCGGCGGACTGCTTCTCTGGACGGTGTCATTGAAACACCGTAGCTTTTACCAATCCCTCTTAATGTAAGAGATTGGCCTGGCTTGATTTCGCCACACATTATTCTCATTCGGAGACCTTTATAAACACGATCATGAGCTAGTGAAATTTTATCCATATTATTTTGTGATCACAAAAATCTCTTTGGTCAACTGTTAAATTTGTAAAAGTGAAGATCTGTACCTTCTGTACGCAACCAATTGCGCTCATTTTCATAGGATCCAAATATGGAGCGAACGTCGAACCAAAACTCTCTTGAATGATTAAAATGTTTTAGATGTGTAACTTCATGGGCAACCAAGTAACGTACTATATTTCTGGGTGCCATAATTATCCTCCAGGAAAACATTAGATTGGAATTGCTTGAGCAAGAGCCCCAGCGAGATCTTGTGTCACGTAATTTTATTGAAGCATAGGAAACTCCCAGCTTACCGCAGTAATAATTGGCAACTCTCGTGATCTCTTTCTTGGCTAATTCTTTAAGATAATTTTCAACGGCGAGACCAGGTTTTGATACTGTAGTTGGTATTCGGATGCTGTCACCAATAACTCTTACATTTAAAGACTCTGAGCAAATTTTAATATGCTTTTTAGTGCCAAAAATAGGGATGAAACCCCCAATATCTACGTGTACCTTTTTATCTGAAAGTTTGAGTAAATTTTCCTTAAGCCAATTTTCTTTACTTTCCAAAAATCTCAACAGAACATCTTGGTTTGTATTTACTGGAGCTGTAAGCGTTACACTCTCATTTATTGATGAAACCCTAAGTGATATTCTTGTGGAATTTCTCACTTTCCGAACTGCTACTTTTATTTGGGGCTTTTCGGAAAATAATATGGATTTTGACATTAATTTTTACAATTTTGCTGAATTTTAACGATTTGATTAGATAAGGCTTTGACATATGCTTCATCTTGTGCGAAACGGCGCGGAACTTTTTAGTTTGTACATTATTTTAAGGGAATTTCCTATGCCCAAAGAAGAATGGGGCGTAAAACGCATTTGCCCCACGACTGGCAAGCGTTTTTATGACCTAAATCGTGATCCTATAGTTAGCCCATACACCGGTGAAGAGGTAAAGTTAGACGATACTAAATCTCGTTTGATACAAGCTGATGGTGAGGACCTGTCAGCGCGCAGAGCAACTGAGAGCGACGCTGCGGAAGAGGATGTTGTGCTTGATGATGACGATATGGATGTCGAGTTGGAAGACGATCTTCTAGAAGAAGATGAAGATGATAACGTTTCTTTGGATGATATAGCGGACGTTTCTTCAGACGAAGACGAGAGTTAACATTTCTGGACGGGAGGTTTATTTTGTGCTTCGGTTAAAGTTACCATAGTTAAATTTCAATAAGTATAAATATCTTAATAGGGGCCTTAGCTCAGCTGGGAGAGCGCTACAATGGCATTGTAGAGGTCAGGGGTTCGATCCCCCTAGGCTCCACCAAACTTTTGAGCAATAGTGATTTACCCCATATTTACTGCCTGTTTAGCCATATACCTTATGAAGTTGTAAAATATAATTAGGCTATTTAATAAAAAGTTTCATTCTATATTTCAAAACCGTAGGTTCGTCTTCAAGCTAAGGATTTTTAGAAGGTTTGGTTAATCAAACGAATCTTAGTATCAAGTATCAATGATCCAATTAAAGCGAAATAAGTCGCATTACTTTTATATTGATGTTGTAACGAGAATTGTCGGCATAACGCGATGGTTACAGTTACTTCCTTGCTTGAAGAATATGGCGAAGAGATGATCTCTGATGAGGTCTTGCGTAGAGCTAGATGTACCAAATGTGGCTTTCAAGGAAGTAATTAGATGCGGCTTGTGTATGTTGGCAATAGTGCTTTGGCTCAGACTGGGAGCGCAATAAACAGCGATAAAATCAAAGACGTTGAGGTATATTGGTAACTAATTGAAACTTTGAAGTAAGATAACTCTGTTTCTTGGACATGCCTATTAAAGAAGCGGTATTAACTATTATTATATTTGTCATTAATCTAGCGTGTATTTGATACCCTAAACTAAGAAGCCCTGAGGGCAGTATAACTGTAAGCTAATTTTTACTTTCTAAGCTTGTTTCTTTTTAGTAATGCCATGATAAATAGTAGAATTTGAACTAACAGAGTAATTGTTACTATAAGTTGAACATATTCCGTTTTTAACGAACTGACCACAGTACCGTAGAGTATCCATAGAAAAAGTGACAGTATTGAAAAGTTGAGCCAAACTTTCTTAATTGTTTTCTCTTTTTCTTGAGCAATTAGCTGTAAATCTTCTTGGTCTCTTTCGTATTTGCGTCTTTTGCGCTGTCTGTCATCGTACTCATTCATTCTACAAAGTCTTATCATATGAGCATTTTACAATGCTAAGTTCTATATTTTACTAAAGTATCATTTAAAGGCCAAAACCGAGAGTCCTATATACTTAAATAGTCTAAGATTAGTGAGAATTAGCAGGACTTTAAGTTTTTCTATTCTCCAGTAAATTTATACTTGTGTACAAATTCAAATTAATTTTCAATGAACTTCCATTTTATCCATTGGTGACCCAAATATAATCTTCATACTTACGGGCGCTAATAGTATTTAAAGGTTTACATTCATCTTGATATTCTTCTGGCCTTTTGCCAATCCATTTTTTAACTTCGCCCGACTTAAAACAGAACTCACTCTTATGATAGGGGCATAGAATTGTGGCTTTCTCAGTAATTTGGCCGACATCTAATGGTAAATCCATATGCGGACATAGGTTTTCAATGGCATAAATTTCCCCCTCGTTGATCAGTAGTATTTCTTTTTCATTGAGCATGTATTTCTTCTTTTCGCCTAAACTCAACTCTTCGATTGGCAAGGTACGAAACCATTTCTTTCCTTCAAATTTTCTTTCAACTTCCGTAATGTTTAATTTTAATGCGCCGCTATTTATGCTACTTACTTCGTGCAACGTAATCAAATTACTGGTTCCCCTGAGTTTCAATCTCAAGTAATTTCGGACAGATACTTTATCCTTAATCTGTTCATAAACTGTTTCGGAAACGAGCAATCTAGTACCCGCCTCTTTATTGATAGCCTCAATCCTACTTGCGGTATTAACTGTATCTCCGATGACAGTAACTTTTCTATCATCACCGGAGCCTACAGATCCAGAAATAACCTCTCCGTAATGTATGCCAATTCTCATATCGAAATCTCTGCCATATGCCTTCTTTAGGTATGACTTGAATTGGTCCATCTCCTTAAGCATTTCAACACTAGCACTCACGGCCCTCAATGCTTGTTGTCTGGATTCTTTTAATCCAAAGATAGCCATAATTGCGTCGCCAATGTAATTATTTACTTCACCTCCATGGCGTATAATGACTTCCCGCATTATTGAAAAATATCTATTTAAGATGAATATTACATCGTAAGCAGATAATGATTCTGAAAAAGGAGTAAAGCCTTTGATGTCACAGAAAAGTATCGTAAGATTGCGTATTGTGCCAACAGATTCTAACTTTTGTTCAGTAATTTGGTTATTTAAGTCTGCGTCCCTTTTGTCTAAAAGTAACCTGCGAAATGATACATTTCCTTTTAACTTTGTCTGACAACCCAACCTAATATTTGGAGGAAATGAAAGCTTTTGAGCAAGCCGTTCCTCTAATTCACCGCGTGGATGACAATTCTCTAGTCCATCTAATATTTCAACACGACAAGTAGAGCATTTTCCAGAACCACCACATGCGCTTAAATGAGCAATATTATTTCTCAAAGAGGCTATCAAAATTGACTCTTCGCTGGTAATATTAATTTCCCTATTATCGGGCTGTACCAGGGCCGAGAAGATTTTTTCATCTTTTGGCAGTTTTAAATTGTTATGAGTGCCATCACAAAAAGGACCGTTTGAAGTCTTTTTACAGCCGCATAGATATGCAGTTTCTGTCTGTTTTGCGGTAAACTTCTTGGGGCTAAATTGAGTTCCTTTGTGACTTCCATCACAAAAAGGTTGATTTCTACTGTTCCCGCAGCTGCACCAAAAGTAATCTGATCCTCCTTCTAGCTGGACAGGAAAGGGTTTATTTATAGTCATAGAAACACCTGTAATTATGTCGGTATTAGTAAAGTAGTCTAATCTTTGGAAATAGTAAGGCATTAACCTTGCCTATAGTGTTTTCGGTAATCTTAAATTAAAAATGGATAATTAAATTAGCATAATTAATTATTTGGTTATTGGGACCTAAGAAATTTAGCTGGACTCACCTTAAGAGATTTTATTGCAAAATATAAACCTGCCAATAAATTTGCTACTAATCCGCCCGTGATAACCAAAAATACGGTCGGCCAAATTATTTGAAAAGATAGTTCGAGGACATATGTCGTTATTCCCCAAGCTCCACAAATTGCAAAAAATATTGCCACGCAACCTGCTGTAGCTCCTATAAATGAAAAACGAATTATATAACTAATAATTAGCTCCTTTTGCGTCGCTCCCAAAGTTTTTAGTATTGCCGCATCGTATGACCTTGCACTTTGTCCAGAAGCTGCTGACCCCAAAAGAACTAGAAATCCTGTAATCAATGTAGTAAGTGCACCATAGGAACTCGCAGTAGCTATAGAACCTAATAGGTCACTGACCCGCTCAATTACACCTTTCACTTTTATAAGCGTGATATTTGGAAATTTTCTTGCTAACGTGTTAAAAATCCCATTTTCTGACTCAGTATTGGCATAAATTGTTGTAATAAAACTGTGGGGTGCGTTTTTAAGCGCACTTGGGTTCATTGCGATAACGAAACCAATTCCAGCAGTTGAGAAGTCTACATTGCGAAGGCTGGTAATTTCTCCGGTAATTTCCTTTCCCATTATATTGACTGTTATGCGATCACCAAGCCCAATCCCAAGTTCCTCTGCCTGTTCAGCAGCAAAACTAATTTGGGTTTTTCCTGAATAATTTTTTGGCCAAAGCCGACCCTCTGTAAGGTTAAACCGTCCTGGTAATTCCTCAAAGTATGTAATGCCCCTATCTCCTCTGATTACCCAGTGATCGCCAGCCACTTCAGATGCTTGTTCATTATTTATTTTTGTAATTATTCCACGCAGCATGGGAGCTTCATCAAATGAAGTAACGCCGTTGTAAGAATTCAGAGTCCTTCGTACTTCTTCAATTTGAGATTTTTGAATATCAATTACGAAATAAGATGGGGCAACTTTGGGTAAGTCGTTATTGATTGATGTTCTCAGATTACCATCGACCTGACCTATTATGCCAAGTACTGTTAAGCCTAATCCTATCGCGAGCAATGAGTTAGAAGTTCCTTCTTGTGTGCCTCCCATAGAAGCCAGTGCCCAGCGTGTGGATGGGTGACCATTAGCAAATCTGGCTAATTTCTTAATTATTGCCATCAAGATACGTGCTGACAGAAATAAAGCTAATACAGCGACTGAAAAACCGAGCGCAAACCAACTTGTAAGTTTAGGGTTCTGATTAAATAAAGCTGAAGTAAGTAAAAGAATAATTAAGAGGCCCAAGCTCCAGACTAAGTATTTAAAACGTGGTAATCTGTAACTTAACAAATTCATTTCGCGAAATAGTGCTGCAGTCTGTATATTTTCACATTTTGATAATGGCCAAAGTGTGAATAATGTTGCGATTATGGCTCCGTATATAGCCGCCTCATATATTGGTTTTAAAGAAAAAACTATACCAATAGGGATTGGAATAATAACGCTAAGGAAAGGTGCTAAAATATGTGGTGCACTCGCTCCAAGGCCCAAGCCCAAAGCTATTCCAAGCAAAGATAATATAGATAGCTGAATGAAATAAGTCATAAAAATTTGGAAATTTGTGGCGCCTAAACTCCTTAAGACAGCGATAGTAGCAATTTTTCTGTTAAGGTAACTTTTAACCGCTGATCCGATCCCAACACCCCCAACTATGAGACCTGCAAGACCAACCATTATAAAAAAGGCTGACAATCTGGTGACAAACTCAGAAATACCGGGTGCACCATTTCTGGAGTCTCTCCAACGCATGCCACTATTTTCAAATTTTGTTTTCGCAAGAGTTTTGAGAGTATCAAAGTTTTCACTCGGAGCTATCATTAGCCTATATTTTGCTGAAAAAAGTGTTCCTGGAGCAATTAATCCAGATGTTTTCAAATCTTCAGTTTTTAAAATTGTTCGGGGTCCTAAACCAAAATTAGCGCCAGCATCATCGGGAGAAGTGATAATGATATCTCTCAAAATAAATTCGGTAAGTCCAAGACTGAAGGAATCGCCGATAGAAATACCTAACCTTGAAACAAGATCGCTTTCCATTATTGCGCTTTTGGGTTGTCTCAATATATCTCGAAGTGCTCGTCCACTGGAAAGCTGGACGTCTCCGATCAGTGGATATTTATCATCGATAGCCTTTATCTGAGTGAGTGCTGTTTCCTTCTGGCCATCCCTGATGACATTGGCCATCGATCTAAATTCTAGGATTTCTGACATATTTGCGGATATTGATTTAAGCCAATCCAGTTCTTCAGTATTTGCCAAGCGATAGGTAAATTCTGCTTCTGCATCGCCGCCAAGTAACTCAGATCCTTTCTCACCAATCGCATATTCAATTCCACTCTTAACAGTTCCGACGGCAGTAATTGTTCCAACGCCGAGCACCAAACATATTAGAAATATACGGAACCCGGAAATGCCTGAACGTAGTTCGCGGATCGCCATTTGTGCTGAGAATTTGAGATTTTCAAAAATAATCACAAAAGTTTTCCATCTCTAATTTTGATGATCCTATCGCATTTTTTTGCAAGTTCTCTGGAGTGGGTAACCAGAAAAAGTGTAGTATCGTTCTCATTTTTGATTTCAAAAAGTAGATCAACAATGGCTTTCGTATTCTCCTCATCCAAATTCCCTGTAGGTTCATCTGCTAAAAGGATTTTGGGATTTGAAACATATGCTCTTGCCAGTGCTACACGTTGTTGTTCTCCGCCGGACAGCTGTGAGGGATAATGATCAGCACGATGCGATAGTCCAACTCTATCTAATGCCATGATAGCATGCTTATTAGGATTTTTTGAAAACGAAATTTCTAAGGGTGTTGCGACGTTTTCGAGTGCTGTGAGTGTGGGTATCAAGTGAAAGGATTGAAAAACAACTCCAACGTTATTTCTACGCAGCTTTGAGAGCCTGTCTTCCGACATTTCTGTAATTACTTGACCCAGAATTTCTATTTCTCCACTCGAGGCCCGCTCTAATCCACCAGCTAGCATCAACAGTGAAGACTTTCCCGATCCCGATGGGCCAATCAATCCAACACTTTCAGCCTGATCAATGTTTAGTGAAATATTTTTTATAATGTTCACATTACCTGCGTTGCCTTTCAGCGTCAAAGATACATTTTGTAAAGAAATAACCGGTGTTCGCATGAAAGTTCTCTAATGATTTTTATAGACAAAGTTAAATATGGTTTATTTTTGGTCATGAGCAAGACGATCATTTTACTATTTGTTTTTTCCTCATTTGCCTACGCTGATAATCAAAGAAGAATACTTATGCTTGGAGATAGTTTAACTCAGGGATATGGTTTGGAAGAAAAAAAAGGGTTGGTTCCTAAGCTTCAGAATTGGCTCTCAACCAATAATGTTGAAGTATTACTAATTAATGGTGGGGTGTCTGGTGATACGACACTAGGGGGTTTCGAAAGGTTGGACTGGTTGCTTACTCCAAATATAAATGGCGTAGTAGTTGCGCTTGGTGGAAACGATTTATTGCGAGGCTTTGATCCGAAATTTACCAAAAATAATCTACAAGCAATTTTCAAAAATTTGAAATCGAAGGGAATTAATAGTGTAATCGTTGGGACTATTTCGCCGTTAAATTATGGTCCCCAATTCAAAAAAGAATATGATGCGATATATCCTTCGTTGGCGAGAGACTATAATCTTTTTTATATAGATAGCCTATTTTCTCCTTTAATTGATAAAAAAACGCAGGAAATTAAAGTCAATTTGCTACAAGCCGATGGCATTCACCCGAATGAGAAGGGGGTCGAAGCAATAGTGAACTATATTGGTCCAGTTATTAGAGATTTTACGGACTCACTATCTCAATAAACGGTAAAAAATTAATCAAGATTGGTAACATCAGTTATTTAGGCGTCTTAAAAAATTTATCAGCAAGATGCCAAGATGTCACAACGAGCGTTGGCAGAAAAATGAACTCTTGAATTTCTCTTGTAAAAAATACTACACACGAATTTAGCTGGTTAAATAGCCTGCACTGCCTTCATATTTTAGGAGATAAAATGGCCAAAGAAGAATTACTCGAGTTTCCAGGAATTGTAAAAGAGCTACTGCCCAATGCTACATTCCGAGTTGAGCTTGAAAATGGTCATGAAATAATCGCGCATACGGCAGGTAAAATGAGAAAGAATAGAATTCGTGTCCTTGCGGGTGATCGTGTTCAGGTAGAAATGACACCCTATGATTTGACGAAGGGGCGGATAAATTATCGTCATAAATAGACGTTGAAGCTTGTACTTGGATCAAGCAGCCCTCGGCGGCTAGAATTACTATCCCAGATAGGTGTAACCCCTGATGAAATTCGGGCACCAGAGATAGATGAAAAATTTATTACCGGAGAATTACCGCGTAAATACTGCAATAGAGTAGTATTGGCAAAGCTCAGCGCACTTACATGTAATGCAGACGAAGTGGTTCTTTGTGGGGATACCACAGTCGCTTTGGGTAGGAGGATCCTTGGTAAGCCAAAGGATAAAGACCAGGCTATAAAATATTTAATTGCTCTTTCTGGTAGAAGACATCGGGTTATAACAGCAATAGCCGTTCGATCAAATAATAAAGTTTGGACAAAAGACGTTGTTAGTATTGTAAAATTCAAGGTTCTTTCTGAAAAAGAGATTGAAGATTATATAAGTACAGACGATTGGAAAGGAAAAGCAGGCGCTTATGGTATCCAAGGGCACGCCAGTAAATTTATTCCTTGGATATCGGGCTCTTTCTCGGCGATAGTTGGCTTGCCTTTGTTTGAAACAAATAACTTGTTATTTAAAGCGGGTTATATAATGCGAAAAGTTTCACGATGAATGGCAAGATAGCGCTGCTTGATTATTTTGAAGGGAAAGAGGCAGCTGCATTGCTAGTAGATGGTGAGTTACACGATTTTTTTGCAGAGGAAGATGTAATAGCACCTGGTTCTATTTTCAGAGTAAAAGTAAAGCGCCAGCTAAAAGGAAGTGGTGGCGTTTTTGTTGAAAGTCCAGATGGTGATTTTTTTTTACATCAAACAAAAAGAATAAACACTGGCGATGTTATCTTAGTACAAGTTAGTAGTTATGGTGATAGAGAAAAACTGCCTCGTGTCACAACAAAAATATTTTTTAAAAGTAGATATGTAATAGTAACACCTTTTGCTGTTGGGCTGAATATAGCCAAGAATATCCAAGATGATGAAAGACGAATTTCGCTCAAGCAAATGGTAACAGACAGGCTTGAAGAAATTCCTTATGGGATGATTTTGAGATCATCTTGCAAATTCGCCAGTGATAGAAAAATCCTTAATGACTGTCGAAACATGATTACATCTGCTCAAAATGTATTATCCGATGATAATAACAAGCTAGGATTAGTATATCGATCTCACTCTCCGCATCAAATGGCATGGCGGGAATGGAACGATATACCGGCTGCAGATAAAAGCAGTGGTTCATTTGCTGAATATGGAGTTTTAGAATTAATTGACGAGCTCAAAAATTCAAAAGTCATTATTAATGATTGTAATTACCATATTGAACCCACAAAAGCTTTTGTGGCGGTAGATGTTAATACTGCGGCGAATATTTCATTTGCTGCCGGTTTAAAAGCTAATCTGGCGATGGCCAAAGATCTACCACGTCAATTACGATTGAGAGGTTTGGGAGGGCAAATAGTTATAGATCCTGCACCAATTCCGAAAAGAGATCGAAGAGCATTAGAAAAAGCGCTTCGGGCAGCATTCCGTAAAGACACAGTCGAAACCAATTTCGTCGGATGGACAGCCATGGGCTTGCTTGAATTACAGAGAGCAAGAATTCGCCCTAATTGGTTAAATCTTTAATTGAGATCAGCATAATAGCAAGTTATCGTGACCTAAACTGCTGTATCTTTATAATTGATTTCCTTTTTATCTTGACCGAGCCTACTGCGCCGGATGTGTAGTCTATTTAGAGCATTCAAATATGCTTTAGCTGATGCAACCACAGTATCTGTATCTGCAGATTGTCCCGTAGAAATATTCCCTTTATCCTCCATTCGAACAGTTACTGTAGCTTGCGCATCTGTTCCCTCGGTTACTGCATGCACTTGATATAGCTGTAACTTTGCGCTGTGAGGATACAACGACTTAACTGCATTAAAGGTTGCATCAACAGGTCCATCGCCCGTGGCATTAGTCGACATTTCGTTGCCGTCAATTATCAACATCATTTCTGCACTTTGCGGCCCATGTGTTCCGCATTTAACCACCAAAGATTTTAAAATTATGTGATCATTTTCTGCATCTTCGCCAGCACGCATAAGTGCTATAAGGTCTTCATCATAAATCTCTTTTTTCCTATCTGCTAGTTCTTTGAAGCGGACAAATACATCCTTCAGTTGATTATCAGCCAACTGGTAGCCCAAATCCTCCAGTTTAGCTCTGAGTGCCGCCCGACCTGAGTGTTTGCCTAAAACTAGATTTGTTTCAGACAATCCTATGTCTTCAGGGCGCATTATTTCAAAAGTTTCAGAATTTTTCAGCATACCATCCTGGTGTATACCGCTTTCATGAGCAAAGGCATTTTTGCCAACAATAGCCTTATTAAATTGGACTGGAAAACCTGAAACAATTGCAACCCTTCTTGAGAGATTCATTAATTTAGTCGCATCTACTTTTGTGTGGTAAGGCATTATATCGACTCTTACTTTAAGCGCCATCACAACTTCTTCGAGCGCCGTATTGCCAGCTCGCTCCCCAAGTCCATTAATTGTGCACTCTATTTGTCGAGCCCCTCCCTCGACTGCTGCAAGAGCATTCGCAGTGGCCATACCTAAATCATTGTGACAATGAGTTGCGAATACGACCTCATCTGCTCCCGGAACATTCTCAATAAGCATGCGAATTAAATCTGCAGATTCGACTGGAGCAGTGTAACCCACAGTATCGGGAATGTTGATTGTTGATGCACCAGCCTTAATTGCTATCTCCACGACGCGCATCAAATACTCGTGTTCTGTTCGAGTGGCATCCATTGGGGACCACTGGACATTATCGCATAAGTTTCGGGCATGTGTTACCGTATCGTGGATCAGCTCTGCCATCTGATCTTTGTCAAGATTTGGAATAGCTCGGTGTAACGGCGATGTTCCAATAAACGTGTGTATTCGAGATTTGTCAGCATTTTTTACAGCTTCCCAGCACCGATCAATATCTTTATAATTTGCACGAGCTAATCCACAGATCGTAGAATTTTTTGAGCGTCGAGCGATTTCACTGACCGCTTTAAAGTCTCCCTCTGAGGCGATAGGGAAACCTGCTTCTATGATATCGACACCCATTTCATCCAAAAGCTCAGCTATTTCTAACTTTTCTTCGTGGGTCATAGTCGCGCCCGGTGACTGCTCTCCATCACGGAGCGTTGTGTCAAAAATTACTACCCTGTTGTTACGGTTATTATTTTTCATTTGAAATCTCTATGTTTGGTATTTTTGATTTAGTTCGATGCGTTCATTATCTCCCCTGAGCGGACGCACCTTGATGGCACGCTCAGAGGCAGCCTAGTATCAGGTTTTGATTTTGATTTATTACCTTACAAATTTTGGACATTGAACTCATTCACACCAAGACATTATTCGACATTAAGTTTATACATGCATTGTTTTAAAAGAAAACAATAAAATATTTATTGCTCGTAACGTGTGCGTAGTAGACACATAGTGCAGCAGGTTATATTTTATATTTTGAATAAAAATTTAGTGAGGCCTTTGGTTTTGAACGAAAAAATGGAAAAAAGTTTAGAAAAAATTGAAGCAGTGATTTCTGATTTATTGCGGAGTAGCGAAGATTTATCGGATGTTGTTGCGGCTCAAGATAAAGAAATTTCCAGAATGAAGGATAGCCTACAGTGGCTTTTAGATCGAGAATTTGAACGTCAAATTGCTGAGAATACAGCCACAACTGAAAAACCGCCACCACATTGGTAGATACGAAAGCAATTGTCATTTTATTGAAGCTAAAGTAGGCTTTAGTAAATAATAAAATAAAGCACAAATGGGCGTACTATGAGATTTTTGGTTAAGTTATTTCTATCAGCATTTTTGGTTTTTGCAGTTCCCTTGAGTGTTGGTGCTCAAGATGATGTTGTAGTTACAAAGCAGTATGATGACGGTGGTATGTATGAAGGCACATTTAAAAATGGTCTTCAGCATGGAATTGGAACATATCGGTTGCCAAATGGGTATGAGTATAGTGGCGAGTGGGTTGATGGCGAGATATTTGGGATCGGTGTGGCAAAATTTCCGAACGGTTCAGTATATGAGGGGAATTTTATAAAAGGCAAACCCGAAGGTTCTGGCAAAATTATTTTTGCAGATGGAGGAACTTATGAAGGGTCTTGGTTAGATGGTAAAATAACTGGTCAGGGTGTGGCTGTTTATGCAAACGGATCCAGGTTTAAGGGTGGATTTCTCGAAGCAATGCACCACGGCCAGGGCGTTATGACAAACCCAGATGGTTATGTATATGATGGTGACTGGGTTAACGGGGTCAAGGAAGGTTTAGCGAAAATTACCTATCCAGATGGCTCGGTATACACTGGAAGTGTGATACGTGGCGCTCGAGAGGGCAAAGGTACTCTGGAGATGACAGAGGGTTTGATTTTTGAGGGATTTTGGGAAAATGGCGAAATCAATGGATTAGGAAAATTAACTCAGCCAAATGGTGATGTCTACAAGGGCGAATTGTCTAACGGAAAAAGAAATGGCAACGGCGTTGTAGAGTATGCAAACGGGGACGTATATGATGGAGAATTTAATGAGGATCAGCGAGCAGGGCAGGGCACTTTTTTAGGCTCGGATGGTTATAAGTATTCCGGTGAATGGGCCGAGGGGCAAATTCAAGGTTTAGGTGAAGTTACCTATCCGGATGGTTCATTTTACGCAGGTAACTTTGTAAATGGCTTAGCAAGTGGCAAGGGTAAAATTCAGTATCCAGATGGTTCTGTATATGAAGGAGAGTGGAAGGCTGGTGTGATAGAAGGTATCGGCCGTGCTCAGTATTCAAACGGTGTGGTTTATGAGGGTGGATTTAAAAACGCCCGCAACCATGGTTTTGGAATAATGGACTACGGAAATGGGTATATTTACGAGGGTGAATGGAAGGATGGTAACCGCCATGGAAAAGGGATGTCAAAATTTGCCGATGGTATGGTTTATGAGGGCGACTACTTAAATGGTAAACGCCATGGTATTGGTAAAATCATGCTTGCGGATGGATTTAGATACGAGGGCGAGTGGTTAGCTGGTGAAATAACTGGCCAGGGAATAGCAACGTATTCGAATGGGGATATTTATGAGGGAACTTTCGTAAATGGACGCCGCCAAGGTCAGGGTACAATTAAATTTGCAAATGGAAGATCGGCTAAAGGTAATTGGCAAGATGGAGCACTAATTGATGCCGAGACTGCAGTTACTGATACAGATATTGAGGCTTCTACTGGAAACGAGTAATACAATTTTAACTAAATTGTGCCGCTTTTAGAAATTTGAGAGAGAATTGTTTGAGCTTTAGATAAGGTCGCAGTTTTGACATTTTCGTCTTGTCTGTCCCAATTGCGATACATTTGTGCCATGCGAGGGTTTGAAGAAAACTTTCCTTTATGCCGGATAAGGAAACTCCAGTAAAGCGCGTTGAATGGGCAAGCCTTTTCTCCCAATTTATCTTTAACGTCATAATGGCATTTCTTACAATAATTTGACATTCTATTTATATACGCCCCACTACTGATGTATGGCTTTGATGCGACCACCCCCCCATCAGAAAATTGGCTCATTCCTAACGTATTAGGAGCTTCAACCCACTCAAATGCATCAATATACACTGAAAGATACCAATAGTGGACTTCTTTTGGATCTATATCCGCTAGAAGAGCAAAGTTACCAGTGACCATAAGGCGCTGTATATGGTGAGCGTAAGAATGTATCTTAGTTTGTAAAACGGCTTGAGACACACAACGCATTTTTGTGTCGCCGCTCCAATAGAAACTGGGTAGTTTTCTTTTCGCATCCAAGTAATTTTGATCGAGATAATCAGGCCCCTTAAGGAAGTATATTCCTCTGATATATTCGCGCCATCCAATTATTTGCCTTATGAAACCTTCTACGGCGTTTAATGGCGCAACACCATTAATAAAGGCTTTTTCCACTTTTCGACAAGTTTCTAGAGGATCGAGTAGTCCAGTGTTCAGATACAATGAAATGAGGGCATGATATAGAAACGGTTCGTCAAGCATCATAGCATCTTGATAATCCCCAAATAAAGAGAGTGACTCATTTATAAATTTCTCAAGAGCGAGATTAGCTTCTTCTGGCGTTACTGCATAATTAAAAGGGTATAGTTCACCGAAGTGTGAGTTATAACGCTCATTAACCAGATATAACACATTCTCTGTTGTTTCATCGTTTTTAAAATTTATAACCTTTGGGCTGATTATTTTTTTTGGGGGAGACTTTCGATTTTCTTTATCGAAATTCCATTTTCCGCCAATCGGTTTATCACCATCCATCAGTAGGTTAGTTTTTCTTCTCATCTCTCGATAAAAAAACTCCATTCTCAATGTTTTTTTATCACTGGCCCAATTTTCAAATTCTGCGTGCGATGCGATAAAGCGATCATCCTCAAGTATTGCGACCTTCAGAGGTATATCCTCAAGTACTTTTATTAGACGCCATTCACCTGGTTTGGTGACCACTAATTCATTGGCATCTACTTTCTCAGCATAGCGAAGGACTTCGCCAATGATATTTTGAGAATTTTCTGGATCGTTTATTTCACTATATAAAACTTTCCAACCTAATTTCCTAAGTCGCGTTGCAAAATGCCTCATCGCTGAAAAAATAAAAGCAATTTTTTTAGGATGATGTTTGACATATTCTGCCTCAGCATCCACTTCAGCCAAAATGATATAGTCTTTCGACTTGTCTGCTTTTTTAATTGCCGCAATATCTAAAGTCAGTTGATCACCCAGTACCAGGATTAAATTTGATTTTACCAAGGGATTTCCTCATTGGCCCAATCATAAAACCTACCTGTGTGAGATGAATCCTTTGTTAAGGTTACATCTAAGATATTTTGAGCAGCCTCTGTAGGCGTTTTGGTCGGGTGTTTACTGGCATATCTGTGGGTTAGATTTGTATCAACGGTGCCCGGATGAATAGCAAGTAAACAAGCCTTTGGATGAGATCTGGATAGTTCAATAGAAAAACTTTTAACAATTTGATTTAATGCAGCCTTGGCTGCCCGGTAAGAATACCATCCTCCCAATTTGTTATCTTCAATTGATCCTACTCTAGCTGATAATACTGAAACCACTGATGATGACTTTTTATTCAAAAAAGATCTTACATGCTTTAAAATATGTGCTGGGCCGATAGCGTTTGTCATAAAATGATCAATCATGTTACTTTGTGATAGGTGGTTTATTGATTTTTCTGGAGCGCTGTTAATTTCTAACGCTCCTGTGGCTATTAAAATGAAGTCAAATGGCCCTTCTACAGATCCAAAAGCAGATTTAACGCTGTCTTCATCTGTCACATCAAACTGATTAAAAGATCGGGAGAGGCTAGTTACATCCCAATGTTGCTTACTTAAATTGTCCGCTATTGCGCCTCCTATTCCGCCAGAAGCACCAAATATCAAAGCTCGTTTCATTAACTTGGACATAGATGACAGTAACGAACATTCAAGAAGATTTCTTGCTCATTTGCTTACTCTGTAATAAATCATGCCGAGAAAATATTATGTGGGGTTCATTTCGAATGGCTAAGGACAAAAAACAATCGCGACCAAAGGCCGAAACTCCGAAAGGTTTCCGTGACTATTTTGATCAAGAGGTTTCTGAGAGAAATGAAATGTTACAAAAAGTTGCGAGTGTTTATCATCATCACGGTTTTGATGCATTAGAAACATCTGCTGTTGAAAATGTTGATGCGTTGGGGAAGTTTTTACCAGATGTTGATCGGCCAAATGATGGAGTATTTGCATGGCAAGAGGACGATAAATCGTGGCTTGCATTACGCTATGACTTAACCGCGCCGCTTGCTCGTGTTTATGCACAATATAAAAACGAATTACCAAACCCTTATCGTCGTTATGCTATGGGCCCTGTTTGGAGAAATGAAAAACCTGGTCCGGGGCGTTTTCGACAGTTCTATCAATGTGATGCTGATACAATTGGTACTCCAAATGTGGTGGCGGACGCCGAAGTATGCGCAATGTTAGCGGATGCTTTGGAGGAGGTCGGAATACCTTCCGGTGATTATATGGTGCGGATAAATAATCGAAAAATTCTTAATGGTGTCTTGGAAATGATAGGACTGGACGATCAGACTAAACGCATTGAAGTGCTAAGGGTAATCGATAAATTTGATAATGTTGGTGTATCAGGGGTAACAGAACTTTTAAGCGTTGGTAGATTGGATGCCTCTGGGGCCTATATAGATGGGGTAGGTCTATCAGAAGATCAAGCGGCGCCTGTTCTTGCATTTCTTACTGCAAAAGGTGACACAAATGAAAAAACACTCTTGAACTTACGCGAAGTGGTTGGAAACTCGGTTACTGGCTCAGAGGGTATATCAGAATTGGATATGATGGCTGAACTCCTTACCATAGGTGATTACTCCTCTAAAAAGGTTGAACTGGATCCATCAGTTGTAAGGGGCTTGGAGTATTATACTGGCCCTGTATTTGAGGCAGAATTGACATTCGAAATATATGATACAAAGGGGAGAAAAAGACAATTTGGCTCTGTTGCGGGCGGAGGGCGCTACGATGACTTAGTGAAACGCTTCACTGGGCAAACTATTCCAGCTACGGGTGTTTCGATTGGGGTAGACAGACTTATGGCTGCACTGAGGGAGAAAGGTCGATCAAGAACGGAATCAATTGGGCCAGTTGTTGTTACAGTTATGGACCGGGAAAGGCTGAATGATTACCTCAGTATCGTGTCTGAATTGAGATCCTCTGGTATTCGTGCAGAAATGTATTTGGGGAACCCAAAGAATTTTGGCAACCAATTGCGGTATGCCGACAAACGGCGTTCACCTCTGGCCATAATCGAAGGTAGTGAAGAAAGAGATAAGGGCCTTATCCAAATTAAAGATTTAATATTGGGCACGCAACTTGCCAAAAATGCTACCTTGGAAGAATGGAAGGAAAGGCCAAGTCAATTTACTGTGCCCAAAAAAGAAATGGTTTCTAAAGTGCAAGAGATGTTGAGGGCTTTGAAAAAGTGAATGAGCAAAAACGGATAGAAATTGAAGCTGACCGAATTCTAAGGTTATTTTCGAATTCTGGAGGGCAAATAGTGCAACCTGCTGTTTTGCAACGGGCCGATACTTTGCTAGACCTATATGGCGAAGATATTCGAGCGCGTGCCTATGTTACAAGTGACCCCTTTAACGGTGAAATGATGTTGAGGCCTGATTTTACAGTGCCGATTGTAAAAGCCCATATGACTGGTGTAACAGGGAATGAAACTGCTCGTTATGCTTATTGTGGAAAGGTGTTTCGGCGTCAGGAAAAAAATTCAGAACGAGCAAGCGAATATTTACAGGTGGGGTACGAGATTTTTGATCGCAAAGATGTGATTAAGTCTGACACTGATGTTTTTTGCATAATTAAAAAAGCTTTGGGCGATTTACCACTTAGAGTTGCCACTGGTGATATAGGTATTCTAATGACTGCTGTGTCGAGCTTAAAAACGACCAGTAGCCGGCAAAAAGCTCTGTTGCGCCATTTATGGCGGCCCCAAAGGTTTTTAGCAATTTTAGAAAAATTTACTAACGAAGCAAGCTTATCAACTGAGCGATTTGATGGCTTTCAAGCAGAAAATAGTTTTGCTAATCAAGCCAAAGAAATTGGATTAAGAAGTAAGTCTGAAATAATAGAACGTATTCAAAATTTACTACAAGATAGTAAGGAAGCACCAATTTCCACAACAGAATTGGAGGTAATAAATTCTTTGCTGAATATTGGTGACAAATGCCCTCAAGCATTAATTAAGCTTAAAGATCTATTATCTGATATGCCCGCTCTTGGAACCGCTATTGAAAAATTCGAAAAACGGTTGTCGGCCTTAGATAATGCAAATGTTGATCTATCCTCAATTGACTTTGAGGTGAGCTACGGTAGGACTTCTATGGAATATTACGATGGATTTGTTTTTGGCTTTTACTCTGAGAACCATATTAATCTTCCTCCGATAGCTACTGGCGGAAGATATGATGCTCTCACCAAGCATATCGGTAAAGGGCGAGAGATTCCTGCTGTTGGAGGTGTGGTCCGACCGGATTTAATAATTCAGTCGAAAGGCTATGAGGACAATGATTAAGCTGGGCGTGCCCTCAAAAGGGCGTTTGATGGAGGAGACTTTCTCCTGGTTTGCTGGGCGTGGGGTACATCTTAAACGTACTGATTCTAAAAGGGAATATGCGGGTTACGTGAAAGGCTTACAAGGGATAGAACTTACACTGCTTTCTGCCGGTGAAATACCCACAGCGCTAAATGTGGGGCGAATTAATTTTGGTGTTACTGGGTCGGATTTGGTATGTGAAAAGTTGCCCAATTGGGATCAAAATTTAGAAATTGTTAAGTCTTTGGGATTTGGTTTCGCTGATCTTGTATTGTCCGTACCCAGATTTTGGATAGATGTTGATACTCTGGATGATTTTGACTCTGCAGCAGCAGCTTTTCGCGAGAAACATGGGTTTCGTTTGCGTATCGCAACTAAGTATCATTACCTCGTTCGAGAGTTTTTAAAGTCAGCAGGTGTGGCTGATTATCAACTTGTTGATAGTCAAGGAGCTACCGAGGGAACTGTGAAAAATGAGACAGCTGAAGCTATAGCTGACATAACCTCTACCGGCGAAACACTTAAAGCAAATCATCTGAAAATTTTAACTGATGGGCTAATACACAAGTCCGAGGCTACTTTGTTCAAGTCTAAGTCTGCATTTTTTGGAAAAGAACAAGCGAACGCTGAAAGTAAATTTTTGGCACATATTTTAAGTGATTAGATGACACCAATTTTTGCTAGCTCACCGGCTAATTCAGGTGGCAGTTCATCATCTGAGTTACGGTGCAGTCCCAAATCAGGTGGTGCCTTGTCTATTTTGAGATATCGCCACCCTTGAAACGGTCTTTTTAATACTGGGCTTGTTCGGGTGTATTTAGGTTCAAGTACTATTGCACATCTTCTAACGCCATCTTTGCTAACTACTTCATCAAAGCGTATAATTTTTTGTCGACATTGAATGACGCCTTTTATAACCCAATAAATCGAACCGCCCGCAAGCAACTCCTTCTCACGCTTAGGCCACATTCTGGTTACATGTCTTGGAAGGCCATCCTTGCCCTGAGCTGCCTTTGTCGATTGCCATTTTTGCAAATCTCCAATGTTGGACGTTCCCACGCTCAATTTCACTAGGTGTATAGTTGCAATCATGGTTGTGCCTTAGTTACCTTATAAAACTTCAATTTTTGCTGTGTTGACGCAAATCTAGTTAGCAGGTAAACTGCTGTACCGTGTTTAACGTACCTCAGAAACTAGTGCCGTATAAAGGATTTTAAATGTCAGATTTTCCAATGACAATTTCTGAACAAATTTGGGATATGAAATACAGACTAAAGGACCAAAACGGTGCATTTCTTGAGCATAACGTTAAGCATACCTGGTGGCGGATAGCCAAAGCTTTATCAAAAGCTGAAGCAGACCCAAAAAAATGGGAAACTATTTTCTTTAATACTTTAACTAATTTTAAATTTTTGCCGGCTGGTAGAATAACAGCCGGTTCAGGAACCGAACGAAATGTAACATTATTCAATTGCTTCGTAATGGGAGTGATACCCGATAGTATGAGTGGCATTTTTGATATGCTGAAAGAAGCCGCTTTAACTATGCAGCAGGGTGGAGGGATAGGCTATGATTTCAGTACTATCCGGCCAAAAGGTTCCCTTGTAAAAGGCATTGCAGCCGATGCGTCTGGTCCAGTATCATTCATGGACGTATGGGATTCTATGTGCAGGACTATTATGTCGGCAGGCTCGCGGCGTGGCGCCATGATGGCAACAATGCGGTGTGACCATCCTGATATTGAAGAATTTATTGCTGCAAAGTCGGATTCACAAAAACTGCGAATGTTCAACTTATCTGTACTGGTAACTGATGCATTTATGGATGCAGTGAAAAAGGGTAAAAATTGGAAACTTACCTATAATAACAAAGTATATAGTGTCATTAAAGCAGCTCATCTTTGGGATAAAATCATGCATGCAACGTATAACTTTGCCGAGCCAGGAGTGATTTTTATTGATAGAATAAATGAGACAAATAATTTAAATTATTGTGAAACGATAACGGCGACAAATCCTTGTGGGGAGCAGCCTTTACCTCCCTATGGGGCATGTTTACTGGGCTCAATTAACTTGGCCAAACTAGTTGAGCATCCATTTAATGAAAATGCCTATTTGGATGTTCCTCAATTAGAAGAGTTAGTTACTACGGCCGTGCGGATGATGGATAATGTCATCGATGTATCCCAGTTTCCGCTTGAAGCACAAAAGCAGGAGGCACTAAATAAACGTCGGATTGGTTTGGGTGTGACTGGTCTTGCAGATGCTTTGCTGATGGTGGGTTTGCGGTATGGCTCTGATGAAGCGGTTAAAAAAACTGAACAGTGGATGAAAATAATAGCGCGCTCATCTTACAATGCTTCGATAAACTTGGCGAAGGAAAAGGGCGCCTTCCCACTTTTTGATCCTGAAAAGTTTATAGCATCAGGTAATATGAAACAAATGGACGATGATATTAAACAAGCGATCCATAAATTCGGAATAAGAAATGCTCTTTTAACGTCAATTGCACCGACTGGTACAATCTCTTTATATGCGGGTAATGTCAGCTCTGGTATCGAGCCCGTTTTTGCATACAGCTATACGCGAAAAGTTTTACAAAATGATGGCTCTCATATTGAGGAAGAAGTTGTAGATTATGCAGTTCAAATGTGGAGGGATAAATTTGGCAATGCGCAACTACCTGATTATTTCGTAAGTGCGCAAAACTTGACCCCATCAGATCATGTTAGAATGCAAGCTGCAGCCCAAAAGTGGGTTGATAGCTCAATATCTAAAACTATAAATTGTCCTGAAGATATAAGTTTTGGTGACTTTAAAGAAGTATACATTCAAGCTTATGATACTGGTTGTAAAGGTTGCACCACCTATAGGCCTAACGAGGTAACAGGATCAGTTCTGACGGTGGCATCGGAAGATAAATCTAAATCTGACACAGAGATAGATGGGGATATCATCTATATGTCGGAGCCTCTAGACCGACCCGAAACCCTCGATGGTAATACCTACAAGTTAAAGTGGCCAGATAGCGAACATGCAATTTATGTAACCATCAATGACATAATTGTTAATGATCAAAGGCGTCCATTTGAGGTTTTTATAAATTCTAAAAATATGGAGCATTTTGCGTGGACAGTTGGTTTAACGCGAATGATTTCTGCAGTATTCCGTCGTGGTGGTGATGTTTCTTTTGTCGTCGATGAACTGAAGGCCGTGTTCGATCCCAGAGGTGGAGCCTGGGTGGGTGGAAAATACATTCCGTCGATCTTGGCAGCTATTGGTGGTGTTCTTGAAGAACATATGACGAAGATCGGGTTTATTAGGGTTTCTGATGAATCGCCTATTCAAAAAAATGCTGAAACCAATAAGGTAGAAAATCTGAAAAAAAACCGAAAAAAATCTTGCTCTTCGTGTGGTCAGTTTGACCTTCAGATGATCGAAGGGTGCATGACTTGTCGGAACTGCGGTTACTCAAAGTGTGGTTAACGCAAAAAGGTTATTAAAAGAATTCTGAATGACTGAAAAAATTACCAAGCTTGATGAGCTTAAAAAGTTAGCTGATGGTTCAGACCATAGTGGCAAATCAAGATTTTTCTTTTATGAAGCTCTTATCGATACTGAACTATATCTATTACTTGAGAAAGAAATTGAAAGCGGTATAGCATGTCCGAAGTTAATTGAAACATCGGAAGATAAATACGCCTTAGTTTTTGATACCATCGCCAGGTTAGTTGATTTTACTGAAAATAGCTCTCCCTATCTTGCGCTAACGGGGCGCATGGTTCTACCTATGTTAAAAGAACAGAAGCTTGGCTTGGGCTTAAATTTAAATTTGGCAGTTCCGTCAGAGATACTCCTTAGTAGTCGTGATATTGATTGGCTTCAGAATATTGTTGAGCAAGCTCCAGAAAGATTACACGATAAGATAACTGCGTTTAGCAAACCGAGTATACCGTTCGTAGTAAGAGATGTTTTAAATAAGAAATTAAGATATTTATCTGACTTTGTTGGCGGAGCATGGACTGCTGAAGCCATTTATTTAAATGGCCACAAATCTCAAGTCATTGTATTCGTTGATGTAAACCCAATGATGCATGGTGCAGTAGCGAAGGCAGTAAATGAAGCACTTACTTTTATCCCTCACGCCGATGAGCTAACCGACGTTATCTTTCTTAAAGTTGATAACCCATTTTTAAAAAAAATTAAGAAGGTGGGTACCTTTATTAATTTCGAGAAAGTGTCTAAAGAAACAATCAATCCGAGTGAAATGGACGAAAAGCTGAAAAAGTCGCTTAAACCGCCGCGGCTTAGGTGACTTTTTTGAATTATACAGCCTGAACTAGGCCTTTGTGCGCTTACTAAGTGGGTCGTATAAAGGTTTTAGAGATGCTTTGGCTTCGCAAATAGTACCTGAAACATCTATTTCAAATTTTGATGAAAGAAGCTCTTCTGGACTTTCACCTTCGCATGGGACGTATCCCATGCCGATTGCTCCACCCAATTTATGACCATAATTACCCGAGCTAATATAACCTACAATGTCACCATCTCTCATTATTGGTTCGTTATGATATAATAATGGTTCAGGATCTGTCAGTTGAAATTGTACCAATCTTTTTTCTAAGCCCAATTCTCTTTTTTCAATCACAGCTTTTTTACCTATGAAATTAGTCTTATCAGTATCTACTGCGAAGCCTAACCCGGCTTCAAGCACGTGGTCTTCGCATGTTATATCATGGCCAAAATGCCGGTAAGCTTTTTCTATTCTGCAGCTGTCCATCATATGCATTCCACATAATTTTAAATTATGATCTGAACCAGCATCAATTACTGTCTCGAATATATGACCGCACTGATCACTACTAATGTATAGTTCCCATCCAAGTTCCCCAACATAAGAAACTCTATGTGCACGGGCTATACCCATTCCTATTTCAATGACTTGCGCAGTTCCAAAAGGATTTGTTTCATTCTCGAAATTATTTGGTGAAACACTTTTTAATAAAGCTCTTGAGGCTGGTCCCATTAAGGCAATAACTCCCTCAGCCGCAGTAATGTCTGTAATAACTACGCTATAGTCCTTTTGGTTTCTACGCAGCCAAGTTTCATCAGCAAGTCGAGTGGTGGCAGGTGTTACGATCAAATATGTGGTTTCACTTAGTCTGGTGACAGTAACGTCTGCTTCTATACCGCCCTTTGAGTTCAAAAATTGGGTGTATACTATTTTTCC
This sequence comes from Paracoccaceae bacterium, assembly GCA_902602765.1. Taxonomy (GTDB): domain Bacteria; phylum Pseudomonadota; class Alphaproteobacteria; order Rhodobacterales; family Rhodobacteraceae; genus Salinivivens. The sequence goes on from CACKSH010000005.1 coordinate 62,417, forward strand.
TATATCGACAGATAAGTTGGCACCGCACAAATAGTTTAAAAAGCTTTCAGCATCTTTACCTTCTACTCGTATTTTGCCGAAAGTAGACATATCATATAGACCAACATTCTCCCTTACAGCCATGTGCTCTCTAGCAGAATTTTCAAACCAATTCTGGCGTTTCCAACTATAAACATATTCATCATGTTGCCCGTCTAAAGAGAACCAATTTGCTCGCTCCCAACCAGCTGCTTCTCCAAAGACTGCGCCTTTTGACCTGAGATGTTCATGGAAAGGTGTTCTTCTAACCCCTCTGGCACTTGCCTTTTGTCTAAAAGGGAAATGATCAGCATATAGCAGACCAAGTGTTTCTTTTGAGCGTTCAAATAAATATTTCTTATTTCCCTGAAAAGGCTGCATTCGACTTATATCCACATCGCCTAAGTCAAATGGTTTTTCTTTATCTTGCATCCATTGCGCAAGTGCCATTCCTGCGCCCCCAGCAGATTGTATACCTATTGAATTAAAACCCGCTGCTACCCAAACATTTTCCATTTCAGGAGTGCGACCGAGGTGATAGGCGTCATCGGGTGTGAAACTTTCTGGTCCATTAAAAAATGTATGAATTCCAGCTTTCTCAAGCATTGGAACTCTGTTTATAGCCATTTCTAGTATTGGTTCAAAATGCTCGAAGTCTTCAGGAAGTTGGTCAAATTCAAAATCTTTGGATATTCCAGACATACCCCAGGGCTTCGCATTAGGCTCAAATGCACCAAGTAACATTTTGCCGGCATCTTCTTTGTAATAGGCACATTCATCGGGAACTCTTAGCACAGGTAGTTGGGTTAATCCGGCTATGGGTTCTGTAACTATATAAAAATGTTCACACGCATGGAGGGGAATATTCGTACCCAGCATCTTACCGACACTGTGTCCCCACATTCCAGCACAGTTTACTATTTCTTCACAAGCGATATGCCCACGCTCACCATGCTGATCAGTCCATTCAACGCCACTTACTTTATTTTGATTTTTAAATACTTTGGTTATAGTAACTCTTTCATGAATTTTAGCACCGAGCTGTCGTGCACCTTTTGCAAGAGCTAGAGCAATATTTGCCGGATCTCCTTGCCCGTCTTTCCCAAGAAATACTCCGCCTACTACACTTTCTAGATTGATATGCGGGTACCTATTTTGAATTTCATGTGGAGAAATTTCTTCCACATCGACCCCAAAAGCTCTAGCCATGGCTGCAGAGCGTTTTAATTCTTCCATTCTTTCATTTGTAAGAGCAACACTTATTGAACCAACTCTTTTAAAACCTGTCGATACACCGGTTTCTTTTTCGAGATCAAAGTATAGTTCTTGCGTATATTTTGCTAATTTTGTCATGTTAGCACTGGCTCTTAGTTGCCCGATTAATCCTGCTGCATGCCAGGTTGTGCCAGAAGTTAGCTGTTTGCGCTCGAGCAAAACGATATCATTCCAGCCTAATTTACTTAAATGATAGGCCACTGAGCAGCCAATGACCCCTCCACCTATGATAACAACTTTTGCTTTATCCTGTATCATCGTTATCTAATATCCCTATAAAGTTTTGTACCCTAATTCATGGATTTTCTGAGCAATCTTTGAAATATGCGTAGGACCAATTTCACAGCATCCACCAACAATACTGGCTCCATTTCTAATCCAATTAGTAACAAAATTACTATATTCTTCCGGTCCCAAGTCTTTTCGAGCCGTTAAAGCATCAACCGTTGGTCTCGTTTTCAGAAATTCTGATGATATTTTAGAAAATCCATTCGCATATGCTCCAAAAGCTAAACCCATTTTGGATATTATAGATAATGCATTACCCACCACTTCTGGTGGTGAACAGTTAATGAGAAGTGCCTCAACAAAATGATTATTGATAACAGCTTCTACATCTTCCAGGTTTTCGCCAGAGCGAAGCTTTGTGCCATCTTTATCATCGACACTAAAGGATATCCAAACAGGTTTTTTGCTATTATCCGTTGCCGCCAAAACCCCTTTAGCTTGTTTCAAAGAGCACACCGTCTCAACCAATAATATATCTACCTTAGGGGCGATACTTTCAACTTTCTCTTTATATATTTTTGATGCTTCTTCTACTGGGGGGCAAATGTCGGGCCGGTATGATGCTACTAAAGGGCCAATTGAACCTGCAATTCGACCAGATCCAAACTTATCACGGGCTTTACAGGCTGCAGCAACTGAAGAGTTCCATAAATTATGTACTTCATGCTCAAGTTCAAAGTGTTTTAAACGATCTCTGAGGATTGTGTAGCTGTTGGTGGTCGCTACAGTTGCCCCAGCCTCAAAGTAAGCACTATGAATATTTGAGACCATATTTGGGTCTTTTAGCATTATTTCTGTTGACCATAGTGGGGTAGGTTTTTCGCCATACTGTTTAACTAATTCTTGCCCAACTGATCCATCAAGAAGGGTGACTGCTTTTTTCATGCACGCAATCTCTCGTTAAGCGGATCCCAAATTGATCCATTAGCTTGAATAATAGCTTTGTGACGGTCTCCAAAAATTTCAACCTCAATTTCTATTCCTGCCGAAGCCAAATCACTTCTAATCATTCCCAGAGCTATTGAAGAATTTGTGCGATATCCCCAAGCGCCTGATGTTGTCTCTCCCACGATTTGACCATCTTTCCATAAAGTAGACATGTATGGTGCATCACATTCTCCAGCACTTACGATTAGTGATACAAACTGTTTTTTAATTCCGCGCTGTCTTTCTATTTCTAATGCTGCTTTTCCCAGAAAATTTTCTTCTTTGTCAAACTTTATAAATCTCGACAAACCAGCTTCCTGTAGGCTGTAATCTGTTGAAATATCGCCTTTCCACGCTCTATAACCTTTTTCAATCCGAAGAGAATTTAAGGCCCACATTCCGAACGGCTTTGCGCCTGCGTCAGTAATTTCTTTGTAGAGTGCGGATATATTTTCCACTTTAGTATGAATTTCCCAACCTAGCTCGCCTGCAAAACTAACGCGCAACAAATGACAGGGCTTGCCACATACTTTTGCTTTTTGATGGCTAAGCCAAGGTAAGTGTAGATCCGCAGTAGTACCAATTTTTCCAAGTAAATCGCGAGACTTGGGGCCGGTAATTATCAATGTACTTATGCTCTTTGTATTATCTGTCACAGATATATTTTCAGAAGATGCTTTATTAACAATATCCCAGTCATGCCACTGAGCCGAAGCAGCTGTTATCAGAGTAAATTTTTCTTCAGAGTGCCGTACTATCGACATCTCAGTTAGTGTCCGGCCTCTTTTATCCGCAAAATAAGCCAAATTAAGACGTCCAGTTTTCGGTAAAGACCCTGCTATCCTTTCTTTTAGCCATGCGGCGGCACCTGTGCCCTCAATGTCAAAGCGGCTGAAGCCGGGTAAGTCTAATACTCCTACTTCATCTCGCACGGCATAACATTCTTCTTTAATTCGTTGTTCCCAAGGTCCTGAACGCTTCCAAGTTTGGGTTGCTTTTTCTGTAGTGTCATCAGCGGTATGGGCGAACCAATTTGCGCGTTCCCACCCATTGTAAGCGCCCATTTGACCACCTTTTTTTATTATTTGATCATGTGCAGGGGAAAGTTTTTTATTTCTGCCTGCAGGCCACTCATGCCATGGGAAATGCATAGCATATTCGTGACCATAAATCTCCATACCCTTGGCAACGCAATAGTCATGATCTGTATAATCTGTGTAACGTCGCGGATCACACGACCACATATCCCATTCCGTTTCGCCTTCAATTATCCATTCTGACAAAACCTTTCCGGCCCCACCGCCTTGAGCAATCCCAAAGGTAAACACACACGCCTCAAATGCGTTAGGTACCCCAGGCATTGGGCCTATCAATGGCAGCCCATCTGGTGCATAGGGGATAGGTCCATTAATGACTTTACTTACGCCTGCTTCACCTAATATAGGCACTCGAGCAAGCGCATCTTCAACGTACCACTCCAATCGATCTAGATCATCTGGATATAGCTGAAAACTAAAATCCTCTGGCATTGGATCGTCGGGCTTCGCCCAGTGGGCCCGACAATTTCGTTCATATGGACCAAGATTGAAGCCAAACTTTTCTTGGCGAAGGTAATAACTACTGTCAACATCGCGAAGTAGTGGAAGTTTGTGTTGTTCTTTTGAAGACCAATCTTTTACAGCATCGACTTCCTCAAATAATAGATACTGATGGCTCATAACCATCATAGGAACAGTTCTTCCACCGAATGGTATGAACCATTCTCCAACTCTTTGTGCATAATAGCCCGCTGCATTGACGACATATTCGCATCTAATGTCCCCTTTTGTAGTATGAATAATCCATTCATTATTTTTTCTACTCACCCCACTTGCTGAGCAAAAGCGGATAATTTCTGCACCCAAATCTCTGGCACCCTTAGCCAGCGCTTGGGTTAGTTGTGCTGGGTCGATATCCCCATCACTTGGATCGTGAAGAGCGCCTGAAAGGTCATGAGTTTCTATAAAGGGATATATATTTTTGATCTCTTCTAACCCAAGGATCTTAATATCCATACCCTGATATTGACCCATTCCTCTAGCACGTTCAAACTCTTGCATGCGTTCTTTGGAATGAGCGAGCCTAATTGAACCTGTCATATGATAATTCATAGGGTAGTCAACTTCTTGTGCTAATCCACTATATAATTCAGTTGAATAACGCTGCATATTCATTATTGACCAACTTGTAGAAAATGTTGGTACGTTTCCCGCTGCATGCCATGTAGACCCAGCTGTAAGTTCATTTTTTTCAATAAGTATACAGTCTGCCCACCCTTCTTTGGCGAGATGATATAGTGCTGATGCCCCTACGACTCCACCTCCTATTATTACAACCCTTGCAGATTTTGGAAATTCAGACATTTTTATCTCCCTAAATACTTATTTAAAGCAAATTTACATTTTTAATAAATTGGTGGGGCAATTACCCAAATTATATTGCAGGGTTTTGAGAATGGGTTCGCCCAACTATGTGCTTCCCCTTTAATTCTAAAACTATCGCCCTCACTTACTTTGAATTCTTTATCGTTTATATTTAAAACAAGACTTCCGCTTATTACGTATCCAACTTCTTGCGTTTTTCTCTTTTGTATTTTTGCCAACTTTGAATTTGGCTCAAACGTCGAGTACACTACCTCGAAATCATCAGTAAGGTCAGGCGAAAGCAACTCTTCTTTAAGACCAGACGAGTTTGAGCCTATGACCCTTCGTGCAGATTTTCTTACGATATACCCTTCTTCTTCTGAGCCTGAACTTGTCTGTCCAAATAATATTGATAGAGGGACGTTAAGAACATGAGCCAAGTCTCTTAAGTCATCAATTGATGGTTGAGACTTATCTCTTTCTATCTGACTGATCCATCCCAGTGACTTTTCTGTAGCCACAGATAATTCTTTAATTGTCATTTTCCGAGACTTCCTTAGTGACCGAAGATCGGCACCCAAGGTTGATGAAGCATTTGGATCAAAATTTTGCATTAGCGTCCCACAAATAAGCTATAAGTAGGGTGTTAGTAGTTCGTGAAAAAATCAAGTAAAATTTCATAACTATAGACTTTTTTTAGTTTCTTGTTTAGGCGATGTATGGTCATGGAATATAATCCCCCAACCGACCCACTGGATATTCTCCACGAAGATGCGCATATTTTAGTAGTGAATAAACCTGCAGGCCTACTTTCTGTTCCTGGCAAGGGAATTGAATTAGCAGATTGTCTGCTAAGTAGATTGAGAGTTGCTTTTCCAAACACGCTATTGGTCCATCGTCTTGATAGGGATACTTCGGGTGTTATGATTTTTGCTCAAACGGGATACTCCCAGAGAATGTTGTCGATGCAATTTGAAAAGCGTCAAGTCAAGAAAACATATGTCGCGCGGGTTTCCGGGGCAGTTGCGCAAAGAAGTGGACTAATCGACCTGCCCTTGGTTGTTGACTGGGAAAATAGACCTCGGCAGATGGTATGTCACGAAACGGGGAAACTGGCATTAACCGAATGGTACAAACTAACTTCTAGTGAAAATGAAAGTAGATTACGCTTGGTTCCTAAAACTGGACGGTCACATCAGCTGAGAGTGCACTGTATGGCGTTTGGCCATCCAATTATAGGAGATCCTATATATGGAGAGTCTATCGTGCATCGTAGAATGATGTTACATTCAGAGGAGCTCAAAGTGAAACATCCGGAAAGTGGATTTGGTTTGCGATTTAGGTCAAAAGCACCTTTTTAGTTATTAATACTTTGATATGGCGGAGTTAAAATATCCCTTAATAGAGATAGAGGATGGGCTCGTAGTGAGAATTTCGTAGCAGTGTAGTCTTGAACAATAGATTCTCCGAGGCTCATATTAGGTAATTCTGGAAACGCTTCTTTTATAATTTCGCCATCAATGTCCTGATCGAATAAGGGTAATTTGATATTACCGGGAATGGCACTTGCTTGCCAAATTGCTTCGCGTTGGTTCATTCCGATTGAGATAAATGCATCAGCTTCGGCTAAGCGATTTAGTGTAACAGATTTAACCCCAGCACGTCGCCATATATCTCCTATAGTGCTATAACCATTTCCACGCGCAGCAGTAATCCAGGATGCATCCTCTTTTGTTAATCCAATTATTTGTCTAAAACCCAACCTTAATGCTAATTCTCCATTTTTGTCTGTTTCTAAAGTATTGTCCCAATAGCTATTGTTGATGCAAATTGGGTAAACGGTAACATCATGAGCGCGTGCATCATTCAGTATTTGGGCCGGTGCATAGAAACCCATTGGCTGAGAGTTTAATAGGGCGCATGCAAAAACAGCCGGGTGCTGACATTTTATCCAAGCACTGGCATATACTAATAATGCAAAGCTAGCTGCGTGGCTTTCAGGGAAACCATAAGACCCAAAACCTTCAATTTGGGAGAAACATCGCTCTGAAAAATCGTTGCCATAGCCGTTCTGGCGCATTCCCCTCAAAAATCGGGTTCTTAACTCACTTACTGAACCATGTTTCTTGAAGGTTGCTAGAGCTCTGCGCAATTTGTCTGCTTCTTCGGGACTGAATCCTGCTCCAACAATAGCAATTTGCATAGCTTGCTCTTGGAACAGTGGTACTCCCAGTGTCTTACTTAAAACACCTCCAAGTGCGTCTGATGGGAATTCAACTTGTTCTTCACCATTGCGTCGGCGAATATAAGGGTGGACCATATCGCCTTGAATGGGACCTGGCCTTACTATGGCAACTTCTATTACAAGATCATAGAAACAGCGTGGCCTCATTCTGGGAAGGAAATTCATTTGCGCACGGCTTTCAACTTGAAACACTCCAATACTGTCAGCACGGCATAACATATCGTAGACTTTAGGATCTTCTGTAGGAAGATTGGCAAGATCAAAATTCTGGCCAAGATGTTGGGAAATCAAATCAAATGATTTACGTAGGCAAGTCAGCATGCCTAGGGATAAAATATCAATTTTTAAAATTCCTAAGGAATCGATATCATCTTTATCCCAGCAAATTACAGTTCGGCCCTCCATACTTGCATTTTCAATTGGAACAAGCTCATCTAAACGGCCTTCAGTGATGACAAAACCACCTACATGCTGGGAAAGGTGGCGAGGAAAGCCTATTATTTCATGAATTAATAACAATGTTTTTTGTAGATTTGTATCATTAGGATTTAGGCCAATTTCTTTTAACCACTTGTCGCTAATTTTCCCATTGTTAGAAAACCCCCAAAGTTGTGAGGAAAGTGCACTAATAGTATCTTTTGTTAACCCCATGGCTGTACCAACTTCACGTACAGCACGCTTCCCACGGTAGTGAACTACTGTTGCACATAATCCGGCATGATCGCGCCCATATTTTTCGTATATATGCTGAATTACTTCCTCGCGACGCTCATGTTCAAAGTCAACATCTATATCGGGCGGTTCTTTTCTTGCCTCTGAAACAAAACGTTCGAAAACCATTGTGCCTATTTCAGGACTTACTGATGTTATGCCTAGGCAATAACATAAGATAGAATTTGCAGCAGACCCCCGTCCTTGACAAAGAATATTACGTGAACGAGCGAATTGGACTATGTCATTTACAGTGAGAAAGTATGGTTCGTATTCTAATTTTTTTATAAGCTTTAATTCATGATTTAGAATTTGACTTACACGTTCTGGTGCTCCCTGTGGGTAACGCCACTTTAAACCTTCCATCGCCAATTCACTCAATCGTTCTGATGGTGCTTTCCCACTATTAAGCTCTTTGGGATAATCGTATTTTAGCTGATCAAGCGTAAACACACAGCTCGCAGAAATTTTATTGGCATTTTTTATGGCAATTGGAAATTTTGAGAATAACTTATTTATTTCTTGGGGGCTTCGTAAACGTTGCTCGGCATTTACTAGGGCACTTTTCCCTAACTGTTCAATCTTTTTGCCTTGTTTGATAGCGTTCAACACATCTGCCAATCGTCGCCGTTTTCCATGATGCATTACAGGAAAAGCACTTGCGACAACTGGTAGTGAAAAGCTTTTAGATAGCCTGTATAATCTATCAAATCGAGTTTCGTCTAATCCGTCATAGTATGGTGACATTACTAAATATGAACAGTCCTTTTGTGTGCTTAATAAATGTCTTACCTCTTTCCACCACGTATCATTTTTTTTGGGTAAAGTTTGGGGAACATGTAGTAATAAAGTTATTCCAGGAATTTTTTTACTTACATCCGCTATTTTTAGTTCACACTCACCTTTTTTGCTTCTTAAACGACCTTTTGAAATTAACTTACAAATTGTTTTCCAACCTTGATGGGTTCGAATTATTGAAGTGACGCTCACTCCTTCTTCAAAAATTAAGCGTGCAGCTGGTATTAAACGAGGTACATTTTCAACATCTATTAAACTATATCCTTTGAGGTGCCTCGGGCAGGGAGGTCCAAAGGATTCTATATGTTGGCGTTCTGAAACAGTTTGTTTAATTTTTTCTCCATATGTATGCGCGCGTACGATCCCAGCCACAGAATTAACATCTGCAATTGCAATTGCATTTAGGCCTAAAAAAGCTCCACGTTCCATATATTCTTCGGGATGTGATGCACCCTGTAGGAAACTAAAGTTTGATGTAATAGATAGTTCAGAAAACATAAGCGTATAAATACGTTCTTCTTTTGTTCTTTTCCAGTCTAAAAGGGAAAATACTTTAAAAATTACATTAAAAATAAAAATTTACTGTTTTAAGAAGGTTGTAAATAAACTTAGAGACAAACTCTTAACAAATTTGTCTGCTAATCAATTAATCAACTAGCTTGATTAATTTACGCTCTAAAATGCCTAAAACAGATTTCAGATCATGTCCGCGCTTTACGATTTGCCCATCTATGCCAACTACTGCATATTCACCCTGTCTATTTCGAAGTTTAGGTCTTTTTTCAATTTTATAGATAGGATTTTCCGCTGTTCTTTTAAAAACTGAGAATATTGCAACTTCTTTTAGTGAAGAAATACCATAATCTCGCCATTCCCCAGCAGCTACCATTCGCCCATATAATGACAAAATAACAGCGAGCTCAGGTTTTTGAAAACTAACTACATTGCTATGGAAATTTGAAATAGGAACAAAACTATTCATAGTTTTATGTTACAATGATTCCCCGCGAAATCAATACAACAAAAAACGCCCTGAATTCTCAGGGCGTTTCTTAAAAGATTTATTTGAAAACTTATTCTTCTGGTAGAATTTGATTTAAAATAATAGCAAGAAATGCCGTTGGCGCTACAGCTGATGTTGCTAGTGTTTTCCATATCCCTGGTAAATATTGCACCGCTGTAGGTACCAAATTAAAACCTAAACCAATCGACAGTGACAATGCTATAATAATCATATTTCTGCGAGACATTTTGATTTCGCTTAATACGTTAAGACCTGCAGCAGCTACCATACCAAACATTACAATCACACCACCGCCTAGTACTGGAAGTGGCATCGAGGCAATGACTGCTCCTATCTTTGGTACCAAACCGCATATAACCATAATTACGCCTGCTATCGTAACTACATGTCTACTCATAATACCTGTCATGCCGACGATGCCTACATTTTGGCTGAAAGAAGTATTTGGCAAACCGCCGAAAACACCAGCTACAGCAGTTCCAAGGCCATCTGCGTAAGTTGCACCAGATATCTCTTCATCAGTCGCTTCACGTCCTGCTCCAGCTTTAGCTGTGGCTGAAGTGTCACCAACGGTTTCAACCGCTGAAACAATTGAAACTAACGTTACGCCTATCACAGCTCCTAGGTTAAACTCAAAACCGTATGGTAAAGTTTGAAGTCCAGTTAACCAACTCGCTTTATCGACAGCTGCAAAGTTAACCATACCAAACATAAAGGCGACTAGATAACCTGCGATTAAGCCCAGCAGTATTGCAGCATTTGATAAAATCCCCTTTGTAATGAACTTAAATCCAAGAGCAACCACAATGACTGTGAGTGCAACTGTCCAATGCATTAGAGAGCCAAAGCTTTCTGCTGCCATTTGGAAATCTGCAGCACCACCCGCTGCATACTTAATTCCAACAGGTACCAAATAAAGACCGATTGCGAGGATAACTAGCCCCGTGACAAGTGGTGGAAATAGATATCGAATATTTGCAATAACTGATCCTAAGGCAAAATGAATTAAGCCACCAATAATACAGGAAGTTAAAGCTACACCAAGGCCTTGAGTTGCTGCAATACCTGCTAAAACACCAACAAATGCAAAGCTTGTACCTTGCATTATTGGCAACCTGGCTCCTACCGGGCCAAACCCGATAGTTTGAAATAATGTGGCTATGCCCGCGAAAAGCATTGCCATTTGGATTAAATATACTTGCTCTGCACCACCAAATTGCAGCCCTGCTGCCCCCGCAACAATTATGGACGGAGTTACGTTTGATGCGAACATGGCCAAGACATGCTGTAATCCCAGTGGGGCTGCTTGAGCCATTGGGGGTGTAATGTTGGGATCACTGTAAGAACCCATAGCATTGTCAGTCATTTTAGTCTCCCTATTTGACTATTAAACTTAGCGTTCTGCCTGTTTTTAAGGCAGACGCCCTACAGTGTATCAACTATATATGGTACGTCAAAGAAAAATTCTTCTAGATTTTGAGATTTTCCAATTCTATCGATTACTGCAAAGAGACCTGGTTCACTTAAGGGAGTTAAAACGCCATGCCAGGTCCCTTTAAAAAAGTTTATGGCTTGACCAGGCGCTGTTACAAACGCTTTAGGGATATCAGGCCTACTGTTTTTATCATTTGCAACTATGATTAAAAATCCATTAGTAGACATAGGGATAAAGGCTTGGCTTCCGTCCGGATGTCTCTCCATCATATTAAGTACTAATGGCAATGAACGTGTTTCCGCGTTAAATAAGCTCAAACCGACTTTCCCATCGGGTCCTACATTTATTTTAGCTCTGTCATGATATCTTTCACATAGACCTTGATTGATTAACATATCTGGATCACCGTCAGTATCAATGACCTCTCCAAAATCCCAAAAATTTGTTTTTGTCAGGGGTTCAGTTATAATTTTCTGTGCCATTAAATTATATCCAGCAATCTAATTTCTGCTATCCGTTCCACTTGCGCACATGCTTCATTGAATTCCATTTCTTCTGTATTCTTAATACGAGAAATAAAATTATCTAAAATTTCTGATTTGCTGCGGTTTTTCACTGCGATAATGAAGGGAAAACCATATTTCTCCCTGTAAGATCTATTTAGCTCGTTAAATTGTTCGTATTCTTCTGATGTTAAGTTGTCTAAACCCGCACTTGCCTGTTCGTTTTGGCTCTCTTTTGTAAGCCGCTGAGATTTAGAAAGTTTTACAGCCAGTTCTGGGTGAGCTTTTAATACTTCTAAACGAATTTCTTTTTCTTCTGCTCGGAAGATGCGACAGAATACGCTATGTAAACCTTGGACTGTATCATGAGCTGGTCCCAATTCAGTACCCCAAGTTTTTTCCGCAATCCAAGGCGATTTTTCGAAAATGCCACCAAACGTCTCAACAAACTTTTTTTGTACCATCTTTGATGGTTTTTCAAACCTTTTGGGTGGATGGTGTCTTTGCCAATGTTTCGCAATTTCAATTCGTTTGGCGAACCAAACGTTTTTAAATGAAGTTGCATGTTCTATAAATCGCTCTATGGCAGTAATCCGTCCAGGTCTACCAATTAGTCTGCAATGCAGGCCAATTGACATCATCTTTGGAGATCCTTCCACCCCCTCAGCATATAGGGTGTCAAAAGTATCTTTTAAATAATCAAAAAACTGCCCAGAGGTAGAAAAACCTTGTGCAGTCGCAAATCTCATATCATTTGTGTCTAAAGTATAAGGGATAATTAATTGGTCATGGCCGTCAATTTCCAACCAATATGGTAAATCGTCCGCGTAACTATCCGAAATATAATCAAAGCCGCCTTCATTTGATACTAGTCTCACAGTATTGTCTGAACATCTTCCTGTATACCAACCGTGTGGTCGCTCACCTGTGATCTCCTGATGCAATTTTATAGCTTCTTGAATCTGAGTTCTTTCATCGTCTGGTAGCATGTCTTTATGCTCAATCCACTTCAAACCATGACTCGCTATTTCCCAACCTGCATCCTGCATAGCTTTTACCTGCTCAGGACTTCTTGCTAGTGCGGATGCTACTCCGTAGACCGTTACCGGTATTTCTTTTTTGGTAAATAATCTGTGAAGTCGCCAGAAACCAGCTCTTGCACCGTATTCGTAGATACTTTCCATATTCCAGTGTCTTTGATTTGGCCAAGGCGCCGCTCCAATTATCTCAGATAAGAAAGCTTCCGATGTGGCATCCCCGTGTAGAACACAGTTTTCTCCACCTTCTTCATAATTAATTACGAATTGAACAGCAATTTTTGCTTCATTAGGCCATTTTGCTTTTGGTACATTCTTACCATAACCAATCATATCTCGTTCATAACGATCCACTGGGTACCCCAACTTTATTAACTTATACCAGTTATACTCTAAATTTTATTTTGAAACATGTATTTTAATCAACTAGTGTGCAGAAAATATTCACTTTGTTTAAATGAGAAAGTTAATTCTTTTGGGAGCTAAAGAATGGTAGGGTTTTTAACAACTCATGCATTAGATACGAGCTGTGGAACGCCCGCTGCAAATTTGAGAATTGATTTTTTTGAATACACAGACGGCCGCTCTAATGCAGTTTGTTCGGTAATTACAAATGCTGATGGGCGAACAGATCAGCCTATTATGACAGAAGTAGATTTTAGACTGGGTTCATTTGAGTTAATCTTTCATGTTGGTGATTATTACAGGCAGTTTGGCCATCGTTATAGTGAGCCTGTGTTTCTAGATTTAGTTCCAATACGTTTTGGAATGAGTGAAAATAAGCATTACCACGTTCCACTCCTATTATCGCCTTTCGGGTATTCGACTTACCGGGGAAGCTAAATAGGTTCAAAATGAGAAATATTTAACTTTATTAAGGTATAAAATTTGGCCGAAATAGTAGTAATTTGGGACTGGTTGGAATTCGCACTCCGTTGGCTACATGTTATAACTGCGATTGCCTGGATAGGGTCATCATTTTATTTTATTGCATTGGATCTAGGCCTCCAGAAAAATGATAAGCTACCATCTGGAGTGCAGGGGGAAGAATGGCAAGTCCATGGTGGTGGATTTTATTATATTCGAAAATATTCAGTCGCACCGAGTGAAGTCCCTGAGCATTTGACTTGGTTTAAATGGGAAAGTTACTCAACTTGGTTATCTGGGTTTGCGCTGATGGTGGTTATTTACTGGGTTGGTGGTGAACTTTACCTGATCGATAGTGCAAAATCAGATCTTAAATTATGGCAGGGGATTATAATATCCGCAGCTTCTCTTATATTAGGTTGGTTCATTTACGATTTTTTATGTAAGTCGAGGTTCAGAAATAATCCTTCGCTACTAATGTTAGTTCTATTTTTTATTCTTGTGGTAATGGGATGGTCCTACAATCAAATATTTACTGGCAGAGCAGTTTTTTTGCATTTGGGAGCGTTCACGGCTACAATTATGACTGCAAATGTATTTCTGGTTATAATTCCCAACCAAAAAATTGTTGTAGATGATTTATTTGCAAAGCGTACTCCCAATCCAGAGTTTGGCAAAATCGCAAAATTGAGGTCAACACATAATAACTACTTAACATTACCAGTAATTTTTCTGATGCTTTCAAACCATTATCCTCTTGCTTTTGCTTCCGAGTGGAACTGGGTTATTGCGGCTCTTGTATTTCTCATGGGCGTCACAATAAGGCACTATTTTAATACAATTCATGCCCGAGCCGGAAATCCTGTATGGACTTGGCCGCTTACAATAATTATTTTTATTATAATAATCTGGTTATCTATGGCACCTGCAATAATTTCAAAAACGGAAGCGGCTCGGATAAGCGAGAAGCAAGTCGCTTTTGAAAGCGCGGAGCAGTTTTCTGAAACCATCGATATTGTTGTAAGTAGGTGTTCTATGTGCCATGCAAGAGAACCAGTATGGGAGGGAGTTAATTGGGCACCAGGCGATGTCTACTTAGAAACACCAAACGACATAAGTAAAAACGCCAAATTAATTTACATACATTCTGCTATTAGTTATGCAATGCCACCCGCAAACATAACATATATGGAAGAAAACGAGAGAGCTATTCTGAAAAGTTGGTTTAGAAATACAGTAAATGAAATGAGCTTTTCTGACGCCATTAAATAAAGATTATATTTTAGTTGATTGATGAAAATTTTAAATAAATCTGCTAAACTAAGCTAAACCTGCAAATTGGATGGCAGATTTTATAAGTGTTTTCGTTTTTTCACTTAAGGGGGTCAAAGGTAGTCGTACTTCATCTGAACAGAGCCCTAAGAGACTCATTGCGTATTTAGCGCCCACCAGTCCAGGTTCAGTAAAAATTGCATGATGCAATGGCATAAGCTTATCTTGCAATTCAAGAGCTCTAGTATAATCACCGGCTAATGTGGCGGCCTGTAACTGTGCTACTAATTTTGGTGCTACATTGGCGGTAACAGAAATACAGCCGACTCCACCCTGGGCGTTAAATCCATGTGCAGTTGCGTCTTCACCGGATATTTGTAAAAAACTGGGTCCGCACGTAATGCGCTGTTCACATACTCTTGCTAAATCACCGGTTGCATCTTTAACGCCAATAATTCTTGGTAATTTGGCTAAGTGGCCCATTGTGTCTGGGTTCATATCAATTGAGGACCTTCCTGGAATATTGTAAATTATGATAGGAAGATCGCAGTTATCATGAAGTTCTGTGAAATGCTGTATAAGGCCTGTCTGGGTAGGTTTATTATAATAAGGAGTTACGATAAGTGCGGCATCTGCTCCGACACTTTTTGCATGCTTCATAAAATGAAGCGCTTCGAGTGTATTGTTCGAGCCAGCACCGGCAATGACAGGAATGCGTCCATTTACTTTCTTAACAACTGTCGAGACTACAATTTCATGTTCCTCATGACTTAAAGTTGGGCTCTCACCAGTCGTGCCAACAGGTACCAATCCATGACTTCCCTGTTCGATGTGCCAATCTACTAAGTTTTCAAGTGTTTTGAGGTCAAGTTTTCCGTGATCAAACGGCGTAACTAATGCTGGCATTGAACCCTTCAGCATATCATCTCCTCTTACGTCACTTTTTCAGTTTTTTTTAAAAAAAGTTTATGAACAGTTCACAACTTGGTTTAACCCTGATTAAAGCTCAAGTAAACTTATTAAAAATCTTAATACTCAGAATTGAAAATGCAGATAGTAATTACAGCTGGGAAGACAATATATTTTTTGATTTCCTTTTTGCTTGGGCTGAGCACTAATTTACTGGCACAAGATGCGGTTAAACAACCTCTGCAAAAAGCATTTGAAGCGATGCGCTCTGGATATTGGTACGAAGCAAAACGGTTTGCTGAAGCAGATGGCCAAGTATCAAAAGATATTATTTTGTGGCATGAATTTAGATCTGGTCGTGGAAACCCAACGGACTTAAAGGAATTTTTGCAACGCAACAAGGATTGGCCGGGTTTGCCTTTTCTAAAAGAAAAAGGAGAGCAAGTTTTTTTTGAAAGTAGTCGTAATGATGTTTTAAGTTGGTTCGATAAGTATCCGCCTAAGTCAGAGACTGCGGCAATTATTTATGCAGATGCTCTTCTTGAAGTGGGAAATAAAAACAAAGCTGAGTTAATTTTGCAGGACAAGTGGATATCCGAGATCATGGAAACAGATTTACGCGCGTTGTACCTTAAAAAATATGATATAGCGTTATCGGAGCTCCATGATGAAAGGGTCATCGAATTATTATGGAGAGATGCCTTTTCAGCCGTTGATGAGTTAATGCCGCTATTATCCGAAGATTATAAAAAGCTCGTGAAAGCGGTTTTGGCACTCAAAAAATATCAAAAAGAGGGTGTAAATATTCTAATTAATAGGGTGCCGGAGACGTTGCGTGATCATCCTATTCTTAATTTTGCTAGGTTCAAATGGAGGTTACAATTTGGGTATGATGATCGTGCTTACCAACTGTTATACGAATTAAGCGAAAAAAAGGAATATTTGGGACGGCCAGAGATATGGGGGGTAACCCGTGAGAAGTTGGCCAGAAAATTGCTTTGGGCCGGTGATTACAAAAATGCCTATAATATTTTGAGTAGTCATTTTGTTGAAGACAGTAGACTACGGGCAAGGTTGGAATGGCTAGCAGGTTTTGTCGCTCTAAGGAAAGTTAATGACCCAAATTTGGCACTCGAACATTTTCAAAATTTTATAGAGATTGTTGAGAGTCCAATTTCCTTAGGTCGTGGCTACTACTGGTTGGGGCGAGCTCATGAAGCTCTTAACAACCTTGAGAGCGCAAGACGTTCATATGATAGAGCCTCAGAAAACTATACAACTTATTATGGGCAGTTGGCTTTAGAAAAGCTTGGAAGAAATTTACCATATGACATGATGGAGTCGAATATTACACTTCAGTGGAGAAATGCGGAGTTTATACAATCGACTGTTTTTCAGGCTGCGATATTGATGCTGGCCGCTGACGAAAAAAAACTCGCACAAAGATTCTTAACCCATCTTTCTGAAAGCTTATCGGAGCGGAGCCTTTTAAAACTAGAAAGCTTCTTGATCGAGCTAGATGATCCGCATATTCAAATTAGATTTGGTAAGCGCCAGGCGAGTATGGGAACCATTATGTTCAACTCATATTTTGCAATCCATGATATGGCTGATTACCAATGGGTAGTTCCTTTAGATCTGCTACTATCCATTGCTCGGCGGGAAAGTGAATTTGATCAAAATGCAACTTCGTCGGCTGGGGCAATGGGATTAATGCAAGTGATGCCAGGTACAGCAAAAGATATGGCGGAGGCTTTAAAGATCCCATTCGAAGAAAAATCGTTGCTGACAAGTTGGAAATATAACGTTTTACTTGGAGCGACGTACCTAGAAGAACTATCCTATAAATATAGAGGTAATCCTATTCTAATTGCAGCATCTTATAATGCTGGACCTACTAACGCTGATAAATGGATCGAATATTTAGGTAGTCCACTGGACCAAGCGGTAGATCCAGTTGATTGGGTGGAAATGATACCATTTCGAGAAACTAGAAACTATGTGATGCGAATTACTGAAAGTTTAACGCTGTATCGAGCCAAAGTAGAAAAAAAAGAGATAGATCATAATTTTTCTGAATTTTTAGGTAGTTCAGCTTACTTTTCGTTCACGCCAAAGAGTGAATAAACCCGCACCCACAACTATGCACGCCCCAAGTAATACGTTAGTGGTAATTTGCTCTCCAAAAATGATAACCCCAATTAAGGATGCCCAAATTAACTGCAAGTAGGCGAATGGTTGAACGGCGCTTGCTTCAGCAACTTCATAGCATTTAATTAATAAAAAATGACCAAGCATCCCAGATGCAGAAAGAATTAGCATTATACTCCAGTCAGCTTGCGATACAGGGTCCCAAAAATTCAATCCAATGGCCGTCATCGCAATACATCCTACAATGCCAGTCCAGAAAAAAGAGGTGCTAGAATTATCATACTGACCGGCGTAGCGGGTTAACAAACCGTATAATGCAAATAGAATAGCACCTGCCAGTGGAACCAGAGCATAGGGGCTGAAGATACCATTGCCTGGATTAAGAATTATTAGTATACCAAAGAAACCAACGCAAATGGCTAACCACCTACGCCATCCTACTTGTTCGCCCAATATCGGCCCAGACAGCATTGCAATAATTAGTGGATACGAAGCAAAAATAGCATGGGTCTCTGCGAGCCCTAATAGTGTAAATGCAAGGATTGTAACGCACATTTCTGCAACTAAAACTAGGCTTCTGAATATTTGTAATAGCGGTGTTTTGGTTTTTGCAACTTGTTTTACCCCACCGGGTTTACGGCTAGATAAGGTCATTATAAAAGCCGCAAAGAACCAATATCGTATCATCACGACCATATAAACATTATACTCCGTCGCTAGGTATTTAGATAAGCCGTCCTGGCTTGCAAAAACAATGGTCGTAGTGACCATTAAAAAAATTCCCAGACGCTCATTTTGTTTAATCATGACAGATTTTTGTACCGTGCATCATATGTCTTTTTTTTGAGAAGCCTTTTTTTCTAGTTACTTCGAAACCAACTTTTTCTAATGTGCGCCTGACATGCCCGGCGGCGGTGTATGTAGAAAAGCTCCCGCCGGGTTTAGTTTTTAGCGCAACCATTTGAAGAATGTTATCTGCCCACATTTCGGGATTTTTACTTGGTGCAAAACCATCTAGATACCAGCAATCAACTTTTGAATTAAACACTTTCAATGTTTTAGAAACATCTCCTATGAATACCTTAAGATTTGCAAATCCAAAATCCACCAGATTACCTTCAATAATTTCGTCCCATCTGGATTGAAGAATCTCTGCATACTCTGATAACTCAGGAAAAAGCAAATGGGCTTTTCTCACGTCTACATTACTTATTGGGTACCCTTCAAAACTTACAAAATTGATTTTTCCAGTTTTCGACGTTTTGTTCCAAGCAGCGCATGTTGCCAAGAAATTCAATCCTGTTCCAAACCCTAATTCCGCTATTTGAAAGCCGTGGATAAGCCGATTTTGAAGACTGTTTCCATCGATAAAAACATAATTTGCCTCATGCAATCCATTTTCTAACGAATAATAAGAGTCTTCAAATTTATCTGAGATTGGTACTTTGTCGTTTTGCCATGAAAGCTGTACATGTTTTTTTGACATTGTAACCTTGTTATAAGAAAAGTTGAAAAATAACTATACTGCAATTAATTGGAATAAAATAGCAATGATAGATCTAATTGTTCGAGGAGCTGGAATTTTAGGTTTAACAGTAGCTTGGGAGGCGGCTAAACGTGGGCTAAAGGTCTGTATATCTGATCCCAACGGCATTGCTAGTATGGCAAGTGGCAGCATAGTTGGTGCTCTTGCCCCACATGTGCCGGAGAATTGGAATTCTAAAAAACAATTCCAATTTCAAAGTTTAATCAGTGCAGAAGAATTTTGGAATATTGTAGACTCAGAGTCTGGTCTTAACTCGGGGTATGCCAGATTAGGTCGACTTCAGCCAATTAATGATGAAAAGGCTCTATTACTTGCCAGAAATAGACTAGAGAGTTCAAAAGAGCTTTGGCGCGGTTTAGCAAAATGGAGAATTATTGAGAGCAGTGGGCCATGGTCCTTGACTTCAGAAACAGGAAAGTGGGTATTTGATACTTTGTCTGCCCGCATCAATCCAACCGACGCATGTTTTAGCCTGGCTCGGGCAATTCAAAAAAAGGGAGGAGTTTTTGAACCGCATTTGAAAAGATATCCGAATATTAGGACTGTTTGGGCTACCGGCGTACACGATTTAGAGCGTATTTCAGAATTTACCAATGTGAAATTTCGTACGGCAGTAAAAGGTCAAGCCGCGCTATTTAAGTTGAATCGTGTTGATTATCCTCAGGTGTATGCCAATTCTATTCACTTTGTGCCCCACTCTAATGGGACCGTCGCTGTTGGTTCCACATCTGAAAATGAATTCAGTTCATCAACTACAACGGATGAACGATTGGAGAGGCTTATTGAAAATTCGATGAGTATTATTCCTGAATTAAGGCGGCTTGAACCAATCAAACGTTGGGCTGATGTAAGACCAAGAAGTAAATCTCGAGCACCGATAGTTGGAAAACACCCTATTATCGAGGGAGATTACATTATTAATGGCGGCTTCAAAATAGGTCTTGGCATGGCTCCAGAACTGGCTAGATTACTTATTTCGCTGATTTTTGATGGCAACGATCAAGTGCCTGAGGCATTTAAACCAAAGGTAAAATTCCATAATAGTACAAGCAGATGACGATAGAGAGGGGAACCTCCAGGATCACTCCATAAGTCTTCTGGTTATTACTTGTGCTTGTATCTCTGCGGCGCCTTCGAAAATATTAAGTATTCTCGCATCACAAAGTACACGACTGATTTGGTATTCTAATGCAAAACCATTACCGCCATGAATTTGTAGCCCATTATCAGCGGCAGCCCAAGCAACTCTCGCTCCCAAAAGTTTAGCCATTCCAGCTTCTAAATCGCACCTTCTATCATTGTCTTTTTCGAAGGCGGAGTAGTAGGTCAATTGGCGGGCAATTGTAGTTTCCACAGCCATCATGGCAAGCTTGCTTGCAACACGTGGGAACTCAATCAGTGCCTTTCCGAATTGCTTTCTATCTAAAGCATATTGAAACGATAGATCAATAGCTTGCTGAGCGACCCCTACGGCACGCGCTGCTGTTTGTATTCTTGCGCTTTCAAAAGTTTTCATCAATTGGCGAAACCCCTTACCCTCTTCCCCGCCGAGTAAATTGTCTTTTTTAACTTCGAAATTATCAAAGGCAATTTCATATTCTTTCATTCCACGGTATCCTAAGACTTCGATTTCTCCTCCAGACATGCCCTCTGTGGGGAAAGGATTTTCATCATCGCCGGGGATTTTTTCCGCCAGAAACATTGACAATCCACGATGATCGGTACTGTCTGGGTCCGTCCGAGCTAATAGGGTCATAACATGTGTCCTAGAAGCATGAGTAATCCAAGTTTTGTTTCCGGTTACGCTGTAGTCGCCCTCATCAGTTTTGATAGCTCTCGTGCGTAGACTGCCTAGATCTGAACCCGTGTTTGGCTCAGTAAAGACTGCCGTTGGTAGTGTCTCTGCCATAGCTATTTTTGGAAGCCATTTTTGCTTTTGTTCCTCTGTGCCTCCGCATTCAATCAATTCAGCAGCGATTTCTGAACGTGTTCCCAAAGAACCCACTCCAATGTAACCGCGAGACAACTCTTCAGAAACTACTGCCATTGAAGCTTTAGAGAGGCCAAAACCACCATACTCTTCAGGTATCGTAAGTCCGAAAACACCAAGCTCTGCTAATTCCTCGATGATTTCCATCGGAATCAAATCGTCGTTTAAGTGCCATTCGTGGGCATGTGGTAAAACTTTATCTATGGAAAATTTCCGAAACTGCTCCCTGATCATTTCTAGTTCGTCGTCAAGTCCAGACTTACCAATTATGATCTCGGCAGAATGATCTTGCATCAGCTCAACCAAACGCATGCGAGCCTCTTGATTATTGCCTTTTCCTGATAACTCTAGAACATCTTCAGTGCGATACTTTTCAATGGCTGAGTTTGAGAGTCCGATGTCTCCAAGACGTACAATTTCTCCCTGTGACATTGGAATTCCACCCAAAATCTGCGCATGGTATTCACTGCACCCGATTTGGTGCAAAAGCTGCTCAATTTCACCAAATTCACCGTCTGCTTCTAGTTTCTCAGCCCAGTCTTGCATCTGCTGCATTGCAGTTGCGTAAGTTGCGAGCCAAGCCAAGCCATGAGCTGCGTCTTGGTTGTCTTCAAGCAACTTTCCTGATGTCTTGCCATCAACAACTATCTGAGATTTCATTTGCTGTCTGGCAGTTTCAAAAAGCCCGCTCAATTCATCTGCTGCGCGACGAGTTTTAACCAGCAAATTATCAATTGTTGAAGAAACTGTTACGTGAAAACCTAAATCTTGTCCGTCATGTGCCATGAATCAGTCCTTATTTATTTCTTCGGTTCTTATACATTCTGCGTTTGCAGCGCAACATAAATACCAAGTGGTGTGGCAAATTGTTTTATAATTACCTAGCTAAACATTGCGCCTTAGGGTGACGTAATATCTACTTCCTCTCAATGCTTAATGTGATTCTCGAATTTGAAACGTCAACTTTTTTGTTTTTTGTGACCGTTTGTTTTGTTGCAGGATTTATCAAAGGTATCATAGGTTTTGGAATGCCGATGATAATTTTAGGAGCTTCAGCTGCGATTTCACTGCCCTCTATCGGGCTCGCAGTTTTAATTTTACCGACCCTTGTTACAAATATATACCAAGTTAGTCTATTCGGGCGAACAGAGCTAATAGCTAGTATAAAAGAGTTCAAATTTTTCTTACTTTCTTGCTTGCTTGGATTATTTGTTGGCGCAAAACTTTTCGTTGTAGCAAATCTCAATTCTTTGGTGGGTGGCATTGGGCTTGTGGTCTTTATCTTATCTTTTTTACAGCTGATAAAAATAAAGGGACCCGAAAGAAATAATTCTATGCGTCTGTCGAGTATTTTTGGAGCAATTACGGGTTTACTGGGCGGAGGAACTGGGATTTGGGGTCCAACAACTGTTTTATATTTAACATCTATCGCAACTCCTAAACAGCACCAAATTCTGGTTCAAGGTCTAACATTTGCCTTCAGCTCAGTATTTTTATTAGTTGCACACCTTTACACCGGCATTTTTAATCATAATACGGGACTTTTGTCAGCCTTTATGATTTTACCCGCCATGATAGGAATGCTATTTGGAGTGGGTGTCCAGAATTATTTAAATCAGGAAAAGTTTCGGCTAATGACACTCATTTCGCTGTGTGTTGGGGGTATTTATTTGATGTTTCGGTCGCTGTATCTGTTCTGAAATATTGCAGAAATAAATGTTAGGTTTAGCACTTTAAACGACATTTTATTATCTCTTTTAAATTGTTAAATCTTACGCTATACGATCTTTTGAGTTTCCCAACATGGTAACATCAAATAAATCCAATTTTGGGTTTTTCAAAGGAGTAACATATAATGGTAAAACCCCTTATGGCGCGAGCTACGGCTGTATGGTTGGTCGATAACACAACTTTATCATTCAAACAAATAGGTGACTTTGTGAGTATGCATGAACTCGAAATTCAGGGAATTGCAGATGGTGACGTAGCACTGGGTGTTAAAGGTTTTGACCCTGTTTCAAACAACCAATTGGATTTGGATGAAATAAAGAAGGGCGAGGGCGATCCTTTGCACAAGCTTAAATTGAAATTTAACCCAGCGGCGGTTGGTGAAGAAAAGCGACGTGGCCCAAGGTATACCCCACTTTCAAAACGCCAGGATAGGCCAGCATCAATTTATTGGCTTGTCAAATTTCATCCTGAATTATCCGATGGACAAATAAGCAAATTGATAGGAACTACAAAGCCCACTATTCAGGCCATTCGAACCCGGACGCATTGGAATATTTCGAATATTCAACCAATAGATCCTGTTGCTTTGGGTTTGTGTAAACAGTCTGAGCTAGACTCAGTTGTTCAAAAAGCCGCAGATAAAAAAGCCACCGCAGTTGATGTCATGAACGATGACGAACGAAAAAAATTAGTTAGTACTGAAAAATCTTTGGAGATGGATGTGAAAGAAAAAGTATTTAACCCAGCTGATAGTGTGGAAAGTTTTTCTATAGACAAGGATGGTGGCCAGGATCAAGCTGATGGAAGTCAGGATTATAGAGATGCAGATAGTTTCTTTAACTTGCCAGATGGAGAACCAGGGCCGGAAAAGGATAAATAAAATTTGTCCCAACCTTACAAGGTTTAAATTTTTCCTCTAGCATTTAAAGCTGCAGAGATAGTTCCTTCGTCCAAATAATCTAACTCACCTCCCATCGGAACTCCCCTCGCAAGCGACGTGACTGAAACCTTGTTTTCGATTTGTTCAGCAATATAATGAGCTGTGGTTTGTCCTTCCAACGTAGCATTTAGAGCTAAAATTACTTCATGGACTTCCTCGGAATCGAGCCGCTTCATTAGTTTTGGAATTTTTAATTCGTTGGGCCCAATACCATCTAATGCAGACAATGTTCCTCCAAGGACGTGGTATCGGCCGTTGTATACAGACGTTCGTTCCATTGCCCATAAATCTGAAACATCTTCAACAATGCAAATTTGCCCATTAATGCGCTTTTGATCTTCGCAAATCTCACACATCTCAGAAGTCCCAATATTACCACAATTTAGACACTCACGCGCTTGCTCAAAAACTTTAGCCATCTGTTTCGATAAGGGTTTAAATAAAGTACTTTTTTTGCGTATTAGGTGTAAAACAGCACGCCTGGCAGAGCGAGGACCTAATCCCGGCAATTTGGCGATAAGATCGATCAAGATCTCAATTTCTTTTGTTCTAGAAGTTTTCAATGGTTTCCTGAGATTATAATCTGAAATTATATAAAATCTAAAATGGTAACTTCATTCCAGCTGGGAGGCCCAATGCTTCAGTTATTTTTTCTAGTTCTTTTTTTGATCTATCAGAAGCTTTTGCTTGCGCGTCCTTAATTGCCGCCAGTATTAGATCTTCCACAATTTCTTTTTCATCCTTATTAAAAATGGAAGGATCAATTTCTAAACCGGTTAATTCACCCTTTGCTGTTGCCGTAGCTTTAACTAAACCAGCACCAGACTCACCTATCACCTCGATGTAAGCCAAATCTTCTTGCATACGTACCATTTTTTCTTGTGTTTCCTGGGCTGCTTTCATCATTTTGCCCATGTCTCCAAGTCCGCCTAGTCCTTTAAACATCGTAAAACCTTTCAATAAATTTCGCTTCAATCTTCTTCAAATGGATCCCATTCACCATCAACCTCTTTCAGTGCTTGAATAGCTGCCTCCTCCTCTAATTTTTTCCTTGAAATCACATTAACAATCCGAGCAGCAGGAAATTGAACTAGAGCTTCTTTAACAAAGGGGTGAGAGTAAGCCTCAGTTTCTAACTCTTTGGCATTTCTTTCCTTTTTTTCGATAATCGTTTGGGCTTCACCATCTTGGACAACGCTTACAGCCCAGCGGATCCCTGTCCATTCTTTGAGTCTATTGCTCAACCGTTGAGCTAAATTTGCAGGAGCAAGATCGGTTGGTGTAAATTCTATGTATCCAGGCCGATAAGAAACTAAACGCAATCCACTTTCAATATCTATTAGTAATTTAACATCTCTTTTTTGTTTAATTAATTCTAGTACATGGTCGAATTTCATATAATTAAATATTCCAACTTCTTCATCTACAGCTGTAGCAATTTTCAAGTTGGAAGAATTATTATGTTTTGCTTTTGTTAATTCGTTAGTAGCCGAGCTGGTATCCAACGGCTTTTGTTGATTTTCAAAACTTTTTTCGTTTCTATTAGGCCGTAACTTACTCTCTATGATTTTAATTAGCTCGTCTGTCGGGGGTAAGTCAGCGGCATGTGTTAGCCTTATAATTATCATTTCAGCAGCCATTATAGGGCTTGGGGCTATCGCAATTTCACCAAGAGATTTTACTAGCATTTGCCACATTCTTGTAAGTGCACGCATAGATAGCGTTTTTGAAAACTCAATTCCGCGCGTTCGCTCATCAGGCGTTATTGTAGGGTCTTCATTCATGTCAGGAGTAATTTTCGAAACCGATATCCAGTGTGTTAT
Source organism: Paracoccaceae bacterium (assembly GCA_902602765.1). Taxonomy (GTDB): domain Bacteria; phylum Pseudomonadota; class Alphaproteobacteria; order Rhodobacterales; family Rhodobacteraceae; genus Salinivivens. Next base: position 88,309 of record CACKSH010000005.1, read on the forward strand.
TTCCGCTAGGTCTTTTAGAACTACAATTGGGTCTGCTCCATCTGAATATTGCGAATTCAGCTCAGTGAGGGCTGCTGCGGCATCGCCTTGCATTATCATTCTGAAAAGATCTAACACCCTTCCACGGTCAGCAATTCCAAGCATCGCTCTTACATGCTTCGCATCGCTACTGCCACCACCATGACTTATCGCTTGGTCGAGAAGGGATGTTGCATCTCTTGCAGAACCTTCTGCTGCTCTAGTTATCATGCGAAAAGCATCCTCTGAAAAATTTACCCCCTCAGATTTTGTGATTCTTTGAAGAAGTGCAATCATCTCTTCTGGCTCAATCCTTCTTAAGTCAAAGCGTTGACAGCGTGAAAGGACTGTAACAGGAACTTTACGGATTTCAGTGGTTGCGAAGATAAATTTTACGTGTTTTGGAGGTTCTTCAAGTGTCTTTAGCAGCGCATTGAATGCATTGTTTGATAACATGTGAACTTCGTCAATTATATATACCTTAAAGCGGCCAGAAGAGGCTTTATAGTAAATACTTTCAATTATTTCGCGGATGTCGTCCACCCCAGTTCGACTTGCCGCATCCATTTCTAAAACATCAACATGGTTTCCTTCAATTATCGCAGTACAATTCGAACATTTCCCACAGGGCTCTATAGTGGGTCCACCTTTTTGATCTAAACCTATGCAATTTAATCCTTTGGCAATAATTCTTGCAGTGGTTGTCTTCCCTGTGCCTCTTATGCCAGTTAGAATGAACGCTTGGGCAATCCTATCGGCTTCGAATGCGTTTTTTAGGGTCTGGACCATTGCTGCTTGCCCAACCAAGTCTTTAAATGTCTCTGGTCGATATTTTCGAGCAAGGACTTTGTATGAGTCATTTTCGTTTACGTTCATCAATATTTACCTAGTAGACAAACCAAATATTTACTAGTCTTAGTATACTGTAATATTTATTATCCTAAATGGTAAATTGAAATAGAGATATCAAAATTAGTGTTTGAGATAGTTAAAATCGAGATAGAAACTGGTTTCGTTGGCTTGTGTCCAATGCCAGGAAAGTTTTCCTCATTTGATGAGGATTTTTTACAATTGGTAAACGAATTGCCCCAAGTGATTGTTACATGTGCAACCCAACATGAGATGATGGCCTGTTCAGCCACTCGGCTCCCCGAAAAATTAAATAATTCAGAAATAAAGTGGTTTCACATCGACGTAGATGACTTTCAAATACCGGATGAATTCAGCGAAGAGATATGGAATTCTCTCTTACCAATTTTAAAAGAAACGATTTTTGGTGGTGGAGGTGTAATTTTAAATTGCGTGGGTGGTTGTGGTAGATCTGGAATGTTTTTGATGCGGCTACTTCTTGAACTGGGTTGGAGCCGTCATGGTGCTCTCGAGCGTTTAAGAAAAGTTCGACCTTGCGCAATTGAAACCGACCAGCAATTGTCTTGGGCTTTCGGAAACGGTTAAAAAATTAAATTAGAGTTTATCGAAGAATGTATATTGGTGAGAGATTGACGACGACCCGAATAAAACTCGTTACGGCTGCTTCCTTCCGGACCTGACCGGGTTGGCGAGGTACACGCCCGCATCAATCCCTCAGAATATATTTAAATGCTTTGATGTATACATGCAAGTTGACTTTACTAATTTTGATTTTTAGGGGTTATTTTGGAATTTTTGGGGATAATCAATTTTGAAAAATGCCGAAACAGTTACTTTTGGGGGGTCCAGCTTAAATCGAGCTAGTGAACTTCGTGGCTCTGATAAAGCCATACCTCGTGACGGGGACTTATTTATAATCCATTGGCGTGGTAAATTTGCAGTTGACTTGAAAAATTCCTTTGAGATCGCACTTTTGCGATATCCAAATAAGATTATTCTAGATGAAAAAATACTTTTTCTTGGTAAAGAAAATGATGTTGCATATTTTGCTACAGATATATCTGAGTGGGAGCCAACGGGCCAGGACGAAATAGATGGATCGCTTTTTGACAGGACTCAACAGTTCCACGAATTTCTTGGTGAACATCTTCCGTTTTGGGAGCTAAGAAGATTTATGCACTTAGTTTCAAGCAGGTCTGCTGAGTTAGCTGCAACTGCAAAATCTCTATTTCACTGGCAAAATACTTCTCGCTTCTGTTCTAAATGTGGACACGAAGTTTCAATAACTGCTTCTGGTTGGCAAATTAATTGTAAAAGTTGTGGCAGTTCCACCTTCCCACGCATTGACCCTGTTGTTATCATGCTAATTACAGACGGTCCCCGAGTCTTATTGGGTCGGTCTATTGGATGGCCAAATGGCATGTACTCTTTACTAGCTGGATTTATGGAACCTGGAGAAACTTTGGAATCGTCAGTGCGGCGGGAGACTTTTGAAGAGTCTGGGATTAAAGTGGGCAGTGTAAAATATCTCGCTTCGCAACCCTGGTCTTTTCCAACCTCTTTAATGTTTGGGTGTTATGGGGAAGCGGAGTCGTCGGAGATCATAATTGATTACTGCGAAATGGAAGATATTAAATGGGTGAATAAACGAGATCTTCATATGGCAATGGCAGGCTTAGAAGATCTCTTTACACCAGCAAGACCTGGTTCGATTGCTCATTTCCTACTCTTACATTGGCTAGCTGACACATTGGACGAAAAATAATTCTTTTAAAGCAATGCAAAGGTGGCTCTCTCATGAATTATAAAGTTTCATTTTAAACACGCTTAGAACTAGCTGGATAGACTCCAAGAATGCTTATGGATTGAGTGAAATAAGATAACTCATCCATCGCGAGTTTGACATTATTATCATCAGGATGCCCCTCTATATCTGCGTAAAATTGCGTAGCAGAGAAGGACCCGCCCACCATGTAACTTTCCAATTTTGTCATATTAACGCCGTTAGTGGCAAAGCCACCCATCGCTTTATACAAAGCAGCTGGAATATTTCTCACCTGAAAAATGAATGTTGTCATCATTTTTGTATCACCACGTCTGGTGTTATCAGGGCGAGATGACATTAAGAGGAACCGTGTGGTGTTGTGGTCTGAGTTTTCGATGTTTTCTGCGAGTACTTTCAGATCATAGATTTCTGCAGCCAACTTACTCGCCAAAACGCCAACGCCTTTAGTTTTTGATTCTTTCAGTGCTGCAGCCGCACCGGCGCTATCCACTGCCCGAATCCCACTAATATTGTTTTCCTCCAAAAACGCAGATGCTTGCGGAAGTAAAACCAAATGTGCCTCCGCCGACTTAATATCTTCAAGCCGTTCCCCGGGTAAGCTTAATAAGTTTATTTTTACTCGTGTAAAGACTTCGTCAATTATATGAAGGCCGGACCCTGGGAGTAATCGGTGTATATCTGCAACTCTCCCATAGGTGGTATTCTCTACTGGTAGCATGGCTAAATCCGCTACTCTACTATTTACCGCACTTATAACTTCCTCAAACGATTTACATGGTAACGCCTTATAATTTGGCCGCGCTGACAAACACGCTTCGTGAGAGTAGGCTCCAAGTTCACCCTGAAATGCTATGGTTTTCATAATTCACCCCAAAAATTTGCCCTAAAGGGCGTTTCGTCGCGGATCAACACCTTGCATAACCTGTATTGATAAGGATAGAAAGCTTTTAACCATCATATATGGACTATGTGTTATGCTTGATACAATGACCTTCACAAAATTAATTGGAAGCTTTTGTGGTGCTCTTTTAATATATTTACTTGGAGATTGGGCTGCTGAAAGCTTCTACCACGTTGGCAGTCATGGGCACGGAGAAAAACATGCTTATGGTTACGCGATTGAAGTGGAAGAGGAAGAAGAAATAGTTGATGAACCTGAAGATGAGATCGACTTTGCTTCTCTCATGGCAGTGGCTGACGTGGATAAAGGTCTGAAGGTTTGGGGTAAATGCAAAGCATGTCACAAGCTTGAAGATGGAGCCAACGCGACGGGCCCTCATCTTTATTCAATTGTTGACCGGGAAGTGGCCTCTGTAAGCGGGTATAATTACTCTGGTGCTCTCGTAAAAGTTGCAGAAGTTTGGGATACTGATAGCCTGAATGAATTTTTGGAGAATCCAAAAACGTATGCTCCAGGAACTAAAATGGGTTTTGCAGGGCTTAAAAAGCCTAATGATCGCGCAAACTTAATCGCATATTTAGACAGTGTTGGTGAGTAAAACTGACGATTTCGGTATATTCCCAATTGGCTTTTAACTTGTCTTACTGTTAAATAAAAATCACCTTGGGTATGGTCAAAGACCGCCTCAATCTTACATATGGGGTCGAAGGGGGTGTGTTATTATGGAATCGTTGCAAAATAAGTTTATGATTAAAGATGTAAAGCGAGTGGTCGCGTTCTTCTATTTGGTTTTTAGTATTTCATTTATAGCAAGTGGAACTTTACTGAAAGCAGAACAGGAAACTCTTAAAACGCATGGCTTTAACTTTTTTGGCGAATTAAAATATCCGCCTGATTTTAAACATTTAGACTATGTAAACCCAAATGCGCCAAAGGGTGGAGAAATATCAATCTGGGGATTTGGTACTTTTGACTCGATGAACCCCTATTCCAGAAAGGGACGAGCAGCGTCTTTGTCATCGGCTCCATTTGAATCTCTACTGGTTGAGACGGGCGATGAAATAGGTTCATCATATGGTTTGCTTGCTGAGAGCATTGAATACCCAGCAGATCAAAAATGGGTAATTTTTAGGCTCCGCAAGGAGGCAAAGTTCTCTGATTCAACCCCGCTTACCGCTGATGACGTTGCCTTTACTTACAGACTTTTTTTGGAACAAGGTTTGCCCAGTTACAGGGCTGTTCTGGCCGACATAGTACAAGACGTCGAGGTTCTGGGGCCGTATGCTATTAAATATATCTTCACAGAAAAAGCATCTAAACGAGATGCCATACCAATTGTCGGCGGTTTGCCGGTGAAATCGCAGGCTTGGTTTGAAAAAAATCAGGCCCGGCTCGATGAGTCCCGAATGGAGCCGGCAATTGGTTCAGGCCCATATGTACTGGATGGCTTTGAAATAAATCGATGGGTAAAATACAGAAGAAACCCTAATTACTGGGGTGCGAGCCTGCCAATCAATATGGGCCGCTCAAATTTCGATGAGATTAGAATTGAATATTTTGCGGACACTAATGCGGCATTTGAGGCTTTTAAATCTGGAGAGTATACAATGCGGGTTGAAAACTCATCTAAAAGTTGGGCCACAGCTTACGACTTCCCTGCGTTAACTGATGGACATGTAGTAAAAAAATTGATGCCAGACGGCGGTATTGCGAATGGACAAAGCTTTGTCATGAACCTACGTAGAGAAAAGTTTTCTGACATTCGAGTGCGTCAGGCATTATCTTATTTATTCAATTTTGAATGGTCCCGAGAGTCTCTTTTTTATGGGCAATACGCGAGAATTAATTCGTTTTGGGAAAATTCAGATTTAGCAGCTACTGGGATGCCGTCTGCGGAAGAAATGGTGCTTTTATCACCTTTGGAGGGTGATTTGCCTGCTGGAGTGTTGACAAAGGTTGCAGTGATGGCTCCGGTGTCTGGAGCAAAACCGATGGATCGTGCTAATTTGCGTAAAGCAAATGCTTTACTGGACGAGGCTGGTTGGCCTGTTGGTGATGATGGTTTGCGAAGAAATGCTAATGGCAATACTTTAAAAATTGAAATAATTGAGGACAGTGCAGCATTTGATAGGATAGTCTTACCATTTGTTGAAAACATGAAAGCAGCTGGTATTGAGGCAGAATACGATAGAATAGACCCTGCTCAGTATACAGATAGGACCCGTAATTATGACTTTGATATAATAACTGATCAGTTTCCAATGTCATATGAACCTTCCTCAGGACTGAAACAATACTTTGGTTCTGAAACGGCTGATGATTCTGTTTTTAATTCAATGGGCTTGAAATCTCCTGCTGTCGATGCGCTCATAGAGCAAGTAGTTGCAGCGGAAAACAAAAGTGATTTAAAAGTGGCAGTCAATGCTCTTGATCGTACACTCAGAGCATACAATTTTTGGATACCGCAGTGGTATAATGATCAGCATCGCGTAGCATACTGGGATATGTATGAGCACCCAGATGAAATTGCGCCGTATGATTTGGGTTATTTAGATTATTGGTGGTATAACGAGGATAAAGCAAGTGCATTAAAAGATGCTGGTTTTCTCCGCTAATAAAGAAAGATGGCACCATATATTTTCCGTCGTTTGTTACTAGTAATCCCAACTTTGTTTGGGATTATGGTGATAAATTTTGGGCTTACCCAATTTGTTCCAGGCGGCCCAATCGAGCAAATAATTGCAAATTTTGAGGGAAATGGTGACGTTTTTGAAGGTATAGGTGGCGGGGGGCAAGAAGTTGCCCAGAATTTTGAAAAAGATGAAAAATATACTGGTGCTAAGGGCCTGCCACCAGAGTTCATAGCAGAATTAGAAAAAGAGTTTGGTTTTGATAAGCCACCCCTAACCAGGTTTTTGTTTATGATTTGGAATTACCTGCGTTTCGATTTTGGTGAAAGTTATTTCAGATCCATATCTGTGATTGACTTGGTTATTGAAAAGATGCCGGTATCCATCTCATTAGGCCTTTGGTCAACATTAATCGCTTATATGATTTCAATACCACTCGGGATTAGAAAAGCTGTTAACGATGGCTCAAAATTTGACACATGGACCAGTGTTCTTATCATTCTCGCATATGCAATTCCAGGCTTCTTGTTTGCAATTTTGTTGCTAGTTTTATTTGCTGGTGGATCATATTTTCAGATTTTTCCACTCAGAGGTCTTACGTCTGAAAACTTTTCTGAGCTTGGGCTATTTTCGAAAATTATAGATTATCTTTGGCATATTTCTTTACCGGTTTTAGCATCATCAATCTCAGCATTTGCAACCCTGACTCTTTTGACCAAGAATAGCTTTTTGGACGAAATCCAAAAAAATTATGTTATTACGGCTAGATCGAAAGGTGTCAGTGAAAAACGTATACTTTATGGGCATGTTTTTCGGAACGCTATGTTGATAGTAATAGCTGGATTTCCAGCAGTTTTCATAGGAGTTTTTTTTACAGGTTCCCTGATAATTGAGACTATCTTTTCGCTTGATGGTCTTGGCAGAATGGGTTTTGAGGCTGCTATTGCCCGTGATTATCCAGTAATATTTGGAACCCTTTTTATATTTGGTCTGATGGGGCTAGTGGTGGGTATAATTTCGGACTTGATGTATGTGTTCATAGATCCTCGCATTGATTTTGATATCAGAGAGGGATAGAATTTGCTCGGCACACCAATTTCAAAAAGAAGATGGCGTAACTTCAGGGCTAATAAAAGGGCGCTTTGGTCCCTCATAATCTTTTCAGTTTTATTTACTTTATCCCTTTTTGCTGAGTTTATTGCTAACGATAAGCCAATCTTTGTCAGTTATAGGGGTGACGTACATATACCCATCTTTAGGTTCTATCCGGAGACTAGGTTTGGTGGAGATTTTAAAACGGAGGCAGCTTACAAGGAAATTGAGGTAGAGTGTTTAATTCTTTCTGGTGGACTTATAGAGTGTTTGGAGCAACCTGACTACATAGTTGAAGCCATCAAGGTAGGTAAGTTTGAGGACTTAGATTTCTACCGTGGCTGGATAGTCTGGCCTTTAATTCCGTACTCTTTTGACACATCTGTTGATACTCCTGGAGCGGCGCCGTTACCCCCTAGTAAATCAAATATCTTGGGCACTGATGACGTTAAACGCGATGTGCTCGCACGTGTCATATATGGGTTCCGTATATCAATAATGTTCACTCTGCTAGTCACAATAGCTTCAAGTCTCCTAGGTGTTTTCGCAGGCGCTGTACAAGGATATTTTGGAGGAAAAACAGATTTATTTTTTCAGAGATTTATTGAAATTTGGGGTGCGGTTCCATCATTATACGTAATTATAATATTATTTGCTATTTTAGGTAGAAGTTTTTGGTTACTTGTCCTGTTAACAGTTCTTTTTGGCTGGATGGGTCTCGTCGGTGTTGTAAGGGCTGAATTTTTAAGGGCCAGAAATTTAGAATACGTAACTGCCGCAAAGGCTCTGGGTGTAAGTAACTTTATCATAATGTTTCGTCATATGCTGCCAAATGCAATGGTAGCTACTTTAACCTTGATGCCTTTTATTGTTACTGGGACAATTGCCACTCTTGCTTCGTTGGATTTTTTGGGTTTTGGATTGCCTGCATCTGCTCCATCTTTGGGCGAGTTGACTTTGCAAGCGAAACAAAACCTTCAGGCGCCATGGCTAGGTTTCACTGCCTTTTTTACCTTTGCAATAATGTTGGCACTGCTTGTTTTTATTTTTGAGGGTGTCCGCGACGCTTTTGATCCTAGGAAGACCTTCAAATGACGCCCTTATTATCTGTAAATAATCTTGTGGTTAAATTTACTAGTGACGAGTCAGAGGTCATTGCTGTCGATGGGATTAATTTTGAAATCAATAAGGGAGAAGTCTTAGCTTTAGTTGGCGAAAGTGGATCTGGAAAATCGGTTTCGGCTCTTTCAACACTTTCGCTTCTTCCTAATAATGCTGATATTTCTGGCTCGATTAAACTTCAGGGTAAGGAATTAGTAGGCATTAGCCATAACGAACTAAAAAGTGTTCGCGGAAGTGAGGTAAGTTTTATATTTCAGGAGCCTATGACATCTTTGAACCCACTTCACACTATTGAAAAGCAATTGCGAGAAGCGGTTGAACTTCATAGTGCAGCACATTTTAGTAGCATAACCGAGTATATTGTTGAGCTGTTGACTCGTGTTGGCATCGATAGTCCAAGACAGAGGCTAGATGCTTATCCCCACCAGCTCTCGGGTGGCCAACGTCAGAGGGTAATGATTGCAATGGCGCTCGCAAATAATCCGAAAATCTTGATTGCGGATGAGCCAACAACGGCGTTGGATGTTACTATTGAGGCGCAAATATTAGATTTACTGGTTGACTTGAAAAAAAATACTGAGATGGGAATATTGTTTATTACGCACGACCTTGGCTTAGTTAAAAGATTAGCAAATAGAGTTTGCGTTATGAAAAATGGAAAAATTGTTGAACATGGTTTGGTTTCAGCTGTTTTTGAAAAACCATGCCATGAATACACTCGGAAACTTCTTTTCGCTAACACTTCAGTCAGTCCTGATCCGGTTGGTGAAAAAGCTGCTATTGTTGCAGAAGTTTCTTCTTTGAAGGTTTGGTTTCCCATACAAAAAGGTCTTCTTAAACGCACAGTAGGTTTCGTAAAAGCTGTTAACGACGCGAATTTAACTGTCCGCGAGGGAGAAACTATCGGCGTCGTTGGTGAAAGTGGATCTGGAAAATCTACACTCGCTCTAGCATTGATGCGTTTAATAAAATATGAAGGTTCAGTTTATGTTAATGATCAAAACTTAAGTGACTTCTCTCTCAAAGAACTTAGGAAATTAAGGAAGGATATACAGATTGTTTTTCAAGATCCATATGGATCATTATCGCCTCGAATGACTTGCGAGCAAATAATATTAGAGGGTGTAAAAGTTCATTTCTCTTCTCCGTTAAAAGACACTGAAAATCTGGTCTCAGAGGCCATGTTAGAAGTTGGTTTAGATCCAAAAACAAGGCATCGTTATCCTCACGAATTCTCCGGTGGTCAAAGACAACGCATAGCAATTGCTAGAGCTATGGCTTTGAAACCAAAATTGGTAGTTCTGGATGAACCGACCTCCGCTTTGGACCGTACGGTTCAAGTTCAGATCGTCGAGTTGCTTAAATTTCTTCAAAAAAAACATAAAATGGCATATATTTTTATCAGCCATGACCTAAAAGTAATTAGATCAATGTCACACCGCATCATTGTTATGAAAGATGGCAATATTGTTGAGGCGGGCGACGCAAAGCAAATTTATAATAATCCGCAAAATTCTTATACTAAAAGCTTATTACAATCAGTAAATTGAAAATTTTAAACCTACTTCTCATTTAAAAACTGATCTAGTCTTTAATTATCCATTAGGATCAATGAGATCACACGATATTTGACGGTTGGCTAGCTTGCGGCATGCTTTTTCGGCGGTAATTTGTGAAACTCCATAAAAATTTGCTTCAAACCCAAGTCTTGTTTTTACAACCTTTCGCAATGACCCCCCCAGCGTTGGCATTTCTGCAAGTGCAGTCTTTATTAGCATCTTTTCTGCTGCGTATCTTGTTCCAAATCGGCCAACATTCACACCCCAAACTTTGTTTTCATCGGATGAATTATGGCTAACTAGCCTTACTTTCTTGAGTATGGTTGTCTCTTTTGTAACTACGGAAGATATCGCAGCAGAAGATCCAGTGTCTAGTTTTGCAAGGTGAACTTGTGGAGTGCTCAAATTTTCTGATTGTTCTGAAGACAAAATCAGCATTTTAAGGGTTCTCTCAATCTCAGTTGAGAGATCTACTGATGCTACTATTGCGGTATTTGAGCTTGGGCGTCGTTTGGGCAATAAACTTTTCCGAACTGCGCCAGAAGGTCTAGTAATCTTTTTGGCGTCTAAGTTAATCGATGAGTAATTAGGTAGGCTTGGTTTCGTTACAGAGACGCTAGCTGGTGCTTTTTTGAATCCTAGATCCATTAACTTTGCCACTTGTCTATTTCTTGTAGCAATACTTCTGCCGCCAAATACAGTTGTAATTATTCTTTCATTTCCTCTTTCTGCAGATGCGGTAAGAGTGTAACCAGCTGCACTGGTAAATCCCGTTTTAATACCATCAGCACCTCGGTAATTTGCTAAAAAGCGGGTATTTGTATGACGAACCTTTGTTATCCCGGCATTAGCTGTGCGCCGAGAAAACAAGTGATAATATTCTGGATAATCATAAAACACATGTCGGCCAAGTATTGTCATATCTCTTGCAGTAGAGAGGTGTCCCTGCTGGGTAAGGCCATGAGCATTCTTAAAGGTTGTTCGCTTCATACCGAGTGCTTTTGCGGTTCTGTTCATCCGTCTTGCAAAAGCTGCTTCACTTCCTTCTATTGCTTCGCCAATAGCTGTAGCCGCATCATTGGCTGACTTGATCGCGGCGGCTCTGATCAAATATCTCAGAGTAATACGTTGTCCCGCTTTGAGACCAAGTTTAGAGGGCGGTTCAGATGCAGCTTTCTTTGAAATTTTAATCTTCTTATCAAGGCTTATTTCTCCATTCTCAACTGCTTCAAATGCCACGTATAGTGTCATCATTTTTGTTAACGATGCAGGATGTAATCTTTGGTCTGCATTCTCAGAATGCAAGATACTACCATCTCGAGCATCCATAACCAATGCCGCGTACGTAGCTGCAATTCCAGGCTTTGTTATGAGCATTATTAACGAAAAAATTAAGGCACTAAATATGCTTGACCAAGCGGACCCTAACAGCCGTTTCGTAAAATTCACTACCAATTTCCTGCCTCGTACTGCCAGTTTTCTGGTCAGATTATTTTGCATTAATCAACAATATTAAACAAACTTTGTCAAATAAAGTATTAATTTTATTGATTTTTTTAATTTATAGAGGTTTGATAGCACAAGATATAGTGATGAACTCAATTTATGTAACTAGATATATGTATTTTCTGTAAAATTTAACTTTAAATTAAGAGATAGGCTATCCACTTTATTTTATTTCTTTGACGACTAGTAAAGGTCTTTTCAAGTTACATCGGCACATTATATAAGTTCAAAGGAATAAAATAACATGATGGGATAAGATGCCAGTTTTTCCCCACCAAATGTCAGGTGAGTTTGATCAGGATAACGAGCAAGGTTTAGCGCTGGAAACCCGCACTAAGACTAAGCGTCCACCACTTTACAAAGTGCTATTATTAAATGATGATTACACACCGATGGAATTTGTTGTGGTCGTTTTGGAGCGTTTTTTTGGTAAGAACCATACTCAAGCGTTTGAGATAATGCTGACAGTTCATAAAAAAGGAATGGCTGTTGTTGGTGTTTTCAGTCATGAGATAGCGGAAACAAAAGTGGCTCAGGTAATGGATTTTTCCAGGCGTCATCAACATCCTTTACAATGTACGATGGAAAAAGAATGATTTTGCCAAGGTGCTTTAGCAAGATTAATGCATGTTTGTTAAACGCTTATCTTTTCTAAATGATATCTTCCCAGACCTGTTTGAAGCACATAAAAAGGTCTGTTTTATTAACCCGCAGTTTTTGACCGATCTAAATCATTTCAACAGTAAAAAAACAGTTGTTTTAACAGATGATATCAGAATGTATTCTCCTCTTTCGCGTGCAGGTTACAACTGTTCACCGGAGATAAATTACAGAGTAGATATTTCGATAATTCTTATACCAAAATCTAAAGAGCTTGCTAGAGAGCTAATAATCATTGGTCTTGAGAAAGCTAAAGGAGGACACATTGTAATTGATGGAGATAAAAAGGATGGAATTATTTCCATTTTAAAAGAACTCGAAAAAGAATTTTCTTTCGATATTAAGCTTTCTAAGGCGCACGGAAAAATTGTGGCTTTTAGGACTGACCATGCACTTCCGCCTCCAACTTGGCACTCCAGAAAAGTAAATAAAATTAATAACGAGTTCGTTACTGTTCCAGGTATTTTTTCTTGGGATCATGTCGATCCAGCTTCTGAGTTGTTAAAAAACTATTTACCCAATAATTTAAAAGGTTGTGGCGCAGATCTTGGTGCAGGATGGGGTTTTCTTACAAAATTTTTAGCAAAATTAGAGTCAGTTGATCATATTTATGCGATTGATGCGTCTAAACGAGCGTTAGAATGTGCCGCAAAAAACTGTGAAACATCGAAAGTAAAATTCGTTTGGGAGGATGTGCAGAAATGGAAAGCGCCAAAACCCTTAGACTTCATAGTCATGAATCCACCATTCCATTCAAATGGTAAGATAGATATCAAGTTAGGAGAAATGTTCATAATCTCGGCTGCCAGAAATCTGATTAAGGATGGCAATTTACACATGGTATCCAATAGGCACCTTCCTTATGAAAATATACTTGGTAGACATTTTGCTTCTTGGAAGGAAATTGGGGGCGACAATAAATTTAAAGTAATTCTGGCTGAAAAACCTCTCGCAGTTTCGAGAAAAAAACCCTAAGCTTATGTAACTTGTGAAGGAGAAGACATGTCCTTTTCTGTAGAAGGCAAAACGACCATAGTAACTGGAGCTGCTAATGGGATTGGTTTGGCAATAGCAAAGCACTTTGCCGATGTGGGTGCTAATGTAATGTTCGCTGATATGGATGATGAAAGTCTAAAGAAGGAATTGGGTGAAGAATGTGAAAGTGGCAGCGTCCGTTACTTTTCTGGGGATTTGCGTGAAAGACTTACAATAGCTAACCTTCTTTCTGCCACAATAGACGCTTTCGAGCGCGTTGATATTCTGGTCAACGCTTCAAGGCAAGTTTTGCTTACAGATCCAATTGATTTGGAAGATGAAACAATTGACGTAATGTGGCAACAAAACGTTTTAAATAGTTTTAGACTATCCCAAATTGTGGCTAAAAGAATGATTAAGCAAGCAGAAGAAGATACAGAAGATGACGGTATAATTGGGACAATTGTAAACTTATCATCAATTGCTTCAACTTTAGCACAACCAAGGCTTTTGGGGTACTCAATAGCAACAGCAGCAATGGATCAGATGACACGGTCTCTCGCTGTGTCACTAGCTCCAAACCGTATAAGAGTAAATTCTCTAGCGATTGGTTCAATTATGTCTGCCAGTTTGCAAAATAGCCTTAAGGATGCTGAGGAACTACGACAAGATATAGAGGCACACACACCAATGGGGCGAATTGCGTCTGCCTCTGAAATTGTTGAAACTGTCCAGTATTTGGCTGCGCCGGCTTCTGGTTTTGTTACAGGTCAAATAATAACAGTTGATGGAGGTCGATGCCTTCTAGATCCTGTATCTTCACCTTTTCATTAATTTAAATAATAACAGAATTAGAGCAGCGATGACAGAAATTACTGAAGTTGAAAAAAATAAAGCTAGTAAATGGTTTTTGAGTTTGAGAAACGAAATCGTAGCTGCTTTCGAAGAGTTAGAACAATCGCATTTTAAAGGCCCCTTTTCAGAACTCAACCCAGGTAAATTTGAGGTAAATGAGACAAAACGCGAGGAAAAGTCAGGAGTTGACGCCGGTGGTGGATTAATGAGTGTGATGCGAAATGGTCGTGTATTTGAGAAAGTAGGCGTCAACGTTTCAACAGTTTATGGCAATTTGAATGAGGCTGCCCAGCACTCAATGGCTGAGCGCTTAGGTATTCCTGAAATGCGAGATGATCCTAAATTCTGGGCAAGCGGTATTAGTTTGGTTGCTCATGTTAGAAATCCAAATTGTCCAGCTGTTCATATGAATACTCGCATGTTTTGGACACCATATGCTTGGTGGTTCGGCGGCGGGTCCGATTTGAATCCTTGTATCGAATTTGAGGAAGACACCGTTCACTTTCATTCAGTACTCAGGTCTTATTTGGATCAACATAATCCCAAACTATATCCTGAACTGAAAAAATGGGCTGATGAATATTTTTTTATTCCACACCGTAAGCAAGCAAGAGGAGTTGGCGGTATATTCATGGACGATCGCAACACTGGCGATTGGGAAGCAGATTTCAATCTTACCAAGGACATCGGTAAAGCTTTTTTGCCAGCATATCTTCCATTGCTTCAAAAGCGGCTACTTAATGAGTTTAATGAAAGTGATATTGATATACAGTTGCAGCATAGAGGGTTATACGCAGAATATAATCTGGTTTACGATCGTGGTACAAAGTTTGGCCTGGCAACTGGCCATGACGCGAATGCTGTTTTGATGAGCTTACCACCCGTCGCGAAGTGGTACTAAAAATCTATCGCAATACCCTTCCGCTCCCAGTCACCAAACCTTACTGGTTCGGGTCCATCCCTTCCTCCAAACTCTTTTTTGGTAGTTATTTTATCTTTGATTGATTTCCGACGCTCTTCAGCCTCTTCTAATGCTCGTTTTGCTGCCGGGGGTATTTTATCCTGTTTTGTCATAAACTCTTCCCTCTAATGCCCCTTGGGTATATAAAACTTTTTTAAATTGCAAGGAATTCGCTTAATGCCTGAAAAAAAAGTGCCGTCTGCTCGCTCTCAGGCAAGCTTTTTGATGGACAGAATATTAGGTGAGAAGCGTTTATTGGCAGATTTAAATTTAAATTCTATTGTGCAGAATGTTAGTACGGCTGATCGTGCTCGTTCGCAACGCCTCCTGCTAAACACTTTACGGTCTTTGGAACGTGCCGATGCTCTAATACTTCCATTCTTGAAAAAAAGACCAAACCTAAAAATTTTAAACGTACTAAGGTTAGCAACGGTTGAAATCATGGATAATGGTGATGCCCATGGAATTGTAAATGAGTATGTTTCAATTATTGGACGGAATAAACGACTTAAAAACTATAAAGGATTAGTGAATGCGGTTCTGAGAAAGGTATCACACTCTGACAGGAGCATTTGGAACAAATTAGATATTCCTCAATTACCAAAATGGTTGCGGCGGATACTCCTGGACTCATATGGCATTTCAGTTACACAGAAAATTGAGCGGCAACATTTAGAACGCCCTCCTGTCGATATAACAATAAAAAACTCGAAGCTAATGGAATATTTTTCCATTGAATTAAAAGGTACGCAAATCTTTAAGCATAGTTTGAGATTAAAAAATGCTGGACAAATATCTGCGCTTCCGGGGTTTACCGAAGGTGAATGGTGGGTTCAAGATCTATCAGCGAGTATACCTGTATGTCTTTTTAAAGAAATTAAAGGAAAATCTGCCCTTGATTTATGTGCAGCCCCTGGCGGTAAAACCATGCAATTATCCGCAGCTGGAGCTGACGTAACTGCAGTTGATATTTCTGATGTGCGAGTCTCAAAACTAAAGGAAAACTTAACCAGAACGTCTCTTGATGCGAATATTATTATTACTGATTTATTCAAAATTAAAGATTGTTTTGATGCTATTATTTTAGATGCTCCTTGTACTGCAACGGGAACGATCAGGAGGCACCCTGATTTACCATATGTGAAATCCAAAGCAGACCTTAGTAAATTGTTTCATTTACAATATAAGATGTTGGAGCATGCCATAAGTTTGATGACAGGCACTAGTCAATTAGTCTATTGTACCTGCTCTCTATTACCGCAGGAAGGTGAGCATCAAGTTAAAAAACTGTTAAATAATTTTCATGATTTGAGAGTAGATGATTATTTGCCTCAGGATTTAATTTTTCTGGAAAGTTATCGGACGGAAGAGGGTGGATTACGGTTACTTCCAAACCATTTTGCAGACAAAGGTGGTATTGATGGTTTTTATATAGCAAAGCTTGTCAAAGTTTAATCTTCAAGATTAAACTAGCCCAATACCCAAAAGAATACTGCAAGGTATAAAGTTTCAGAGCTAAATTTTGATGGGATTATATTTTATGATCTTTACACAAATTTTGAGAAATTACCTCCTCAAAATCGGGAACTCATTCTACGCTCGAACTGCAAAAAATTTTGCACAGGCTGAACAGTTTATATCTAGGCCTGGTCCATTGTCCATAGGCAGTACTTTAGTTGCTGACAAAATTTGCGAGGGAGAATTTTTTATTTTTGGAAATACAGTTCAACTTGAAGACAAAGTTATTTGGGACCATTCGATTAAAAATGTTGAAAATTATGAGGACTTACATGGATTTACTTGGTTGGATGACTTGGCTGCTCGGGGAGACAACGCTGCTATAGAAATTGCTCAGAAGTGGATATTTAGTTGGATAGAAAAATATGGTTCAGGTTCAGGTGCAGGTTGGACGCCGAACCTAACCGGTAGACGTCTTATAAGGCTCATCCATCACGAAGAGATAATATTACATGATCTATCAGAAAAAAAAATAAACATATATTTTAGATTTATTTATAAGCAAGCAAATTTCCTATCAAAAAGGTTCTACAAAACTCATGAAATAAACATGAACTTTGAGGCTATCGTTGGCCTGATATATTGCGGATTATATGTGGAAGGATTTGATAGCTTTATTACTGTTGCAACCGAATATCTTTCTAGAGAGTGCAGAGATAAAATTGATGAAGATGGTGGCATCTTGTCTAGAAACCCTGAAGAGTTACTCGAAATATTTACTTATCTGGTTTGGGTTGCTCACGGATTGCATGATGCTGATTGGACACCAAGTCAAGCTCATATAGAGGCTATAAACCGCATTGCTCCAACTTTGCGCCATCTACGTCATACAAATGGGAGCTTATGCCGTTTTAATGGTAGTCTTGGAAAATACTCAGGAGAATTAGATCGTTATTTATTTTTATCGGGAAATAAAAAGAAAACGACGAAAATTTTGAAAATGGGATATGCACGTTTGGAAGGGGGGCGGACCAGTATAATACAGGATGCTGGTAGTTTGCCTAACCTATTTCAATCTAATTTGGCACACGCCTCGGTTTTAGGATTTGAGCTTACACATGGTAGACAGCCGCTTATAGTCAACTGTGGATCTGGAGCTAATTTTGGTAGGGACTGGTGTAAGGCCGGGCGAGCTACGCAATCACACTCGACATTCTGTGTAAAAGGCCAGTCTTCCGCAAAATTAACCAGAAGCCTATCTTATAATTCCAAATTAACAGAGTTTTTAAGTCAGGGTCCGACAGAAGTTGTAATAAATAAGTCAAAAGTAATAGGAGGGACTGAGCTTACTGTCTCCCATGACGCTTATGCTAGTAAGTTTGCTGTTAATCTTGAAAGAAAGTTAGAATTATCAGATAATGGAGAGATCTTGATCGGTAATGATCAGATTGACATGCTTTCAACTAGAGATAGATCTAAAGAGATTTCTTTCGATGATTTGGAGTATGAAGTAAGGTTTCAGTTCCACCCTGAAGTGACAGCGCAAATTTTAGATAATGATATGGTAAAGATAAATTCAAAATTCGCGGGGGTGTGGATTTTAGAAGCTTTGAATTTAACACCAAGTATTCAGCCAAGTTATTATTTTTGTGAAGGACACTCATCTCCAATTCCAACTCAACAGGTCGTTTTTTTGACCAAATTTAATGACTTTTTAAAACAAGTCAGGTGGTCATTTGTAAAATCATATGATATCGAAACTTAGAAATTTAAGTCGTTTTCTCCGACAGTGTATTTGAGCCAATATAGGTATATCTATTGGAAAAATTAATAAAAATCAAACGAGCATTGATTTCCGTATCAGATAAAACCGGCATCGTAGAACTTGCAAAAGAACTATGCGGTAGAAATATTGAAATTGTTTCGACTGGAGGCAGTGCATCTATTTTGCGAGATGCTGGCTTTAGGGTGACAGAAGTTTCGAAATTAACAGGTTTTCCAGAAATGATGGATGGCCGTTTAAAGACACTTCACCCCAATGTGCACGGTGGTTTGCTCGCTGACAGAGATGAAAAATCACACGTAAATGCAATGGAAGAATATAAAGTAAAAGAGATAGATTTATTAGTAGTAAATTTATACCCATTTGCCGAAACAGTGAGGGCTGGAGCTGATTATGCCCATTGTATAGAAAATATAGATATTGGCGGGCCTGCAATGATCAGAGCAGCGGCTAAGAATTTCAAGTATGTTGCCACCTTGGTTGATATTGAAGACTATGAGGATCTAGTTAATGAACTAAAAACGAATAATGGTTGTACTAGCTATTCTTTCAGGAAAAAATTGTCACAGAATGCTTTCTCGTTAACCGCATATTATGACGCGGTGGTTTCAAATTGGATGCTAGACAATATCACAGACGTAAAACCTCGCCGGTTTTCAATATCAGCGGCATTATCGCAAGATCTAAGATATGGTGAAAATCCACACCAGAGTGCATCTTTCTTTTTAGATGAAAATTTGCAGGTTGGAATTGGCGCTTCAAACCAAATCCAAGGTAAGCAATTGTCTTACAATAATATAAACGACACTGATGCTGCTCTTGAATTAGTTAATGAGTTTCCCCAGAATGATGGAGCTGCTGCTGTTATTGTTAAGCATGCAAATCCGTGTGGGGTTGGGGTGGCAAACAGTCTGGTCGAAGCTTACAGGTCCGCATTTAGCTGCGATAAGACTTCTGCTTTTGGAGGTATCGTTGCCTTAAATCGTATTATTGATGAAGAATCTGCGAGAGAAATTATTAAAGTCTTCACTGAAGTTGTCGTTGCTCCAGGCATCACTGAGGGCGCGCGTCAAATTTTCTCCTCGAAAAGTAATCTCAGATTATTAATAACTGAAAAGTCATCTCACCAAGCTTGTTCATCAAAGGTAATCAAGCATATAGCTGGCGGTTACTTATTACAGGAGAAAGATATTGAGCCGTTGTCACAAAATAACTTACGAGTTGTTACAAAAAGAAGTCCAACAGAAAATGAGTTTCAAGATATGCTTTTTGCCTGGAAAGTTGCTAAGCATGTAAAATCAAATGCTATAGTATACGCCAAACAGCTTTCTACAGTTGGGATTGGAGCCGGGCAAATGAGCCGGGTAGACAGTTGTAGGATTGCAGCTAACAAAGCAGAGGATATGGCAAGAATTCAAGGCTTATGTGAGGTTCCAACCCGTGGATCAGCTCTGGCCTCAGATGCGTTTTTTCCTTTTGCAGACGGATTAGAGGCTGCAATTGAAGCAGGCGCTTCATCCATAATCCAGCCAGGAGGCTCAATGAGAGATGATGAGGTAATTAAAGCAGCCGATGATGCTGGGCTGGCGATGGTTTTTACTGGAATGCGACATTTTAAACACTAGAGGTGATATGTATAAAATTTTGCAAAGTACAATAATTTCAATTTTATGCGATCAACTTTCTAAGCTAAGCATGTTGTATATTTTTGACTTACCTAATGTAGGAAAAATTGATGTCTTCCCACCTTATTTGCAATTTACTATGGCATGGAATTACGGAGTAAATTTTGGCCTGTTTGCAAATAGTACGGAGATTATGCGCTGGGTACTGATTATAATTGCTTTTTTAATTTGTTTAATAGTAATTAGATGGTCGCTTTTGGAAAAATTCGGATCAATGGGATTAATCTTTTGTGGTTTTCTGGTTGGGGGTGCAGTCGGCAATGCAATTGATCGATTTTTCCATGGTGCAGTCGTTGACTTTCTAAATGTGTCTTGCTGTGGTATTTCAAACCCATTTGCATTTAATGTAGCAGATATCTTTATATTTTTTGGTGCCATTGGGTTGATCTTATTTTCAGGGAAACAGAATAAGAGTGACTGAGTCATGTTCATCCGTTATTATTATCATTAAGTTTTATGATGGTATTTTATGATCTTTAGAATTTCAGGTATCTTTGCCACTTTATTTTTATTGAGCGCATGTAGTAGTGATGACGCGAGGCTTCGGGATCTTTATGATGTCGGTACAGGCCCTGAAGAATTTGCGGTGTTGCCTAGCAAACCATTAACGATACCAAGTAATCTAAAGAACCTGCCAGTTCCTGATTTAGCAGCGGGTAATTTAGCAGATCCTACTCCAAAGCGTGATTTAATAGAAATGCTGGGTGGCAGTATTGATAATTCTATAAGCATACCAGCAAAAGATAAAAACCTTTTAAATTATGTATCAAGAGCTGGGGTGGATACCAATATTCGTGAAGAGCTAGCTGAAGAGGACCGGAAGTTTTTGCGAAGAATGGGTGTGTTTACGAGTATTAAGCTGTTTCGGGTAGATAGATATAACCAAATTTATCGAAAAATGACATTAAGTGCACCTAAAGAACTGGCGCGTTGGCGTTCTTTGGGTGTTCGTACACCTTCGATGTCGAGTGAATGAATATTTTAATTTAATAATATTTTTATAGTAATATTAGCCTGAGATAGGCTATTCCTTTAATAGTTTCTAAATTTTATGGATATATTCTTGAATTTAGAGATCTTAGATTTTTGAATACTTAAATATGAATTAGAAAAAATTATATGAAAAAAAACACTTATTTTTCGCCAAAGGGTGGGCTGCCACCTCAGTCAAAATTACTTAGTGACCGAGCTGTATTTAATAGTACTTATGCAGTAATTCCACGAGGTTGCTTCGCAGATATTGTTACTAGTTTGCTTCCTTTTTGGGAGCATATGAGGATGTGGGTTGTTGCTCGGCCAATGACAGGTTTTGCAGAAACATTTAGCCAGTATGTGGTTCAACTGCAGCCGGAGGGCGGAAGCGATAATCCAGAGTCAAATGCAGGTGTTCAGTCAGTTTTATTTTTGACGTCTGGCGCAGTTAAATTAACGATTGATAATAAAAGCCATATTGTGGAAAGTGGTGGTTATGCATATATTCCAGCGGGTTCGGAATGGAGTATTTGGAGCAATTCGAATGAGGTAACCAACTTCCATTGGATTCGGAAATTATATAAAGGTGTAAAAGGGATCAAGTATCCAGTCGCTTTTGTTAAAAATGAAAATGAATGTGAAGACATTGAAATGCCTAATTCCAACGGCACATGGTTCACTAAGCGTTTTGTTGAGCCTGATGATCTTCGCCACGATATGCATGTTAATATTGTTACCTTTCAACCAGGTGGTGTGATCCCTTTTGCAGAAACGCATGTGATGGAACATGGAATATTTATTCTTGAAGGAAAAGCCGTGTATCATCTCAATCAAGATTGGGTTGAAGTTGAAGCGGGAGACTTTTTATGGCTTCGAGCTTTTTGCCCACAGGCATGCTATGCTGGAGGGCCAGGGCCTTTTAGATATTTACTCTATAAAGACGTAAATAGGCATATGTCGTTCTTTTGATTTTATTTGCTATTTTCTTTAGATATTAAGAAATGGAACTTCAATTTGGTACCTTTATCCAAATTTCCCATGGCAAAACCAGCCTGCAGGTAGTTGAGCTCCGTAAGCATAAAATAGCCATAAAAATTGACCATCATCACAGTATACCTGCCAATAATCACGTACCCCACTTCGCCAGTTATTATCCTCTATCCACCATTCTGGTGCAATACGCTCTGGTCCCAATTTAGTTTTTACATGGAATAGTTTTTTCCGCCAAATAAAATGGTCTTGTAATCTTGAATTCTTTGGTGCCTCTAATGCTTCCGGTGGCCATAAAAATGAAGGTCTATTACAACTTGATGTTGGCCAACTACCCAGATCATAATCTGACCATGCTGCATTTAAAATCTGCCACGATCTCTCAGGTATATGGCTCTCAGCTGGTATGTGTCTGGTAATTGCATCCAATCCAACTTTTGTTCCTAGACGTGCTATTAGGTTTTTGAGGACGGTATTTTGATTTTTTATTACCTTTTCATGTATCTTCAAACTATTGATGGATTGTGATTGTATGATAGGGTTTACATTAATTGCTTCCAGCCTAATAATATCGATGCCAAAATTTGGTTTAATTTCATCTAATTTGAGCAGTAAAACTGACAAGATACGATCAGGCTCATTAGTAAAAAATGCCAGACTTACTAAAAGTGTTTGTGTTTCATTATTATTAAAAACCAGATCAATTTTTAATTCCTGCAATCCCAAAACAGCAGTTTTTAATTTATTACATAAATGAGCAAGTAACTTTTCTATAATTTTCTTAATATCTTCAATAAGCCCAATAGGTTCTGGAAAGCTTATTCTTACACCAAAATGTTTTCTGTCAGTAATTGGGGAAATTGACTCTGGAATATGTCCTAATGCCTGATCTAATCTAGTAATCAACGTGGTTCCAAAGCGTCTTGCAAGAGGCGCTCTTGGTTGTTTCAACAGGTCTTTTACAAACTTTAAGCCAAGTTGGTTTAATTTAGTAACTATTTTATTTTCAATACGCAGTGATGCAATTGGAAGTTTAGCCAATGACTTATAAGTATGCCCCACTGGTGCAATGCGCTTTGTATTATTTTTAAGTAATTGCGTCACTTGCTGTTTTGTATCGTCTATTTGTATTTTTTTTGTAGCACGGCTACGGGTTGCACGAGCTTCTTGATCAATAGAATTACTTTTAAGGTAAGTTTCTGTTGGCTTGGGAGTAAAGCGAGCTAGTGCCCAAGCACCTCCTACAGTATCGGCCACTCCACTTGTTACGGTCAAGCCGAATGTTTCTGTACGAGATACAATTAAATCAAGCATTCCTTCTTCACCACCAAATAAGTGTGCGCAACCTTTAATGTTAAGGATCACTCCGTCATAGTTGTCAGCTGCTACCCAAGGTGTGAATTGAGTATACCAACGACATAAGGCGTGCAGAAAAGTTAATTCGCATTTTACAGATCGAACACGGGTCATTAATTCTGGGCATATGGCTTTTGCATCTTGCAATGGCTGGCCGATATTTAATCCTGAATTATGTGCACCGAAAGATACGGAAGATAATGTTTGTGTATTACCATTATTTTCAATTATCGCGAGCTTATGCTTTTTTTCCAATTTGAAAATTCGTTGTACCCGTTCTGCCCCAAAATATGGGAACCATAAAGAAATGTATCTTGGTCGTGCCATTCTAACCTCAAATGTTCTTGTTTTGTTCCAATTATATAATAGATATATTGTCCAGTTTAATAATCAAGATTGATACTTTTTTTTCATATTCAATGAGCTATATCCATTATACTGGAGAATAAAAATGAAAACAAAAATTATATGTTTGGCAACAATAGCTTTTATCACACTTCCTGTTTTTGCACATGAAGGTGTAAAAAATGATGCTGTGAAGCAGCGCATGCAGTTGATGAAGCTAATTAAAAATACGATGGCAGAAATTGGTGCAATGGCACGTGGATTGGACCCATTTACCGAAGAAAGTGCAGCAAATGCAAAGCAAACACTACTGCTAGCCGCGGCAGATATTGAAGCTAAATTTGAATTAAATGAAACTGACCCACTATCAGAAGGTTCTCCAGCTATTTGGGAAAATTGGGAAGATTTTGTCGAAAAGGCTGACGATTTTGCATTTATGATTGAGGGTCTTGAAACGAATTCTGCAGAATCTCTAGCTGCCGGCCTTGGGAATATCGGCCAATCTTGCGGGTCGTGTCACAAAACTTACAGGGTAAAGAAATAGAGCATTCATAATTTTGTTTTGTTAAATGTCAATTCACATGAACTTCCTTTCATACCTAACATAGCGTTTTAACACACACAGTTAAATTCATTGCAAAATTCCTCTGACTGTGCAGGATATTCCCACTAAATGGAGGAAACTATGAAAACTCGTGCTGCGGTAGCTGTAGAAGCTGGTAAACCATTGGAAGTGATGGAGGTTAATCTAGAAGGGCCGAAAAATGGTGAAGTATTAGTAGAGATAAAAGCTACTGGTATATGCCACACTGATGAATTTACTTTGTCTGGTGCCGATCCAGAAGGTTTGTTTCCTGCTATTTTAGGACATGAGGGAGCTGGCATCGTAGTAGAGGTTGGGCCTGATGTTGTGGATCTTAAGGTTGGGGATCATGTAATCCCACTTTACACTCCAGAGTGCCGGCAGTGTGATTATTGTCTCCATCCTAAAACAAATCTTTGCCAAGCCATAAGGGAAACTCAAGGGCGGGGCGTAATGCCAGATGGGACTAGCCGTTTTAGTATGTTAGATGGCACGCCAATTCTTCACTATATGGGATGTTCCACATTTTCTAATTTTACAGTTTTACCTGAAATTGCATTAGCAAAAATTAATCCAGCAGCGCCCTTTGATAAAGTTTGCTATATTGGTTGCGGTGTAACGACAGGAATTGGTGCTGTTATTAATACAGCCAAGGTCGATATTGGCAGTCGGACCATTGTTTTCGGATTAGGGGGCATAGGTCTTAACGTCATACAAGGACTTCGTTTGGCAGGAGCGGACCAAATTGTAGGTGTAGATTTGAACCCGCAAAAAACGGAAATGGCAAAGAAATTTGGCATGACTGATTATGTAAATCCAAATGAAGTTTCTGGTGACTTAGTTCAGCATCTAGTTAGTTTAACAAATGGCGGTGCTGATTATACCTTTGATGCTACTGGTAATGTGTCAGTAATGCGCGCAGCTTTGGAAAGCGCCCACAAAGGGTGGGGTGAGAGTATAATAATTGGCGTAGCCCCAGCGGGAGCTGAAATATCAACTCGTCCATTTCAGCTTGTTACAGGTAGAGTATGGAGAGGAACAGCCTTTGGAGGTGCGCGAGGCCGAACTGACGTTCCGAAAATTGTCGACTGGTACATGGAAGGAAAAATCGAGATCGATCCTATGATTACTCATACTTTTGGACTCGACGACATTAACAAAGGTTTTGATTTAATGCATGCTGGAGAAAGCATAAGATCGGTTGTCTTATATTAGTGATAGGTCAGCAATTTCCATATTTAGCTAAAAATATTTGAACTACCCCCTCTGCAACACGTTCAATCTCTGCATCAGTAAATTTTTGCTGAATTCCGAATAGTGCTTTGGTGTAGAGGTCGGCTTTACATAATTCAGTAAACTGATCTGCTGCTAGATAAAGATCTTCTATTTCTAAAAAGCCCTGTTGCTGTGCATATTTAAAATACTCGATGAGTTTAGATTGGCCCATCAAGGGACCATTTTCATAAAAACTTTTCCCTAAAATTGGGAATCGTTCAATTTCGGAAACGCAAATTCGAAAAATTTGTTGTGCTATGTCTGAAACCAGCCAGTTAATTGTATAAGCTGCTGCTCGATGTAAAACCTTATCAACACTTTGTGTTTGATCAATTATTTTGAGCGCATTGTCAGCTTGGCTTTCACACTCTGACTTAGCGACCTCAATAAATAAACTCTGTTTGTCTGGAAAGTAACTGTAAAGAGTGGCCTTACTTACTTTTGCGGTTTGTGCAATTACATCCATATTTGCAGCTTCAAAACCCTCGCTCAAAAAAATAGATCGAGCGCCTGAAATGACTTGTTGGTATTTCCGTCCCTTATTTATTTTTTCTTCACTCATTACGGGACCCTATCATTTTGCAAGTTTTTGTAAACTTACTAATTACTGGTAATTCGCGCACAATTTGATTAAGTAGTTGAGAACTAAATCAATAATTTATACATCAACTTGAAAGATTTTCTAATTTTGGTTGACCACTCTAAATTAGATACTGCCCCTTCAATATGATCAGCATTTTCTTACAAACTGCACCTTTTTTTTTAATAGTAGCCATCGGTTACTTTTCCGGAAAATATAAGTTTTTGGGCAAACGTGGAACGGATGCAATAACAAAATTTGTTTTTTATTTTGCCTTATCTGCGATGCTTTTTAGATTTTCCTCGCAACTTGAAATAAGTGAAATTTTTGATTTGAAGTTTGTTGGATGTTATGTAGTTGCCACATCAATTCTTTATCTTGTAGTGATTGTTGTGAGTTATTTTTCGGGAACTAAGTTTGAAACTGCAGTTTTTGATGCACAAATAGCAACGGTTGGGAATACTGGATTTTTAGGGATCCCTCTTCTAGCGACCTTAGTAGGCTCGCAGTCAGTTGGCTATGTTATGATGATCTTAGCAACTGATTTTGCAATTTTTGGTACCCTTATAGTCGTTTTAATAATGGTTTCGCGTGATCAATCATGGGGTATCAGATTACTGAGGCCCATAGCTAAAGGTTTATTTCAAAACCCAATGATTGTATCTTTTTCTTTGGGAATTTTCTGGGGATATTCAGACTATCAAACGCCTAAATTTTTTAGTGAGTTTCTAGTAATCTTGGGGCAGGCCGCCACTCCGGGTGCGCTATTTGCAATAGGTGCTTCTCTTTCTTTTCGAAAGATAGATGATCCAAAATCTGCATTTTGGCTGAGTTTTCTCAAACTCGTTGCCCATCCATTTTTAGTTGGCATTATGGCATTATATTTATTTTATATTGAACCTTATGCAGCGGCGGTCATGGTCATAACGGCCGCCTTGCCAGTGGCTGGTAACACCTTTATGCTGGCTCAACATTACAAAATAGATCCTGAGCGTATTTCTGCTGCTATATTGCTTTCAACATTATTTAGTGCGTTAACGGTTACGTATGCAATTTCTTTTATGATCTACGTGTGAATAAGGGAATTTACCACCAAAAAAGGGACTTGTATTTAATTATTAGTAAGAAACGGCAAGAAAAGTTATGGAAATAATTTCTGAAAATAAAATGTTTGAAGGCGTCCAAGGTGTCTATAGGCATAACTCAAGTACCCTGAAGTGCGAGATGACTTTTGCAGTATTTATGCCTAGCTTACTCAAAGACAAAAAAATACCAGTTTTGTGGTTTTTATCTGGCCTTACTTGTACGCACGAGAATGCAATGCTAAAGGCTGGAGCTCAAAAGTTTGCGCAAGAGCATAATATTGCAGTAATTTTTCCTGATACTTCTCCTAGGGGAACGAATATCCCCGATGATGACGCTTACGACCTTGGTCAGGGTGCCGGATTTTACTTAAATGCAACTCAATCCCCTTGGAAAGAAAATTATAAAATGTGGGACTATCTTGTCCTGGAGTTGCCCAGCTTAATAGAAAAAAACTTTTCTGTGAATACTTCTAAGCAATCGGTTATGGGGCACTCAATGGGTGGACATGGAGCATTATTAATGGCTCTTAGGTTGAATAACCAATTTAAATCAGTTTCAGCATTTGCGCCAATTTGTAATCCAATGAAGTCCGATTGGGGTCGCAAACAATTTTCTGCTTATTTAGGAAGCAATGAAAGTTTATGGGAAAATTATGACGCTAGTGTTATTGCTCAGAAAACCAATTTTTCAGGGCCTATTTTAATTGATACTGGATCAAATGATCAATTTCTCAATTTATTATTGGTAGATAGTCTTTCTAAAGCATTAAAAAAGAGAGGATTGGCTGCTAATTTCCGGATGAATGATGGCTATGATCATAGTTATTATTTTATAGCAACCTTCATGGAAGAACATATAAATTTTCATGCCGCGGCGCTCTCCAAAAACTTAACTTAGTCGTATTTCGTAATGTCAATGGATGTAGAATTTATAACATATCGTGAAGGTAATGCTCTGTTGGACTGGCTTGAGCTTGCTGCGGCAATAGAGCAGGGGCACCAAATGTCCAAAGCGGAAGTTAAAGATACATTTATTTATAGAAAAGAAGATACGCTTTTATCGCGATCTGCATGGATTGATGGGTTAGGACTAGCTGTTAAATCTGCCACAATTTTTCCTCAAAATTCACTTCATTCTGTTCCAAAAATAAATGGTGCAGTAAGCCTCTTTTCTGATAAAACGGGAGTATTAGAGGCAATTCTAGATTTCCATCTTGTCACAAAATGGAAAACAGCTGGTGATAGTATTACAGCAGCACTTCGGCTGGCAAAACCTGGGAGCAAAAATATCCTCATAGTTGGCGCTGGAACTGTGGGACACAGTCTTCTTGACGCATATTCTTCTGCCTTTCCGAATGCTTCTTTCCAGGTGTGGAATCGTACCCACGAAAGAGCGGTATCTATGACTAATGGCAGGAGTAATGCACTGGCCGTAGAAGATTTGGAGGCCAGTGTCAGAAGTGCTGACATTATATCCTGTGCCACAATGTCGAAACAATCAATTATCAAGGGTAAGTGGCTCAGGCCTGGCCAGCATCTTGATTTAATTGGAGCCTACCGACCTGATATGAGAGAGGTCGATGATTTATCGCTACGCCGTAGCAAAATATTTGTTGACAGCTACGATACTACAATAGAACACATTGGCGAATTGAAAATTCCATTGAAGGAAAAAGTTATTTCTAGAGCAGATATTTTGGCAGACTTTTATCAAATAAACAAATTTATACGTGAATCAGATGATGAAATTACAATTTTTAAAAATGGTGGTGGTGCGCATTTGGATCTTATGGTTGCCAAATACATTTTAACTGCTTGGCAAAAAAAATAAGTCCCTTGAAACTTGAATGATTTTTAGATTCTAAGCAATCTATCCCTCTAAACCCAAGACTTTTGCCGTTCTTCTATGGGCAAATGTACAAGAGCACTAAATGCACCGACTGCAATCCCAATCCACCATACTAGATTATAATTTCCATATGCATCATAAAGCCTACCTCCAAGCCAGATTCCCATGAAGCCTCCGAGTTGATGCGAAAAAAATACGATACCATAGAGGGTACCCATATAGCGAAGCCCATAGATTTGTGCAATAAGTCCGCTTGTTAGTGGGACTGTAGCAAGCCATAAAGCGCCCATTAGGAGGGAAAATAGTATTACCGAAATCGGTGTTATAGGCGCCATTATAAATACTGCACATACTAAAGTGCGCCCAAAATAGATTAACGATAAAAGGTATTTTTTGGAATATGTCTTGCCCAGGTATCCTGCGCCTAAGGTGCCAGCGATATTAGCGAGGCCAATCAGTGAAATGGATATAGCTCCCAAGGCTGAGGTTGAAGTTATACCTAAATTATAAATCCCTACTCCAGGTAGTATTGGGTTACACATTTCAGTCACAAAAGCTGGAAAGTGTGCAGTAAGAAAACCTAATTGGTAACCACAACTAAAAAACCCTAGAAATATCATAGAGTAATTTGGGTCGACTACAGCTTTTCCAACTAAGTCTCTCATATTTTGTGTTTCGTTTCTATGATTTATCGCAATGGAAACTCGCATAAAAGGAAGCAAAAGTAGAGTTGATAAAATAGTAATAGAAAATATTACAAAAACCGATTGCCATGGCATATAATTTAAAAGTAATTCACCAATAGGCGCACCGATTACTTGTCCGGCACTTCCTGAAGCAGTCGCAATTGCCAGTGACATAGATCTATTTTTTTCTGAACTAGCTCGTCCAACAACGGCCAGGATTACTCCAAAGCCAGTACCGGCAACACCAAAACCAACCAAAATTTCATAAATTTGATGAGCCTGAGGTGTCATCGCTGCTGATGATAATAAAAGTCCACTTGCATATGTAAACCCTCCTATAATTATCGCGCGACGATCGCCAATTTTTTCTGCTATCGCACTAAAGATTGGTTGACCAATACCCCAAGCAAGGTTCTGAAGGGCTATTGCTAAGGAAAACTCAGACCTCAGCCAATTGAATTCTTCAGCAATTGGGATCTGGAATACGCCAAAAGAGGATCGTATTGCGAAGCTTACCAGTATTATTACGCATCCAACAACTAACACTGATGTAAATATTGAATTTTTGGCTATCATATTGAGCTTTCTAGAAGTAACTCTAGAGACAAATAGTGTAAATTTGTACTTTGTCCCTTGCGATAATTATTAGCTTTAGTAAACCCAGATAATGAAGTCACTTGTTGATACATACAAACAAAACGTAAGCTTGGGTAAAATCCAAAGAGAAAAGGAGCAAGAACGGCTTGTAATTAAGTTTGATACTTTACGGATCGCAGTAGAGCAAAACCGGAAAAAAAATTTGTTTTTCAAGTCAGCACTTATACCAAAAAGTATATACCTATGGGGAGGCGTAGGTTGTGGGAAATCCATGATAATGGACATGTTCGTAGAGTCTCTTACCGTTGGAGTTAGGCGCTTACATTTCCACTCTTTTATGCAAGAGGTTCAATCATCATTGAATTCAGCCAGACAAAATAAAGTAAAAGATGCATTAGTATCGGTAGTTAAGAAAATCACTAATGAAGTAAAAGTATTAGCGCTGGATGAGCTGCAAATCAAAGATATTGCGGATGCTATGATTGTTGGAAGACTATTCGAAGCTCTCATGAAAAAAGGAATTACGGTAGTAATTACGTCAAATAGACCTCCGATCGATTTATATAAAAATGGATTGAATAGAGATTTATTTCTGCCTTTTATCAGACTTATTGAGGCAAAATTTGATGTTCTAGAAGTATGCGGTGTAAAGGATTACCGGCAATCCTTGATTTCTGGTGATCAGGTTTATTTTTATCCTCTCAATCTAGAGAGTGCAAAGCGAATGGATATACTATGGGCCACTCTTACAGGAAACTCATTCGACGATTTTATTCTGTCATTTAAAGGTAGAGAGATCAGATTCCCATTTTATAAGGATGGCGTTGGTAGATTTGATTTTTTTGAAATTTGTGGGCAAATGTTGGGTCCTGGAGATTATTTGGCAATTGTTGATGCCGTAAGAGTTCTGATGGTTGATAATATTCCTCAGCTTAGCCGTTCAAACTTCAATGAGGCAAAGCGTTTTGTTACTCTCATTGATGCAGCCTATGAGGCAAAAATAAGTTTAATATGCTCTGCAGCAACAGAACCGGAAATGCTTTATTCTGAGGGTGAGGGTTCCTTTGAGTTCGAGCGAACAGCCAGTCGCTTGAAAGAAATGCAGTCAAAAAACTGGCTTAACGTGATTTGAATTACTCCCCCAAAAATAATTTGCCTGTATGATGCCCATGTTTTGGGAGAGTAATTTTTAAAAAATGGATTTGGTCCCTTTATTTTTCATACGTACTAATACCTGCTAGGAAATTTTCGTTAACCCATGCGAATCATTAAACATGAAGTATACGAATCAGTCAAGGTATGTGATTCGGTCATTTTATTTCATATTCTTGAAGTATGAGTATGTGACCAGCCAAATATAAAGAACCACATATTATTATTCGCGGTTTTTCTGTATATTTCGTAATCATTTCAAGTGCTAATTCTACAGTATCGGAAAAATCAGACTCGATACCAACATTAGTTGCTTCTTGTGATGTTTCGTGGCCGTTTAAAGAATTGGTTTCTCCAGGAATCGAAATGCCAAATAACTTGTCAATTTGAGGTGCCAAAGGCTTCAAAAAGCCTTTTACATCTTTGGTGTTTAACATACCACATATTGCATAAGTAGGGCGAGGTTCTAGTTTTGAAAAATGGGTGGCTATCGCTTCTCCTGCTGCAGGATTGTGCCCCCCGTCAAGCCAGATTTCTGCTGATGGAAAACGCTTGTTGAGCACTCCATCTTTGAGTTTTTGCATTCTGGCAGGCCAGTACGCTTTGGTCGCTACTTCGTCTAAACTGCCTGATTGTCCGTTATTTAACAGTCTCAAAGATTGAAGTGCGCAACCAGCGTTAATTATTTGGTGGTCGCCTTTTAAAGTTGGATAGGGGATGTCTATTAATCCTTTATTATCTTGATAGATTAACCTGTTTCTTTCTTCCCACGCTAGCCATTCTTTTCCATAGGAATAAATTGGGGCGTTTAACTCAATTGCTCTATCTTTTATGATCTTAAAGGCCTGTTCATTTTGTAAACTAACAATAACTGGTGTGTTCTCTTTTATTATTCCAGCCTTTTCCCAAGCTATCTTTTCTATTGTATTGCCAAGAAATTGTTCATGATCAAAAGATATTGGTGTAATCACTGCTAACTTGGGTTTTTCAATTACATTAGTTGCGTCCAAACGTCCCCCAAGTCCTACTTCCAAAAGTGTGTAGTCGGCGTCATATCGGCTCATTGCTAAAATCGCAGCACATGTCGTGATTTCAAAATAGGTGATTTCTTTG
Organism: Paracoccaceae bacterium; assembly: GCA_902602765.1. Taxonomy (GTDB): domain Bacteria; phylum Pseudomonadota; class Alphaproteobacteria; order Rhodobacterales; family Rhodobacteraceae; genus Salinivivens. The sequence continues at coordinate 120,753 of CACKSH010000005.1, forward strand.
CCAGCATTTGCTTCATAACATTCATCCAAAAGAGCAGATAACTCATTTTCGGTAATTAACTTGCCGGCCAATCTAATTCGTTCGTTGAAACTTATTAAATGTGGTGAGGTATAAGTATGAACCCGTCTACCAGAGCTTTCTAAACCAGAGCGGATCATTGCTAAGGTACTACCTTTACCGTTCGTTCCTGCGATATGGACAACTGGTGGTAATTTTTTTTGTGGATTGTTCAAAGCTTCTAGCAAGTTTACAACCCTATCTAAGGTCAAATCAATAACCTTTGGGTGAAGATCCATCATTCTTTTCAAGATCTTGTCAGAACTTTTAGATTTCATTTAGATTTTTTCTTCGATTTCTTCCGAGGAACTATCTTGTGAAGGTTTCGGTAGGTCTCCTACTACTACTGGACCAAGACCAAGAAGTATTCGCGTAATTTTAATTAGTGTATTTCTTATTTCCGTTCGAGGAGTTACGAGGTCGAGCATCCCGTGATCGAGCAGATATTCAGCTCTCTGAAAACCTTCCGGCAGTTTTTCTCGAATGGTTTGTTCGATTACTCTCGGCCCAGCAAAACAAATTAGCGCGTTCGGCTCAGAAATCTGAACGTCACCTAACATTGCATAAGATGCGGTTACCCCGCCGGTAGTTGGATGAGTAAGAACCACGATATATGGTAGTTTTGCTTCTTTCAATAATTGTATTGCAACAGTTGTTCTGGGCATTTGCATAAGGCTCAATATTCCTTCTTGCATTCGGGCGCCGCCTGCTGCCGAGAAGAGTATCAATGGGCGTTTTAATTCAACAGCCCGCTGGGCAGCAGTAATTATTGCGTTACCTACATACATACCCATTGAACCTCCCATAAAAGAGAAATCTTGAGCGGCTGCCACTATTGGAGTTCTACCAATCTCTCCTTCTGCAACTAACATTGCTTCTTTTTCAGAGCTCTTTTTCTGCGCTGCTTTCATCCGATCTGGATATTTTTTTTGATCTTTAAATTGCAGCGGATCTGTAATTGGTTTTGGGACATCTATATCAACAAAAACGCCTCCATCAAACAGATTTTTGAAACGTGCGCGTGGCGATATTGGCATATGGTGGCCACACTCAATACAGACATTTAGATTATCCTGTAGTTCCCTGTGAAAAAGCATTGTTCCACACTCATCACATTTCGACCAAAGATTTTCCGGCACTTCGCGACGAGAAAAGATAGAATTGATGCGGGGTCGGACATAATTTGATATCCAGTTCATTTCACATTCCTAAACACAGTGCACTTAGACCACTTAATAAAATGTTGGATGCTAAAATGCAATCGCTTCAACTCCTTGGACAGTAAATTAACAACGATATCAAACTTTTTTTTGATATGAATTCCAATGTTATAAAAGGATTGGTAAACTGTATTTAGCTATATAAATTATGTGCGAGCACAGTCCATATTGGTGTGCAA
>CACKSH010000006.1 GCA_902602765.1 Paracoccaceae bacterium
ATCCAAAGATGCTTAGGAGTGATTGAGCTTTCATCTTATCACTCCTAAACCATGTAAAACAAATCCGTCGGACAGAGACAAATTACTTGGTCCAAAACGCATCTGCCAATTTTTTAACGGCCTTAATATTTCGAGGTCCAGGAGTCGCTTCAACATACTCGAGAGTTACAAAACGGTCATTCTTTACCGCTGCAATGTTTTTAAATGCTGGATTGGACATCATGTAGTCTCGCTTTTGCTCTGCAGTAACGTCACCATAATTTACAATAACCACAACATTTGGATCGCGTTCAACAACTTCTTCCCAAGTAACTGTGCCCCAGCTTTTGTTAAAGTCGTCCATTATATTACGGCCACCAGCGGCTTCAATAAGGGCCGTAGGCATGGCATAGCGCCCAGCTGTAAATGGAGCGTCTTCGCCACTGTCATATACAAATACACGGAGGCCTTCCTCAATGCTTGTCAGACTTGCTTTAAAATTCTTGAGATCCGACTTATATCCCTCTACTAATGCTTCTGCACGGGCCTCAACACCAAAAATGGTACCAAGGTTCAAAATGTCAGCATACATATCTTTCAAGCTTGCTTTATCTTTATCCATTATGTGAGAACAAGATTCAGTAAGTTCATAAACTTTTATACCAAATGGAGCGAGGGTTTCAGGCGTTACTTCACCGCCCACTTTCATGCCATAATTCCAACCTGCAAAAAAGAAATCAGCATCTGCGCCAACTAGAACTTCTTTCGTGGGATACTTAGCCGATAGTTCTGGTAGTTCTTTTACACCTGAGCGCATTTCCGCATCTAAGGTTTTCCATCCAGATATGCCCGTGTAACCTACCATACGATCGGCGAGACCAAGAACGAGCATTATTTCTGTAAGATTAACGTCGTTGGAGATTGCACGCTCTGGGGTATTTTCAAATGTCACATTGCGGTTACAGCTCTTTACCGTAGTTTCAGCAAGCAAAAGGCTCGCACTAAAAGACATAAATATAGTAATAATAAAAGTATTCTTCATTGGTTTCTTTCTTATGTTTTGAGATTAAAAGTTAGTAGGTTTTTATCACTAGGTGCGAGCCGCTCATAACTTGCGGCGACTTCGAACGTGCCTGAGATTGCTTCGGCTGAAAAAACTGCTCCTGGTACGCCAGAACCCTTAAGGTTTCCGTCTTTCAGTATTAAAACTTCATCGCAGATGTCTGCTGCCATGTTTAAATCATGCAGTGAGGTAACAATCGTAAGTGGGAGGTCTTTGATAAGTTCAAGAATTTCTAACTGATGACGAATATCAAGATGGTTTGTTGGTTCGTCTAAGATCAAAACGCACGGCTCTTGTGCTAGAGCTCGAGCAACCATAACGCGCTGGCGCTCTCCACCTGATAATGTGCCCAAAGATCGATTTGAAAAGCGGTTTAAATTCATTCGGTTTAGCGCAGCGTCCACTATATGACCATCTTGCGCACCATTGCTTCCGCCAAAGCCAACATGGTGTGGAGTTCGGCCGAGGGTAACAATTTCCCGAACTGTTAAAGCAAAATCTGTCGGTTGCTCTTGTAGAACTGCCGCGACTTTGCGTGCAGCCATCCGGGCAGTGATTTTCCAAATATCTATGCCGCCAATCTCAATAGTTCCAGTGGTAGGCTTGTGATACCGATATAACAGCCTCAGAAGCGTTGATTTTCCGGCGCCATTCGGCCCTACTATGCCAAGAATACGGCCAGACGAGAGTTCAAAGCTCATCTCGTGCAGGATTGTTTGTTTGCTTCGTGACAATGACCAGGAAACATTTCTTACACAAACAGTTGCACCGGATTTGACGACAGCACTCAAATGATTTGTTTCTTGGTTTTCAAGAGAAAGCGGATCCTTTGACATAAAATCTTTCATCAGTAAAATTACATTCTAAATATGAAATGGTTTAAAGGCATAAAATCATACCACTATTGTAGAATTTAATTCTACTATTAGTGGTGACGAACTGATCATTGGTGGAAGTCTGGCCAGAATCCCTTTTTGAAGAGCTATCGGGCGATTTTTGCGCTCGACAAAACCTTCTGGGGCATCAATGTATAATGACATGAATTCAAAAAGAGCATCGATATGTTCGGACTTGTCAGTATCAAGATCCCCAAAAATATAAGAAAAGCATCCACTTGCAGAAACTGCTGAAATGCAAGGTCGTTTACATTGGCTCATGCAGGCAACGCCCCGAAGATCAAATGGCTGATCGAGCGATTTCTTCCTTCTGGTCAGGACTGACGTCGCCAAACGCGTTCCCCCTCGAGTGGAATTATACTCAGCTTCATGGCCATCTCGACATCTAGTGCAAATAGATAATATTGGACGATTGAGGTTCAATTTCACTTCCCCATAAAATGTTATGTTATAACATTTCAACATTTATTATACTGCTCAAGGGCTGTCAAGAAATTTTAAAAATGTGCCTGAAACAACTCATTTTTCCAAGAGATTAAAAACTATTTTTAATAATTCGTCTCTAAATTCATTTCATGTATTATTTCGCAGTCAGTCAATTAGTTACAATTTGTAAAAAATAGTTTTATTACCTAAAAATTTTATAGCCAAGAATGGAGTCGCCACTAAACGAGGTTGTAGTACTTGCTAAAATCATAGTTCTCTCCTTACCGTCCACCCTACGGCGGTTAAATTTTACATTCTAGCCGGTCTCCTGGCTCATGGTTCATCGCCTAAGTTCCTTCCCAACCTTCTACTAAGATCAGTGGTTAATGACTTCAGCTCACCATATACAGTCGCGGGCGCGGCTTTGGTTTTTTACTTTTCCAAATTCCCTGGTTACTTACACAAATAAACAACCGCTAGAATGTTAAGATGATACGAGGGATAACCGAGTACGGCAATTCTTTTAATTTCTTTTTTTAAGTTTATTTTTGATGAGCGCTCCCAGCTCTAACGGGCTATCGAGATAAAAGTATCAATATCAACATTTTTTTCCATGTGATCAGCGAGCTTATCAAGTATATTTTCAACTTCTTGATCATAATCAAGATTAGAAGGCTTAGCGCCAATATTTTGTAAGAAATACTGTCGGAAACCGTTGTTAGAAAAAAGACCGTGTAAGTACGTACCCATTATCCTCCCTGTAAACGTTATTGCACCATCTGGCGTACCATTTGACGTTGCAAATGGTCTGGTGCAGTCATTGCCAATGGTATCGCCGATGTGAATTTCGTAGCCATTTATTTGAGCACCAGATGCCAAATGTACTGCTGTGGTTGGCGTAACTTTTTTATTCGCTGTCATCGTTGTGTGAACGTCTAGGTAACCTAATCCCTCAGTACGTCCAGCGGGACCCTCAATTCCGTCGGGATCTGAAATCGTGTTACCCAATATTTGGTAACCACCGCATATTCCAAGCACATATCCACCGCGGTTGATATGGCCAGCTAGGTCAAGATCCCACTTTTGTTCGCGCAAAAATTTTAAATCCCCTATGGTAGATTTTGTACCAGGTATGATGACCAACTCTGCGTTGCCGGGTATTGCATTACCAGCGGTAAGCATCACAAGATCAATATTAGGCTCCTGCGATATAGGATCTAAATCATCAAAGTTTGCCATTCTGGAAAGACAGAGACAAACAACTTTAAATTTAGCTTGATTTTTATTTGCTGAGCGAATGTCCATTGAGTCCTCAGCTGGTAATTTCCAGGCGCTTTCGAACCATGGCACCACACCCAATCCCTTCCACTTAGTCATTCTTTCTATCGAATTGTACCCCTCATCAAACAAGCTCGCGTCGCCTCTAAATTTATTGATCAAAAAACCCTTCACTAATTCTCTATCTACTGAGTCCAAGACTGCCTGAGTACCCACAATTTGTGCTATCACACCACCTCGATCGATATCTCCGCACAATATAACCGGTACCTCTGCCTCGACAGCAAAGCCCATATTTGCAATATCTCCTTCACGCAAATTTATTTCTGCTGGGCTACCAGCTCCTTCAACGATGACTAAATCATTATGTTCTTTCAATGAATTAAACGAACTCAAAACATACTTCATCAATTTCGGTTTCAATTTAGCATAATCTCGCGCTGAAACGGTTGTTAAACGTTTTCCCTCTACTATCACCTGTGACCCAATCTCTGACTCGGGTTTTAACAATATTGGGTTCATTCGAACATCAGCTATTTGACCACATGCTCGAGCTTGTAATGCCTGAGCTCTGCCAATTTCCTGACCAGCAGTTGTTACAGCTGCATTATTAGACATATTTTGGGGCTTAAAAGGTGCAACTTTTAAATCTCTATTTTTAATTGCTCTGCAAAGACCTGCGACAAGCATCGACTTACCTACATTTGAGCCGGTGCCCTGGATCATTATCGCACGAGTCATAATTTTGCTCCTAGTATTAAAACTCTATTCCTTTTTGTGCTTTAATCCCATCCCTAAAGGGGTGCTTTATTACCTCCATCTCGGTAACCAAATCCGCGGCCTCAATAAGTTCCTTCTTTGCATTGCGGCCGGTTAAGCAGACGTGCGTCATGTGGGGCTTTTCAGTAAATAAAAAGTCTATTACTTCATCGATATCTATATAGTCATAACGTAATGCAATATTGATTTCATCCAGCAGCACAAAGTCAATCGCTGGGTCAAGGATAAAAGACTTTGCCTTTGCCCATCCAGCCTGCGCAGCCGCTATATCTCTATCTTTATCCTGTGTTTCCCAAGTGAATCCTTCTCCAGAAACTACAAACTTTACTTGATTTGAAAACTTCTCTGTTAATAGTTTTCGCTCTCCAGTCATCCAGCTGCCTTTTATAAATTGGACAACTGCACTTTGCATGTCGTTCCCAATACATCGAAGAATCATGCCAAATCCAGAAGAAGACTTCCCTTTACCTCCGCCGGTATTAACAATAATGAGGCCTTTTTCCTCAGTTTTGTTCTGCATCATTTTATCTCTGGCAGCTTTTATTTTACGCATTTTTTCAGTGTGACGTTCTGCATCTTTACTAGAATAAGAAGTTGCTTTCATTCTAAAGTCCAATTCAGTTGACAATTAATTAAGCGGGTGTAATACCAATTATGTTGGTGCCTGTTTTAATCCAGGTGAAAAGGGAATGCGAGAGTGCAATTTAAAAAGCATAAATCGCAGCCGCCCTCGCGACCGTGACCAAATTGAAGTACAAATGCCACTGACTATAAGTTGGGAAGGCTGTACTTCGGGGGGCAACCCCAATTTGCAAGCCGGGAGACCTGCCAACATGAGACCAACTTGGGCGAGGTGACCTGATGTCGGATGAAGGCCGGTTCAATAAAAACTGCTTATCAGCCGCTGTTATCTTCCCATAAAATAGGAAAACGCAGTGGATAAATCCAATGTTGAGTTACTTGTTTGTACGACCTGCAAAAAAGGACGGAGTTTACCAGAGGGTTTAAAAAGTCCAGGTCAAGTCTTGTTTGACAATTTGGTGGCCGCTGAAGTGCCTCACGGGGTACACATAAAATCAGTTGGATGTTTAGCCAATTGTTCCAATGGCTGCTCTATTGTGCTTAGAGCTCAAGGGTTCTGGTCCTATGTCTACGGAAACTTGGATGAAAGTAATCATGTAGAAACTATTTTAGAGGGGGTATCTAAATACCGTGACTCTGATGATGGTCGGGTTCCATGGAGAGAACGTCCAGAGCATTTTCGTAAAAATTGTGTAGCCCGTATACCGCCAATTGAGGATTGAAAAATGTCTGATTATGAAAAATTACCGGTTACAGTAATAACAGGATTTTTAGGCTCAGGCAAAACTACCTTAATAAGGCACCTAATGCAAAATCCAGGCGGTAAGCGTTTGGCCGTTGTAGTAAATGAGTTTGGTGACGTCGGGGTTGATGGAGACATTCTCAAAAGTTGTGCTATTCCAGAGTGTCCTGCCGAAAATATTATGGAATTGGCCAATGGGTGCATATGCTGCACGGTGGCCGATGATTTTATACCTACAATTGAAGCTCTTATAAAATTAGACCCTCAGCCACAGCATATTATAATAGAAACGTCTGGTTTGGCTCTTCCAAAACCCCTCTTGAAGGCTTTTGATTGGCCAGAGATAAGATCAAAAATTACCGTCGACGGTGTTGTTGCTCTGGCTGACGCGGAGGCTGTTGCGAGTGGACGTTTTGCACCGGACGTTGCAGCTGTTGATGCGCAGCGAGAGGCAGATGATAGCATAAATCATGAAACGCCCCTCTCAGAGGTCTTTGATGATCAAATGTCGTGCGCTGATTTAGTGCTGCTGACAAAATGTGATTTGACAGCAGAAAACGAAATTGAAAAAGCTAAGAATTTTATCAGTTCGAGAAGTCCTCGTTCTCTTCCCGTTATTGATGTCGTTGAGGGTAAAATTGACCCTCGCGTGGTACTTGGATTGGAGGCTGCAGCTGAAGATGACATAGATGCACGACCGTCTCATCACGATGGTCCTCATGATCATGATCATGAGGACTTTGATAGTATTGTTGTAGATTTGTCGGAGTTTGAAAAACCAGAAGATCTTGTAAAGAGAATAGAAGGTCTAGCTATTAGGCAAAATATTCTTCGAGTTAAAGGGTTTGCCGTAGTACGGAGCAAGCCCATGCGATTGTTAGTCCAGGCAGTAGGGGCTAGAGTGCGATGGCAGTATGACCGAGCTTGGGGTGCAAATGAAGATAAGAAGGGTCGTCTTGTTGTAATAGCCGAACATGATAATATCGTCCGTTCATCTGTAGAAGCAGAATTGTTGGGATAACGGATTATGCATGTCGTTTTCCGAGAAGCGCAAGGTCTAGAGGAGACGGAGATCTCTATGGATCTTGGGCAAACTCCAGCTGATTTGGTTGTTCTGTCATTTTCCGATAGCGATTTAGGGGCCTTTAGTGAGGGGTGGAAGAAGGAGAGAGAGGGCTTGCCATCGCTTCGGTTAGCAAATTTAGTTGCGTTAAAACATCCTCTTTCCGTTGACACCTATATTGATCAAACTTTGTCTGGCGCCAAAGGTATTTTGATAAGATTAATTGGTGGTGTTCAGTATTGGGAATACGGACTAAATCAAGTTTATCAATTAGCTCAAGAAAAGGGTATCGCTTTAGCTGTTCTTCCTGCAGATGGACGTGAAGATACCAGGTTGGACGAATATTCAACTATTCCAAAATCGACTTTGCAGAGATTGAAAAAACTGACAGACACCGGTGGATCAAAAGCAGCTGCGGCTGCTTTGGCCCAATTAGCAATAGCTGCAGGTTTATATGCTGCTCCAATTATTGGAGATAAATCCCTACCAGAAGTCGGCTATTGGTCCCTTGAGAGGGGTGTTGTCTCCAAGTTTGTGAGCAGTAAAAATAACCAAGTAGTGTCCATAATATTTTATAGATCTTTTTTAGCATCTGAAGATATGGCTGCAGTAGAAAGGCTCTCAGACGCCTTTGTTTTGTTGGGTTATCAAGTTGTAGGAATTTTTTCACCAACTCTGAAAAACCCGAAATACGGTTTATGGATTCAAAAAGCGATTGAGGATTTACAGCCCGTTGCAATAATTAATGCGACTTCGTTTTCATCAAAAGGTGCCAACGGATACTCGCCTTTAGATATTTCTACTGCTCCTATATTTCAAGTTGCCTTGTCAACATCGAATAGAAAAAATTGGGTTGATGCCTGTAGGGGTTTGTCGCCTACAGATTTAGCAATGCATGTGGTGCTCCCAGAAGTTGATGGAAAGATATTTGCCGGTATTGTTTCGACAAAGGAAGCAACTAAAAAAGATCAAAATCTGCAATATAGCCGTTTTATCCATTCTCCATTAGAGGAACGTGTGAATCAGATATCGGTAAAGATAGATAAGTGGATAAAATTACAGACTAAGCATAAAAAAGAAGAAGTTCCCAAAGTCGCACTTGTGTTGTCTACTTACCCAGGTAAAAAATGGCAAATGGCTCATGCGGTAGGGCTCGATGCAATTGCCTCAGCCGCTGCCGTCGCCACTGATTGTTCCCTTACAGAATTTGATTTAACGAATATTCCTGCGCGATTAGAAAACGAGCAAATTCTATGGCCTGTTGCAAGTTACAGAGCTGCTTTAAGAACTCTTCCCAATAAGTTAAAAAATATGCTTACAAAAGCTTGGGGAGAGCCCGAAGATGATCCAGATGTGGTGGACAATTGCTTTAGATTTCCAGCTTTCAGGGAGGGTTTGTCTCTCATAGCCTTGCAGCCTGAGAGAGGGCGCCCAAATATTAGAGATGAAGAGTATCATGACTTGGGTCGTACTCCAAGACACTCCTATGTGGCTTTTTATTTGTGGTTGCAAAATGAGGATATTGATGCTGTTATTCACATGGGTGCACATGGAACTTTGGAATGGCTACCTGGAAAATCTGTTGCGTTATCAGATGAGTGTTGGCCAGATGCCTTAGCTGGTTCGATGCCGTTTATTTATCCATTTATTGTAAATGACCCAGGAGAAGCTGCCACCGCAAAACGTCGGCTAGGAGCAGTAACCTTGGGGCATATTCCTCCACCGTTACGTAAAAGTGAGGTTCCGGAAAGTTATGCTGGTTTAGAAGCACTTTTAGATGAGTTTTCGAATGCGGATGGCTTGGATCCGAAACGCCGTGAAAGACTTAAACTAGATATTTACGAAACGGCAGAATCTCTTGGAATTCATGGCGATTTGGGGATAACTGGTCAGATGTCTGAGGCCGATGCTTTGACACGCATCGATCGCTTTGTATGTGATGTCAAAGAAAGTCAGTTTGGTGATGGTCTCCACGTTTATGGACGGTGCACAAATCAAAATGTGGATCTAGCTTGCGCAGAAAATGAGAGATCAGGTATTGTAGCTGCCTTAAGGGGGCTTAGAGTTGACGCCGGCCCTGCCGGATCTCCATACCGAGGCCGAAACGATGTTCTGCCCACCGGCCGAAACTTATATGCGTCTGACCCACTGTCAGTACCCACAAAAGCCGCCTTCTCCCAAGGGAAAATACTAGCCGACGAGCTAATTCGTAGAAATTTGCAGGATAATGGAGATTGGCCTCAGGGATTATTGGTTGATTTATGGGGGTCCGCGACGATGCGAACTGCTGGAGAGGAGTTTGCAATGGCATTTGCCTTGATGGGTGTAAAACCATTATGGCGAGATGGTTCAGAGCGTGTATCGGGCATCGAGATCATTCCTATTGCAGAGTTAGACCGGCCTAGAATTGATGTTACATTACGTATTTCTGGGCTGTTCCGGGATGTATTCCCTACTTTATCCAAGCTTTTTAATCAGGCAGTTGAGCTTCTCGCAAATCGTGATGAATCGGCTGACTGGAACCCATATTTAAAGCGTAATAATACTTGCAGCGCACGTGTGTATGGGCCCGCTCCGGGTCAGTATGGATTAGATATAGGCTGTTCTATGGATGACTACTCAGAGGAAGCAAGATCTAAAGCTGGTGATATGTGGTTTAAAAATAGTTCATGGGTAATTGATGGAGACGAAGCTTTCCGTAACGAAATTGGTATTAGAGATCGTGTTAAAAAAATTGATACCTTTGTGCACTTACAGGACTTAGCTGAAACAGATGTTTTGATGGCAGCCGATTATGCAGCTCACGAGGGTGGCTTCGCCGCTGCTAAATCTAGTGTAGGAGGAAAAGCGGTATCTCTTTATCATTTGGATGCTACTACTCCATCAGCTCCAAAGGCGCGCACGCTTAAGGAAGAAATTGCTAAAACCGTAATTGCACGTGCTACAAATACCAATTGGATTAATGGTATGCTTAAGCATGGGTTTCGGGGTGCTGCAGAAATAGCTGCCACGCTTGAACATATGGGGGCTTTTGCAAATCTCGCCAACTTAGTGGAGAGCCATCTTTTTGATGCATACTTTCTTTCTACACTGGGCAATGAACATGTTTTCAAATTCCTTGAAGAAGAGAATCCTCAGGCATTGCAGTCCATGATCGAGCGTTTCAGTGCTTTGCAGCAAAGTGAGATATGGATCACCAGAAGGAACTCAATTCAATCTCAATTACTAGCGCTGAAGAATGAGGTTGCTAATGTTGATAGTTAAAGATGACAGATGAGGTCAGAAATATAGCGACTAGAAAAGGCTGGTGCCCGTCGGTTCTTAAGCCAATGGAAACTATGGATGGTTTGCTTGTGCGCGTAAAACCAAAGTTCAGTTCGATAAGCCTCCAACAACTTTTCGGCCTTTGTGATCTTAGCATAAAATATGGTAATGGTTTGATGGATTTGACAAATCGAGCTAACTTTCAGCTTCGAGGTATTACAAACCGGTCACATCGAAAATTGGTAGATGGGCTGGTTGACATGGGACTGGGCTCTCGTTGTCCTGAAGTAGATAACGCTCCTCAAATTCTGGTATCACCAATGCTATCCGAGGAGTTTAGGGATTTGTATAGACGTCTTGTAGCATTAGATTTAAAAGATTTATCGCCAAAGTTTGGCTTCGTATTGGATTATTTTGACCAGCCTAGATGCATGCAGTATTCTGGTGATATTCGCATTTATTTAAAAGAACACGATGTGTTGCTTGCGCTAGATGGTGCGGATGCTGGCGTTACTGTAAATTACAGCGAAATTGAGTATCAAATTAAAGATATGGTCGATTGGTTTATGTCAAATCGCTCTGATAAATTTAGCCGTGTTTCTACTGTGGTTTCCATGGCGGGTTGTCCGCCGTCATTTGTTTCTTCGCCAATTCCGAAAGAAACAAAGTTCAAAAAACTTGGGCCCATAGAGGGAGGAGTTTCATTTGCATTAAATTCTGGCCAATTTAATGCCTCACAATTAATAAAAGTATTAAAGCGGGCCTCTTTCTCAGGCAATATTCGCGTAACACCTTGGAGGGCATTATACCTACCCAATTGTGAATTATTTGATGTTGCTCCCTATCAGGTTAATGAACAAAAATTTTTTGATAGAGTAAATTTTTAAAATGTTACATAAGTATGAAAAGAATGGCGCGGCCATTTATAAAAAATCATTTCGAATTATTCGCGAAGAAAGCAAATTGGATCACTTTAGTGTGGATGAAGAGCCAGTTGCCGTGCGTATGATCCACGCAGCCGGTATGGTAGAGTTGGCCAAATACATTCATTTTTCCAGTGGCTTTGTTCAATCTGCGAGAGCCGCCCTTGCAAACGGTGCACCGATTTTTTGTGATGCAAAAATGGTCTCCGAAGGGATAACCCGTCGCAGATTGCCAGCTGATAATGATGTAATATGCACGTTAAACGCACCAGATATTTATGAACTAGCTTCGACTATGAATAACACTCGCTCTGCAGCAGCCTTGGAGCATTGGCGTGATCGCTTAGAGGGTGCGGTGATTGCTATAGGTAATGCCCCAACCGCACTATTCCATCTCTTGAATATGTTGCAAGATCCTGATTGCCCAAAGCCAGCCGCCATAGTCGGCTGTCCAGTTGGTTTTGTTGGCGCGGTCGAAAGTAAAGATGCCTTGTGGAAGCAAGCCCCGGCTCCTTGTTGCGTTGTTGAAGGGCGTTTGGGCGGAAGTGCGATTACTGTTGCTGCAATTAATGCTCTCGCAAGTCGTGAAGAATGAAAAATATTGGGCAATTACATGGTGTAGGTCTCGGTCCAGGTGCTACTGATTTAATGTCAGTAAGAGCCGATCGGTTAATCCGTGGTGCGAAGCATATAGCTTTTTTTAGAAAAATGGGTAGTAAGGGTCATGCATGGACTATTGCTTCCCCTCTTTTATCTCGTGATGTTAATGAAATCGCATTAGAGTATCCAGTAACGACCGAGATCAAACTGACAGATCCACGCTATAATGAAGTTCTATCCGAGTTTTACGCAAATTGTTGCAATAGACTGAAAGAATACTTGGGAAATGGTGAAGATGTAGTTGTTTTATGCGAGGGTGATCCGTTTTTCTATGGCTCATTTATGCACTTGCATTCCAGGCTTGCCAATTTTGCGCGAATACAAGTGGTTCCGGCTACAACTGGTATGTCAGGAGCTTGGACTGCAACTGGGCAGCCTATTACGTGGGGCGATGACGTTTTGACAGTTTTAATGGGCACAATGCCTAAAGAAGAACTTGTTTACCAAATGAATAAAACAGATGCTCTTGTGATTATGAAGATTGGAAAGAATTATCAAAAAGTTAAGGCTGCTTTAAAAGAAGCTAATCTTTTTAATCGAGCCTGGTCGGTACACTATGCGACAATGGAAAATCAAAAAGTTTTAAAACTTAGTGACTATCTCAGTGAGGAAATGCCCTACTTTGGCATTATACTGGTTCATGGCACGGGACGAAGACCATGATCAAAATGAGTCCTCATAGTGAAAACAAAAAGGGAAGTTTGTTTGTTGTCGGTCTTGGCCCGGGTGATGTGGATATGATTTTACCAAAAGTGGCTAAAGTTATTTCTTCGGCAACAGATATTGTTGGATACGGTCCATATGTCGACAGAATTAAACCTCGGTCAAACCTGACGATACACTCCAGTGATAATCGCGTAGAATTAGAAAGAGCAAGGTTGGCTCTTGAGTTAGCTTTGGACGGGAAAACTGTGGTAGTTGTTTCATCTGGAGACCCCAGTGTTTTTGCAATGGCTTCTGCTGTTTTTGAGGTAATTGAAAATGGCCCAACCGAGTTTTTTGAAATAAATGTCACGGTTTTGCCTGGAGTGACTGCGATGTTAGCTGCTTCGGCTGAGGTTGGAGCATTTCTTGGACATGATTTTTGCACCATAAATCTTAGTGATAATCTAAAGCCATGGGATGTAATTGAGAAAAGATTGAGACTTGCAATCCAAGGTGACTTTGCGATCGCGCTTTACAACCCAAGATCAAAGGCGCGTCCTGACGGATTTAAAAAAACTTTGTCAATATTGATTGATGAGGGTGTTGGTGATCGTTTGATAGCCTTTGCAAGGGATGTAAGTTTACCTTCGCAATATCTATCTTCGATGCGAATTGTTGATGCTACTCCTGAAATGGCTGATATGCGCACTGTTGTTTTAGTCGGCTCATCATATACTAGAAAGATCAAGCGGGATGGAGTGAAAAATTTTTATATCTATACGCCAAGATATTATGGAGAATAGCTAATGCTTAAGCCACTCCACAATCTCTGCTGGCGAATTATAAGTTATTCTCTCTGGAAGCTTTGGTCTGTTTATCATTATAACAGGCAACTTGAGCCTGCGACCCGCGAGCAACTTAGATACAGCTCCAGTGCCACCAGAGTTTTTACAGATAATAATATTTACTTCATTCTCACTCATCAATTTAATGTCATGAGAAACTTCGAAGGGTCCCCGCGAGATAATCGTATGAGCGTTTTTAAGAGGCAAACTTCCTTCAAATGGATCAACCAGACGCAAAATATATTTATGCTGTTGAGCAATTTTAAATTCAGGAACTTGTATTCGGCCAATTGCGAGGAAAACTGTTCTTGGTTTATAACTTTTGAGCATAATTGCAGCCGCTTTTACACTGTCAACATTTTTCCAATTATCGCCAGGTTCTTCAACCCAAGGATTTCGTGTCAACGCCGCAAAGGGTATTCTCAAGTCGGTACAAGCTTTAAAAGTATTCCAGCTAATTTGTTCTGCAAATGGATGTGTCGCATCGATAACGTGGGTAATTTTGTTTTGAACAATGTAATCACACAGACCCTCTGGACCTCCAAAGCCTCCAACACGAATAGGTATAGGTTGAGGCTTAGTTCGCTTGACACGGCCAGCAAAAGAAAGGGTGGCATTAATTTTGGCAACTGCCACCAGCTTACTAAGATGAGTGGCTTCCGATGTCCCGCCGAGTATCAAAAGGTTTTGTGACATGAAAAATCCTTGGCTCACGATAATTGGTATAGGTGAAAGCGGTTTACAGTATCTTGCAGATGTAAGTCAAAACCGACTTGAATCTTCAGATATTATAATTGGACCACCAAGACATCTACGTCTCTTAGGCTTGTCTGGAAGTAAGGTTTTAGAGTGGCCCGTACCATTTAGTGACGGTTTAAAACTACTCGATAAATATAGAGGCAAGAAAGTTGTCGCTTTAGTCTCGGGCGACCCGTTTTGGTATGGCGCTGCAGCCACTATTCTGCGAAAGTTTTCCTTTGACGATATTGAGGTTTTTCCTGGCCCATCAACATTTGGTTGGGCTGCTGCGAGGATGGGTTGGTCAATTGAGGATATTTCATGCGTCGGATTACATGCAAAACCCGTTGAACATATTAGGTCGTTAATCGCGCCAAAACGAAAAATATTAGCTTTAATGCGAGATGGTGATCAGGTTAAATCGCTGGCTCATTACTTATCTAAACTGGGTTTTGGTCAAACCAAGATCCACGTTTTAGAAGCTTTGGGTGGAAATAATGAAAGAATAAGGGAAATTGCAGCCGAAGAATACAATTTAGTTGACGTTAAGCATCCTGTATGCGTAGCAATTTGCGTTGATGGTCTGGGCTCGGCAATTCCTTTGTCTACTGGCATTGATGATAAATTCTTTGAAAATGATGGCCAAATAACAAAAAGTCAAATTAGGGCATTAACTATAACCGCTTTGGCTCCACAATACGGCCAACATTTGTGGGACTTGGGTGCAGGGTCAGGTTCAGTAAGTATTGAGTGGCTTATGCGTGATAAATCATTGTATGCCACTGCAGTTGAGAGAGACCCATCTCGTTGCGCTATTATTGAGCAAAATGTCAAGAACCTGGGCTTAGATAATCTATCTCTCCATAACGGCTCTAACATGGAGGTAATTATGACACTTAAGCCACCCCACGCTGTCTTTGTAGGTGGGGGGTTAACAAAAGAATTAATGAAAAAATTGTGGGCAATTGTTCCAAGAAAAACCCGCTTTGTTGCAAATTCTGTTACTTTGGAAACTGAAACTATATTACAAGATGCTCGAAATGAATATGGTGGAAATTTAATTCGCTTTGATATTTCAACAGCCAGAGCAATTGGTTCAAAGAACTTATGGCAACCCGCTTATCCGATAACACAATGGAGTATTGAAAAATGATTGTATCTGGCTTTGGTTTTCGAAGTAATGCAACCGTTGACAGCTTCAGAAGTGCTTTTGAAAATACAATATCTAAACATAAATTTTCTAAACCTTTGGTAGTTGCGGTTCCACAAGATAAGGTTAACCACAACTCATTAATTTTATTTGCTAGAGAAATTGGTTGCAAGATTTTGGCAATAAATCCAAGTGATATAGAAAGTATGCAGACAGAAACGAATTCTGCCATATCAGAGCGCTTTCGCAATACTGGCAGTGTATCAGAGGCTTGTGCTTTAGTTGCGGCAGGTTCTGAAGCAGAATTAATTGTCTTCCGTGAAATTTCGGCTGACCGGCGCGCAACATGTTCAATAGCCAAGGGCAAATTTTAATGACTGTTCATTTTATTGGCGCAGGCCCCGGTGCACCAGATTTACTCACCCTTCGGGGAAGAAATCTAATAGCTCAATGCGATTTATGTTTGTATGCTGGCTCCCTTGTTCCTGACGAAATTCTAGCTCATTGTCCACCTCATGCGCAGAAAATTAACACTGCTCCTCTTAATTTGGAGGAAATAATTAAAGAGATAAAAGTTGGTATTGAAAATGGAGCATCAATAGTTCGCCTACATTCAGGTGATTTATCAGTTTGGTCAGCAATGGGAGAACAGCTGCGTATGCTGAGATTAGAAGGTATTCCCTACACGGTTACCCCAGGAGTGCCAAGTTTTGCTGCAGCTGCTGCAGCACTCGAAACGGAGCTTACTTTGCCTGGAGTTGCTCAGTCTGTTGTATTAACTAGAACATCAGGTCGGGCTTCAAAAATGCCAAAGGGAGAAACACTAGAGAATTTTGCTAAAACTGGAGCAACTCTTGCGATCCATCTATCAATACAAGTTTTGGAGGAGGTCGTTGAGCAGGTCACTCCACATTTTGGATCTAAATGCCCATGTGCGGTTATTTTTCGTGCAACATGGCCAGAGCAAAAAATTTTTCGAGGAACTCTTGATACGATAATTAATGCAGTTGACCCAGACATTGAAAGGACAGCATTAATTTTGGTTGGTAATGCGATAGGATCAGAAAACTTCGAAAATAGCCGTTTATATGCAGGGGATTATGACCGGCGTTATAGGCCGGCAAATGCGAGGAGTTCTATCGGTAATGAAAAAGCATAGGGGTTTATTAATATCAGCCCCTAGTTCAGGGACAGGAAAGACTACGGTAACTCTTGGACTATTGCGGGCTCTCCGTAATAGAGGTTTCACAGTACAGCCATTTAAAAGTGGTCCTGATTATATTGACCCAGCTTTTCATAGATTTGCGGCAGGAAGACCTTCTTTTAATTTGGATACATGGGCCATGGGCTCTGGTTCTTTGAGGTCTATAGAGCAGAAAGCTCTTGGGTCCGACATAATTGTAGCGGAAGGATCAATGGGACTTTATGACGGAGTACTTAAACAGGGTGTAACAGGTTTCGGCTCCAGCGCTGAAACGGCAATGTTTTTTGGATGGCCGGTCATTCTAGTAATTGACGTCAGTGGTCAAGCACAGTCCGCCGCCGCGACGGCTTTGGGTCATTTACACTATAATAGTGAGCTATCGCTGGCAGGGGTAATATTAAATCGAGTTGCCAGTCCACGACATGAACGTTATGTCCGCCGTGGTATGGAAGAGGCTGGGATTAACGTTTTGGGTGCTTTACCTCGACGCGGTGATCTGGTTTTGCCTGAAAGGCATTTAGGGTTGGTACAGGCCGTTGAGCATGAGGATTTAGATAAAGCCATAGTTGATTATGCTAATTTTGTCGAAGATCATATTGATATAGCTAAATTAGTTGAGTTGGCTAAATCATCTCAGCTCTTAGAACACGAAGATCAATTCATGGAGCCACCTGCCCAAAGGATAGCTCTAGCACAAGACGAAGCGTTTTCTTTCACCTACCCACACCTGTTGGAGGGGTGGCATAAAGCTGGGGCAGAGATTTATCCGTTTTCGCCTCTTGATGACCAATCCCCAGATCAATTTGCTGACTTGGTTTGGTTGCCCGGGGGGTATCCTGAGTTGCATGCAGCAAAAATAGCTGGTGCAGATAGATTTCTTACAGGATTGAGAGATCACGCGAAGACAAAGTTTGTCCATGGTGAATGTGGTGGTTATATGGTTCTAGGAAAGTGTTTGGTAGATAAGGATGGAGTGAGCCACCAAATGGCTGATTTACTTGGACTTGTTACTAGCTATGAAAAGCGAAAGTTTAATTTGGGCTATCGTAAAGCGTTTCCGAAATCACCATTTTTAAAATTTGACCACTCAGATTGCTTGCGTGGCCATGAGTTTCATTATAGCTCTATTTTGGATCAGCCTGATCAACCTTTGTTGGAGATAATGGACGCTGATGGAAATAGCCTACCACAAACTGGGTCGCGTCGTGGCAATGTTTCTGGAACATTTTTCCATTTAATTGCGAAGGAAACTAAATGAGTGGTTTCGTTAGCTTTGTTGGTTCAGGCCCTGGAGACCCCGAACTACTAACAGTAAAAGCTGTAAATCGTATTTCTAAGGCTGACGCGGTTTTATTCGATGATCTGTCAGCGGGGCCAATTTTGGCGCATGCCAAACCATCAGCTGACCTTGTAGGAGTTGGCAAGCGCGCGGGTCGGAAGTCGCCGAAGCAAAACCATGTTAGTAAGCTATTAGTTGATTATGCCAAAACTGGAGCGCATGTCGTTCGATTAAAATCTGGTGATAGTGGTTTATTTGGTAGGCTTGAGGAGGAGCAATTGGCTCTAAGGGAGGCAGGCTTTAAATATGAAATAATCCCAGGAGTATCATCTGCGTCTGCCGCAGCTGCTGCTGCAAATATCCCTTTGACTAGAAGGTTTACTGCGCGCCGCGTTCAATTTGTAACTGGTCATGATACAAACGGTGACTTGCCTGAAGATCTTAACTTTGCAGCATTAGCCGATCCAGACACTACCACGGTTGTTTTTATGGGAAAACGTACTTTCGCAAAATTAGTTGAAAAACTAGAAGCTTATGGCCTAGATTTAAAAACGCCAGCTTTGTTGGTAGAATCTGTTTCTACTCCGGAGCAGTATATTCGCCGAACAAATATTAAAGAATTGGCAGACATTTTAAAAAATAATGTTGGTTCAAAACCCGCTATAATTATGTATGGCCCACTGGCAGATTTTACGAATGTTTGAGTTATTTTTGGTAGGCATAGGGACAGGCAACCCTGAGCATATTACAATACAGGCGAGAAGGGCTATAGAGGAAGCTGACAGTATTCTTATTCCTTACAAGGGTAGTGAAAAATCTGAACTGGTAGATGTGCGACTAAAGATATGTAAGGAAATTGTTAAAGGTAAAAACACCAAGATTATTCAGTTTGATTTGCCTTCAAGAGATTTGTCGTATTCCTACCAAGAGGGGGTTGAGAAATGGCATGACAATGTGGCTAGAGTATGGTCAAGCACCATTCGAAAAAATTGTTCTGAGGATACTAAAGTTGCTCTTTTAATTTGGGGCGACCCGTCGCTGTACGATAGTTCGCTGCGAATTGCTGAGCGTTTAAGGCCTAAGCCAAAAATACAAGTATTTGCTGGAATAACATCAATACAGGCTTTAACTGCCGCACATAAAATTCCGATCAATGAAGTTGGCAAGCCGTTCATCGTAACAACAGGACGCAATTTACTTGAATGTGGTTTTCCTCAAGGGGTTAAAACTGTTGCAGTTATGCTAGATGGTAAATGCTCTTTTCAATCGCTTCGGGAGTCAAAGCTATATATTTATTGGGGAGCTTACCTTGGAATGGAAAATGAAATTATTTTAGAAGGTTGGGTTGAGGATGTCTCAAACAAAATCACAGAAATTAGAGCTGATGCACGCAACTTAAATGGCTGGATAATGGATAGTTACATATTGCAAAAGCGATAAACCATTCGAAAACGATAGTCATTTGATCAAATATCAAATAAAAACAGTACCCAAAATAAAAAACAGAAAAATTAGCGCGACGATAGTTCTATGAAACAAACTTAATGCTTTCCCAATAGCGACTGGTGTCGCGTCTGGTGCGCTCTCATTAAGCCAAGCATCGTTGCTCAAACTATTATTGTAAGCTCTAGGTCCGGATAGCTTTACATTCAGTAGGCGAGCTACCATTCCTTCAGGCCATCCAGCATTAGGTGATCGATGCAGATTTGCCTCATGACGGAGGCCTCGAATTTTGCCAGGAGCTAAGCCCACAATTGAATATAAAACTGCTGTTAATCTTGCTGGTATATAGTTGACGACGTCATCAATTTTTGCAGGTATCAGGCCGTAATCTTTGAATCTTGCAGTTTTATAAGCAATCATACTATCTGCCGTATTGATCACTTTATAAGCGACCAAACCGGGCAAACCCAAAACGAAACACCAAAATAGTGGCGCAATTACTCCATCTGAAGTATTTTCTGCTAAACTTTCGATGGCACTTCGACTGATCTCATTTTCGTCTAAATTAGCAGTATTCCGTCCAACGATCATTGATAATTCATATCTTGCTTGTTCAATGTTACGGTTTGAAAGGGGAATAAGAATATTGGAAATGTGTATATGCATTGATCTAATTGCAAGCCAGGGCCATATCATTATTGCTAATATAAATACTCTTATCCAACCGTCGGAATGTGCAGAAATGTATTTTTCTATAAAGAACATAAGGATATAGAAAATCGCTATTAAAAAGATTGTTGAACAACCACCAAACAAAACCTTTTGTCTTTTTGACCCATAGTTAAAATTCTTTTCAAACCATGAAATTGCTTTGCCAATAAAAATAACTGGGTGGCCAATAAAATTTATCAATCTTTTTGGCCAGCCGACGGCGGAATCAATACAAATTGCTAAGCAAAGAGCATAGAACACTATAAATTTTCCTATTCTACTTTTGTAAAGAATATTTGGTAGTTTTTTATCATAATTTGACCGTTCGATCCATTATCATGAAAGCCAATTCCTCTGCCTACGGCCTCATAAATAAAAGTATTTTTTGTAAATCATCTAAATGTGGTTTCAAGCTATTGCATTAATACAAAAGTGTTAATATCCCAAATGACGAATTTACAAAAAAATAGGCTTCTAAAATGTTCGAAACTGTTAATGATTTTCAAGATTCTTTAAATGGTTTAACAAAACGAAATGAAGTTTTTTTCAAAGCAGCTTTTGAACGTCAGAAACAGCTTACAAAACCTCCAGGATCTCTTGGAAAACTTGAAGAATACGCTTGCTTTATGGCTGCTTGGCAAGGCAATGAAAGACCTGAAATAAAACTTGCTCAAGCACTGGTATTTGCTGGCAATCATGGCGTGTGTGACCAAGGCGTGAACCCATTTCCGCAAGAGGTCACAATGGCAATGGTCGAAAATTTTCGCAATGGGGGTGCTGCGATCAACCAGCTCGCTGCGTACAGTGGTGCCGACTTGGATATAATCCTGTTATCGGATGGGCAGGCAACTGCAGATATTACTGTTGGTCCCGCCATGAGTGAGCAAGAGTGTCTTGAGGCCATTAATCATGGCGCTGAAGCAGTGAATTCAAAATCCGATATTTTATTATTGGGTGAAATGGGAATAGGTAACTCAACAATTTCATCCGCTCTGTGTCTGGGCACATTTGGTGGCCAGGGTTTGGACTGGGTAGGAGGCGGCACAGGAAGTAATACCGAGGGCATTTTAAAAAAAGCAAAAGTTATAGAGCGTGCTAGAATTAGGAACCAAGAAAGTTTAAATACTCCATTCGAAATTTTGATGTCCCTAGGTGGTCGCGAACAGGCTGCAATCTGTGGTGCCTTGGTAGCCGCGAGGTGCCATAGCATACCGGTAATCATTGACGGGTTTATTGCGTCCTCAGCAATAGCTCCTCTTGTATCTGTAGATCAAATTTATGATAACGTTATATTTGCCCATCAAAGTGCTGAGGCGGGTCATAGCAGGTTACTTAGTAAATTGGGAAAAGTACCAATGTTTGACTTAGGTATGCGTTTGGGAGAGGGGTCAGGGGCTGCTTTAGCGTTGAGTATCGTTAGAGCGTCTCTTGCATGTCACAATGGTATGGCAACTTTTGCTGAAGCGGGTATCGGAGAGTGAAAAGAATATTTGCCAATATTAATTTTATTGTAATTTCTTAACTTTGATCTGCACCAAATATTAACATTATTCGAGTATTTTCGTAATGAATATATTTAGTATAATCCAATAAATAAGGGCACAAATAGTAAGCATCACGGCGATTGTTCCAAACAAACTTTCGGGAAGAAGGGTCGTCATGAGAGATTCTTGATAGTAGAAAAACCACTGACCTTTATCCGCAAAAAACACTTCATGTAAAATGTGGAAAACTTTTCTTGCACCAACTAAAAAGACGCCGCCAGTTATCAAAAGTAAGGTTAAGACCATCGAAGATAATGATAAGAAAGTACTTACTGGTTTCCAGAAATATTTAGACCGGTTTACCTTGTAATAAAAAGAAAACCCATAGAATGCGATTAAAACAAATGATAAAAATAAAGCTATTTCTGTGGAAGATACGATTAAACCACTCACATCTTTGAGATGTATGATCTCATCATTCGTTAGAAATGTATCAATTTTGGCGCCAGAGGGATCAAAATAACTAATTTTTGCCAACCCTTCACCGTTAGAGTTAATGCTTGAAACAATTTTTCCAAAAATTCTTTCATGCTCTAAGCTTGATGTTATTTCAAAGTTTTCTTTGTTTCGGTTTTGAGGGGCGTATTTTTTGATCTGTTCTTCAATAGCATGGAATTCATACAAGCGGTCGAAGAAAAAATTTGCTGATGAGAGGGTTTTCCATGCCAAAAATAGGCAAATTATAAATAAGGATATTGATAGTATAGATGTAATAAATATTTTTTTCATGGGTATTCCCCGCCACTCATCAATTATTCAATAGTTTGACCGTTCTAAATTATCAACTTATTAAAACGTTAAGCGTATAAAATTTCAGTGAAACAAGTATCTTCACTTCAGTAACCAATTTAGGCCATTTGAGTGATTCATTTTTTGCATAAATTGTTTATTTTCTGATTTATGAATTTTGTATTAATAATTTAATTAGCATTTAGTATACTGAAATATAACACAAATTAAAGTATACCATTGTATTTGTTGACTTTTTGTAGGTTTGAGCCCTTTTTAATGATATATTCAATGGAAAGGGAATAGCTATGACAAAAGCCAATACGACCTTCAATTTGGACATTAGAGATGTAGAACTGATTGAGAATGCATTGAATTCTATTATAACGAAGCAGTCCTCAACGATAATCAATTCAGCAGATAATCGAAATGCCAAACCGCAAGACGATTGTCCAGTAGAAGCTAAAAGTCAGATCGCTGAACTGAGAGATCTGCTGGGGCGTCTACATAACCAAAAAATTTGGTATAGACCGAAGAATGCAGCTACCTACATCGGTGGATGATTTTAGTTATTACTGTTGAAGTGATAACTTTCGACTGAAAAATCCCCTGTTGGTATCATCTGATTGTTTCAATAAATCTGTAAATCTGTCGTAAATAACTCGTGGCATTTCAGTAATTTTAGGTGTTGGAACAGTTTTTACATGCACCTGAAGCATCTCCGACGTAGCTACTTTTTTATCATTTACAAGCATTTGAGATTGTAGAATAAATTTCTTTTTGTCTGTATCCAAAAGAGTTGTTTTAATTACAAGTTCAGACCCGAGTTTTACCTCGTTTAGATAAAATTTATGATCCTCAACAACAAATATTGTGCATCCAGTTCGTGTTCTGTAATTCTCATCAAACCCTACCGCATCTTGGAAATGATCGACTGCATAGCTAAAGGCCAAACCGTAATATGCGTCTTGCATGTGACTGTTATAGTCTATCCACTCTTCCTGAACATTTATTTTAAATATAAATTGGTTTAACATTTTAAGAAGCTGTTTCCTTTGCCAAAATGATAGGTAATATCGACGTCGGAATTTTCAATTTTTATATACACTAGTAGTTAAGTTTACCAAAGAGAGTTAATAAACACAGTGACTGATGGATCTGCAAAAAGAGTTTTAGTGGCTGGAGCCAGCGGTTATATTGGTAGAGCCGTAGTGGCAGAACTGATTGAGCGTGGTTACTTTGTTTACGTAATAGTCAGACAAAATACTAAGTTCGCTCAATCTAATTCAAGTAATGTTAATGTTCTTTCAGTGGATATTGATACAAAAGAAGACTGGACGCAGCAATTTCCGAAAGTTGATGTTGTCATTTCTTGCCTAGCTAGTAGATCTGGCAGAGCAGAAGACGCCAATTACGTCGACTATGGTTTAAACTCCGATCTTTTGCGATTTGCTTGTAAAACTAAAGTTCAACATTTCATACTTTTATCTGCAATTTGCACTCAAAAGCCAAAACTTGCATTTCAAAATGAAAAATTAAGATTTCAAAACGAATTGATTGCTTCGGGTTTAAGGTATTCGATTGTACTACCGACTGCTTTTTTTAAATCATTATCGGGTCAAATAAATCGTATTAAGCAGGGTAAATCTTTTTTAGTATTCGGATCGGGCCGAGAAACTAGCTCACTTCCTATTTCAGAGACAGATTTGGCAAGATACATTAGCAATTGCATAGTTCAAAAAGAATTTTGGAATAAATCGTTACCGGTGGGTGGACCTGGGCCGGTGATTACACCTTTAGATCAAGCAGAAATGATTTTCGAAATATTTAATAGACCAAAAAAAATCAGGCATGTCTCTCACCGTATATTCGATATACTTATAGCTTTTTTATTACCTGTCTCTGTTTTCTCCAGCAAAATAAAAGATCATATCGAGCTGCTAAAAATAGGTAAATATTATGCTCAAGAGTCTATGCTTCTTTATGATGCTGAGACAGGTTCTTACAGTGCAGAGAAGACGCCACAATATGGTGAAAAATTGCTTTATGAATATTACTGTTCGTTGCGCGATGATCCTCACAAAATACCCGATATGGGTTCGCAAAAGCTATTTAGCTGAATACAATTTTTCAAAGATGATAAAATCTATAGATCCTCTTCAATATTCTACATTTATTTAAACATTTTTATTTAAGTTAAATTGCTTGCCCTTTTAACAGTCTTCGGTTATTTCACGGTAAGTTTACTAATATCGATCGCTGATCCTCATAGGCAGTCTCTCGAATTTGGAAGACTAGATCAACAATGGGTTTACCCCATATGCATAGGAGAAAGATCGATGGCTACTGGAACAGTAAAATGGTTCAACGGAACAAAAGGTTATGGGTTTATCGCCCCAGATGATGGTGATGCAGATATTTTTGTTCATATCTCACAAGTTCAACAATCAGGTCTAAACGAGCTTCAAGATAATCAAAAAGTGTCTTTTGATGTTGAAGAAGGCCGTAATGGTAAGAACCAAGCTACAAATTTGAAATTAGCTTAGTTTAAGCTGTTACTACTCTCTTTGTAATATAGCATTTTCCCATTCTTCTAAGAATTTTTGCTTTTTAAATTGATCTAAATAAACCATTAAGGCGGGTCCAAGGCTGATCCGGTTTATTGTGTTTTCTTCAAACCTGTTGAAGTTTGAAATATATAAATTGTTTTGTAAGCTTGGGTCGTACACCGTTTTTAGGACATGATCGATAAATAATTTTGCTGCGCGTTCATTTCTAGAACTTACAGGCAATATCATTGATCGGGACATTACAGTTGTCATATCTGCTGGATAAATGATGTAATATTTATCATTCAGTGGGTGGTTACTGGCGTAACTACCCAGAACATTATATGCTATATAAATTGTTCCGGAAATAACATCATCTATCATGTCGGAAGAACAACAATATAAATTTGTTTCAAGTTGGCCCATGACTTCAGTTAGACGCCAGTAAGTTTCTGTCGCTCTTGCATCCTGAGTTGCAAATAAATAACCCAGCCCAGATTTTCTAAGATCATATGTACCCATTCTGCCTTTAAAGCGTTGTGGATTTTCCCTTAATTCCCTATATTGCAAAAATTCTTACAATTCCAAGGACGTTTCTCATTCCCTTTATCTTATTTTTTACTCTCATGGGAAGTTACATTGGACAAAACAACTCCACGGAACTTTTAATTTTGGTTGGTCTTGGGGTTTGTGCGACCATCATGCGATTTGCTAATTACCCAATGGCACCTTTACTTATTGGTTTCATATTGGGTCGAATGCTTGAGGACAATTTTAGTAGGTCCATGCAACTTTATGATGGTATTAATTTTATTATAGAAAGGCCAATGACAATGGTTCTTTTGTTTCTCGCAGCTTTTTTAGTTGTTTTACCTTTTCTTCGGCTAGTCAAATTTAAATAGTCCAATTAACTTTTCGAATTAAGCTAAAAATAGTTGGAGACTATTGCTGATTATGAAAAATAAATCCGAGAAAATTGAGTAAAATTTGAGCTGCAAGGATTGTAGTTGATCCTGAGTGATCATAGTCGGGAGCAACTTCCACTAGATCTATTCCTACAACTTTATTTTGTTTCGATAAATGTTGTAATATTTCGAGGACTTCGTAGTAAAGAAAACCGCCGTGACTTGGTGTACCAGTTCCAGGTGCAATGGAAGGACAAAAGGCGTCTATATCTATGGTTACGTAAACGTTTGAGTCTTTGGGAATTCTACCTACTAAATTTTTTGGTCCTATTCTTCGTGTTTGCCGAACTGATAAAATATCAGAATTCATTGCCTTTGCGTCCTCATATCCCTCTTTTGAGGTTGAACTTACATTTCTGATCCCAACTTGGGTAAGTCCAGTAACGTAGTTTTTTTCTGCAGCCCTTCGCATTGGGTTCCCATGTCCATACTTTACTCCATGTCTCTCATCTACAAAGTCAAGGTGCGCATCTATTTGAAGTATGTGAATTGGGCCAGAATTTGAAAAGGCATTTACGCATGGAATATTTACCGAATGATCTCCACCGAGCACTACTGGTAAAGCCCCAGCTTTCAGGATTGACCTAACCCCCTTTTCAATATTTTTATGACTTTTTATTGTATCGGTGTGAATTATATCGGCGTCTCCAATATCCACAATTTTCACATCTTCGGTTAGGTAAGTAACATCATCTTCGTGATCATATGCGCCGGAATGGCCAAAACTGAATAAAGTAGATGCCTCACGAATGCCTCTTGGGCCGAACCTAGCTCCAGCCCGCCACTGCGTTCCAAAGTCGAATGGTGCACCAAGTACTGCTACGTCGGCATTAATTTGTGACCAGTCTGTAACTAACTCGCGTTTTGCAAATGTAGAAACACCTACAAAGGGTAAATTTAATCTACCAGTCTCATATCCATGACCCGACATCAATTTCTCCTTCTATTAATTGACATGTTAAGTCGTGGAACACAGTAAACCAACTAAAACTTGTCTGGATGATGTTAGTCAGAGAAATTATTCTTGCATTGATGGGCTTTTCTGCGACAAAAATGACTGTATCAAAAATAAACTCTGAAAATCGAAAAAGGATTTTTTTGATGACAAATAATAGTCTGCTAGATCATAAAGATTGGGGGTTTCCTGTTCCTATATTTTATGGTCCTGGGCGTATCGCTGAGATCGGTTCAATTTGTAAAAATCTAGGAATTAATAACCCACTCATTGTAACCGACAGAGGAAGTTCGAAGTTATCATTCGTTCAAGAACTGCGCAGTTTACTTCTCAAAGCTGGAATTTCCAGTGAGCTCTTTTTTGATATTTCCCCTAATCCTGTAGGTAATGAAATTGAAGCTGGTTGTATTGCTTACAGAGACGGAAACCATGACGCTATAATCGGTATCGGTGGGGGAAGTGGTATGGATGGAGCAAAAGCTATCTGCTTAACAGTTAATAATAATTTTGATTTGTGGGCTTTTGATTATAACAAGCCTGTACCACAGATCAGAAGTTCAGACCCATTTCCAAAGCTAATTATGGTGCCGACAACTGCTGGTACAGGTGCTGAAACGGAAAGTACCGCCATGGTGACGCACGCTGGAAAAGGTATGAAATTTTGTCTAGATCATCCGCATTTAAAGATTAGTGCTGCAATTTTAGATCCTTCGCTGACACTTGGATTACCTCCTAATTTAACTGCGTGGACAGGTGTTGATGCATTAACACACGCAATTGAAGCATATATCGTGCCTGATTTTCACCCATTATGTGATGGTGCTGCGATCGAAGCATTAAGGCTAATTGGTAAATATTTAGTAAAGTCTGTCGAGGAACCGGAGAATCTGGAAGCGCGTGGTGGCATGCTGGTAGGATCTTGTTTGGCAGGAATTTCATTTTTGAAAGGGCTCGGCTTTGTTCATGCTATATCTCACATGGTAGGTGCTGAGTACGACACGCAACACGGTTTGACCAACGCAATAGTCTTGCCAGTAGTACTTCGCTATAATCTTCCTTCGTTGGATGAAAAGCGCAATATTATGGCTGATGCTTTAGGTATGTCTGACAAAACTAGTGATGGTTTTATTGGAGAAATAGAGGCAAAGCTTGATCGGCTGAATATACCTAAATCTTTGGGTGAAATTGGTGTTCCATTTGATTGTGCAGGTCGAATTTCTGAGAAAGCGATGCTCGACAGTGCTGCTTCGACTAATCCTGTTAGAGGAGATGTTGCATCTGTAAAAGAGCTTGTTGAAAAATCTATAAAAAAAGCTCGTTAGTTGGTTTTGTTAGAAACGATCGATTGTAAGAAATTGATCTTTTTTCTTATCCATATCCCATAAGCCATAATTAGAAGAAGCTATTTCATTGTCAGCCTTCAGCCTAGCAGTTTCAGCATTTGCCAGGTTTGCTTTATATGATATCTTGTTTGCCGTGGAACTCGTATCGAAGTTATGTAGTATTTGTTTTTCAGAAAGCATGTTTATCTCCTTAACATATGATATACGTCAGCAAGGCCTATGCCAGATCAAAAAAAGTTATTTGAATCATAGTGATATATTCCACAAAGTAGTAATTTGGTGACTAAGCTTCTCAGAAATTACTATTTTATTGTTGTTTCTCCAATTTCAACTCGAACAAATTTATCCTCGCTTTTAGGTCGAACTGCGAAGATGGCTCCTTTTCAACCATCAGAAAAAGACCGGATCTTTGCTAGATCCAAATGTTGGTAAGCTAAAATTTTTTTTGCAATTATTATGTTCAGCGTTATAGCCCCGATGTGAAAAAATTTTTTATTAGCCTTACGCAAGGTTACCTAAGTTTCGTCTTGTAAACAATAAGATAGCCGCATAAGTCGATTTTCGTACTCACTACTATTTTTAGTTTCAAGTTCGCTTTATTTTTAGGCAGAGAGATAAAAATTGTCAGAAAATTATCGTTTTAGTTCATTTTTTTGTTTCAAAAGTGCTTTTAAACAAAAAGAAGTCATATGCCGGACTACTGGTAATAAATTAATCGAATATTGTTTTGTAAAGAGCTTGAAAAATGACATGGAGCTAATATGAATTTTACAAAGTCGTCTTATGGAGAAATGCTTTTAAACAACCGTATATTAGCAATTATTTTTCTTTTTCTAGTAACTGTTGGAATGTCATATGGTGCTAAAAATCTTTATTTTGACAATGATTATCGGGCATTTTTTGGGAAAACAAATCCACAACTTGAGGCTTTTGAACGGCTCCAGAAAACTTACACAAAAATTGATAATGTTCAATTTGCTGTAGAGCCAGACCCAGGCAGTGATGCCAGTTCCGTTCAAATATTGGCAGCTATTGAGGAGTTAACCGAATTAGCTTGGCAGATTCCCTATTCATTGCGTGTCGACAGCATATCTAACTATCAACATACAGAGGTGGATGAAGATGATCTACTTGTAGAAGATCTTTATGGATATGCGGAAGAGCTAACCGAACAAGAATTAAAAGACATACGTGCAATAATTACCACCGAACCCTCAATAATTGGTCGTATTCACGACCCAGCGCATAGATCTACCGCTGTCACAGCTACCGTCCAATTGCCTGGTAAAGATCCCATGGAAGTGGTTGAAGTTGTCGAGGCTGCTAGAGTATTAAAGGAAACAATTGAGCGAAATCATGAAGTAACATTAAGGCTTGGTGGTATCGCACTTTTCAACAATGCGTTTCTTGAGGCATCTGAAAACGACATGATGACGTTGATGCCTGCTATGTATATAGTCATCTTGATTGTCACCTATTTATTGATAAGATCAATCTATGCAACTGCGGTGGTTGTACTAATTATTGTACCAAGCATTACTGTAGCTATGGGGTTTGGTGGATGGATTGGTGTAGGGTTAACGCCACCGTCTGCAAGCGCCCCAACAGTGATTACAACCTTAGCGGTGGCAGACTCCATTCATTTCCTTGTTACGATGTTTCAGCGAATGAACGCAGGCCACAGTCAACGTGACTCAATTATTTACAGTTTAAGTGTTAATGGGAAGCCAATTTTTCTGACATCGATAACAACTGCTGTTGGATTTTTATCTTTAAATTTTTCTGACTCACCACCCTTTCATGACCTAGGAAATATTACAGCAGCTGGAGTGATGGCAGCATGGCTTTTTTCTATTATGCTTCTCCCTATTTTAATGAGTTTTGTAACTGTAAAACCAAAGGAAACGCTAGGTGCGCTTAATAAGTGTATGGCTATCATTGGGGAATTTATTTCATCAAAATATAAGGCTGTTCTGCTCGTATCAATGTTGGTGTCAGTTCTTATAACCGCGGCAATTACAAGGAATGAAATTAATGATGATTTTCTGAAGTATTTTGATGAAGATATAACGTTCAGATCAGATACTGATTGGATAAGCCAAAATTTAACCGGTTTAAATCAAATACAATTTGATATGCAGTCAAAAATGCCAAATGGTATAAGTGAGCCCCAGTTCTTAAATAAGCTCGAAACATTTTCTAACTGGGCTCGCAACCATGAAGTGGTCACCAATGTGCAAAGTATAACGGATGTATTTAAGCGTCTGAATAAAGACTTAAATGGAGGGGACGAACAGTTTTATAAGATACCAGAAAGTCGTGAGCTATCTGCACAGTATCTATTACTCTATGAATTATCGCTTCCGTTCGGTTTGGATCTTAACAATCAAATTGATATAGATAAGTCATCAACCCAAGTCATTGTGACTATTGATGATCTAACCACCAATCAAATAAAAGCTTGGATCAAAGAAGCAGAAACTTTTCTCGAAAGCGAGCTTGGAATGGATGCAGTTGCAGCAGGCCCCACTGTGATGTTTTCGTACATAGCTGAAAGAAATATTGAGGGCATGTTGTGGGGGACTTTATACGCTGTTTTGATTATTTCAGGAATTATTCTGATTGCTTTGAAGGATGTAAGGCTTGGACTTTTAAGTCTCGTTCCTAACTTGCTTCCGGCTGCATTAGCTTTCGGGGTATGGGGCTTATTCGTTGGGCAAGTAAACATGGCAGTGGCTGTAGTAACTGGCATGGCGCTTGGAGTAATTGTGGATGATAGCGTACATTTTCTCACAAAATATCAATTGGCACGAAAAAATGAGAAACTATCTGCGGAACGAGCGGTTGTGTCTGCTTTTAGTGGGGTCGGTACTGCATTGCTCGTAACAACGATTATTTTAGTTGCTGGTTTTGCTATTTTAGCACAGTCAAGTTTTGGACTTAATAGTGCCATGGCTAGCTTAACAGCTATAGCATTATTTATGGCTTTGGTAGCGGACTTAACTATATTACCCGCATTACTCATCCTATTGGATAGAAAAATGAACAAAAGTAATGCTCAAGAAAATGTTGTTACGGCATAACTGTAAAAGGAATAGATTATGAAATTCATGCAAATTATTATTATAGCTTTAATTTCCTGTTTATTTGCAGCTAACGTTTATGCTTCTGATGGGAGGGGTCTTGAAATAGCGACAGAGCTAGATGTCAGAGATAATGGTTTTGGTGACACGACATCTACAATGACCATGACCTTGTTTGATCAATATGGGAACTCAACCTCCAGGAAGATCAGAAATAGAACCCTAGAGGGCACAGATGAAGGTGATTTGTCACTGGTTATTTTTGACACTCCAGCCGACGTTAAGGGTACAGCTTTTCTTTCCCACACAAAAAGATCAGGGTCAGATGATCAGTGGTTATACTTACCGGCCCTGAAGCGTGTAAAGCGTATTGCCTCATCGAACCAAGCGGGACCGTTTATGGGGAGCGAGTTTGCATATGAAGATATCTCGAGCCAGGAACTTGAAAAGTATACTTATAAGTACTTGCGTAATGAGGCATATAACGGGTTGGATTGTTTTGTAGTTGAGTATGATCCTGTAGATCGTAAGAGTGGCTATTCGAAGCAAATTGTTTGGATAGATACAAAAGAATATAGGTCTCACAAAATTGAGTTTTATGACCGGAAAGAAAGCTTGCTCAAAACTTTAGAATATAAGGGTTACTCTCAATATAATGATAAATTTTGGCGAGCGGATGTCTTAGAGATGGAAAATCATCAGACTGGGAAGAGGACGGTATTGGAATTTGATGATTGGAAATTTCAAACTGGTTTGACTGCAAAAGACTTCAATAAGAAATCACTTAAAAAAGTTCGTTGATGAACTCGGTAACAAAAACATTATGTTTGTGGCTGCTACTGGCGATACAAGTTAACGCTGAGACAAGTGGTTCACTGGCGATTACTGGATCTTATTTTCCCAAGTCTTTAGATGAGAGTTTTGATACAAATATTACAGCAGAAGCAAAAGTTATAGGATATGAAGAGTTATCTCACTTTCAGCTAGTGTATGAATTTATATTTAGAAAAAGTCTAAACGATAGTGGCATGGACATAGTAGAGCCACGTCAATTTTTTCTTTCGAAGACTTTTGGAGAAATAGACGCTTATTTAGGTTATCGCCATACTTTTTGGGGGGTGGTGGAAAGTAAAAATCTTGTTGATTTGATTAATCAGCACGACTTGGCGGCAGGTATTTCCGCAGATAATAGACTTGGTGCGCCATCCATTTCTTTCGAGACCTATTTAGGTTCTGGAGATTTCCAATATTGGTATATCCCCAGGTTTCGTGAAAGGACATTTAATGAGCAAAATGCTCACCCTGGGTTAGGATTACCAGTTTTGCCAGCTCAGTTTGCGCACACTAAAAGATCGAAAGCTCCCGATCATGCTATAAGGTATGGTAATTCAATTGGTGATATTGACTATGCCCTGAGTGTATTCGATGGAACCGCTCGAGAACCAATAATTCGTGTTGAGGAAATGAGTAGCATCCGTCCATATTATGAGCGAATGCGCTCTATTGGTTTGGAGCTTCAATATACTGGAGACTCGATCTTGTATAAATTTGAAGGCCTGAATGGCACTCAAGGTGAGGAGGATTTTAATGCAGCAGTTATGGGAATTGAAAAAACTGTTTATTCAATTTTTGAAACACAATGGGATATGGGGTTAATAATTGAGTACCAATATGATGACAGAGTTCAGGCTCTAATAGATCGTACTCTCGTCTCAGGAATTCGATTAACATCAAATGATGAGTTCGACACCAGTCTTCTTGTTCTATACACCGATGATCATGAATTTAGCCAGTCTCTATTTGGTTTAGAGGCTTCTAGGCGGCTACGTAACGGAATGACCCTAGACTTAAAATATTTACTCTATAAGTCTGACGAACAGAATTTACCATTTTATTCGTTTGTAGATGATAGCGAATTAAGCCTAACCCTCGGTTATTACTTTTAAAATTTGGAAAAGCCAACTATAAATTTTCTCAAAATTTTGAATTATCAAGATATTTGGACATTATATTCATGAGGAATAATGAAATTAAATCTATTGGAGCGGGCGATGAGATTCGAACTCACGACATTTACCTTGGCAAGGTAACGCTCTACCCCTGAGCTACGCCCGCATCCTTGAGTATCTCGCTGTTTATAAAGATCCGTTTGTAACCGCAAGCATAAAATGAATTACTTCGTAAATATGTATTCATTTTGGGATCAACCGTTTACTCCAACTCCACGATTAAATCTTTTGCGTCAATTTGCGTCGCAGCATTGACGTGAACAGCCTTAATTTTTGCGTCCCGCTCGACATGTATACCAGTTTCCATTTTCATAGCTTCAATTGTTAATAGAAGGTCACCCTTTTTGACTGTCTGCCCTTCAATTACGCTTACCGTGGAAATCACACCAGGCATAGGGGCTCCGATGTGGCTAGAATTATCAGGATCCGCTTTTGGTCGTGATGTGGTTTCAGAAGTTACTAATCTATTTGGAACCCTAATTACTCTTGGCTGTCCATTGAGTTCGAAGAAAACTTTGACTTCACCATTTTCATCAGTCTCACCGATCGCTTGCATTCTTATTTCTAATGTTTTCCCCGGATCGATCTCCAAACTTATTTCATCGCCTGGGTTCATGCCATAGAAAAAAGTTTTTGTTGGCAGAGTTCTTACTGGGCCATAAGTGAGATGCCTTTCCATATAGTCTAGGAAAACTTTTGGATACATTAAATACCCATTTAAGTCCTCATCATCAATTTTCATGCCATCAAGCTTGCTAGAAAGCTCTTGCCGTGTTTTTTCAAGATCTATCAACTCTAGATTTTTACCTGGCCGATCTAAATTTGGTTTTTCACCTTTCAACGCTTTTGTTACTATGTGCTTTGGAAAGCCCCCAGGTGGCTGTCCTAGGTTTCCTTTCAGCATATCAACAACACTTTCAGGGAAGGCGACGTCTGTATTTGGATTTTCGACATCTTCACGGTTTAGATTTTGGGCAACCATCATTAGGGCCATATCTCCTACCACTTTTGAAGATGGGGTCACCTTTACGATATCACCGAACATTTGGTTAACGTCCGCATATGTCTCGGCAATATCATGCCATTTTTCTTCCATGCCCATTGATCGCGCTTGAGCTTTTAAGTTTGTAAATTGCCCTCCGGGCATTTCATGTAAATACACCTCTGACGCTGGTGACGATAGTCCACTTTCAAAAGCGGCATACTGAGCTCTTACTTGCCCCCAATAATCGCTGATTTCTCGCAAGTTCTCGATATCTATTCCAGTATCTCGCTCAGAGTTATGCAGGGCTTCAACGATCGAACCCATACAAGGTTGTGAAGTTCCACCCGAAAATGCATCCATCGCGGTATCAACTACATCTACGCCAGCGTCTGCTGCAGCTAGGATGGTAGCGCCTGCAATGCCAGAGGTGTCGTGAGTATGAAAATGAATTGGTAATCCTACTTCTTCTTTAAGTGCCTTGACCAGTTGACGCGCAGCAGCCGGCTTCAATAGACCCGCCATATCCTTCAGTCCAAGAAAATGCGCACCTGCTTTCTGAAGATCTTTAGCCATGTTCACATAATATTTTAAATTGTACTTAGATCGATCTGGATTTAAAATATCTCCAGTATAGCATATTGTGCCTTCGCAAATTTTTCCACTTTCCAATACAGCATCCATGGCAATCCGCATGTTCTCAACCCAATTAAGGCTGTCGAAAACACGAAATACGTCGATACCTTTCGATGCTTCGGCTACAAATGCTTGCACAACATTATCGGGATAATTTGTGTAGCCAACACCATTTGATGCGCGTAATAACATCTGCGTCATAAGGTTTGGCATTTGAGCTCGTATATCTCTTAAACGCTGCCATGGGCATTCTTGTAGAAACCTGTAAGCAACATCGAACGTTGCCCCGCCCCAACATTCAACAGAGAAAAGTGATGGTAAATTTGATGCGTAAGCTGGCGCAACCCGTATCATATCCACGGAGCGCATTCTTGTTGCAAGTAACGACTGGTGACCATCGCGCATTGTTGTATCAGTTAGTAGCAGTTGTCTTTGTTTCAAAACCCAATCTGCGACCGCTCCAGGACCTTTTTGCTCAAGTAAATTTCGGATTCCATAGCTCATGTCACCAACTGGATTAGGAGAAATTGGGGTTGGAGTATCAAAATTTGGTAGGGGCCTGTCTGTAGTTTCTGGATGACCATTTACGCTTACATCTGCTATATATGTAAGAACTTTAGTTCCTCTATCTCTTCGTTTGTCAAAGTCAAAAAGATCTGGAGTAGTGTCAATAAATTTGGTGGTATATTCATTTGATAAAAATACGTTGTGTTTCAGCAAATTTTCTACAAAAGCTATATTTGTGGAGACTCCCCTTATCCTAAATTCCCTCAATGCACGATCCATTCGCGCGATAGCTTTGTCTGGTGTGGGTGCCCATGCTGTTACTTTTACCAGTAAAGAATCATAATATCGCGTAATTACGCCCCCAGCATATGCAGTGCCTCCATCAAGCCTAATACCCATACCGGTAGCAGATCTAAAAGCGGTTATACGGCCATAATCTGGGATGAAGTTGTTCTGAGGGTCTTCAGTAGTTATTCTTGTTTGCAAAGCATGCCCGTTTAATTTCACTTCACTTTGGTTAGCTTTACCAGTTGCTTCATTTATCGTTTTGCCTTCCGCAATAAGAATTTGAGCTTGTACAATATCTATTCCAGTTACCTCTTCAGTCACCGTGTGCTCTACCTGTACTCTTGGGTTAACCTCTATGAAGTAAAATTCTTCGGTATCCATATCCATTAGGAATTCAACAGTACCAGCGCATTCATAGTTTACATGTGCGCAGATCCTTCTACCTAGATCACATAGAGTTTCGCGCTGCTTTTGTGTTAGATACGGTGCGGGCGCCCGCTCAACCACCTTTTGGTTTCTCCGTTGTACTGAGCAATCTCGTTCCCAAAGATGATAAATCTCACCATGCTTATCGCCTAGAATTTGTACTTCTACGTGGCGGGCACGGATAATCATTTTTTCCAGATAACCTTCACCATTCCCAAAGGCTGACTCCGCTTCCCTTCGTCCCTCTAATACTTTGTCTTCCAACTCATCCGGGTGTTCGATTGGACGCATTCCCCGACCCCCACCACCCCATGAAGCTTTTAGCATTAATGGATAACCAATTTTAGCTGCTTGAGACTTGATGACTGACATGTCATCACCTAAGACTTCTGTGGCTGGAATTACTGGCACGTCTGCTTGGACTGCAACTCTTCTTGCGCTGGCTTTATCACCTAATGCTCTCATTGTCGCGGCTTGTGGCCCGATAAATATGATTCCGTTTCTTTCGCACGCATCAACCAAGTTGGGGTTTTCAGAAAGTAAACCGTAGCCTGGATGGATTGCGTCTGCTCCGCTATCTCGAGCTACGCGTATAATTTCATCGATTGAAAGGTAAGCAGCCACTGGTCCCAACCCATGGCCAATTCTATAGGCTTCATCCGCTTTGAACCTGTGCAGTCCCAATTTATCTTCTTCAGCAAAAACGGCTACGGTTTTTTTACCCATTTCATTTGCAGCTCGCATAATTCGGATCGCAATCTCGCCACGGTTTGCTATGAGAATTTTATTGAAGTCGGGCATTGGACCATCCTTGAATTCTTAATTCTACAAAATACATCTTTAACCTGCTGCGTTGCAGAACAGAAAAAAAGTGTCAATACATTTTGAAATCTTTTTTCAGTAAATTAGATCGATTTATTTGGTATTTTATATATTTTTAACCATATGGTTTATTAAGTCTTGATGGCTGCCATGTGCAGTGTATTTTTGGCCTAAAATTACAATTGTGAAAACCAGAAGAACAAATTAAGAACATATCTTTTCAAATTTAAAATTTATGTCTAAAAGGTTTCTATGAGCCAGAACTCAAAAAATATGATTGAGTCTTCAAGCAAGCTTTCAGTCCGGGCAATGAAAGCTGGGTCTGAGCCGTATTTGCAAGAATTAAATGAAGCCCAAAGAACTGCTGTAGAGGCGTTAGAGGGGCCAGTTTTGATGTTGGCTGGTGCAGGAACAGGTAAAACAAAAGCTTTGACTGCAAGAATTGTGCATTTGTTAAATACTGGAAGTGCTCGACCAAACGAGATACTGGCAGTGACTTTTACAAACAAGGCAGCTCTAGAAATGAAAAGTCGCGTTGCAAGTACATTGGGTCGACCCGTTGAAGGAATGCCGTGGCTTGGAACGTTTCATTCGGTTTGTGTAAAGCTTTTACGCCGACATGCCGAATTAGCCCACTTAAAGAATAATTTCACGATATTGGATACTGATGATCAGTTAAGGCTCCTGAAACAACTAATAAAAGCTGCCAATGTAGATGAAAAACGTTGGCCAGCAAGACATCTAGCAAGTTTAATTGATGGATGGAAAAATAGAGGGTGGGTACCTGAATTGGTGCCGGCCTCACATGCTAACGCTTTTGATAATATCGGCACTGAATTATATTCCCAGTACCAGCAGAGGTTGCGCGAGTTCAATGCAGTGGATTTTGGTGATTTAATTCTACTTGTTGTAGAGCTATTTCAAAACAATGCTGAGATACTTTCTAAGTATCAAAAATGGTTCAAATATATTCTTGTTGACGAATACCAAGACACCAACGTTGCCCAGTATTTATGGCTCAGATTGTTAGCACAAAGCCATAAAAACATATGTTGTGTCGGTGATGACGATCAATCTATTTATGGATGGCGTGGTGCTGAGGTAGGAAATATTCTTAGATTTGATAAAGATTTCATTGGCGCAAAAATCATACGGTTGGAGCAAAATTACAGATCAACTCCACACATTTTAGCAGCAGCTGGCGCAGTAATTTCTGGGAATAAAGATCGCCTTGGTAAAAATCTTTGGACAAAAAATGAAGATGGAGAAAAAGTTCGGTTAATTGGCCACTGGGATGGTGAGGAAGAGGCTCGATGGATAGGCGAAGAGATAGAGTCCATTCAACTGTCAAATAGAAATTACACAATAGCCGGCCTTGACGAAATTGCTATCTTAGTGCGTGCAAGTCATCAGATGCGGGCTTTTGAGGATAGATTTCTGACTATAGGTTTGCCGTATAGGGTAATTGGTGGTCCAAGATTCTATGAGCGTATGGAAATACGAGATGCTATGGCTTACTTTCGATTAAGTCTGAGCTTAAATGATGATTTGGCTTTTGAGCGAATTGTTAACACTCCAAAAAGAGGGATTGGTGAAAAAGCTCAACAGAAAATTCAGCAGGTAGCTAGAGATAATCAAATGTCACTTGCTAGAGGTGCTCGTTTGTTATTAGACGAAAACGGTTTGTCTGGTAAAGCTGGTATTCAACTTGATTTATTTTTAAAAAATTTAGATCGCTGGAATTCATTTATTTTGCAGGAAAATATCGATCATGTCGAATTGGCAGGTCAGATTCTTGATGAAAGCGGCTATACTGAAATGTGGCAAAACGATAAAACGCCAGAAGCTGCCGGGCGGCTGGAAAACCTCAAAGAACTTGTAAAAGCATTAGATGATTTTGAAAATTTACAAGGTTTCTTGGAGCATGTTAGCCTCATAATGGAGAACGAGAGTGAAGAGTTTGAGCAGAAAGTCTCTATAATGACCCTACATGCTGCCAAAGGTCTTGAGTTCCCAATAGTTTTTTTACCTGGTTGGGAAGACGGCCTTTTCCCTTCTCAGAGAAGTATGGACGAAAGTGGGGTAATTGGTTTAGAGGAAGAAAGAAGATTGGCTTATGTTGGCATAACTAGATCTGAGCAAGCATGCTATATTTCTTTTGCTGGTAACCGTCGTGTTTTTGGTCAGTGGCAATCATCTATGCCATCGCGTTTTATAGACGAATTACCAGAAAAGCATGTTGAAGTTATTATGGCATCAGAAATTTACGGTAGTTCCCCTGACCTCACTGTAAATTCCTCGAATTTAGAAACTGAGGCATTCCAAACTGATGGGTATGACAGCCCCGGATGGAAAAGGTTGCAGACTAATAAAAAACAAACGTCATTATCTAAGCCAACTGAAAGTACAACTATAATTGTTAACGGTAATTCTGACTCAATTTTCGCTATTGGTGAACGGGTTTTTCATCAAAAATTTGGATATGGTCAGGTCGCTAATATAGAAGGTGACAAGTTACAGATTAACTTTGATAAAGCAGGTGTGAAAAAAGTTGTTTCTAATTTTGTCTGTAGGCCTGATGAAATAACATTTTAAAACGCTGGAATAATTTCATAACACAGACATCTCTTTTCATATTTTGAAATACCAATGCTTTTCTGTATGGGAATAGATGGTCTTTTATATAAAAAATGTCCCTTTTAAATTATTTCTGCTGAAATTTTAACTTTTCATAAAAAAAATGATTTTTTTTATAATTTTCTTCCAAATATAAAAATCAATATGTTGATCATAATTTTACTTTTAGTCTATATATAGTGCAGCAAATTAGGCTGTACTCAATTTTTATTCCTAAGTGTAATAAATTCCCATAAATTCCCATTTTTTTCTTGCAATTTTTAGAATGCTCGTGCACAAATGGTCCCATGATGATTAGGGATTAATAAAGGACGCTAAGATCCTAAAGTGAAAGTCAGGTTTCATACAGGCCCCAATTTCATCAAAATAGTTGGAGCGCCGACACAATTCCCCCCAGATGTTGCGCTTCGGTGTAGCCTGAAGTAGTCGGGCACGAATTCGACGGATTGGGCAGTGGCAGTAGCCCGGTCCGTCTTTTCGTTTGTGGGCCAAAGAACGAGATTTGTTGGGTGATTGAAGTTGGTACGTAGATTTCGAGGTGAAGGACTTAATAAAGTTGATAGTAAGGGTAGGGTTTCTATTCCTGCTCTGTTTAGGCGTGTGATTGAAGTGTGTGACCCCGCATGGACTGATGGACTTCAGCCGGAGCTTGTCATTGTTTATGGAGACAGCAGAAAAAACTTTCTTGAGTGCTACACGATTGACGCAATTGACGAAGTGGATCAGAAAATTAGTGATCTGCCCAGGGGATCCAATCAACGAAAAATGCTAGAGAGACTATTTCATGGTCAAAGTTTTCCAACATCAGTTGATGATACAGGAAGATTAGTCATTCCTCATAAATTAAGGGAAAAAATAGGAATAAAGGCAGAAGCATACTTTATTGCGTCCGGTGATACATTTCAAATATGGAACCCAGAAACTTTTCAAGAGGATCAGGACAAGGCAAATGCTTGGCTGCAGTCGTTGCCGGAAGATTTTGATCCTTTGATTTATTTGGACGCCTCTGACCGTCAAATAGATGAGTGATATGCAGTTATCTATTTCTGACTTAGCACATACTCCTGTTTTAATTGAGCCTATTATAAATTTGATTTCTCCCGTCTCAGGATCTTGGTTAGATGGAACTTTTGGTGCGGGTGGTTACACGCGAGCATTACTTGAGGCAGGGGCTGATAACGTTATTTCGATCGACAGAGATCCCCATGTTTTTGATTTAGCAAAGGAATGGGTCGGCAATTACGCAAATAGAATTCAATTGCACAATGATAAGTTTTCTAATTTAGGTAAGTATGGATCAAGTTTTGACGGTATAGTGCTTGATTTGGGCCTTTCGTCAATGCAAATTGATGAGCCCAGTCGTGGCTTCTCATTTATAAAAGACGGTCCCCTTGATATGCGAATGTCTGGGAGTGGTCCCAGTGCTGCAGACCTAGTTAATAATTTAGCCCGGTCTGAAATCGCTAACATTCTCTACTTTTTTGGTGAGGAAAGATCAAGCCGCCGCATTGCAAATGCCATCGTCAAAAGACGAACTGAGAAACCTTTCACGTCTACTTTGGATCTGTCTAATGTAATTGAGAATTGTTTGCCGAGGAAAA
Organism: Paracoccaceae bacterium; assembly: GCA_902602765.1. Classification (GTDB taxonomy): domain Bacteria; phylum Pseudomonadota; class Alphaproteobacteria; order Rhodobacterales; family Rhodobacteraceae; genus Salinivivens. Next base: position 40,748 of record CACKSH010000006.1, read on the forward strand.
AGCCAGGAACAAGTCATCCTGCAACGCGATCATTTCAGGCATTAAGAATAGCAACTAATGATGAATTTACTGAGCTTTATAAAGCGTTATTCGCTGCAGAGAAAGCGCTTCGTTGTGGAGGCATACTGGCGATAGTTACATTTCACTCACTCGAGGATCGGATCGTAAAACGTTTTTTACAACTTCGAAGTGGCTCCGCAGGAAATTCCAACCGATATGCGCCTGAATTAAAAAGTGAAGAAAAACATTTTGAAATATTGAATAGAAAGGCAATTGTTGCTCCAGACCCAGAACTTTTACAAAACCCTAGGTCGAGATCAGCAAAGCTGAGAATAGCAAAAAGATTGAGCTCTGAGCCAGGTCCAAATCTTTTGCCAAGCCAGCTTGGCGTTCCGTTGCTCGAAGGAAAGTATAATGCGTAATTTGTTTTACATCATCACATTCGGTTTAATTATCACTCTCGCATATTGGGCTTATCAAGAAAATGTAAAAACCCAGATGGCTATGAAGAAATCTGAAGAGTTACAGGCGGAAATTGGAAAAGCTAGAGCAAAATTGGCCGTATTAAAAGCGGAATGGGCATATTTAAATCGACCCGAGCGTCTTATTCATTTGACAAACCTTGGTTTTGATCAATTAAAATTGGGCCCAATTAGAGCGGCAAATTTTGGAGAGGTTAACCGCTTAAATCAGAGAACAAGTAATATTAAGTGGAGCTCCACTTTAAATCCAAAGATTTCTCAATCTGAGGTCAAGTTATATGACAATGAGTAAGTCTAGTGCCAGGGTACCTTTGAGGCCACTCGGTAGAGTGCTTGCAGCAAGAGAAAGAGGCGAGAACACCGACGCAATTGAGCAAGAAAACACTAGACAGCGCAACCAGGAGATTAGTAGCCGTGAATATGTGAAAGCAAAAGGCCGATTGGTGGTTCTTGCTGCAGTTTTTTTCTGTCTATATGGCGTTTTGGTAGTTCGGATGGGGCATTTGGCGGCCTCAGATCCATACGAGATGCAGGTTCAGCCATTAGGCTCATCGATCGTTGCTCAAAGAGCAAATATCGTTGATAGGCGGGGACGGATCCTGGCAACAAATCTGGATACCCATTCGCTTTATGTTGAAACTGCTCACTTAACCGATCCAAGAAAAGCAGCAGATGGGCTTGCGCAAATTTTCCCAGATTTAAATGCGGAAAAACTTTACAAAGATTTTACCAGTAAAAGGAAGTTCCTCTGGATTAAAAAACGTATTAGTCCAGAGGCTTATCAAGCTGTTCACGATCTAGGAGATCCTGGACTACGTTTCGGTCCAAGAGAGATGCGGCTTTATCCAAATGGAAGATTGGCAGCACATGTCCTTGGAGGTGCTAGCTATGGTCGAGAAGGGGTACATTCTGCTGAAGTAATCGGAGTTGCCGGTGTAGAAAAAACATTTGATGAAAGGTTGAGGAGCCCGTCATCATCAGCAGACCCTCTTAAACTTTCTATCGACCTAACCATACAGGCCGCTGTGGAGAATGTGCTGGCTAGTGGGATGTCGCTTCTTGACGCCAAAGGGGCGGCTGCTGTTTTAATGGATGTTAATAATGGGGAAATAATTTCACTTTCATCGCTTCCTGACTTTGATCCTAATCATAGGCCTAAATTACCTACAAGTGGTGATCCAGCAAATAGTCCATTATTTAATAGAGCAATTCAAGGCGTATATGAATTGGGCTCAACATTTAAAATTTTTGCTATAGCGCAGGCACTTGAGCTTAATCTTGTTTCTCCTGAAACTATTATTAATGTTAGTGGTCCATTAAGTTGGGGAAAATTTAAAATACGAGATTATCGCAATTATGGTTCCGAACTGCCCGTTAAAAAAGTAATCTCAAAATCTTCGAATATCGGAACAGCCCGAATTGCACGGGAAATAGGATCAGCTAATCAGCAAAAGTTTCTAAAATCATTGGGTTTTTTTGAAACAGTTCCATTAGAAATGGTGGAGGCGTCTGGAGGTAAGCCATTGCTCCCCAAAAAGTGGTCTGAATTATCAACAATGACGATTTCATATGGGCACGGCTTGTCAGCTACCCCTCTCCATTTAGCGGCTGCGTATGCCTCAATAGGAAATGGTGGGTACAAGGTGACGCCCACACTGCAAATCCAGGAAAATTATAAATATGGCGATAGGGTCATTTCCGAAGTGGTGTCTAAGCAGGCTCTTTCTATGCTACGAAGTGTAGTTACGGATGGTACTGCCACCATCGCGGAGGTGCCAGGTTACCCAGTGGCTGGTAAAACTGGTACTGCTGATAAGCCTAGCCCCACCGGTAGATACTATGATGACAAAGTCATAACAAATTTTGCTGCACTTTTTCCGGCAGGCAATCCAAAATACGTTTTGGTTGTAACAATGGATGAGCCTGAAGATAGAACTGGAGAAGAGCCTAGGCGTACTGCTGGGTGGACAGCCGTACCCGTAGCCGCAGAAATAATTACTAGAATAGCGCCATTATTAGGCTTAAGGCCGGAGAATAACAACGACTCCTTGTTCAAAGTTTTGCCTGCAAGGATGAACTAAGGTATCCTTATAATAATCGATTTAAAAAAAACCGTTTATATGAATTTACAAAAAAAAACATTGTCTGAGTTAGGTCTTACTATTCAAAGTGGTGAAAACCTATCTGTAACTGGTATTACTCAAGATAGTAGGACAGTGCAGGCTGGTTTCCTATTTGCAGCGCTACCTGGTGTAAATTCGCATGGTATAAGCTTTGCGCCCTCAGCAATTCAAGCTGGTGCTGTTGCCATTCTTACTGACAAGATGGGTTATTCAAAATACTTGAATAATTCAAAGTCGAAAGATGTTGTTGTTGTTGTTGTTGAAAAGCCAAGAGAAACCTTAGCCCGCTGTGCTGCGCTTTGGTTTAATCAACAGCCTGCTAAGATAGTGGCAGTTACCGGCACCAATGGTAAGACATCTGTAGCAAGCTTTTGTCAGCAAATTTGGAGTAATTTAGAAATTGAGGCTGTTAGTATAGGAACCACCGGAGTTCATGGATCATGGACACAGCCACTAAAGCATACAACGCCTAACGCTTTGGAAATGCATGAATTGCTCTCTACTCTTAAGGCGAATGGAATAGATCATGTTGCACTAGAAGCTTCAAGCCATGGTCTGCATCAAAGTCGTTTAGACGGCGTTCAGTTTTCGGGGGCAGGATTCACTAATTTTTCTCAAGATCATTTGGATTATCATAAATCTCTTGAGAAGTATTTTGATTCTAAAGCATTATTATTTAGGCAACTTCTTCCAATTGATAAGACTGCCGTAATTAATGTTGATAATGACAGAATAAAGGTACTTGCGGAGGAAATTAAAGCACTAGGTCACTCAGTTATCACTTTGGGAGCATCCAAACACTCAAATATTGTATTAAAAAAGCAAAGTTTTGATAGTTCGGGTCAGGAAGTTCTCTTTGAATACGATGGTAAGATTTATCAAAAAAGATTAAATTTAATTGGTGGTTTTCAAGCTCAAAATGTTCTAATGGCCGCTGCGTTGGTTATTTCTCTTGGCTCGGAGCCCCAAGACGTTTTCAGTATCCTTCATAATTTAACCACCGTTAAAGGTCGAATGGAACTTGCTGCCTCAAGAGCAAATGGAGCGAATGTTTTTGTTGATTACGCGCATACTCCTGATGCAATAGAGACCGCAATAAAATCACTCCGACCTCACGTATTTGGAAGAATAATTGCGGTAATTGGGGCAGGTGGAGATCGTGATCAATCTAAAAGGCCTCTCATGGGCCTTGCAGCCTTTCAAAACGCTGATGTAGTAATAGTTACGGATGATAATCCTAGAAGTGAGGATCCATCAAAAATCCGGCAAATGGTCCTTCAGGGAATTGATCGTGATGCAGTTCATGAATTTGGGGATAGGGCGGAAGCAATTCTAAGAGCGGTTGATATGCTCGATCCGGGCGATGCTTTGCTCATATGTGGAAAAGGACATGAAACTGGACAGGTCATTGGTGATGATATTCTTCCGTTTGATGACGTCGAGCAAGCATCTATATCGGTTGAAGCCTTGGATGGAGTATTTTGATGCTTTGGTCTCAAACTGACTTAGTCGAAGCAACAGCAGGCGATTTATTAGGTGACTGGGGTAATGATGGTATTACAGGCGTTTCCATTGATAGTAGAACGATTAAGGCTAATGAATTATTTGTTGCGATAAAGGGAAAGCGCGATGGGCACAATTTTATTAATGATGCTCTAAAATTGGGTGCTAAAGCGGCTCTGGTTGATCATGTTCCTGTGGAAATCTCTTCGAACACTCCTCTGGTTTTGGTTTCTTGTGTTCAGGAAGCGCTTGAAAATCTGGCTAAATATAGAAGAAAGAGAAGCCAAGCGAAACTGGTTGCCATAACTGGATCAGTTGGGAAAACTTCCTCTAAAAATATGCTCAAAACTATTTTAGAGCTTCAGGGAAAAACGCACGCGGCACCTGCCAGTTTTAATAATCATCTTGGTGTCCCTCTAACACTAGCTAATTTGCCAATGGATGCAACTTACGCCGTAGTGGAAATTGGGATGAATAAACCTGGCGAAATCGAACCATTGGCAAAAATGACTTCAGCCGACGTAGTATTTATTACCGCAATTGCCGAAGCTCATTTGGTCGCGTTTGGAGACATAGCTGGAATTGCCAATGAGAAAGCTCAGATTGTTAAGGGTCTAAAGCGTGATGGCATTGCAGTATTAAATGCTGGCACGCCTTGTTACGAAATATTAAAAAAACAAACTATTGAAAATGGAAACCAACTTGTTTCATTTAGTGGTATCAAAAGTGATATTAAAGCTAAAAAAATTCAAAATTTAAATGGTAAAATAAAAGTTCAATACGAATTTAAGGAAAAAGAATTTGAATTTATTTTAAGTTCGGCTGGTTCTCATTTTGCAGAAAATTCTTTGGGTGTTTTACTCTGTGTTGATTGTCTTGGAGGTGATATTGAAAAGGCATCCAGGGATCTAGAGAAATGGAAACCATCGGATGGAAGGGGCTCTATCGAGAAAATCTTCTTACCATTAGGTGATATTTTATTGATAGATGATTCCTTCAATGCAAACCCATCTTCTATGAAAGCTGCATTGAGACTTTTAAGCCAAAAAAATATTTATGGTAACCGCAGGGTAGCTGTTTTGGGTGACATGTTAGAGCTAGGAATGAAAGAAGTTATGCTTCACGAAGAAATTAGTTCTTGGCCAGAACTAGCTAATATCGATATTATACACACAGTAGGACCTTTGATGCACAATTTACACGGCCAACTTCCCATAAATAAAAAGGGCTGTCATTATCGGAATAAAATTGAAATAATTTCTGACTTGGAAAATATTCTTCGAAAGGGTGATATAGTTCTAGTTAAATCGTCAAAGAGTGTTGGATTGTCTTCGTTAGTTGATGCAATACGAGATATGAAAAGATAAACAAAGTCGTAGCTTATCAAAGGGGACTATAAATGTTATTTTGGCTTACAGCGCTTTCAGATGGAGGAGACTTCTTTAATCTTTTCCGGTACATTACCTTTCGGGCAGGTGGAGCTTTCTTTACGGCTTTGATCTTTGGCTTTGTTTTTGGCCGACCACTAATTAATGTGCTGCGGCGTAAACAGGGAAAAGGACAACCCATCCGTGACGATGGTCCTGAGGCGCATGCGGCAAAGTCAGGAACTCCCACAATGGGAGGGTTGCTTATTTTGTCATCATTGGTTTTTTCAACAGTTATGTGGGCAAGGCTCGATAATAATTACGTTATTATAGTTCTATTTGTAACAATATGCTTTGGTGGTATTGGGTTTATTGATGACTACCTTAAGGTAAGCCGTCAAAACCCAAAGGGTGTTTCGAGCAAAGTGCGGCTATTATCTGGTTTTTTGGTGGCAGCGATAGCTGCCTATTTTATTTCTATTACCCACCCAGAAGCATTACAAAATCGGCTAGCACTACCAATTTTTAAAAATTTGTTAGTTGATCTTGGATTTTTATTCGTTCCATTTGCGATAATTGTCATTGTTGGCTCGGCGAATGCGGTAAATTTGACGGATGGCTTGGATGGGTTGGCTATTATGCCAGTAATGATCGCAGCCGGTGCTCTAGGGATTATTGCTTATGCTGTTGGGCGAGTGGACTTTACTGAATATTTGGATGTGCATTATGTAAATGGTACTGGGGAAATATTGATCCTTTGCTCTGGCATATTTGGTGCCGGATTAGGTTTTCTTTGGTATAATGCGCCGCCAGCTGCTGTTTTTATGGGTGATACGGGCGCTTTGGCCTTGGGGGGTGCCCTTGGTGCTGTTGCTGTCGTTACTAAACACGAAATCGTCTTGGCAATTGTGGGAGGGCTTTTCGTTGTCGAGGCTCTTTCAGTAATTATACAAGTGCTTTACTTCAAAATGACGGGAAAAAGAGTATTTTTGATGGCGCCAATCCATCATCACTTTGAGAAAAAGGGATGGGCAGAGCCTCAAATCGTAATCCGGTTTTGGATAATTTCACTTATTCTCGCTATGGTGGGTTTGGCAACTTTGAAAGTGAGGTGATGTGAGTATCTGGCATCTAGAAATTAGGCATTTGAGTTTATTCTATATATAGTCAAAGGGGTGACCTGTGATAAAATTACAGGGATGTGTTGATCAAAATTACATGGTTTTAGGCCTTGGTAGGTCAGGGATGGCTTCTGCTGGTGCTTTAAGTGCTAGTGGTGCCAAGGTGATCTGCTGGGATGATGATGAGGAAAAAAGAAGTTTAGCATCATCAAAGGGTTTTCAAATTAAAAGTAGCAGTTCAGATTTTGATTGGCAAAGTATTGAGCGCCTAATCATAAGCCCTGGAATACCACATCATTTTCCTTTACCGCACCCAATTATTGCTGCTGCTATTGCTGCTGGCGTATTGGTTGATAATGACGTGGGGCTGTTCTTTCAGTCTGTAGCAACTGAGAGTTGGAGCAATTTTTCGGTACGTCCAAAGATTGTTGCGGTAACGGGATCTAATGGAAAGTCCACAACAGCATCATTGTTATATTATATTTTTTCAACGCTGGGATATAAATCGCAGCTCGCAGGTAATATTGGACGCGCTGTTTTGGATATAAACCCACCAGACAATAATGAGATAATTATACTAGAACTATCTTCCTACCAAATTGAAGTCGCACGAACTTTATCACCAGACATTGCTATTTTCACAAACTTTAGTGCTGATCATCTTGAGCGTCATGGAGGGCTTGGAGGCTACCTGGCTGCTAAACGTCGTTTGTTTGCTGAGGGATGTCCAGATTACTCTATAATTGGGGTAGACGAAATAGCAGGGCTTAATTTAGCTCAACAACTTGCTGTTAGTGCGGGAGATGAAAGTGTAATTAGAGTTGCAAATAAAAAATCAATCAGACAATTTGGTTGGTCCGTTTCTTGTGAAAACGGCCAGTTGTTGGAGTATCGAATAGGGAGGCAAACAAATTCGATTGATCTGACGGAATATGATAATTTTGTTGGTCGGCATAGCTACCAAAATGCAGCTAGCGCCTATGCAGCATGTAGGGTGCTTGGTCTTTCGCCTCGTAAAGTTGCCGAGGCAATGAAAGGATTTAATGGGCTCGCGCATCGATCCCAGAAAATTGCTATTTTTAACGGCATTACTTTCGTAAACGATAGCAAGGCCACAAACGTTGAGAGCGCCATGATGTCTTTGGATGCCTACAAAAATATTCGTTGGATTTGTGGTGGTCAGCAAAAAGATGGTGGCCTGTCAAAATTAAACTCAGTTACGCAGAGTGTTAAACGAGCATATATCGTCGGCCTAGAAGCTGAAGCTATATCAAAACAATTAAATTGTAGTACTGTTATTTGTAAGGATATGAAAAAAGCGGTTGAACAGGCTACTAAAGACGCTTCTGCTGGTGATGTTATTTTATTGGCCCCTGCAGCATCAAGTTTCGACCAGTACGATAATTTTGAGGATCGTGGGGACGATTTTATCTCACAGGTACAGAGAGTAATTGAGATCTCGCAAAAAATTAACTCCACTTAAATGTGGCAGTTTGGACATCCGCTCACCTACTTAAACCAACTAATACTAGTATTTTTTAAAAAAAAATTGTAAACCATAGGCCACAGATCTCAGTAAATGGGACGACAGGCAGGGCTAGGCAGGAAAAATGACAGAAATGGCGTATGGCTCAGTAGGGGCTGTGGATGGAGAAGCGGTTCTCTCAAAGTGGTGGCGAACATTAGATAAATCAGTTCTGACTGCCATATTCATTCTTTTCAGTATTGGGTTATTATTAGGTCTTGCATCCTCACCACCTTTGGCGGAAAAAAATGGATTGTCGCCGTTTCATTACGTTAATCGGCAGGCTATATTTGGGTCAATTGCGCTTATTGTACTAGTAGCATTTTCTATGATGTCATCGAAAGTAATCCGTAGGCTTGGTGTGATAGGATTTGTATTTTGTTTTGCTGCATTAATCTTGCTGCCTTTTTTTGGTACTGACTTTGGTAAAGGAGCTGTGCGGTGGTACGGCTTGGGGTTTGCATCAGTGCAACCTTCGGAGTTTATAAAACCGGGTTTTATAGTGACTGTTGCTTGGTTAATTTCCGCAAATAGTCAAATTAATGGACCGCCAGGACGTCTTTGGTCATTTTTTTTAACAATGTCTGTCGTGGCTTTGTTAATTATCCAGCCTGATTTTGGGCAAGCATGCCTTATACTGTTTGGCTGGGGCGTTGTTTATTTTGTTGCAGGTGCATCATTTATACTGCTAGCTACATTAGCTTTAATGGTTTTGTTGGCGGGATCAATAGCATACTCTTTTTCAGAGCATTTTGCGAAACGCATAGATGGTTTTCTTTCGCCTGATATTGACCCGCGTACACAGCTTGGGTACGCAACCAATGCAATACAAGAAGGTGGTTTTTTTGGAGTGGGTGTTGGCGAGGGACAGGTAAAATGGTCCTTACCAGATGCGCACACTGATTTTATAATTTCAGTTGCCGCTGAAGAGTATGGATTGCTTTTAGTCGTATCAATTCTTTTGCTGTACACTTGGATAGTAATGATTTCATTAATAAGGCTCCTAAAGGAACGAGATGAATTCAACCGATTAGCTGGTTCAGGTTTGGTAGCCATGTTTGGAATACAGGCCATTATAAACGTTGGGGTGGCAGTTAGATTGCTTCCTGCTAAGGGTATGACTTTACCTTTTGTCAGCTACGGTGGCTCTTCTATAATTGCAATGGGTATTACGGTAGGAATGCTTCTCGCTTTAACACGAAATAGGCCCCAAAAAGACATTGGTGATATTTTTAATGGAAATTAATTTATGAATTATCCTTTGTTGGTTTTGGCGGCTGGTGGGACAGGAGGTCACATGTTTCCAGCGCAGGCAATTGCTGAGGAGATGGTAGCGAGTGGCTGGCAAGTAAAATTATCTACAGACAGTAGAGGTGCTCGCTATTGCGAAAACTTTCCGTTGGGTGTCGAGGTTACGGTTATAAATTCTGCAACCTTTTCAGGCAGATCAATTTTTGGGAAGCTATTCGTCCCACTTAAAATCTTTTATGGTGTTTTTCAGTCATTACTTTGGTTTAAGAGAAACAAACCAAGCTGCGTAGTTGGTTTCGGTGGATACCCGAGCATTCCTGCCGTTACGGCGGCGCTTATATGGCGTATTCCGACAATATTACATGAACAAAATGGCGTTTTAGGACAGGTTAACAAGCTTTTTGCAAAGAAGGTCAATTTCGTAGCTTATGGAATAGCACCAGAAAGTTTAAGCTCTGAGAATTCATTATATATTGGTAATCCTGTTAGAAATTCTGTTTTAAAGTTTAAAGCATCTCCTTACATTCCTCCCGGTGATTATCCAATAAACATACTCGTTATTGGGGGTAGTCAAGGAGCAAGAATTATGTCTGATATCGTACCCGCCGCTTTGTCATTATTGTCAGAAAAAAACAAAAAAAATTTGCGGGTCGCGCATCAGGCTCGTCCTGAAGATAGAGATAGAGTGATTAAATTGTACTCTGAACACAATATTGATGCAGAAGTTTCTAGCTTTTTTGACGATGTGCCTAGGCGAATTTCAGAGGCTCAGTTGGTAATAAGTCGGTCAGGAGCCTCATCGGTAGCTGATATTGCGACGATTGGTCGTCCTTCGATCCTAGTTCCGTTGAAATCCGCCTTAAGAGACGAGCAGTCTATAAATGCCGAAAGTATGACAAGTGTAAATTCAGCAATCAGTTTTGCGGAAGATGATTTCACTCAGGAAAAACTGTCAGAGTGTATTGCTAAATTTTTGGCATGTCCTAAAAAAGCGGAGGGAATGGCCATTGCGGCTTTAAAGAGGTCGTCCAAAAACTCTGTTCAAATAATGTCTGAATTAATAAATCGCTTGGTAAAAGAAAAGAAAGAGGAAGCGAAGCCCATAATTAAGTCTATCGATAAAGGAACTCCCCAATGAGTGTGTCTACCAAGTTTCCAGTAGAAATAGGGCCGATACATTTTATAGGCATTGGTGGCATAGGTATGTCGGGCATTGCAGAGATTTTAATTAACCAAGGATATACTGTTCAAGGTTCTGATTTGAAGGAAACCGAAATTACTTCACGATTAGAAAGCATGGGTGCCTCCATAAAAATTGGTCATAATAAAAATAACCTTATGAATGTTGCCGTTGTTGTAATTTCTTCTGCAATTAATAGGGACAATACTGAGTTAAACTATGCACGTTCTACCGGCCTGCCGGTTGTTCGTAGAGCTGAAATGCTTGCAGAGCTAATGAGAATGAAATCGAACGTCGCTATCGCGGGAACGCACGGCAAAACTACAACTACCACGTTGGTTGCTACCTTATTAGATGAAGGTGGTTTTGATCCAACTGTGATTAATGGAGGAATAATTCATGCTTACGGCTCCAATGCAAGAGCTGGAGCTGGTGAATGGATGGTTGTAGAAGCTGATGAAAGCGACGGAACTTTTACACGGTTACCTGCAACCATAGCGCTTATTACAAACATCGACCCTGAGCATTTGGAGCATTGGGGTAATTTCGACGCACTAAGGCAAGGTTTTTTAGATTTTATTTCTAATATCCCCTTTTATGGGGTTGCGGTTTGTTGCAGTGACCACCCCGAGGTGCAAAAACTTATTGATAAAATTTCTGATCGCCAAATTAAAACCTTTGGTCTGAATGCTAAGGCTGATATTAGAGGCGTAAACCTAAAGTACGATGAAGGTCGAGCACATTTTGATATTAAATTTCAGAAGGAGAATTTTACTATTACAGACTGTATTCTTCCTATGCCAGGTGATTATAACGTTTCAAATGCTTTGGGTGCAGTTGCGGTAGCGCATCATCTGGGTGTTGAAAATAACAAAATTCGCGAGGCTTTAGCTCATTTTAAGGGTGTTAATAGGAGGTTTACAAAGGTTGGGAAATTAAATGGGATCACATTTATTGATGATTACGCCCATCATCCAGTTGAGATATCTGCAGTATTAAGAGCTGCAAGGGAAATAAGTTCAGGGCGCATTGTAGCGGTTCATCAGCCCCACAGATATACTCGCCTAAGCGCCCTCTTTAAGGATTTTTGTTCGTGTTTTAATGATGCCGATATAGTTGCAATTTCGGATGTTTACTCTGCTGGAGAGCAAAAAATTCCTGGAGTAAGTAAAGATGATCTCGTAACAGGACTGAGTGGTCACGGCCATCGTCATGCTGTTGCCGTTTCTAATTTACAGGAATTGTCAAAACTGATCGCCGATAATGCTAAATCGGGTGATATTGTCATATGTTTAGGTGCTGGGAATATAAGCTCTTGGGCCAGTAAACTTCCAAAACTTTTATGTAATGAGTATTGATATGGTTGTTAAGCTTCCCAAAACTCGTGGTAAATTGACTGACAACCAGATGCTATCTGACCTAACTTGGCTGAGGGTAGGCGGTCCTGCAGAATATTTTTTTCAACCTTCAGATTTAGAAGACTTAATTTATTTTTTATCAAATGTGCCTGACGATATATCTCTTTTCCCTATAGGTGTGGGCTCAAATCTCCTTGTGCGTGATGGGGGAATTAAGGGTGTAGTCATAAGACTAGGAAAAGGTTTCAATTCTGTTGAGGTTTCAAATGGCCTAGTCGTCGCAGGCGCAGCCGCCCTAGTTTCTTTTGTCGCTAGAAGGGCGGCAGACAATGGTTACGATCTAACATTCCTTCGGACTATTCCTGGTTCTATCGGAGGAGCGTTAAAAATGAATGCAGGCTGTTACGGCAATTATATTTCAGATTACTTCGTATCTGCAAAAGCGGTCAACCGAAGTGGTGATGTTGTAAAGCTGGAAAAGCCTGACGTCTTGTTCTCCTATCGAAATACAGATCTATCTGCTGATCTTGTTGTGGTTAGCGTGACATTTGCTCCGCCCTCTGGCGAAGTCGCGGCTTTGTATGAAAAAATGAGTATTCAAAAAGAAAAAAGAGATAGTGAGCAACCAACCAAAGAGATAACTGCTGGAAGCACATTCCGCAATCCTTGTGGGTTCTCAAGTTCTGGGCATATCAATGAAGATCATGAGTTCAAAGCCTGGAAAGTCATAGAAGACGCTGGGCTTAGGGGGTTTCAAATGGGTGCGGCTAAAATGCACGAAAAGCATCCAAATTTTTTGACTAATACTGGTGGTGCAACTGCATCAGAATTGGAGGAATTTGGGGAGATGGTAAGAAAAAGGGTTTTCAAAAATTCTGGAATTGATCTAAAGTGGGAAATAATTAGGGTCGGAGACCCTTAAAATGACGTCTTTGAAAAGGCGCAAAAGCCCTTAAAGGGTAAGTGAGGCGATGGGCATTTCGAGCGGAAAAGGTCCCAAAGTTGCAGTTTTAATGGGCGGTCACTCTCTGGAGAGGGAGGTGTCGCTCATTTCTGGACGGGCATGTTCTGCAGCTTTGAGAGGCAAAGATTTTGAAGTTTTAGAACTTGATGCTGGGCATGATGTTGTTCAGCGTTTATCAGAATTACGACCTGATGTGGTTTTTAACGCGCTTCACGGGCGATGGGGTGAGGACGGTTCCATTCAGGGAGTGCTGGAATGGCTTCGAATTCCGTATACTCATTCTGGCGTAATGGCTTCGGCATTGGCTATGGACAAACATAGAAGTAAGCATATTTTCTCGGACTTTGGTTTACCAACGGCACAAGGTTTTATTGTTGAAAAGACGAATTTAATAAACGCACATCCACTGCAAAGACCCTATGTTGTAAAACCAATTAATGAGGGCTCTTCTATCGGTGTTTATTTTGTAAATCCAGCAGAGGATCCTCCTCTCGATCTATCGTCAGATATGCCAAGTATTCTTATGGTTGAAGAATATATTCCTGGCAGAGAACTTACAGTTACGGTGATGGGTAAGAAAGCGTTACTCGTTACTGATATAATTACACAAAAATGGTATGACTATGATGCCAAATACAAAAACGGTGGTTCGGTTCACGAAGTACCTGCTAAAATACCAGAAAAAATAAAAGAAAAATGCCTTGAGTATGCTCTCAGTGCACATGAACTAATTGGGTGTAGGGGAATAAGTAGAGCAGACTTTCGTTGGGATGAAAGTTTAGGACTTGATGGATTAATTTTGTTAGAAATTAATACTCAACCTGGGATGACACCTACTTCTCTTGTGCCCGAGCAAGCAGAGATTTGTGGGGTAAAATTTGGTGATCTATGCCAATGGCTCGTGGAGGATGCATCATGCGATCGCTGAAACGTAAGATGAGAACGAATATTGATCCAGCTCCCTCAATTGTCTCATATCGCCTGATGCGCTTGATGCTTATTCCAAGGTTGCGTTTAATTCTCACTTTAGGCATTCCCTCCCTCGTTATCTTTTGTGGAACTTTAATCTTATTTTTAAATATAAATGTTCACGAAAATATTGAAGCCTTTAAAAAAGACTTGAAACGTGCATTAGTTGAGCGACCTGAATTCATGATAAAAGTAGCTTCTGTCGATGGGGCTTCTGATGAGTTGGCGCATGAAATAAGGGAAATTATGCCCCTAAATTTTCCCGTAAGTTATTTTGATCTTGACATAAAATATCTCCATAAGGTTTTGAATGATATTCCGGCGGTTGCATCGGCTGCAATAAAAGTAACAGTAAGCGGCGTGTTGCAAATTAATATTTCAGAAAGAATACCAGCATTTATTTGGCGAAAAGATGATGTGATATCAGTTATTGATGAAAAAGGTGAATTTATACGACTAGTAACCTCAAGGCTTGATTACCCAGAACTTCCTTTAGTAGTAGGGGAAGCTGCAAACTTATCTATAACAGACATTTCAAATTTGATGGAAGATAATCAATATTTTCTGGAACAAGTTAGAGCCTTCGTTAGAGTAGGAGAACGTCGTTGGGATCTTGTGTTGGACAACAATCTTAGGATCATGCTTCCTCAGACAGAATTTTTGGCAGCATTTGATCGCTTGATGTTAATGAGTCAGTCTGGCTCATTATTTTCTAACCAACTATCAAGTATTGATATGAGACTAGTTGAACGTCCTACGGTTAGGGTGGGCGCAGCGTCAGTGGACCAGTTAACGTACAATAGCAGTGGGGATTTGTAAAAAAATGGCTAAATTTTATGAACTTCAGCGCGCGATGCGTGCAATGCGCCAGTCAGCGTTGCAACGTGGTGCACTGGCGATCCTTGATCTCGGCAGCACAAAAATTAGCTGTCTGATATTGCGTTTTGACGGTCTTGATCCAAGTCTTGCCTCCGATCAAGTAGGATCTTTAGCTGGGCAGTCATCTTTCCGAGTTGTAGGATCTGCAATAACCCAATCCCGTGGAATTGAATTTGGCGAAATCTCTTCGATGCAAGAGGCAGAAAGAGCAATTCGGACCGTTCTACAATCTGCTCAGAAAATGGCGAATTTAAGGGTTGATCACTTGATTGCATGTTTTTCAGGGGGTGGTCCACGTTCATACGGATTAAACGGAAATGTTAAAATTGAAAATCAAATCGTTCAAGATGAAGATATTGCGAGAGTTTTAAGCTCGTGTGATTGTCCTGACATCGGTGACGGCCGAGAAATATTACATGCTCAGCCTGTAAATTTTGCATTGGATCATCGGTCTGGGCTTGTCGATCCAAGGGGACAGATTGGAAACAAGTTAGATGTAGATTTACACATGCTTACAGTACGGGCTAAAACGATAAGAGACTTGGCGCATTGTGTCAAAAGGTGTGACTTAGAGTTGGCTGGCGTTGCGTCCGCAGCTTATGTTTCTGGCAGATCAACATTGGTGGAAGATGAACAAGAACTCGGGGCAGTTTGTATCGACTTTGGTGGGGGATCCACGAGTTACTCAATTTTTCTTAAGAGGCATATGATTTTCGCCGGTTCTATAATGCTTGGAGGCAATCATGTGACACGCGATATCTCGTTAGGTCTTCGAGTTCCTATATCAGTGGCAGAAAAAATAAAGACCAAGAATGGTGGTTTGATAGTTACAGGTCTAGATGATCGCGATTTAATTGAAGTTGGGGGCGAAACAGGAGATTGGGAACACGATCGGCGTACTGTAACCCGTAGTGAGCTGATAGGCATCATGAGGCCACGTTTAGAAGAAATTTTAGAGGATATTAGAACTCAGTTAGAAATAGCCGGCTTTTACGAACTCAAAAGTCAAAAGTTTGTTTTAACTGGGGGCACTTGTCAAACCCCAGGGTTAGATACTCTTGCAAGTCGTATACTTGGCCAACAGGTACGCATTGGCCGACCATTAAGAATCCATCGTTTGCCCCAGGCCTATTCTGGATCAACTTGTTCAGCGCTGGTTGGTTTAGCCCTTTTTGCAGCTGATCCGCAGGATGAATGGTGGGATTTTGAGCTTCCAAGCGCCGGTTACTCATCTCGAACTGTTCGAAAAGCAGTGCGTTGGTTACGTGAAAACTGGTAGTATCTACATCTAGTATTTTGATCAAAATACATCTAGTTCTTAAGCTATGGCTACTACATTGTGTGGAAATTTGCTATTTTTTAGTGACCTTTTACAAATTTATGGGTATAACTGATTCAGTTGTTTGAGTAGAAAATAAAAAAATCCATTTACGGATCACAGGCGGACCTGACTATGACCTTAAATTTATCGATACCAGATCAGAATGATCTGAGACCCAGAATTACTGTTTGCGGTGTTGGCGGCGCCGGTGGCAATGCTGTCAATAATATGATTGAGAAAAGTTTGGACGGAGTTGATTTCGTCGTCGCAAATACAGATGCTCAGGCTCTTCAACAAAGCCGTGCAAATAGCAAAATACAGCTTGGTGTTAAAGTTACTGAGGGTTTAGGGGCTGGTGCTCGAGCTTCTGTGGGAGCGGCTGCTGCTGAAGAAAGTATTGAGCAGATTGTTGATCAGCTGGCTGGATCTCACATGTGCTTTATAACGGCTGGAATGGGAGGAGGTACTGGTACAGGAGCAGCACCAATAATAGCTCAAGCCGCACGGGAGTTGGGCGTGTTAACCGTAGGGGTCGTGACAAAGCCGTTCCAATTTGAAGGTATTAAACGAATGCGCCAGGCTGAAGAGGGTGTCGAGGCGCTACAGAAAATGGTTGATACATTAATCATCATTCCAAACCAAAATTTATTTAGAATAGCTACAGAAAAAACAACATTTACCGAAGCTTTTAGTATGGCAGATGACGTTTTATATCAGGGTGTCAAGGGCGTAACAGATTTAATGGTTCAACCGGGTTTGATCAATCTTGATTTTGCTGACGTTCGTGCAGTTATGGATGAGATGGGTAAAGCCATGATGGGAACTGGAGAAGCTGACGGTGAAGACCGGGCAGTCCAGTCTGCCGAAAAAGCAATTGCAAATCCACTGCTTGATGAGATTAGTCTTCGAGGGGCAAATGGGGTGCTTATCAATATTACAGGTGGTTATGATTTAACTCTTTTTGAATTAGACGAAGCTGCAAATAGGATAAGAGAAGAAGTTGATCCTGAGGCAAACATAATCGTTGGATCAACGCTTGATCCTAATTTAGAAGGGGTTATGCGAGTATCAGTCGTGGCAACAGGTATAGAAGCCAATACAAAATTCAACTCGGTATCTGATGGGGCTAGAGAAACACAATCTTATCTGCCCCGGAGAGTTACATCGGCTGAAGAGAGTAAAGCTATAAGTAGCATGGCTGACAAGGTCTCTGCAGAAGCCAAGAGAGAGCATAACGAAAATTCATCCTTACCATCAACTGAACCCGGTTTGTTCGAAACTCAAAATATGGAAGCTAAATCTGGATTTGATCCTGCTACGGCCGGTGAAGATAAACCCGATCAACGAGCCGCTAATGGTTATGAAACATTAAGTGGTATAGGCAGCAGCGATAGAATGGGTACCGCTCAATCAAACCCACCTGGTACTCCGTCCAAAGAAACCCTTGAACGTCTTCGTGCCGCTGTATCGAAGTCTCCAAACAATCAAACTGAAAATTTTAGACCAATGGTTGCTACGAAGAGTCCAGAAATTAAGGATAAGCCACGGTTTGGTATAGGTTCTTTAATTAATAGAATGGCGGGTACGGGTACGGCCGCACCAATACAAAATGAAACTCTAAGGTCTGATCAGGATAGTCAGCGAAATAATTATAACGCGGAACATAATGATACCGATGCTAACAAGGAAAAGATAGAGGTTCCTGCTTTCTTGAGACGCCAAGCAAACTAAATATTTTATTTCTTAACGCAAAGTAGATGTCAAAGATGTAGAGACTTGATAAAGTTGCTTTGTAACAATTAGTTACAAAGTTTGAATTGTCTACTGGCTCATTGCAATATAAGATGATGTTTGAGGTTATTCCAAAGGCTGTATTTTGCAAACTACGCTTGAAAGTTCAATAATATTTTCTGGGGTAGGCTTGCATTCAGGAAAGTCCGTAAGTCTCTCCATTAAACCGGCTTCCGAAAATCATGGCATTTTATTTAACCGTAAAGATATTGAAATTGGAAATCCTATTGTCCGCGCACGGTGGGATTATGTTTCGAAAACCAAACTCTGTACCAGGGTAACGAATGAAGATGGAACTGCAATTTCTACTATAGAACACCTTATGGCGGCACTTGCCGGTTGTGGAGTGTCAAACGCATTGATTGAGATCGATAGTGAAGAAGTTCCGATTTTAGATGGAAGCGCGGCTCCTTTCGTTAAAGGAATATTAGAGACGGGTCTGAAAATCATAAGCTCCTCGTCGAGGATTATAAAGATTACCCGCCCTGTCATGTTTGAAAACCAGTTTGGATGGGCGAGATTAAGTCCATTTAAGCGTCCAGAAATGGAGTATTTTATTGAGTTCGATGATCTTGTAATTGGTAAACAAAGTAAAATACTAAATATGTCTAATGGGTCATTTGTAAAAGAGCTTTGTAGCAGTCGGACTTTTTGCAGTAATAAAGATGTTGAGACTATGCGAAGGAATGGTCTGGCCTTGGGCGGAAATTATTCTAACGCACTTGTTGTCGATGGTGATAAAGTTTTATCGCCCGGGGGGATGCGTTATCAAGATGAGGCAGTACGTCATAAAATGCTCGATGCATTTGGTGATTTAGCTCTTGCGGGTGCTCCAATTTTGGGTAAATACGAAGGCCATAAGGCTGGACACTTTATTACTAATTCACTTCTGCGTAAGTTGTTTTCAAAACCAGATTGTTACGTTGTAGAAAATTGTTGTGAAGATGTATTCAACCTTCTACCCGGTTCGGGTGTCAATTTGGACGAGTTTACAGCAGTAGCTTGACTAATATAACTCCCAATAATGTTATTTTATTGCTCATAATTGAGCTATTTAAATATTGGAAAATCAATTATCTGTAGAAACTTTTGGATAATCTTATTATACACCAAGCACTTTACGATAGATTAAAAATTGTTGCATCATTATCTGTTACTACAGCGCTTCTCACCCCATTGGAGTAGGGATTTGTGAAAACTATAATTATTATACCTGCCCGTTATGCGTCTAGCAGATATCTTGGTAAGCCTTTAGTAGATCTCAATTTGCCTAATGGGGAAAAAAAGTCGTTAATTGAATTAACCTGGCGAACCGCAGGAAAAGTTAAAAATATTCATGATATTTTCATTGCAACTGATGATACCAGAATTGCTTCTTCTGCGAGAGCGTTTGGTGCTAAAGTCATAATGACATCTTCGCAATGTAGGAATGGCACTGAGAGATGTGCGGAGGCTGTTGATAATGCGAAGTTAGATGCTGATCTGATAATCAACTTTCAAGGAGATGCTCCGCTAACACCACCTTGGTTTGTTGAAAGTCTCATTCAAGCAATGGAGAAAGATGATAAACTTAGTATGGCAACGCCAGTTGTAAGGCTTGATCGTTTAACATATGGCCATTTCCTGGAAGACAGAAAAAAGGGTTTAGTTGGTGGTACAACGTCAGTATTTGGAGTTGATAATTATGCTCTTTATTTTTCAAAGGAAGTTATTCCCTTTGTGGATATTGAAAAACTAAGTATTGACGCCGATATACCTGTATTTCATCATGTGGGAGTTTATGCATATCGACCAAATGCTCTGAGTTCTTACGTGGAGTGGCCCATTGGGAAATTGGAGAAACTTGAAGGACTAGAACAGCTAAGATTTCTTGAAAACAACCAACTAGTAAAATGTGTAGTGGTATCTGCGCGCGGTAGAGTTTTTTGGGAACTGAATAATCCAGACGATGTGGAGAGAATTGAAAAGGTAATTGGCGATGCACTTTAGATATAATTTCTGGCTGATGATGAAAGTATTGCAGTAAATAAATTTTGAATTAAGACCGTGAGTGGATTTATGTTGTTTGGTGATAAGGGATACATAGAATTTAAATATGAGGAGCAGATAGCTAAATGGGCAGAGTTTGCAGAAAAAAAAGGAAATGAGATCCTTGCAAATCCAAATCAATTAGCAAAATGGCTTCAGTGTGAGGGTACCTGGTTCGTTGGAGTTGATGTTCTTCCAAATGACTCAAAGGGGAATTTTGAAGAAGTTAAATTTCCAGATACTTTCAGTAGTTTAATGGAAAATATTAATTTAAAATCATATCATAAGGGTCAACTGTCAGTTATTTTTCCTGGTTATCCGAAGCCGCGCGCAGGGGATAGTGAGGCAGCTTTTGAATATAGATTGAAAAGAGACGCTGCTCACGTAGATGGGCTTTTGCCAATTGGTACAAAAAAAAGGCGGTACCTTATTGAGGCTCATGGAATTATTTTGGGTATTCCATTAAACAATACTCACTCTGGTGCAAGCCCGATAGTTGTTTGGGAAGGATCACATTTAATTATGAAGAAAGAATTTTCTAACTTATTGTCAAAAGTTCCACCATCAAGTTGGAAAGATATTGACCTAACGGATACATACAAAAAAGCTCGACAAAATTGTTTCGAAAATTGTAAGCGTAAAGTTATTGAAAGTCCCGTAGGCACAGGATATGCGTTACATCCTTTACTACTACATGGAATGGCCCCGTGGGTTTCTCCATCAAAAGGAGTGGAAAGTTCAAATAGGCAAGTCGCTTATTTCCGGCCGTTGCTAAATAATGTACAAGATTGGCTTTCTATTATTTAATCTCCTAAGCGCGTTGCTCTTCCGCCACGTCTGACCCTTAGTTTGGAGGATCTGTTGGGGAGTTCTTTTATTATTCCCTTTCTTTCTGTTTCACTCATCTTTGACCAACTTGAAATTTCATCAATGGTTCGAAAACATCCAGTACATATGTTCGCCTGTGGATGGACAATGCAAATATTTACGCATGGAGAGTCTACCTCGTTTCGTTTCCAAATATCTTCACTCATTGTGTGACTTATTATCCTGTTTTATCATGGGATATTCTATCTAACGCTCCCTGGAGAATATAAGATGCTGCCACATGATCAATTACTTCGCTGCGGCGTTTTCTATTTATATCCGCCTCTAGCAGTGCTTTCTCTGCGGCCACAGTTGATAACCTTTCGTCCCAGAATGCTATTGGAAAATCTTTTAATCTAATTATGTTTCTCGCAAAAGCTCGTGTTGATTGACATCGTGGTCCCTCAGACCCGTCCATATTTTTGGGGAGTCCAAGAATAATTCCCGATATCTCTCGCTCTGTTATGAGATGAAACAAGATTTTGACCTCATCACTAAACTTTGTTCGTTTAATTGTTTTCAGTGGAGTGGCAACGGCTCTCAGGCCATCTGAAATAGCAACTCCAATTGTTTTGCTGCCTAAATCCAAACCCATTAAAGCTGAATTTTTAGATAATGAGTCAGAAAATTGTAAAATATTTTCATAAATCATTATTTCAGGCCTATATTTTGGGCAGCGGTATTCAATATTTCCAGAGAAGAGGGGCTTTCTGTAAAAATATTTTTTGCCTGATTCCATGCTGACCTGGCACTTTGAAACTCGCCAAGAACGCCTAAGGCATTTATTAATCTTGCCCACTCGTTAGGGCTTCCTCCGTCGGTTGACAGCCTCTCCGACAATCTGGAAACCATGCCTCTAATCATCTCCTGTCTTTCCTCGTTGCTCATCTGCGATGCATTATCAACGTCTTCCGCGGTTGGTCCGGGAGTTAGCTCTATAGAAGGTAATTCAAATTTTGTATCACCTGCTAAGACTGCTAGCCTTTCAATATCATCCCTAATTAATGGTATCCACGGGGCGTCCAACTTATCAATTTTAAGTAGTTGCTTCCAAAGACGAAGTGCTAAATCTGGACGGTCATTTTGTGCTAACATCAGACCTATATAGTACTTTGCACCACCGTTCTGGGGATTTATTCTTAGTGCTGTTCTCAATGCTTTTTCGGCCTCAGGGGAAACAATGCCATCAACTTGATTTATCAATAAATCTGCGTAGTTAAAAAAATCTAAATCCGACGCACTATCCCCTAATACTTGTAGGAATTGTTGTTGAGCTTTAACGGCTTCATCAATATTTCCAATCTTGGCTTCTATACCAGCGAGTAATTTTAGGCCTTCTAGATCAGTTGGGCGCTCGGCAACCTTTTGCCTCAGCTTTTTCACTAACTCTCCATAGTCTCCTTCTGGAGTTTTGAAGTTTTGGTGGTTGCCTCTATCTTGTAATAGCTTTCCTTGAGTAGCCCGTCCTTTTAGTAGTTCATTTGCATTTTTTATTCTTTGGCTCTGAGATATGTTTTCATATCCGGGGGCACCAAATTCTTGATAAATGAATGAGCCCCCTGCGACTAAAATAAGGAGAAAAATTGTACTTAAAATAAGGCCTGATACTTTTGTTTCTTTTTTAAATGCAAATTTTTTTCTTTTATCTAATTCTAGAATGCGTCTGCTAACCTCAGCCTTTATTCTTTCAGCTTCATCAATAGCAATTATTCCTCTAGACAGCTCTTTGTCGATATTTACAAGTTGATCCTTGTAAACTTCTAAATCTGAGTTGGGAACGATATCAGGGGCTTCCTGCGTTATGGTACGATAAAAAAATATCGAAATTAGCGCGCAAATTAAAAAGGTTATTACCCAAAAAATCATATAACTGGCTCATAAGTTCTAATCTTTGAATATGTACCCTCTGCTGATTTATTTAAAAAGCACAAAATTATATATTGATGATTAAATGGCGCAAAATTGGTTTAACGTGACGCTCTGAAACGAAGCTTGCTATTTCTTTTATCGCATCTTTTTATAATTGAGGAAATGGATTCGTTTTAATGAAAAAGTATTCAGCTTTTGCGGTTGCCCGTGAGGCATTACGAGATCATATCGGTTGGGAAAGGGCTTGGCAGTCGCCAGAGCCACGCAGCAAATATGACGTAATTATAATTGGCGCAGGCGGGCATGGCCTTGCCACAGCATACTACCTCGGTAAAAACTACGGCATCAAAAATGTTGCTATTTTGGAAAAAGGTTGGCTTGGAGGTGGAAATACTGGTCGTAACACAACTATAATTAGATCTAATTACCTCCAAGATCCTTCTGCTGCGATATATGAAAAAGCGCGATCGCTTTATGAAAATTTAAGCCAGGACTTAAATTATAACATCATGTTCAGCCCCAGAGGTGTCATGATGTTAGCTCAGACCCAGCATGAAATAAGAGGTTATAAGCGAACTGCCCACGCAAACGCTTTACAGGGAGTTTCAACAGAGTTTATCAGTCCCCAAAAGGTAAAGAAGCTTTGCCCAATAATTAATATTGAAGGACCTAGGTATCCAGTTTTGGGAGCGCTTTGGCAGCCGAGAGGAGGAACGGCTAGACATGATGCGGTTGCCTGGGGTTACGCCCGAGCCTGTTCTGATATGGGAATGCACATAATACAACAGTGTGAAGTAACCGGTGTCAATACTATGAATGGTAAAGCGGTTGGAGTTGAGACAACTAAGGGTACAATTGTATGCGAGAAAATTGGCATTGTGGTTGCTGGACATTCTGGTGTTTTAGCTGACATGGCTGGATTTCGTTTGCCAATAGAGTCAGTTGCCTTACAGGCATTAGTATCTGAACCTATAAAGCCGTGCATGGATGTTGTTGTAATGGCAAATACTGTTCATGGATATATGAGCCAATCTGATAAAGGTGAAATGGTTATTGGCGGTGGTGCCGATGGATATAATAATTATTCTCAAAGAGGCTCTTTTCATCATGTTGAGGAAACAGTTAGAGCGCTGGTTGAAACCTTCCCAATTATCTCAAGGCTGAAGATGTTACGGTGGTGGGGTGGAATTGTTGACATGACAGGTGATAGATCACCGATTATCTCAAAAACGCCGGTAAAAAATATATTTATGAATTGTGGTTGGGGAACTGGAGGGTTCAAAGCAATACCTGGATCAGGTTGGGCGATGGCTGAACTGATTGCAAAGGGCGAACCTGGCCCATTAGCTGAAGATTTTAGAGTTACTCGCTTTCGCGAGGGTCAATTTATTGATGAAAGTGTAGCAGCGGGTGTTGCTCATTAAAGAGGATAAATATGCTAATTTTTGAGTGTCCATACTGTGGAGTTCTTACTGATGAGACCGACTTAGCGGCTGGTGGTGAAGCACATTTAAAACGATTTGGTCCAGGTTCCAGCGATGACGAATTTGAGAGTTACTTGTTTAATCGGGAAAATCCAAAAGGTATTCATTTCGAACGTTGGAGACATGTAAATGGCTGTGGTAAGTGGTTTAATGTGGCCCGATGTACGGTGTCTATGGAGGTTTTTGGAACATACCCTGCGCAGACATTAGAACCACCAGCGGAAATTAAAGATAAGATTTCTGAGAAAAAGCCTGGTTGGAAATGGAAAGAATTTTCATGATTAATCTTGGAGCTAAAAAAGAAAAAGCCAATTTGTTTCCTAAGTTCGCAGGAGTTTGGTCTTGAGTAAACGATTTTCTACCAAAGGCAGATTAATTCAGGCTGATAAACCAATCAATTTTAACTTTAATGGAATAAACTTCACTGGTTATCAGGGGGATACTCTTGCATCGGCTCTATTAGCCAATGATAAATTGTTGCTAGCTCGTTCATTTAAATATCACAGGCCTAGAGGAATTGTATCTTCTGGACCTGAAGAGCCAAATTTTTTGGTCAATCTAGGAAAAGGTCATTTTTTTGAGCCTAATCAGCGCGGTACGATGACTGAAATTTTTGAGGGTCTTTCTGCAACTTCTCAGAACCATTTCCCTACGCTGGAATTTGACGTTGGTGAGATAAATAGTTGGTTAGCGCGATTTTTGCCGGCTGGTTTTTACTATAAAATGTTCATCCATCCACGCCCATTTTGGAAGTATGTTTACGAGCCATTTATTAGAATGTCAGCCGGCTTAGGCAAGGCTCCTCAGGTAAAGGATGGAAGTACCTATGAGCACTTCCACGCATTCTTTGACGTTGTGATTGTGGGAGGTGGAGTATCAGGTCTACAGACTGCCTTGGCCGCGGCCAGGACTGGAGTTAAAATTCTTCTAATCGAACAACAATCAAGTTGGGGTGGGCGCGCTCAGACAGATGAGGCGCATATTGATAATTTTACAGTAAATGAATGGGTTCAGAACGTTTTAGAAGAATTGAATGCTATGCCCAATGCTTCGCTTAGAACTCGTATGACAGGTGCTGGCATTTATGATCATGGTTATTTTTTAGGATATGAGCAGTTAAATGACCATAACGAAAACAATGACGGGCCACGGCATAGGCTTTGGAAAATTCGATCGAAGCAAATAGTTTGCTGTACGGGCGCAATTGAGCGACCGCTTAGTTTTGCTGGTAACGATATTCCTGGGGTTTTACTGGCATCAGCTGTTAGGGATTATGGGGTCAATTATGGTGTATCAATTGGGCAAAAAACAGTTGTGATTACAAATAATGATGACGCATACAAAACTGCTATTTTCCTCAAGGAAATGGGTTTAGAGGTGCCGGTTATCCTTGACGCGCGAGAAAATGGTGGTGGAGAAGTAACCGCTAAGGCTCGGAAGATGGGAATACGCGTAGAATTTGGCAAAGTGATAGCGAAGGTTACTGGCCGCAAGAGAGTTTCGGGCGTACACGTATGTTTAAGCTCTGGTGAGGGAGAAACCATTGAGAAAATAGCGTGTGACGCAGTGGCGATGTCGGGTGGATGGACACCAGTAGTTCATTTGTGGTCGCATTGTGGAGGTAAATTAGAGTGGAGCGATGAGCGCTCTATGTTCTGTCCAGACAAGTCTAGGCCTCCAACAAATCAAAATGGTGAAAGTTTTGTGGAAACAGTTGGAGCTGCGTCTGGCAAAATTCAATTAAGCGAAATCGTTAATGAAGCTACTGATGTAGGTTTTACAATAGGTATAAAAGTAGGCGGAAAAGAAATTCGATCAAATGTTCCTGAAGTTTTGCAAAAATCAGAGGATCCTGTTGAGCCTTTTTGGTTTTCGCCTAGACGCGCAAAAAGAAAATTAAGAAATAAAACTTTTTTAGATTTTCAAAATGATGTTAAAATAAGTGACGTTGAACTTGCTGCGCGGGAGGGCTTTGAAAGTGTTGAGCACTTAAAGCGCTATACAACACTTGGCATGGCGACTGATCAGGGTAAATTATCCAATGTAAATGGTTTAGCGGTTTTAGCTAATACGTTGTCCAGTCCAATTAGTCAGGTTGGCACCACGACTTTTCGACCACCATACACGCCAATTTCGATGGGGTCTATTGCTGGTTCTGCCCGTGATAGCGTATTTCAGCCAGTGAGAATGTCACCAATTCACAGCTGGCACGTTGAACATAATGCATTCTGTGAGCCAGTTGGATTTTGGCGGCGACCGTATTGTTTTCCCAGAGCAGGAGAAGGTACAAACGAGGCAGTAAACCGTGAAATCTTACAAACGCGCTCCTCAGTTGGACTCCTTGATGCATCCACTCTTGGTAAGCTTATAGTCTCAGGTCCGGATGCGGGAACGTTTCTAGATTTGATTTATACTAATATGATTTCAAATCTTGCTATCGGTAAGTGTAGATATGGCTTGATGTGCTCTGAAAATGGTTTTTTAATTGATGATGGTGTTGTAGCTCGTTTAGATGAAAATACTTTTCTTTGCCATACAACGACGGGTGGTGCGGAACGGATTCATTCACACATGGAAGAGTGGTTGCAAACAGAGTGGTGGGATTTAAAAGTATTCACTCAAAATATTACTGAGCAATACGCCCAAATTGCTGTAGTCGGCCCCAATTCTAGGAAGTTACTTAAAAAATTGGGTGGAACAGATATTTCAAAAGATGCCTTAGGCTTCATGGAGTGGACAGATGCTTCCTTGGGCGGGTTTCAAGCACGTGTTTTCCGAATTTCTTTTTCAGGTGAATTATCTTTTGAGATATCAGTGGGTTCATCAGTCGGGCTTGATTTTTGGAATACATTACTGGATGTGGGTGCCGAGTTTGATATTATGCCGTACGGAACCGAGGCACTACATGTCATGAGAGCAGAAAAAGGTTTTATTATGATCGGTGATGAAACTGATGGAACTATAATTCCCCAAGATCTCAATCTAGATTGGGCTATTTCAAAAAAGAAAAATGATTTCATTGGCAAAAGAGCCCTAGAAAGAGACTTTATGAAAAATCCAAATAGGTGGAAACTTGTTGGGTTAGAAACCCTTGATGGGTCCGTGCTTCCCGATGGGTCATATGCGGTAGGTACTGGTTCCAATGCTAATGGGCAAAAGAATACAATAGGTCGAGTGACCTCTACCTATTTCTCGCCCACTTTAGAAAAGGGCATTGCCATGGGTTTAGTCCATAATGGACCTGAGCGACTGGGAGAAGTAATTAAATTTGAAAAAGTAAATGGCGAAGTAGTACCTACTAGGATTGTAGATCAAGTATTTTACGACAAAACTGGTAGTAAGCAAAATGTTTGATCAGCATAAAACACAGATCAGCCAAAACTCACACTATCTTAAAGTATTTAGAGAGATAGGCATCGGAATGATTACGATGCGCCTAAATCTTGATGACCAAGTACTTAAACGAAAATTGCGTCATGTTCTTGGCATTAGTATTCCCCCTGTCAGACACATTGAAGCAACCACAGATGCTATATTAGCTTGGATGTCACCAGATGAACTACTTTATTTCTGCACCCGTGAAGAGGTTTTAAACCGATTAAATCTTCTAAGGGAATCCTTCAATTCTGAGCATACGCTTTTTTTAGATGTATCGGATGCTAGAGCAATATTTTCAATGGAAGGAGACAGGGTCAGAGAAGTAGTTGCTAAATTGGCGCCAATTGACACTGATCTAAACAGCTTGGCTTTGGGTGAGATCAGAAGAACACGGTTTTCGCAAGTTGCCGCCGCGGTGTGGCTATCTGAAGAAAATAGAGCCACAGTTATTTGTTTTGGCTCGGTAGAAAAATATCTTAGTGATTTGTTGCTAGTTTCGAGCAAAAAAGGAAGTGAAGTTGCGGACGAATAAACTAGAAATCGCAATGAAGTGAAGTATACATTTTTTCGAAGAATTACGCACTAGAGGTGGGCTAATTTTAGCAGTTAAATATAGTGAACTCCAATGCAAGATTTTATATCTTTACCATGTTTTGCTTCTTTACTATTGACGTTTTGTGAGTAAACCTATCATCCTGAAGAGCTCACTTTTTGAATGTAAGGATTATTTAATGGCGTTTGAACTACCTAATCTACCGTATGCTCACGATGCACTATCTGAGTTCGGTATGTCTAAAGAGACCCTAGAGTATCATCATGATTTACACCACAAGGCGTATGTTGATAATGGTAACAAGTTAATTGATGGAACGGAATGGTACGATAAATCTCTTGAAGAAATTATAGTTGGAACATATCAAGCTGGTTCGGTTGCGCAGAATGGTATTTTCAACAATGCATCGCAGCATTGGAACCATATTCAGTTTTGGGAGATGATGGGCCCAGGTGGAAATAACATGCCATCAGAGTTATCTTCTGCAATAAATGAAAATTTTGGTTCAATTGAAAAGTTTAAAGCAGATTTTTGTGCTGCTGGTGCAGGGCAGTTTGGCGCAGGCTGGTGCTGGCTAGTTAAAGATACAGATGGTTCGCTAAAAATTACCAAAACTGAGAACGGTGTAAACCCAATATGTTTCGGTCAGGTTGCATTGTTGGGTTGCGATGTATGGGAACATTCATATTATATAGATTTTCGCAACAAGCGACCTGCCTATTTGACAAATTTTCTGGATCAACTTGTCAATTGGGAAAACGTTGCATCGCGCATGTAAGCTCTAAGATATTTGGCAGACCCCGCAGCACGGTAGGGTCTGTTATCAGAAAGAGGTACAGCACTGGTCTTTACTTGTTGTAATCCAAGGACCGTCAGATGACAGAGCCTCAAAAAGGCGCGTTCGCTATGATCTTAGCTTGTACCATATGGGGCCTTTCCGCCATATATTATAAGCAGCTGGGAAATACTCCTCCTATCGAGGTTCTTTGTCACAGAACCCTTTGGTCTGTGATTGTATTTATATTTTTTTTGCGGTTGCAGAACAGGTTACATGAGTTGAAATTAGTATTCATGGATTGGAAGCTCATTGTAGGTTTATTTTGGGCCGCTGCTATGATTTCAACTAATTGGTTCTTCTTTATTTGGTCAGTTCACAATGATCGTGCTACGGAAGCTAGCCTTGGGTATTATATTTTTCCGCTAGTTGCGGTTTTGTTTGGATTACTTTTTTTCAAAGAACGATTGTCGCTGGTGAAATGTTGCTCTGTATTTCTAGCGGGGGTTGCGGTTGTTGTATTAGCGGTATCACAAAATATTTTGCCTTTGGTCGCCTTGGTTCTCTCAGTTACTTTTGGAATATACGGCCTGGTAAAAAAGCAGATTAGTTTGGGGCCTGTCATATCGGTTACGACTGAAGTTTTTCTACTTCTGCCAATAGCTTTAACATTTCTTCTTTATTGGCATTTTTCCGGAATTGGTAATTTTGGCAGTAGTCTTAAGACTTCGCTTCTGCTAATTTTTAGTGGACCTTTGACAGCGGTGCCGTTGATGCTCTTTTCCTTTGCAGCACGGCGTATCCAAATGACCTCGTTAGGCATAATTCAGTATCTTAATCCAACGCTTCAATTTCTAGTTGCCGTATTTATTTTTATGGAGCCATTTGGCATCTGGCAGGCAATTGCATTCGGTTTGATTTGGCTAGCGTTGTTTTTATATACTTTAGCAACTGTATCTGATTAATCATTAACTTTTAGGGCTCTGATAGCATCCTCGGGTGATGTGACTATCTTAAAAAGTCCACTTAAACTCTCATCAGCAAACCCATTTTCAATAAGATGGTTAATTAATTTAATCAGAGGGTCCCAGAACCCTTTTACATTTAAAATTATTATAGGTTTGCTATGCAGTTTTAATTGTGCCCAGGTTAAGACTTCGAAAAATTCATCAAGTGTCCCTGCGCCACCCGGTAAAATAACAATGGCGTCAGAATTCATGAACATAACCTTTTTGCGTTCGTGCATGTTTTGTGTGACGATAAAATTATTAATGTCGGTTTTACCAACCTCCGCCTCTAATAAATGTTCTGGAATTACTCCCATAACTTCGCCACCGTTAGACTGTATGTTATGAGCCACGGTGCCCATAAGACCTATATTGCCTGCCCCATAAACTAGCTGACAGTTTTCCTCCGCAAGCAGCCGCCCTAGTTTTTCGGTCGCTTTTTTGTAAGCGTTATCGCTTCCATAACGTGAACCGCAAAACACACAAACAGAAAGTGATAACATATTGAAATCCTTATTTCAGAGTAACCTGTAAACTTTAGCCTTGTTGATGTCCTCACTCAACTGTAGATATGGGTTAACAAAATTTTGGAGATATACAAAATTGAATCTATTAAGTTCCATTTGGTTTTGGCTCGGCGTGCTTGGCGTGAGTGTAGTAACTTACGGTGTATTTGATGCTTTGAATACACAAGAAGAGAAGTCTGTTTCGGGCGCAGATATCCAAAATGTTCAAGAACAAGTTCAAATTGAAATAAATGAGACCACTAAAGAACTTAATAGCTCAACATCTAAGGTTGAATTAAAACCCACCGCTGAGAAAAATGTAGAAGTAGAAGGCTCAATTCCTGAAGATACTGAAGTTATGCCGGTTGAAGTTTTTTTGGATACGGCTCGGGTTGATGTTGATGGTCTCGTTACCCTCGCCGGTAGAGCAGAACCTGGAGCAACTATAGAGGTTCTTGTCGGTGAAATTATAATTGGGACAATATCCGTTGGGAAAGATGGGAGCTTTGCATCAATTTTTGAATTAAGTTCTAGTGAAGAAATTCGTGTACTTGTTTTGAGAACAGACAAAGGCGACGATTTTGTTTATGCAGATCAAAGTATAGTTATTTTGCCATCACAGATAACAAAAAAGGCTTTAAACGAGAATTTGCAGCTCTCAGACGAGGTGGCAAGTTTAGAACCTTCTGGTGAGATTGCGTCAGTTGGTTCAGTACAAAGGAAAGGGTCCGTTGAAAGCCAAGAAGTAGAGACTGACAAATCTGATGAAAAGTCGACTTCGGAAACTAAAGAGCAATACGGGACTGTTGAAAAACCTGAGATCGAAGTGACTAAGGCCGAGATACTGGAAGAAGATGAGGTAGAGATTGGGCAAGTAGACCTTTCATATTTAGAGGAACAGGAAACGCAGACGGAACTGCAAGAGGCAATAGAAAAATCTGAAATTTCCGAAAATAAAGTGGATATTTCAGAGAGTGGTCCTGACGTCAGCCTTTCCGATAATTCTGAAGATATTTCAAACTCAACAATGAATTCAAGTACACCGCAGCCAAAGGTCGTGATGGCTGACAGTGATGGGGTTAAGGTGTTACAAGATGATCAAAGTGCGAAAGACCAGCTTGCACTCGACTCTATAGCGTATGATCCGTCGGGCAACGTTACTCTGAGCGGGCGTTCCAACCCTGATGGCCTTGTTAGATTTTATGTTGATAATGAGGCTATATCAGCGGCAAAGACGGATGACACTGGGTATTGGGAGACGGATTTGTCGGATGTCATTCCAGGAACATACACCCTTCGTATTGATGAGCTGGGATCGAGAGGTGATGTGGTTTCTAGATTAGAAAGTCCTTTTAAACGTGAAGATCGTGAGAAGCTTGCCGCGTTAATTGCTCCAAGTTCAAGCCCTGTTCGCATTAACGTGGTTACAGTGCAGCCGGGTAATACACTTTGGGCTATAGCACGCAAGCGATATGGTGATGGATTACTGTACGTTCGTGTCTTTGACGCAAACCGAGACAAAATTAAGGATCCTGATTTGATTTATCCCGGACAGTTGTTTGATTTACCCGATATCAATTGAACCAATTAATAAATCTTCTAAACCAAGGTTTTTGTAAAGCGACACTTAGTTGATTAATAATTATGATTGCGGGCATTACATATTAAATGAAAAACGACGAACAAAATACCGAATATTTGGAGAGAAAATCAGGTATACGTACTATAATTCGAGTAGCGCCGTACTTATGGCCAAAAGGGCAGCCTGAAATAAAGTATCGAGTTATTTTTTCGATGCTTGCTCTTATCCTTTCAAAGATGATTGCTGTTTATACTCCTCTTATTTATCGAGATACCGTTAACGCTTTGTCAGACCAAGGAGTTAGCGAGCTTTTTCTTGGGGCTGTTGGCCTAACGGTTGCCTATGGCGTCTCCCGAATATTTACAAATGGTTTTCAGCAATTGAGAGACATTTTGTTTGCCAAGGTAGCTCAAAGAGCTCTTCGTAAACTTGCACTGACAACTTTTCGACATGTACATGCTTTATCTCTGCGATACCACATCACGCGTCAAACTGGTGGGCTTTCTCGCATTATCGACAGAGGAGTGAAGGGAGTTGAATTTTTACTTCGGTTTTTATTGTTTTCAATCGGTCCTTTGGTGCTTGAATTATTGATGATCGCAATTTTACTCTATGTGATGCTTGATATACGATATTTGGCTGTAATTTTCCTTACTATTGGAACATATGTTTGGTTCACTTTTAAAGTAACTGAATGGCGCGTAAAATTAAGAAAGAAAATGAATGATCAAGATACGGAAGCAGCTCAAAAAGCTGTAGATAGCCTGCTTAACTTTGAAACAGTGAAATATTTTAATGCCGAGCAAAGAGAGGCCGAGCGTTATGACACCGCTATGGCCGGCTATGAAGATGCAGCACTTAAGACTGCATATTCATTAGGTTTCCTTAACTTTGGCCAAGCCATTTTAATAACGTTGGGGTTAATAATAGTAATGGTGATGGCCGCTTTTGGAGTTCAAAATGGTGTTTTGACAGTTGGGGATTTCGTAATGGTAAATGCTTACATGATCCAGATAACAATGCCTCTTAACTTCCTTGGCACTGTGTACCGAGAAATACGACAGGCACTCGTAGACATGGGTGAAATGTTCAATTTGTTAGAGCAAGAGACGGAGATTTTTGATAAACCTAATGCCAAGCCAATCGATGTTACAAACGGCCAAGTAAAGTTTTCAAATGTATATTTCAGTTATGACGGTAAACGCCAAATTCTAAATGACTTAAATATTGAAATTCAAGGTGGAGCAAAGGTTGCAATTGTTGGATCATCTGGCTCTGGCAAGTCAACCATCGGTCGTCTTTTATTTCGATTTTATGATGTTTCAGGAGGTTCATTATCGATAGATGGACAAGACATTAAAAATGTTACTCAATCGTCTTTACATAAGGCTATCGGAGTTGTTCCCCAAGATACGGTTTTATTTAATGACAGCATATTTTATAATATAGCGTATGGGAAAGATAATGCTTCCTCGGCCGAGGTAGAAAAGGCGGCCAGGGCTGCTCAAATACACGAGTTCATTATGTCCTTACCAGATGAATATGACACTACTGTTGGTGAAAGAGGTTTAAAGCTTTCTGGTGGAGAAAAGCAGAGGGTAGGTATTGCAAGGACACTCCTCAAAGATCCACCAATCCTACTACTCGATGAGGCAACATCGGCTCTCGACTCCGAAACTGAGCGTGAAATTCACGATGCTCTGGAAAATGCAGCAAAGGGCCGAACGGTTATTTCAATAGCGCACCGTCTATCAACTATATCAGATGCTGACAAAATAGTTGTTCTTGAAAGTGGGGAAATAGTTGAAATTGGTGAACACTCCAATCTGTTAAAAAACCAGAGTCGTTACTTTGAACTTTGGAACATGCAGCTCAAGGTGGGCTAAATCAAAGACTTAAAAATGTCTCATTCGGCAGCTTGAGTTTTAGCGTCCATATTAAATGAGGATTCCATATTTCTGACCCCTACCATATTGGATGCCAAATAACCCTCATTCCAAAGTATTTCTGTATTCTTCTGCTGTTTCGCAGCCCGTCTCAATGCCCAATCTTGTGCACTTTTCCCACTCTTTCCTGCACCAATTCGGACAAGGAATTGACTTATCCAAACCACATATGTAACGACCCAGATTCGAAGTGCCAGAAGGGATGGCGTGAAAACCAAGGTGAGCATAGTGGCAATGCCAAGTCCAAAAACTACCGCTGTTGCTAATTGTTTCCACCAGAGAGAAGTTGGGCTATCAACTGAATATCCACCGTTTATAAAGTTCAAGCTCAATCCAAACATCATTGGAGCTAGCCCGGCCATGGTTGTAATTGTGGTTAGTAATACGGGTCTTATACGCTGCTCTGCCGTTCTAATTATAGCTTCTACACGTGGTAAGTATTTTGAAAACTCTTGATAGGTGTCAATGAGAACTATGTTGTTGTTCACCACAATTCCAGCGAGAGCAACAATACCTGTACCGGTCATAATAACAGAAAATGGTTGTTGCATAACAAGCATGCCAATTAGGACACCTACGGTCGATAGTATTACGGCTAAAAGTACGACCACAGAGTTATAAAAGCTATTAAATTGGGCTAATAATATAATAAACATTAGTGCTAAAGCTGCTGAGAAAGCAGTCGAAAGAAATGCTTGGCTTTCAGCTTGGTCTTCCTGATCTCCAGTCCACTCCCAGCTAATCCCTGGTCCAAGTGGATTTATCTTAAGATACTTTGTTAAATGTGCTATTCTCTCGTTTGCATTGATAAATACTTCTGTTTTATTTCCATTCTGATCGATGAGAGTTGTTTTCAATCCATCCTCAACCCCAGCTTTAATGTCAAAGAAACGCTTTTGGTCTATCCGATTTATTTCACCAAGCTTTTTTACTGGCGATTTAGTAATAAAGTTAGACAGTGGGACCAGCCCATCCTTTGTACGAACTTTCAATGTGTCAAGAGTGCTCAAAATGCGGTAGTTCTCTGGGAGTCGTACCCTGATTTCAACTTCTTCGTCCGAACTATCCACTCGCATTGTATCAAGTAAGACACCCCGAGTTACTAATTGGACCATGGCACCTACAGTCGTGACGTCTGCGCCAAATCTCCCGGCCTTCTCCACATCAACATTTATTTGCCAATCTATTCCCGGCAATGGGCGGGTATCCTCAATTAAGGTGAGACCTTCCGTTTCCTCAAATATTTCCCGCATATTTTGAGTAGCCATAAGAAGCTCATCCCAATCATTGCCTTTCAAACGCAAATGTACTGGTTTGGAACTTGCAGGACCTCTGGCTAATTCAAGTACTTCTATCTTTATCCCAGGTATTTTTTGCAAATCAGCCAATAGTTCTGCAATTACAAGGTTTCCATCTAGATCTGGATTATTTTTTCGATTGTCCCAAGGGATAGTTTCCAATTGAATCTGACCAATGGTGTCCTTTGGAGATGACGCCCCCGCTGTATTTTGGTTTAACCCACCGGCGCCGGCAAATGCAAAAACACTATCTACTCCTGGATGAGCTAAAACTATCTTTTCTGCTTCTTTTACAATATTGTCTTTTTCTTGAAGAGATAGATTGCCTCTAGCACGAACGTAAACAATTGCTTGCTCTGGTTCAGATTCCACAAAGAATTCCACGCCATAGTTGTTCTGGCCAAAGTAAGTAAAGACTGAAATTGTCAAAAATATTATACCACCAATTGCTGCCAATGGCATAATAGGGTTACCCACTATAATTTTTATAAAACGTCCGAATAACGTTCTTCTATATCCAGAAACAACCTTTCTACGTTCGCGCTTAAATTCAGCTGCACCCATTGTAATTGACACTAAAAACGCTGACAATATTAGACCAATTCCACCAGGAATGTAGCTGATAATGCTCAACTGATCGGCCTCTAAATTCATTAAGAACCCTGGGTTTATTAACTGCATTGTCGTGCAGAGAAGACAAAAAAGCGTGATGGGCACCAAAGCAGCCCTAATAATCCAGGGAAGTTTTTTTCGCATAAGCGTTGAAGTACTCTCAAACGTACGACTTAGTCGCCCTGATACTCCTCCGATGATTGGAAGAAAAATTAAGGCTACAATAAGCGATGCTGATAGCACAAAAATTAAAGTAACAGGTAGCATGCCCATAAATTGTCCTGGCACTCCTGGCCAAAAAAGCATCGGTAAAAATGCGCACAAGGTTGTTGCTGTGGAACTTGCAACCGGCCAAAACATTCGTTTGGCCGCCTCAACATATGCGGACATTGGGCCAGTTCCCTCTGCTATTCGCTTGTCAGCATATTCCACCACTACTATCGCGCCGTCGACTAGCATTCCTACTGCTAAAATTAACCCGAACATGACCATATTAGAAATTGTCACACCCATCACGCCAAGTAGTACGAAACACAGTAAAAAAGAAGTTGGTATTGCGAAGCCCACCAGTATTGCCCCTCGAGAACCCAAAGAAGTCAAAACCACTATCATCACCAGAGCTATAGCAGTTAGAACGGAGCCCTCTAACTGTCCTACCATACTTGCAACTTGGTTAGATTGATCGTTTGAGGTTCCAACTTTGACTGCAACTTGTAAATCTTTGGGCCAGCCCTGTGACTCAGTTTTTACGATAGATTTAACCTCGTTTGCCATATCTATCAAATTGAAGCCGCGACGCTTTACTACTTGAATTGCCACTGTAGTTTCACCATTAAAACGTGCCGTACCAGCTCGATCCTCAAATGTTAGCTTTATTTCGGCAAGATCTCCCAATGTTATAATGCGATCGCCATTTGTTTTAACGGGTAAGTCGTATACGTCAGAAGGTTCGTCAAAGCTTGAAGGAATTTTTACTGAGAAAGCACCTTGCTCGGAACTTATATTTCCAGCAGCAATTAACCGGTTATTATTTCTAACAACGGTAATTAATTCATTTGCGGTCACATTGTATGCTTCGAGCCTTAGAGGATCTATGAGTACCTCTACCATTTCTTCACGGTTTCCGGAAATAGGTGCTTCAAGCACTGCGTCCATGCTTTCTAATTTTTCTTGAAGTTCCTTCGCGACCCGGGTCATTGTGCGTTCAGGTACTTTTCCAGTTAAATTTACTATGATTACCGGGAATTCAGAGAAGTTGAATTCGTTGATTGAATATTTATCCGCTCCATTGGGAAACTTGGTCTCTGCCTTGCTCATAGCATCCCTGACATCTGCCATTATTTTTGTCTTGTCCCAACCAAACTCGAATTCTAAAGCTACGCCGGCGTAGTTTTCTGCGGCAGTGGCATTCATTTTCTTGAGGCCATCCAGATCTGCCAATTCAGTTTCCATTGTTCGTATTAGAAGAGACTCGCTATCCTCTGCTGAAATTCCTGGGAATGGTACAGATATAAATAATGCTGGGATTTCGATATCCGGTTCACCTTCTTTTGGCAAACCTGTGTAGGCATAAACACCGGCTGCCAGCGATAAGGCAACTATGGCTATGATCATTCGCGCGCGTGCAGAAGCCCAGTCTATTAAACCTGTCATAGGGACATATCCTTATAGGTTGCTAAGACTTTTACACCTTCTCTTACAAATTCCTGACCAATAATTATAACGTTTACTTTGTCGTTTAAACCTGACACCCATACACCTTCTTTGGTATCCTGTTCTAAATTAACCGCTGCAAATCTAGTTGTACTCTGCTCGTCTATGAACCTTATTCCTAACAGCCCTTCGTCGTTTAAAGTTAGTGCAGACTGTGGCAGCAAGTGCGCTTTCTTACCGTCTGAGCCAATTGCTATTTCTACTGTCTGGCCATCTCTTATTTTCAGTTGGTCATTTGGGACATTTACCTCTACACGAAATGTTCGAGTCGTTGTATCAGCTGATCGAGAAAGGAAGGTTACGTTTCCTTCTATTTTTTGACCACTTGTAAGCTTAGCCACGACTGGAGCTCCCAATTTTACGCGTGATAGTTCTGTTTCGGGTAGAAAGCCAACCAATTTTATTGGATTAAGTTGTATTATGGTGCCACAGAGGGCACCTGGTTGAAGTAGAGATCCAATCTCAGCTGTATCTGACTCTAAAGTTCCCTCAAACGGCGCGGTAATTATTAGTCTTTCTATTTCTTTTTCAGCAGTTGCTACTCCTGCTTCGGCAGATTGGATCCGAGCTCTTGTGCTCTCAAAGCCAGCTGTTGCTGTTGCCACTCCTGCTTCGGCAGACCTCATTGCTGCCTCGGCAGAAGCTACCCTCGTTTCTGACGCGTAACCACCCTTAGATAATTTTGATGCAGCATTAAAATTAATCTGTGCCTCGTCTAGTCTAGAGTTTGCTTCATCTAACCTTGCTTCAGTTTGCGGTATTAAGGCTTTTGCCTCCTCTAATCGAGCTACGGCATCTGCCAACGCAGCTTTTCTAGTACCTTCGTCCAACTTACACAAAATATCATCTTTCTGAACAAAAGATCCCTTTCTTAAGGGTTCTGTTATGACCTGACCAAAAGTTTCCGCGCGGACTTCAACAAAACGTGCAGCCTCAGTTTCTCCTCTTAATATTACCGTGCTTCCAAGAGTTTGGGAATTTGATGTGTAAACAACAACACTAACGAGTTCTGAATTCTCTTCAGATTGTTTAGATGCTTCTTCATTTATAACTTTAGTCTGAGTTTCTATGTTTTCCGCCGCAAGCCGTTCGTCGATAACACTCTTAATGCTATTTCCGTTGGCGACTTTATTAAAAGCCTCCCGCTCAAATACTAAAATATATAAAACAAAAATCACAACTACCGCAGTGATTATGGAAACAATTCTCATTAATGGTCATTCCTACTAAAGTAAACGATTAGTAATACGCTAAACTCACCAGTTTAGATTAATGTTTTTGGGTTCATTTTGCAAGTGCAGCAAAAGTATTGGGGCTTCCCCTCAGGCGGTATAAGGGGTATTAGGTCTTAACAGCATCATTGAGAGGTTTTCTGTGAGCGATACTGATAGTTTTATTGAAGAGGTGAGTGAAGAAGTTCGACGAGATCGCCTGTACGGTTTTTTTCGGAAATATGCGTGGATTGGCATCCTGGTAGTTGTAACTATCGTTGGAGGTACAGCGTTTCTAGAATTTCAGAAAGCAAAAGCAAAAACAAAAGCCGAAGCACTTGGTTCTGCTATCATTGAGGCGCTTGAAATCTCTAATGCAAAAGAAAGAGTGGAACTTCTCGGTAATATAAATGCTTCAAATTCGGAGGCGAAATCAATCGTTGCCTTGCTTTTAGCTGCTGAAGAGATATCGCTTAAGAACTATGACGATGCTAGCAGAAATTTAAATGCTATCTCTGAGGACCAGTCTATCTCGCAAATCTACCGCGATATGGCAAAATTTAAATTTCTCTTGATCAGTCATAGCCGTCTTGAAGTTGAATTGCTTCTAACAGGTTTTGAAGACCTAGCGTCTCCTGGAAATCCATTTCGCTTATTAGCCGAGGAGCAGATAGCACTCTTGAGGTTAAAAAATAAAGAAAATGAGTCTGCAATAAACATGTTAAAATCTATCTTGGACGACGCGGAACTCACTGATACAATTAAGCAGCGAGTGTCGCAGCTCCTAATATCATTAGATGTTGATCCATCGAGCATTTGAAAACTAGGTTTAAGCAAAAACATATGGGAGTCTTATTTATTGAACCTTAAAAGTGGCTTACTGATAGTAATGTCTATACTTTGTTTACTTGGTTGCGCCCAAGAACAAGTAGTAGTGCCTGGGAAGCGAGAGCCGATAAGCTCAGTCGATAGTGCAGCAAAACCAGAAGATATGTCTGGCTTCATTAAGACTGGTTCAAAGCCTTTCATACTTGCAGTTGGTAAAGCAAATGATACTTGGTCTCAAAGCCATGGGACGCCAAAGACTCGCATAAAAAACCCATCTTTAGACGGAAATCTTGATTTACTATGGTCCACTTCAGTGGGACAAGGAGATCAAGCCCGTAATCGTATTACGGCTGAACCTATTGTATACGATGGTAAAATTTTCACGGTTGATAGCTTTATGGTTTTGAGCGCAATTGATAAAACTGGAAAAATTTTGTGGCAGAAAGATTTAACTCCAGATGGTGAGAGTAAAGGGGAGGTAAGTGGTGCTGGATTAGCGGCAGGAGCTAATAAAATCTTTGTGGCAACTGCTTATGGGTTTCTGCATGCGATAGATCCAACGTCAGGCCAAGAAATATGGTCTCAAGCTCTATTAGGCTCGGGTAGTACACGACCGACTTATTACGAGAATTTGGTTTACCTCGTCTCCAATGATGAAAGCGCTTGGGCCATTGACGCTGAGACCGGAAGAGTAAATTGGACATTGGATAATTTTTCTGATGTTAATAATTTGATTAGTAATTCTGCTCCCGCCTTGTCTGAAAAGTTTGCTATTTTTGGGTATGGCTCCGGCGAAGTTCAAGCTGTTTTTAAAAAGAGTGGACTAGCTATATGGAGCACCACTATCTCGGGAGGACGCAGCGGACGGGCTTTGAGTGTCGTTGAAGATATTGTCACTTCGCCAGTTATAGATGGCTCAACCGTTTTTGTGGCAAATGGATCTGGTCGTATTACGGCGCTAGATCTTAACAGCGGCAAGCGTTTGTGGGGAAAATCCTTTGGAACTCTTGGAAATATTTGGCCGGCGGGTGATAGTTTGTTTTTAGTAAATGATTTATCTCAACTTGTAAGAATGGAGAAAAACACTGGTGATGTCGTTTGGTCGGTCCAATTACCAAGTTTTGTAAAAATTAATCCTAGAAAGAGTAAGGAAGTTGTGGCACACTTTGGTCCCATTGTTGCTGGAGATAAGATTATTCTAACTTCAAGTGATGAAAAACTGAGAGTTTATAGTCCTGTGGATGGATCGGTTATGAAGGAGTTAGAGGTGCCTGGCGGTGCAACCAGTAATCCAGTTATAGCACATAATGTGCTATACTTTGTTTCGCGAGACGGCGACCTACACGCTTTTCGCTAATATACTTTTAATATAATGGTTCATGCCTAATTCTTTGGAGAACTAAAATGACCTTCTCGCTGGCAATTGTCGGACGTCCCAATGTTGGAAAGTCAACGCTATTTAATAGGCTTGTTGGGAAGCGTATTGCCTTAGTCGACGATCAACCAGGTGTTACGAGAGACTTGCGCGAGGGAGATGCAAAGTTAGGCCATCTTCGCTTCTTAGCTATTGATACAGCTGGCTTGGAAGAAGCCACCGATGCGAGCCTCCAAGGTCGTATGCGAAAGTTAACAGAAAGTGCAATTGGAGTAGCTGATGTTTGTTTGTTTGTCATCGATGCAAGGGTAGGAGTAACTTCCTTAGATCACTTTTTTGCGGATATTCTTCGAAAAAAAGCTAAGCACGTAATTTTGGCTGCAAATAAGTCCGAGGGTCGAGCGGCAGACACAGGTTTTCTGGACAGCTTCAGTCTTGGTTTAGGCGAGCCATTACGAATTTCAGCCGAGCATGGAGAGGGGATGGCAGATTTGCTTTCTGAGCTGGTCCCACTGCAGGAGAAATTATTTCAAGAGGGCTCTTATGCTTCACCAGAAGTAGACATTGACAATGAAGAAGATGATATGTCTGAATATAGACTTCCAACGAAAGAGAGGCCGCTACAAGTAGCGGTGATAGGTCGCCCAAACTCTGGAAAGTCGACATTAATTAACAAAATTATCGGTGAAGAAAGACTTTTAACCGGTCCTGAAGCTGGAATAACCCGGGACGCGATTTCCATTCAATTGGATTGGCAGGGGATACCTATGCGTGTCTATGATACGGCAGGTATGAGGAAAAAAGCAAAAATAAACGATAAAATTGAAAAATTATCTGTTGGAGATGGTCTTAGGGCTATAAAATTTGCTGAAGTTGTAGTCGTTTTGCTTGATGCCGCTATTCCCTTTGAGCAACAAGATCTTAGAATTGCTGGGCTTGCAGAGAGAGAAGGTCGATCTGTTGTCGTAGCGGTCAACAAATGGGATGTAGAAAAGAATAAGCAGGAAAAATTGCGTAACATGCGGGAGGCCTTTCAGCGCCTTTTGCCAGAATTGCGAGGAGCGCCTTTAGTTACTGTTTCAGCAAAAAATGGCCGTGGAATAGACCGTTTAAATTGTGAAATAATGAAGTCTCATAAGATTTGGAACAAAAGAATTGCTACCTCTCCTCTTAATATTTGGCTTAGTGAAATGATAGCCGCCCATCCGCCTCCAGCTCCGAATGGTAAACGAATAAAGTTGAGATATATTACTCAGGCAAAGTCACGTCCACCGGGTTTTGTCGTTATGTGCTCCAATCCCAGTAAATTACCCACAAGCTATAGTCGATATTTAGTAAATGGATTGCGAGAAGCATTTGATTTACCTGGAACTCCAATCAGACTAACGATGCGCTCACAGGCAGATAAAAATCCATTTAAAAACCGAAAAAAATCACAACCTTCAAAGTTAAAAAAGCATTTATAGAAGCATTTAATTTTGATATTTTTATTGTTTTAAACTATACCTTTTTTTCCAAATACCCAGTAGAACTTATTCGATTACAGTCGCCTAGATATGGACTTAATGCTGCAGGCAACGATATTGAACCATCTTCATTTTGGCCGTTCTCCAACACTGCAATTAAGCAACGACCCACTGCCACACCGGATCCATTAAGGGTGTGCACAAACTTCAATTTACCCCCATTGGTTGGCTTAAATCTCGCAAGCATTCTCCTTGCTTGAAAATCGCCGCAAACTGATACTGATGATATTTCTCGGTATTTTTTTTGTCCGGGCAACCACACCTCCAAGTCGTGAGTTTTTCGAGCTCCAAAACCCATATCTCCAGTGCACAATACAACTATCCTGTAGGGTAAACATAATTTCTCTAAAATTGCCTGCGCACACTTGGTCATCCTAGTATGTTCCTCAAGCGATTGATCTGGATGGGTTATTGAGACCATCTCGACCTTTTCAAACTGATGCTGCCTGAGCATCCCAGATGTATCTTTGCCTGCGGATCCTGCTTCTGATCGGAAACATAAAGTATGTGCAGTAAGCCTAATTGGAAGATCAGACTCTGATAAGTTGCGTCCAGAAACTGTATTCGTTAATGTCACTTCCGATGTTGGTATTAACCACCAACCGTTGGTTGTTTTATAGCTATCCTCGGCAAATTTAGGTAACTGATTTGTTCCATACATTGCTTCGTCTCGAACTAAAACTGGCGTCATAGTTTCTGTAAGATCATGCTCAGTGACATGAATATCCAGCATGAATTGCGATAAAGCGCGGTGCACGCGGGCGATGGACCCGCGAAGTAAAACAAATCTAGATCCTGAAAGTTTTGACGCTGTTTCAAAATCCATTCCGGGTTTCGCGCCAGCTATTTCAAAGTGCTCTTTAGCATTTTTTATTTCTGGTGGAGTTCCCCACTTAAATATTTCGACATTTTCTAATTCGTCTTTACCAACTGGAACATCGCTCAATGGAAGGTTAGGAATAGTCATCAATAAATTGGTTAACTCTTGATCTAATTCTTTCGCCCTTGCACTTTTTGAAGCGACCTCTTTCTTTTTGCTTGAAACCAAATCTCGAAGTATTTTGAACGCATTTTCATCATTTGACGATTTTGCTTTACCGATTTCTCTAGCAGCTTTATTTTGATCAGCTGTTGCTGTTTCAGCGTCTAAAATTGCAGACCTGCGCTCTTCATCCAGGGAAAGAATTTTTGCAGACATTCCATAAATGCCACGAAGCTGTAAAGCTTGGTCAAAATCTTGCGGATTTTCTCGGATGCTCTTAATGTCGTGCATTAGGTTAT
This sequence comes from Paracoccaceae bacterium, assembly GCA_902602765.1. Lineage (GTDB taxonomy): Bacteria > Pseudomonadota > Alphaproteobacteria > Rhodobacterales > Rhodobacteraceae > Salinivivens. The sequence continues at coordinate 84,421 of CACKSH010000006.1, forward strand.
TTCCTATTCGATTATTTTGGCTCTTATGCAACATTACAATAATAAAGTGTATATATTTGTGAATTATACCAACAAAATTTTCGTATACTGGCTTTAAGCTTATTACCATATTCACAAACCACCCAAATAATAGTCAAAGGTATCTTGCAAACTGAGTGACAACGGCATAGGTTCCGCCCGATACGACAGTTTACAAATCAAGGAATTCCTAATGGAAGCATTTGCACAATTTGTACCGCTAATTCTAATTTTTGCGATCATGTATTTTTTACTCATTCGACCTCAGCAGCGTAAGTTAAAGGATCACAAAAAAATGGTGGAAAGTCTTAGGCGAGGAGATATGGTAGTAACCCAAGGTGGGTTAATTGGTAAAGTTACAAAAGTGAAAGAGGACAACGAGCTGGAAGTCGAATTATCAAAAGGCGTGCAGGTTCGAGTAGTTCAGTCCACCGTTGCGCAGGTTCTGTCAAAGACGGAACCGGCGTCTTAACGTTTTTGTTGAATTTTTATGCTGCAAATAGAAATATGGAAACGCATACTTATCTGTGGTCTCGTATTGGCAGGCCTTATATTCGCTTTGCCGAATGTATTCTACTCTAGAGTAGAAAGTTATAATGATGCAAATTTGGCGATCGAGAATGGTCAGGACCCCAATTTATTTAAAGACGAACAAAACCTTTGGTTGGATTATTTACCATCTTCTCTTGTTAATTTGGGTCTTGACTTAAGAGGGGGGGCTCATTTGCTCGCTGAGGTGCGAACAGCGGATGTGCATTCTCAAAGGATTAAAAGTTTGTGGCCGGATGTGCGGGATGTTTTAAGGCAAAAGAGATCGGATATTGGCACCATTAGGCTTCAAGATAGTAGCCCTGGAACCTTGCGTGTAAAAATTTCAAAACCAGAAGCAATGCAGATAGCGCTAGAAGCTGTTGGCACTCTTTCGAAGCCGGTTTTAAGTTTGGCACAGGCCGGTGCTGAGGACTTGAAAATCTCGTCCGAGGGCGATGATTTATTAATTTCCTTATCAGATGCCGAAGTGTTGGCTACCGATGAAAGAACAATGCGACAATCATTGGAAATAATTCGAAGAAGAGTAGATGAGGTTGGAACCAGAGAGCCAACGATACAGCGTCAAGGTGCGGATCGTATTTTAATCCAAGTGCCGGGAATTGGTTCCGCTACTGAGCTGAAAGCATTGATTGGTACGACAGCTCAATTAACCTTTCAGGCTGTCGTTGGAAAAAACTCTTCTCCCGGACCGTCTAGTGCTTTTGGAACTCAGGTTTTACCTTCTTTGGATGAGGAAGGTATGTTCTACACCTTAGAAAGTGCTGCAGTTGTGACGGGTGAACAGCTTGTGGATGCACAACCCAGTTTTGACCAAAATGGGAGGCCTGCCGTAAATTTCAGATTTAACCCGACAGGTGCGAGAAAGTTTGGAGATTATACCGCTGAAAACATAGGAAGTCCGTTTGCAATCGTTTTGGATCAAGAGGTAATAAGCGCACCGGTTATTCAGTCTCATATACCCGGTGGTTCGGGTATCATAACAGGAAATTTCACTGTTGAAGAAAGTACAAACTTGGCGATTTTACTTAGGGCAGGCGCCCTTCCCGCAGGTCTTGAGTTTTTGGAGGAGCGAACAATTGGACCGGAGTTAGGCGCTGATAGTATTAAAGCAGGGAAACTGGCCTGTGTAGTCGCGTTTGCTGCTGTCTTAGCGTTTATGTTTTTAAGCTATGGTATGTTCGGTTTGTTCGCGAACGTTGCCCTAGTCATAAATGTATTTTTAATTTTTGGTTTATTAAGTGCCATCGGAGCTACGTTAACACTCCCTGGTATCGCGGGAATTGTATTGACTATTGGCATGGCGGTCGACGCCAATGTTTTGATTTTCGAGCGTGTAAGGGAGGAAATCAAATTAAATAAAGGGCCAGCTAGAGCTATCGAATTAGGATATGAGAAGGCACTTTCTGCTATTATTGATGCAAACATCACTACATTTATAACAGCAGTGATTTTGTTTGCTATTGGATCGGGTCCAGTTAGGGGATTTGCGGTTACTCTTGGTTTAGGAATTATTACCTCGGTATTCACTGCTATATTTGTGACCCGACTTCTAATTGTTGTTTGGTTTGAACGCAGTCGGCCTAAAGCAATAAAGGTTTAACGATGCGATTGAAACTTGCCCCACACAAAACAGCGATCAATTTTTTTGGTAAATCAAACGTGTTCTTCGGTTTCTCGATTTTTGCAGTTATTCTTTCTGCTATAACTTATGTTATTCTTGGTCTGAACTTTGGGATCGATTTCAAGGGCGGAACTTCTATCCGTTCTGAAAGTAGAGTAGAGTTGGATATTGCAAAATACAGAGATGCGCTTTTGAGTTTAAATCTTGGAGATGTGACAATATCCGAAGTTTTCGATCCTACCTTTGAAGCTGATCAAAATGTCGCTCTTATAAGGATTGAGGCACAAGACGGTCAAGAAGCTGTGACTTCTGAAATCGTTGAAATGATGCTAAAAACTTTAAAGACAGATGTTTCAGAGGACATAAGTTTTCAAGCTGTAGAAAGCGTTGGTCCGAAAGTATCAGGCGAATTAATTAAAAAAGCAGTAATGGCAATTTTGTTGGCAATTAGTGCAGTTCTGTTCTATATCTGGGTGCGTTTTGAATGGCAATTCGCGCTTGGCGCTGTATCCGCTCTAATACATGATATAATTCTTACTGTAGGTATATTTTCCGTTTTGCAAATTAAATTTGATTTAGCAATAATTGCCGCCTTGTTAACGATAGTCGGCTATTCTTTAAATGATACGGTGGTTATTTTTGATAGGGTACGTGAAAATTTAAGAAAATATAAAAAGAAGCCACTAATTGATGTTATGAATCTATCTATTAATGATACCCTAAGTCGTACAATTATGACATCTTTAACTACTCTTCTAGCTTTAATTGCGTTATTTACGCTTGGTGGTGATGTCATCAGAGGGTTTGTATTTGCGATGATTTGGGGGGTAATCGTTGGTACCTACAGTTCGGTTTTTGTAGCCTCTAATATTTTATTGCTTCTTGGTGTAAAGCGTGACTGGTCAAAGCCTAATGCAGAGGCTGGCACTTCTGTTCCATAGCAATGACAATAGATCTTATTATCGAAATATTTGAGATAAATGGACTTTTATATGTCGCTCTAGCAGCTCTAACCGCTGGTCTCGTTAGGGGGTTTTCTGGCTTTGGAACAGCTATGATATTTTTGCCTGTTGCTGGCAAATACTTTGAACCAGTAACGGCGATTATAATATTAACAATAATGGACTTATGTGGTCCCGCTCTTATAGTGCCAAGAGCTTTGCGTGACGCATATAAACCAGATTTGTTTCGACTGATTGGTGGCATGATATTGACGCTTCCAATTGCACTATATTTTTTATTGAATATGGAGACTGAATTATTCCGATATATTGTAAGTATACTTGCTTTAATATTGGTTTTTGTGCTCGCAATGGGATGGCGCTTTGAAGGTCAACTACATAATGGCGCATTAATTGGACTTGGTGGTGTTGCTGGTGTTTCTGGTGGAATAGCTGGAGTACCTGGGCCACCCGTAATATTATTCTACATGGCTTCTACTCATCCGGTGAAAGTAATACGAGCGAACAATCTCCTGTTCTTATTTGGATTTGATATTTTTGCGTTATTTTTCCTAAGTATAGCGAGCGCATTGAATATATATGCCGTTGTTTTGGGTTTAATATTAGCAATTCCTATGGGTTTGGGAAATGTGATTGGCGCAGTTCTTTTTAATCCTGATCAAGAGAAGCTTTATAGAAAGATTGCTTTCTGTATAATTACACTGTCTGCTTTAACTGGGCTTCCATTGTTAAGTAATAAAATTGGGAGTTAAATAGGCATAGATATAAAATATTTAGGGAATATTAAGGATTACGAAACAGATAATAGTGTTAAGTTTTTAGTCAAAATATAGGTACTTAGTAGATCAAATTTGTCACTTTTTCTGTTATAAAAATTAGTCTATGCTCTGCCCATGTTGTTGTCTGTAGATAATTTAAGTGTTTCACGAGGCGGAATAAGTTTATTTGAGGGCCTAAACTTTACTTTATCAACTGGTGAATTTGTCTTAATCAATGGTGGTAATGGCGTTGGGAAAACCTCACTTTTGAGATCGATAGCAGGCTTACAGCCAATAGATAAGGGTAAGATTGCCATTAATGCTGATAATTTTATTTTTGCTGGTGACGCTAATGGAATAAAAACTGCTTTGACTGTTTTGGAGAATTTAAGGTTCTGGAGTGCTATTTTTGGTGGAAAAAACTTACATGAAGCGCTTGAAAAATTTCAATTGAGACAGTTAAAAAATAGATTTGCAGGTAAGTTATCGGCAGGTCAAAAAAGGCGTTTGTCATTAGCGCGTCTGTTGTTGACCGATAGGCCTATATGGCTGCTCGATGAGCCTACTGTTTCATTAGACAAAAGATCTATGAAACAATTCTCTAAAATTTTGAAAAATCATTTAGAGGCGGGCGGTGCAGCGGTAGTATCAACCCATATTGATCTCGGTCTAACTCGGAGTTCTTTAACTATAAATCTTGAAGATTATCAGATGAAAAATGGAAATATCAATGCAAGTGTGAAGGCATTCTTATGATTGCATTGCTGCAGCGTGATCTAATTCTGGCAGTAAGGGCCGGCGGTGGGTTTGGTCTTGGAATGGCCTTTTTTCTGATAGTAGTTATTCTGGTTCCGTTGGGTATTGGACCAGACATGGAAATACTTTCCAAAGTTTCGGTCGGTATTTTGTGGGTAGGTGCACTACTGGCCTGTGTCCTCTCACTTGATCGAATATTCTCTCTAGATTATGATGATGGCACACTAGAGCTGTTATTGACATCTCCCATTCCGTTAGAAGCTGTGGTAACAGTAAAGTCATTTTCGCACTGGATAACAACAGGGTTACCACTAGTCGTAATTTCACCAATTCTTGGTTTGCTTCTAGGGTTACAAGTAAGCGATCTTAAATGGGTTTTTATATCTTTATTGTTGGGTACACCCGCGCTCTCAGTAATAGGCGCCTTTGGCGCTGCCTTAACTGTTGGTATTAGGCGGGGAGGGTTATTATTGTCTTTGCTTGTGTTGCCTTTGTATGTTCCAACACTGATTTTTGGTGCAAACGTTGCAAGAAAAAGCTTGGCAGATATATCCAACAATTCTGCTTTATTGATTTTAACAGCGGTTACGCTTGCTGCATTTTCAATATTGCCTTTTGCTTCAGCTCTTGTTCTAAGAATAAACTTGCGATGAAAAGGAGAAATGATGTCGCTTTGGGAATATGCTAATCCAGTAAAGTTTTTAAACCTTTCAGACAAAGTATTACCATTTTTTGCAGGCTTTTCTATTATTGGACTAGCTGTTGGACTGTTTTGGGGTTTCTTTTTCACACCTGACGACTATCGTCAGGGGTCAACGGTGAAGATTATCTATTTGCATGTTCCATCCGCTTTGATGGCTATTAATGCTTGGTTCATGATGCTAGTTGCTTCAGTAATTTGGCTTGTTCGTCGTCACCACGTATCAGCTTTGGCCGCCAAGGCGGCTGCTCCTGTTGGAGTTACAATGACAATGGTCGCTCTGGTAACTGGGGCTTTATGGGGTCAACCAATGTGGGGTACTTGGTGGGCATGGGATCCCAGACTGACTTCTTTTCTTATTTTGTTTCTATTTTATTTAGGTTACATAGCGCTTTGGTCATCAATAGATAATCCAGATACAGCTGCGGATTTAACTTCTATGCTTTGCATAGTAGGTTCGGTGTTTGCGATTTTAAGTCGCTATGCGGTCAATTTCTGGAACCAGGGCTTGCATCAAGGTGCCTCACTATCTTTAGATAAAGAAAAAAACGTTGCAGATGTTTTTTATCAGCCTCTATTATTTTCAATATTTGGGTTTGTATTTCTATTCTTAACTTTGGTATTGATAGGTACGAGAACCGAAATAAGGCTTAGGCGTGCGGAAGCTTTGCGTTTGAGGAAAAATAGAGAGTAAAACGTGCCAGATTTAGGAAAGTATGCTTTTAGTGTTCTGATGTCCTATGGGATTTCATTTCTACTGATTGGTGGCTTGGTTATTTACATTCTATATCGGAACTCTCAAGCTCGCGGTGAGTTAGAAAAAGAAGATCATTCATGAAAGGGATATCAAATATTCCTATATTGATGTTTTTGCCAATTGTTTTTTTTGTGTTATTAGTCGGTGCTTTTTATGTTGGGCTTCAGCGTGATGATGATAATTCTTTGCCATCCGTTCTTATCGGAGAAATGGCCCCAGATATCACCAAAAATGAATTATATAATGGTTCTCAGGTAACTGCTGCACTAATGAAATCTTCTGGTATTAAACTTGTTAATTTTTGGGCGAGTTGGTGCCCTCCTTGTAGGGCTGAACATGCAAAATTACTTGAAATAGCGGAAAGTGGCACAGTTATAATTGGGGTGAATATAAAAGACGATCAGGAAAATGCGATCTCTTATTTGCAACGGTACGGCAACCCATTTCAAGCCGTTTCCTATGATCCTGATGGTAGGACGGCAATAGATTGGGGCGTTACTGCACCGCCAGAAACATTTATAGTTAATAAAGATGGTAAGGTACTGTTTAGGTTCGCTGGTCCTCTAGTCGGCCAAGACTTTTTAAGTCGATTTTTGCCAGCATACGAAGCCGCTTTAAGTCAAAAATAATTGAACTTTTTACAATATTTCTAGGAGGCTTTTGCAAGGTTTCTTAACACATAATGTAAAACGCCACCGTGCTCGATATACTCAATCTCTATTGCTGTATCGATCCTACATTTAAGTTTAATCATTTTAATCTTTCCGTCAGGATATAAAATTTCACAGTCTACATTCTCAAGTGGCGTTATTTCTTCGAGCCCATGAATTGAAACTATTTCATCCCCGCTTAAGGAAAGCGATTTTCGGTTGTCACCCTGTGTAAATTCCAGGGGTATAACTCCCATGCCCACGAGATTTGAGCGATGAATTCTTTCAAAGCTTTCAGCTATAACTGCTTTGACCCCCAGTAATGCTGTTCCTTTAGCTGCCCAGTCTCTAGAAGAACCTGCTCCATACTGCTCTCCGCCAATGACGATTAACGGTATGCCGCTGTTTTTATAGGCCATCGCAGCATCAAAAATTGATGTTGTTTCACCATTTGGGTCTTTAGTATACCCACCTTCAATATTGGAAAGCATCTCATTTTTTATCCGAATGTTGGCAAATGTTCCACGCATCATTATTTCGTGGTTGCCACGCCTGGACCCATATGAGTTGAATTCCCTTGCTGGCACTTGACGTTCTGTAAGGTATTTACCAGCAGGTGTTGTTTCGAGAAAAGACCCAGCTGGGGAGATGTGATCGGTCGTAATCATATCACCTAAAACGGCTAATATTTTAGCATTATTTATACTCGATATTGATCCCGGATCATTAGATATTTCTGAAAAATATGGTGGGTTCTGAACATATGTTGAAGTCGATGGCCATTCGTATGTTTCAGTCTCAGTAACATTCACATCTTTCCATTTTTCGTCTCCATCAAAAACTTCTGCGTACTTTGATAGAAAAGCTTCTCTAGTGACGGTTTTTTCTACAAGTTCAGCCACTTCAAGTGATGATGGCCATATGTCTTTTAGGAATACCTCCTTTCCTGTCGGAGTAGTTGCTATTGGGTCGGTAGTAAGATTAATGTCTATAGTACCTGCTAGGGCATAGGCGACTACAAGGGGAGGAGATGCCAAATAATTTGCCCTTACATCTGGAGAGATTCTGCCTTCAAAATTTCGGTTTCCTGATAAAACGGAGGTTGCAACAAGATCTCCTTCGGCAATAGCTTTTGAAATTTCAGGCTGTATTGGTCCCGAATTTCCAATACAGGTTGTGCACCCATATCCGACCAGATTAAACCCTATCTGATCTAAATCTTTTTGGAGATCAGCAGCGTTGAGATAGGCTGATACTACCTGTGACCCTGGTGCTAGTGAAGTTTTAACCCATGGCTTGCTTTGAAGCCCTAGCTCGACCGCCTTGCGTGCTACAAGGCCAGCTGCAATCATGACATATGGGTTAGACGTGTTTGTGCAAGATGTGATGGAGGCAATTACTACCTTACCAGAGCACATTTTGAAATTTTCACCTTCAACGACAATTTGTTTATCCAAAGGCCGTTTAAAGGTTTCCTTCATTTCCTTGAAGAAAGCGTCTTTCGACTTGTCTAGTCTCACATAATCTTGCGGCCTTTTGGGACCCGAAATAGCAGGAACTATAGTGCTCATGTTAAGGTGAAGTCTTTCCGTGTAAATTGGACTATAATCTTCATGTCGCCACAAATTATTTGCTTTTGCGTACGCTTCGACCAGTAATATTCGGTCTTCGCTACGGCCTGTATTTCGTAAATATCTTAAAGTTTCGTTATCAATTGGAAAAAATCCGCATGTTGCTCCGTACTCTGGTGCCATGTTTGCGATTGTAGCTCTGTCTGCAAGGGGAAGTTTGTCCAAACCATCTCCATAAAATTCTACAAATTTACCTACAACACCCTTTTCTCGTAGCAATTCTACTATTTTAAGAACTAAATCTGTTCCAGTGGTACCTTCTGTTAGCGCGCCTGTTAATTTAAACCCAACAACTTCTGGTATGAGCATTGATATAGGCTGACCGAGCATTGCTGCTTCAGCCTCTATACCACCAACGCCCCAACCTAATACCGCCATTCCGTTAACCATTGTTGTGTGGCTATCTGTTCCCACTAAAGTATCGGGATAGGCGACCTCCAACCCATTTTGATCAATGTCGGTCCAAATAGTTTGGGCTAAATATTCCAGATTTACTTGATGACATATTCCTGTGCCTGGAGGAACAACACGAAAATTATTAAATGCAGATTGGCCCCATTTTAGAAACGAGTAGCGTTCCATATTCCTTTCATATTCTCTATCAACATTTGTTTTGAAGGCGCGTTCATTTCCAAACTCATCAATCATAACTGAGTGATCAATCACAAGGTCGACAGGATTAAGTGGATTAATCTTTTGTGGATCACCTCCAAGTTTCATAATACCATCTCTCATGGCCGCTAAATCGACGACAGCCGGAACTCCAGTAAAATCTTGCATTAGTACACGGGCGGGCCGATAAGCTATCTCTCTTGAGGTGTTACCACCATTTTTTGCCCAATCGGAAAAAGCTTCAATATCCTCGATGTCAACGGTCTTGCCGTCTTCGAAGCGCAACAAATTTTCTAAGACAACATTTAATGCCGCAGGTAGTTTGGAGAAGTCCCCAAGACCAGCATTACTGGCGGCTTCAATGGAGTAGTAAGCAATTTTTTTGCCTTTTATTATAAGTTCTTTTCTAACGTTTTTTGTGTCAATGCCAACTTTTATAGACACTCGAATCTCCTAATGGATAATATTAAGCTCTTATTAATATGCTTTTGACGTATGTTTTGCACATGTTCAAGAGCCAATTAAAGTAATTGTACACAATTGTATACATAAAATAATCTTATGTTACACATTTATATGTTTCGTTATAATATTTTGTTAAATAACAATCTATAATGTGTTTTTCTTTTGAGTTTTTTATTCCCCAAAAACTCTATGGAATATTTTTTCGACGTTCTTGGTATGATATCCGAGATCAAATTTCTCTCTAATGTCTTCCTCAGTTAAAAAAGATCTTACCTCCTTATCAGACAGTAGTTCCACCTGAAAATCCTTGTTCTGTTCCCAAACTTTCATTGCGTTGCGCTGAACCAATTTATACGCATCCTCGCGGCTAGCCCCAGCTTGGGTTAACGCCAGTAAAACTCTTTGAGACATCACCAGCCCTTTAAACTTGTTCATGTTTTTTAACATATTGTCTGGATAGATCACCAACTTATCAATTACACTAGTTAATCGGTGCAGCGCAAAATCTAGATTTACTGTAGTATCTGGTGCAATATTTCTTTCTACGGAGCTATGCGAGATATCACGTTCATGCCATAGTATCACATTTTCTAACGCCGGGATTACCGACATTCTAATTAGTCTTGCCAACCCAGTTAAATTTTCTGTTAGAACAGGGTTGCGTTTGTGAGGCATCGCGGACGAACCTTTTTGTCCTTCTGAAAAGAATTCTTCCGCCTCAAGAACTTCTGTTCTTTGCATATGCCTTATCTCTGTTGCAATATTTTCAATGGAGCTAGCAATTATGCCGAGTGTAGAGAAGAATGCTGCATGACGATCTCTCGGTATAATTTGAGTACTAATGGTTTCAGGAATTAAATTTAATTTTTCACAAACATACTCTTCGACGGCAGGATCCAAATTAGCAAATGTTCCAACTGCACCAGACAAAGCACCAGTAGATATCTCCTCTTTGGCAGCTCTCATTCTTTTCAGGTTTCTATCCATTTCTGCGTAGAAACGAGCAAAAGTCAGCCCCATTGTAGTCGGTTCAGCATGAATACCGTGACTCCTGCCTATACGGATTGTCATTTTATGCTCCAAAGCTCTCCGTTTAAGCGCTGCCAGTAGTTTAGTTATGTCGTTGATAAGAAGATCTGAAGCGCGAACCAGCTGAATATTTAAGCAAGTATCTAATACATCTGAGCTAGTCATTCCTTGATGCAAAAATCTTGCTTCCTGTGAACCAATATGTTCAGCAAGATGGGTTAAAAACGCTATAACGTCGTGTTTGGTTGTCGCTTCAATTTCATTTATTCGGTCAATATCAAAGTCTACGTCTTTTGCTTTCCATATTGCCGCAGCATTTTCTCTGGGAATTAATCCCAAGTTTGCCATCGCATCACATGCATGGGCCTCTATTTCAAACCAAATTTTAAATTTTGTTTCTTGTGACCATAATTTAACCATTTCTGGTCGGGAATAGCGTGGGATCATACAGACTGCCTTACATATAAGAGATGCAGGGTTTTCTTACCGCGTGTGATCATGTTGAGCAAGAGCACGGGACTTGTAAATTAAATTGTAGATTATTTTTCAATTACCCATAAGCGCTTCATCAAAAGGGTATTTGGTTAAGTTTTCAAAACCATCCTCAGTTACTAGAACTTGATCTTCTAATTTTATAGAAAAATCACCCTTTTCTGGACTAACCAGCGCCTCCACGCACAGAACCATTCCTGCCTCAATATGATAATCATAAGCTCCTTCAACGAACTTATCTTCATACGAGATTAATGGCCATTCATCGCAAAGACCAACCCCATGCATCAGACATGAATATTTCCCAACTTGATATATTTTATCCAACTTGTGAGCGTTATACATCAGCTCGCTCATATGAATGCCTGGTTTAAGCAGTTCCATATTTCGCATAATATGTTCATGGGCATGGCGCATTGCATAAATCATATCAGGGCGAGGCGATTGATCACCGATCCACCAAGTGCGGCTTATATCAACGCATATGCCGTAGGAACCCACTAAATCTGTATCAAAGGCCACAATTTCATTATTTTGTACTATCCTCGGGCCGCATTCTTGAAACCAAGGATTGGTGCGCGGTCCCGATGTAAGTAGACGTGTTTCTATCCATTCACCACCCCTTTTTATATTTTCCGCATGTAATACTGACCATATATCATTTTCACTAAGATTTGCATGACATACTTCAGATCTTGTAACTTGTTCCATTTCAAAAATCGCTTTTTCACAAGCATAAGAGGCACATCGCATGGCTTTAATCTCATCCGCTCCTTTTATGGATCTCGATTTTTCGGTGACTTCCTCTCCGTCCACAACTATGAAGTTAAGTGCTTCAAGTGATCGTAATCCGTGCAGCATAATTTTATCTACTGCTAATCTATTATTACTATTACCATGCTGATCTATTAGTAATCGCACTTCATTGGCAAACACATCTGCGGCATCACTAATTTTATCTCCCCTATCGAAATAAAAAAGATCTGCCCCAGAACGTTGTTCTTTTACCAATGGGTTAAATTCAGATAAAAAAGGAGAGTTTTTATAATCCCATATGACCATATATCCATCCGCGCATAGTAATACTGCTCGAAATGGGTTGTGCGTATTCCAGAGCTGCATATTCGTGGTATCGGTTGCATACCTAATGTTTAAAGGGTCAAACATTAACAAGCCACCATAATCACGATCGACGATATGCTGCGTGAGCCTTTTCCATCTAAATTCTCGCATTGCTTGAAGATCTGGAAGTTCTAATCCAGCAGCTTCCCACTCTCTTCTTGCAAGAAGCGTTGGTCCAATTTCTACACGATTTTTATCGTTTGGAGTATTATCATCTAGAAGAAGACTTTTTAGCGGATCAATTTTTCTATTATTGCTGTGATGCTCGTTCATGGCTAATTTTTCCAATTACTAATTTAAGCTTATTAATTTGAAAATTTTAATCATGTCTGAAACCGAAAACTCTTGTCGCTTTTATGTTTTTTTATCAAGTATAGTCGTGTAAATTTTGAAAAGTTTAGAACCGGAATAAATATAGTGAATTGTATTGGCTAAAATGCAGAAAGTGATTTTACAAAATTCTATACCATACGACTGGCAAAAAGTAACAAAATTACCTGGTGTAATGCCATTAAATCCACAAGAGTGGATAATATTTGATGATGCTTATAACGACCAAATGGCAGAGCGTGAGATTTTGCTTAAAAATAATAATGACGTGATTGCTATTGATAAAAATAGTGAGGCCGCAGCATGTGAGCTTCTCAATGCCATATTGCAATTTCTAAGTAAAGTAGATGGTTTTGAAGTTTCAGAAAAACAAGTTATTACTCGCGATCATCGCATCGTTAAAATTGATTATACTCAGCCTTTGCTTACCTGTGGAATATTGGTTCAAAATGATTTTTGTCTCTTGCAAAAAATTGATGGTGAACACGTATTAAGTGCGGCGGTTCTCTGTTTTCCTGCTAACTGGCGTTTACACGAAAAATTTATGAATCCCTTGTTTTCTATTCACAGAAATGTTCCTGAATATAGCCTGGAAATTGCAAAGCGTGTAGATAGAATTTTCAACGGTATTCGCGTTGGTCAGCCGATGTGGAGATTTAATGTTTTGGAATATTCGGATGCAACGCTTTATCAACCTTATAGGCTCAGGCCGGAATGTAAACCTTCTTACACTAGGAGTGAGCGCCAAACTTTTGTAAAACTACCAGATACTGGAGCAGTCGTATTTGGAATTCATACGTTTGTAGTAAAAAAGGCGCCTCCTAGCGCCTTCTAAATTAACAACTGTAATACATGCCATACTCTACTGGATGCGGAGTATGCTCATAAGTCTCAATTTCTTCCATTTTCAGCTCAATATATCCATCAATTTGGTCTTTTGTGAAAACGTTGCCAGCCAGAAGGTAATCATGATCCTTATGAAGCTCTTCAATGGCTTCTCGTAAAGAACCACAAACCGTTGGAATATCTGCCAGTTCTTCCGCCGGAAGATCATAGAGGTTTTTATCCATTGCTTCCCCTGGATCTATTTTATTTTTTATTCCATCCAACCCAGCCATTAAGAGTGCTGAAAAGCACAAATATGGGTTTGATGATGGATCGGGAAAACGAGCCTCAACACGCTTAGCTTTTGGAGATTCAGTCCATGGGATGCGGACACAACCAGACCTATTTCTTGCGGAATATGCTCTAAGCACTGGCGCTTCAAATCCTGGGATTAAACGCTTGTAAGAATTAGTTGATGGGTTCGTGAAGGCATTTAGTGATTTTGCATGCTTCAAAATGCCACCAATATAGTAGAGAGCCTCTTGAGATAGATCAGCATACTTATCACCCGCGAAAAGTGGTTTGCCACCCTTCCAAATAGACATATTGACGTGCATTCCGGTCCCGTTATCACCAGCTATAGGCTTTGGCATGAAAGTTGCCGATTTGCCGTAAGCCTGTGCAACATTATGAATAACGTATTTGTATTTTTGCAGCTCATCACCTTGTTTTGTTAGACTGTTAAAAATTAAACCTAACTCGTGCTGGCATGAAGCAACCTCGTGATGGTGTTTGTCAACTTTCATACCTAAACGCTTCATCGTTGAAAGCATTTCAGAGCGAATGTCTTGCCCGTCATCGATAGGATTTACTGGAAAGTAACCACCTTTAATACCAGGACGATGGCCGGTGTTGCCCATCTCGTAGTCAGTATCCGTGTTCCATGAAGCGTCTAAAGCATCAACTTCAAAAGATACCTTGTTCATTTCATTTGAAAAACGAACATTGTCAAAAAGGAAAAATTCTGCTTCAGGACCCATATATGCGACGTCACCGACACCGGAGGATTTTAGATAAGCCTCTGCTTTTTCCGCAGTTCCGCGAGGATCTCGCTCATAGGCCTCTCCAGTATCTGGCTCTACCACGGAGCAGTGTACGCATAAAGTTTTTTCAGCATAAAATGGGTCGATGTATGCGCTGTCAGTGTCGATCATAAGCTTCATGTCTGAGGCTTCGATTGATTTCCATCCGGCGATGGAAGAGCCATCAAACATAAAGCCCTCATCTATAAAGTCTCCGTCAACTTGGTCCGACATTACGGTAACATGCTGAAGCTTACCTCTTGGGTCGGTAAACCTTATATCAACATACTCTACGTTTTCGTCCGATATTGTTTTGAGCATTTTATCTGCGCTCATGATTTTTCCTCTCTCTTAGTAAACTTAAAGTGCCTCCGACCCGCTTTCGCGGGTACGTATCCGAATCGCTTGTTCAATGTGGCTGACAAATATTTTGCCATCACCGATTTTGTCAGTTTTAGCAGCGTCGATGATTGCTTCTATTGCTTCATCTACTTGATCATCATCCAACACTACTTCAATTTTTACTTTAGGCAAAAAGTCGACGATATATTCAGCACCGCGGTATAATTCTGTATGACCCTTTTGTCTTCCAAAACCTTTGACCTCTATTACTGATAATCCCTGAATACCTGCTTCTTGCAAAGCTTCTTTGACTTCGTCCAATTTAAACGGCTTTAGTATAGCTTCTATTTTTTTCATCACATTTTCCCAGAACGATTGCATACGTGGGTACATTTGTTTTCAATAAGTTGCCCACTTTCATTTCGAAAACATAGAAACTTTTCAGCAATCCACAACTGAAAAGATTAAAAAATACGCAAATTGATGAAAAATTAATCACTTTTGAAAGCAAGTGACTTATTCTACAGACATTATTAAAATGCGGAAAAGATAAAAAGATCAATTTTGCTCTCGTAACTTAGATTTTCTTTTGTTAAAGAGCTTAAAGATTGCACGTTAATCGACTGCGGGTGTGGCGAAATTGGTAGACGCACCAGATTTAGGTTCTGGCGCCGCAAGGCGTGGGGGTTCAAGTCCCTCCACCCGCACCAAGTTTGATAAGATTACTTACTTTTTTCTAACTTTTCAGCGTTTTTCAGTTTTACCGTCCTAAGCAATCTCGCAAATTATGCATAGTGCGTCACCTATTAGACCTCCATATTATTCTCCTAACATTTCATGCTGAGGCTTTTATTGAAATTGTAATATAAATTCGGGGTTGATCATAATAAGCGGCGCATTTACTAAGGCAGAAAAATTATAATGGACAATTCTACTATCCAGATGGTCAGCGGAATCGCGAGAGGAATAAGATGAAAATCACTGAAACTTTGAATGATGGTCTAAAGCGGGAATACTCTATAGTTATAACTGCAAAAGAATTAGACAAAAAGGTTGATGAAAAGCTTAATGAGGCCCAACCGAACGTGGAGATGAAAGGGTTTCGCAAAGGAAAAGTACCAATGGCTATGCTGAAAAAACAGTTTGGTCCAAAAGTGCTGGGTGAGGCGATGCAGGAGACCGTGGATGGAGCGATGAATGAGCATTTCGAAAAATCAGGGGATCGTCCGGCGATGAAGCCTGATGTTAAAATGACTAATGAAGATTGGAAAGCGGGAGACGACGTATCTGTCTCGCTTTCTTATGAGGCGCTACCCGAAATCCCCGACTTAGAATTTTCAAAATTAAAGCTCAAGAAGATGATTGTAAAAGCATCAGAAAAAGAGGTTGAAGAGGCTTTAGGTAATCTTGCTTCCACTGCAAAGGATTATAAATCAAAGCGCAAAGGCTCAAAATCGAAGGATGGTGATCAAGTTGTAATTGATTTTAAAGGTATGGTAGATAGTCAAGAATTCGACGGAGGTTCATCTGAAGACTATCCACTCGTACTCGGTTCTAATAGCTTTATCCCAGGTTTTGAGGAACAATTGGTTGGTTTAAAAGTTGGAGATACACCAGAAGTAAGAGTTACCTTTCCGGAAGAATATAATGCTGAGCATTTAGCAGGAAAAGATGCTGTATTTAGCTGCAATATTAAAGAAGTGAAAGAAGCTGTGGATGCAGAAATTAATGATGAACTCGCCAAAAAATTTGGTTCGGATGATCTTAAAGGACTTAAATCTCAGATCGAAGAACGCTTGGAGGCCGAATACGCAGGGGCCTCCAAAACAGTAATGAAGCGTGAATTACTTGATAAGTTAGATAAAATGGTATCTTTCGATTTGCCACCTTCTCTCGTAAATGCAGAGGCGGGTCAAATTGCACATCAACTCTGGCATGACGAAAACCCGGACGTGGAAGGCCATGACCATGAAAAAATAGAGCCAACAGATGAGCATAATAAACTTGCAGAGAGAAGAGTAAGACTAGGCTTACTGTTGGCTGAATTGGGCCAAAAAGCAGAAGTCGAAGTTACTGAAGCAGATATGACGCAAGCAATAATGGAACAGGCAAGGCAATATCCGGGACAAGAACGACAGTTTTTTGAATTCATTAAAAAAAATGAACAAATGCAGCAACAAATACGTGCCCCCTTATTTGAAGACAAGGTTGTAGATTACGTTTTTGAAAACGCCAGTGTGACTGAAAAAGAAGTAACAAAAAGTGCTTTGCAGAAAGCAGTTGAGGCTTTAGAGGAAGAGTAGATTTCTTTAATAAGAGAAGAACTCGAATAGTGCTCGTTCCAGTTAAGTATCTTTATGGGAGATAAGCATAAAGTTTTCGTTAGAGGCAATCGATGGTAAGGCTCGTTTAGGTAAGATAACGACTGCTCGAGGTGATATCAGAACCCCAGCCTTTATGCCTGTGGGTACCGCTGGAACCGTGAAAGCCATGTTGCCAAGTTCAGTTCGCTCTACTGGTGCAGACGTCATACTCGGAAATACTTATCATTTAATGCTTAGACCCACTGCAGAACGCATATCCATGCTTGGTGGTCTCCATAAGTTTATGGACTGGGAATACCCGATACTTACTGATAGCGGTGGTTTTCAGGTAATGTCTTTGTCGGGTTTAACAAAAATTACTGAAAAGGGTGTTGAGTTCAAATCCCATATTGATGGATCAGTCCATTTTATTACTCCAGAAAGATCAATTGAGTTACAAAGCCTTTTTGGAAGCGATATATCAATGTGTTTCGATGAGTGCACCCCTTATCCAGTTGATGAAAAAACAGCGCTAAAATCTATGCAATTATCTATGCGATGGGCAAAGCGCTCGCGGGAAGCGTTTGGATACCAAGACGATAGATCTATTTTTGGGATCCAACAAGGAAGTGTTTTTCGAGACCAACGGGAGGAAAGTGCAGAAGCGTTAAAGTCAATTGATTTCGATGGTTATGCAGTGGGCGGTTTAGCCGTTGGGGAGGGGCAAGAAAAAATGTTTGAAGTTTTGAGTTATGCTCCCAATTTGCTTCCAAGTAAAAAGCCTAGATATTTGATGGGAGTTGGTAAACCTGATGACATCGTTTGTGCTGTAAAAAAATGGTATTGATATGATGGATTGCGTCTTACCTTCTAGATCTGGAAGGACTGGCCAATTATTCACCCAAAGGGGTGTAATAAACATTAAAAATTCGCGTCATCAAGATGATCCAAGACCAATTGATGAAAACTGCTCATGCCCCGCTTGTAGAAATTATAGTCGAGCCTATCTCCATCATGTTTTTAAAAGTCACGAGATAATAAGTTCAATGCTGTTAACTTGGCATAATCTTCAATATTATCAAGACCTTATGGATTGTATTAGAAATGCAATCAGATTAAATCTCTTCGATAAATTTGTAGATGAATTTTATGCATCCCGCGCTCAAGGCGATATCGAGCCATTGTAATGTTTAGTTATTTTTTTCAACTTGAAGTAGCTTTACGGGTAAAAGAATAAATAAGATAAACAATAAAAACAATATACCAGGAAAAAGAAACTCTAGTGACAGGAAAACCAAAGCAATCAAAGATAATATTTGAGATAACTTAGTAAAGCCCAATTTAACCAACAATCCTTATTCAATCACTAATCAACTATTCCAAAATTCCATTTTAGAAATTCAAATTCTTTTTCTAATTCATTTAATTTATTGATTAGCACTCTGCCATCAGCATTTCGTTCGTTTATGCTGTCAATAAACGCCGTTATTTCGGTAGAAATATCTTTCATACCATTTGCAAGTACTTCGCTTTTTTCATTAGAATTTGAAAGACGTGCTTCTAGTTTTCTTACAAGCGCAGATAAGAAAATATCCTGTTTCAACTTTGCAATTAGATGATCTGACTTTATCAGGCGCGCGGTCAAGCCATCGTCGCCTGCTACGGCTGTAACTGTTCGGTTTTTGCCGAGAATAAAAGATGCTTCACCAAACAGCTCATTGTATCCTATGGAACTTAAGCGAAGACCACTCGGACTAACGATTTGAGCATGACCTTCAATTACTAAATATGAATAGCTTGGAAGATCACTCGCTTTATAAACAAGCTCATTTGGTTCCCAAACACCAATATCATTCTCAAGTTTCATGGGCTTACCCCTTCGATTCAGTTAAACATAGATCGCAAAGCCGTGAACATAGATCCCCTGAACTCTATTAAAATTATTATTTTAGACTTTAAAAGCATCTTATTTTAAATATTCAAGTATTCAAATTCAGAATTATCTTGCCAACCGTCTTTAGATGGTTCCTTAGGGGCTCTTACAATAATGGTGGTGGGTGATGAGAGACTCGAACTCCCGACATCTTCGGTGTAAACGAAGCGCTCTACCAACTGAGCTAATCACCCCTTCACGCGTCTTATCTAATGCTCGAATTATGTGCAATAGATTTTTATATTTTTTCGACCTACTAGTAATTAGCAAATTAGTAAAATATCAGTGCTTAATTTCAATGTGTAACAGCACCGGGAGGTCCGTCGTTTTCTGTTATCGACGAGCTTTTTTGTTCGTCGTCATAATTTGGATCCCATTCTATTGGTTCCGGTTCTTCGACTAAGGCATATTTTATTACTTCGTCAACATGTGATACCGCTACAATATTTAGACCATCTTTTACGTTGTCTGGTATCTCAACCAAATCTTTCTCATTGTCTTGCGGAATGAGCACGGTTTTAATTCCACCTCTCAGTGCTGCAAGAAGCTTCTCTTTTAGACCGCCGATCGGCAATGCATTACCTCGTAAGGTTACCTCACCAGTCATTGCTAAATCTTTTTTTATTGGGATACCGCTTAAAACGGAGACTATTGATGTCACCATTGCAAGTCCTGCGCTTGGTCCATCTTTCGGGGTAGCTCCTTCTGGAACATGAACATGAATATCTAGCTTGTCAAACCGAGTGGGTTTAACTCCAATTTTTGGGCTAATAGATCTTACATAAGAACTGGCCGCGTCAATCGACTCCTTCATCACATCACCAAGTGTGCCGGTCGTTTTCATTCTACCTTTGCCCGGTAATTTTAAAGCTTCTATTTGCAGCAAGTCACCACCTGCTGATGTGTAGGCTAGTCCAGTGACCACTCCTACTTGATCCTGCAGTTCTGCCAAGCCGTATTTAAATTTTCTCACTCCCAAGAACTCAGATAAATTTTCTGGAGTAATTGTAACTGATTGACTTTCTTTTTTAACAATCTTTGTGACAACTTTCCGTGCTAGCCGCGCTATTTCACGCTCTAAGTTTCGCACCCCAGCTTCACGAGTGTAAAACTGAATAATAGCAGTAAGCGCTTTGTCTGAAAGCGAAAACTCATCCTTTTTTAATCCGTTGTTTTTGAGCGATTTTTCCAATAGATGCCGAAGAGCAATCTCCCTTTTTTCATCTTCGGTGTAGCCTGCTAATGGAACTACCTCCATCCGGTCAAGTAGTGGCCCAG
The DNA here is from genome assembly GCA_902602765.1 of Paracoccaceae bacterium. GTDB lineage: Bacteria > Pseudomonadota > Alphaproteobacteria > Rhodobacterales > Rhodobacteraceae > Salinivivens. The sequence goes on from CACKSH010000006.1 coordinate 104,639, forward strand.
GCATATTGTAGCTATTAGCTGTGGTTAGAAACATGACGTTTGAGAGGTCATATTCAACTTCCAAATAATGATCGGAAAATGTACTATTCTGTTCTGGATCAAGAACTTCGAGCATCGCTGAAGCAGGGTCTCCGCGAAAGTCCTGTCCCATCTTATCAATTTCATCAAGCAAAATCAATGGGTTAGTTGTCTTTGCTTTCTTTAGTGCCTGGATAATTTTACCAGGCATTGATCCTATGTATGTACGTCTATGGCCACGTATTTCACTTTCGTCGCGAACCCCGCCTAAAGAAATTCTGATAAATTCACGACCAGTAGCTTTCGCTACTGATTTTCCAAGTGAAGTTTTTCCTACACCAGGGGGTCCAACCAAACACATAATTGGGCCTTTGACCTTTTTACTCCGTTGCTGAACAGCAAGATATTCTACGATCCGTTCTTTTACTTTTTCTAAGCTATAGTGATCATCATCTAGTATTTTTTGAGCACGATTGAGATCTTTCTTGACCCTTGATTTCGTTCCCCAAGGAAGGCACAAAAGCCAATCCAAATAATTCCTTACTACAGTTGCTTCTGCAGACATTGGTGACATGGACTTAAGTTTTTTTATTTCAGCTTCCGCTTTTTCTTTTGCTTCTTTACTGAGTTTCGTAGCTTTCACTCTTGCTTCCAGCTCAGCGATTTCGTTCTGACCATCTTCGCCATCACCAAGTTCCTTCTGAATGGCTTTCATTTGCTCATTTAAATAATACTCCCGTTGTGTTCGCTCCATTTGCGATTTAACTCGAGTTTTTATTTTTTTCTCTACTTGCAAAACGCTAACTTCACTTTGCATGTGCGAGTAAGCCTGCTCCAAGCGTTCACTAATGATCAAATTTTCTAATAACTTTTGTTTTTCTTCAACTTCAATTCCAAGATGTCCGGCTATCAAATCAACCAATTGACGTGGATCTTCCGCGCTAGCTACGGATGCTAGCGCTTCCTCAGGAATGTTTTTCTTTATTTTAGCGTATTTTTCGAATTCTGAAGCAATTGTTTTTTGTAAAGCTTTGATTGTTTCAGCATCTCCCTCATCTTCTATGAGCTCTTCTGCATAGGCCTCAAAAAATTCTTCATTTTCGACAAAGTCTGAAATTTTTACGCGCGTACTACCTTCTACCAGTACTTTGACGGTCCCATCTGGAAGTTTTAAAAGTTGTAACACGTTGGCTAACACGCCAACACTATAAATACCCTCACTCGTTGGTTCATCATCTGTAGCATCTATTTGACTGGATAAAAGAATTTCTTTGTCCTCGGCCATGACCACCTCGAGTGCCTTTACAGATTTCTCTCTGCCTACAAACAATGGAACAACCATATTTGGAAAGACCACGATGTCGCGGAGAGGTAGCACAGGATATAAAGTTGAGTCGTTAGCCATATTGTTCACCATTTTAGCTGCTCGATAATTGATTGCGTAGAGCTTAAGTACGCTCATTATGTTGTTAGATAAGAAGTGGGGTTTTATTCGTTTTATTCAACCAGTGTTTTCTTTTATTTTAGTTTTTTATTAGAAAAATTTTGGATAAGCGTAATATTTAAAATAAAATTAGCGTAATATTTTTTTAAAAATGTCTATTAAGATGATTTTATTATCATTTGAGTAATTTGTTGTTATATCCAACCGAGACGCATAATGGATCCCAGGAAAAAGAAAAAATATATTTGCCTAATTGAGCGCTTGACGGGGGTCAGCAGTATGAATAAACAGCCATTAACGCGGTTGTAGCTCAGTTGGTTAGAGTACCGGCCTGTCACGCCGGGGGTCGCGGGTTCGAGCCCCGTCAACCGCGCCAACAAACTTCAATAAAATCAAGTACTTAGGTCGCCGAGATACCCTCTCAGTGCCTAGCCAGTGCCTAAAATATTTGGGGGGTGACGGGAATACGGCTTCAAATCCCTTGAAATACGACATGAAATTTCGTTGTCGAGCCCCTTAAACCGCGCTACATTTTTCTATTAAATTCAAATGCCCTTGTCGGATAATCATTCCAAAAGAGCGAGAAAAGTAATAGATTTTACTACAATATTTTTACTTTAACCTCGTATTTCTATTATCTAGCGAAAAGCTACCTGCTCCATGTGCAAAAACATACAAAAGCCCCCCAGACAAAGCTATATTTTTCATAAAAGAGATTTGCTGCATTGGATCTAAAAAATTCATATGAAATAGCACAGCAGTTAAAAAACAATAGCCACAAAGTAAAATAGCACACACTCGAGTTTTCCAGCCAAAAATTAGGCCAATACTGCCAAAAATCTCAACAACGATGACCAGTGGTAAAAACGAGCCGGATATCCCCATACTCTCCATCCAGCCAACTGTTTCATCGTAGTATAGAACCTTTCGATAACCTAGTATCAAGAAAACTTGAGCCATCAATAATCGGCCAAGTGGTTTCGAAATCTTATCTACAAAAGAATAATATTCGTGTATTTTAATCAAAGTTATGTTCCTTAATATTTTGCCTTAAGTTTTTACTAATTAGTATATTTCAAAGTCCCGGTATAAATGGGCATGCTTTACCAATTCGGCCTTGTATTCCTCCGGAGATCCACAGGATTTTGAAAATTTTGCAAAATACAACGAACCACCTGACTGAATGTAATAACCATCAACCCTTAAGTTATCCATTTTGGCATTGTTGTCTTTTATTCCATATTGTCCGTGTAAGGTTGAAGCAATAGAGTTCGAATGGTCTTCATTCATATGTTTAATTATTCTTGCTGCTGCTTCAATAAGCCAATGCGGATGTCGTGCACTTGAATTATGTTTAGCCATAATGTCCCGCGCTTTCAAAAATAGTAAATTATGTTCTTAATTTTTAGTTGGTTTATCCAAAGCAACGCCACTTTTCAATAAAGAACCTGGCTTTGATTAAGTTGGGAATTAATTTTGATTTTCGTTAGGAATTTTTAAAATAGTCCGTAACTGTTTCATCTAGCTTAAAGCACTACGGCGGATGAGACAAAAATACGCCCATCGTCTAAAAAATATGCATGGCTTCAGGTTTATGTTCGGGTTTGTATTTAAAAACTTTTTTTGTAAAATTTATTCTATATAAAAACTAATAGCGGTTCATAAAATTTAAATTTTTATATTCATTAAGAAGTTATGCCTAAAAAAAATTCTAAGAACAAAAAATGGAGAAGTACTTCCTCCTGGTACAATAAAAATACCAATTCAATTCATGCTATTCAAACTCTGATTGGGCATTTTTTATCCGATCGGCATTCAAACAGCCTGTTATCTAATGCTGATAATCTAATTCAATTTCAGCAGCTATCTGGAACTTGGGGGACTGAACCATTTGAAAAGGTAGTTAAAGATCAGATTGATCTAAATTATGTTTTAGAAAACCCAGATATCTCAAAAAATGTTATAAGTATAATTGAACCGGCAAATCATGTAGGTTTGAATCCACAAGTCGAAGGAGTAAGAGCTTCTTCCAATATAGCGTATATTGGAAGAATTGTTGCGGACTGTGACTCTATTTTGTTTCCCCTTTGGGAAAGTGGAGTATCAAATATTGATAATCTCTTGAAAGTACTTCAAAGGTCTTTGGCTATAATTGTTGAAGGAGGCCACCCTTCGGCTAAAGACGGGGCCTCATTTGTAGACTCAAAGATAGATCTGGAAGAATTACAATCGCTAATGGAAGAAATCATCCTGGCAAGAGGACATAAAAGTACCCCGGCTATCTTTATATGTTTAGGTCACCAGCTCGCCGCACAAGCGCATATAAATTTAATTAAAAAAGCTGTTTTAATGATTTCTCAAAAATTATCTACTGTTCTTTCACAAGATAGCTATCAGTATGAAGCCTTAATATCATTATGTAATCGAATAAAGAATGTAGGTCAGTCCTTAAAAGTTATAAAAAATAATACTATTATCGCTGAAGGATGGGATGATCCACACTTCGCCGTGGCCCTAAATGAAGTTACAGAAGTAGGCAAATGTGAATTGGAAAAATACAGTCATGATGGGAAACATCCATCCAATGAATTCAAAGAATTACTGATTAAGCATAACCAAACAGCATCAGAATATGACGGTATCGTAGAGCAATCTATAACTTATGAGAAGAACCTAGAGTTACTGATGTTTCATTCTGATGAGGTCAATGAAGAAGCTATTCTTTTCGCAAATTGGGCTTATTCGAACTTGCACGATACACTAGCCTCATCTCGAGATTTAATTTCAATTTCATCTTTGTCTTGGTTATTAACTCTACCTTCTTCGGTAGAAATATTGTGTTCTACCTCAGAAGCAGAAAAGAAACTCACAGATGTAGCCGCCACGTGTATAAATTATAAAGACTATGAAACTCAAAGGGTGAGACGATCTTTCAGTTTTCAATTTCACCCTGAATTGCTTGCTGATTTACGTGAATTTAACAAATCTGGAAGTCATGATTATAATTTATTTAAAAAAGATGATGGTGTCAGAATGCTCATGAGAGTTCTTTATGAGTGTATTCTTGACTAAATAGGTTTTTCAAGTTTGCTAATTTTACAATATTTATAAATGCAAAAAGGGTTCTAATATGATGGAAAAAATCCAAATATGGCTAATTGGATCTGGCACAGAGGTTTTTATCTTTCTGCTGGTTTTATTTTTGGTTGCTCTAATAGCTAATTTTGTTGTTAAGCGGATTTTTTTGCTAGTTTTAGATCGCTTGTTGGAATTTACCACATGGGATGAATATCTAGAGGTTGAAAGATTTAAAATTATCCCGCGTCTTGCTAACATAATACCCGCGTTAGTTATTGACATAGGCTTATCGTTTGCCAACAACATTCCAGATAAATTGCTGACAATATTACAAAATGTTACAGATTCATTTATAATCTTAACTATAGCATTGGCTCTCAGCGGTGTTCTCAACTTAGCAGACAACCTATATCATCGCGAAATTGGTGAGGAGCAGCCTGAGCTGAGAGGGTACGTTCGTATACTCAAAGTGGTTCTGTCTGGCATCACCACAATCTTAATAATTGCGACTCTTTTGGACACCTCCCCCTTCGTGCTTATATCTGGTCTGGGTGCAATGACGGCAGTTATATTGTTGATTTTTCAAGAGACAATTCTTGCGCTAATCGCAGGCTTCACAATTACCTCGAGTAATATATTGAGAGTTAATGACTGGATTGAAATGCCGGCGCTTGGTGTGGATGGTGATGTCATAGATATTTCTCTTTACAACGTGAAAGTTCAGAATTTCGACAAAACCATCGTCACTATTCCTGTAAGGAAACTTACAACTGAAAGTTTCAAAAACTATCGTGGAATGCATAAGTCTGGTGGACGACGAATTAAGCAATTACTTCATATAGATCAAAGGAGCCTTCGGTTTTTGGATGAGTCAGAAGTGCTTAAGCTCAAGGAATTTTCACTAATTCGTGGCTATTTGGATGAAATCCTTGAGCAATTCTCAGAATTGAAAGCAACTCAAAATAAAAAAAGCCAACACCGAACCGATATGAGCCTCATTTCCAATCTCAGCATTTTTCGAAAATACATGTTTGAGTATATTAGTGCGCATGCCGATATAAAACAGGATTTGGCGAAGCTAATCCGCAATAGAGGTTCTGGTCCTCAAGGTGTGAAAATTGAAATTTACTGCTTTACCAACACAACCAATTGGGCAGAATATGAAGAAATTAAAGCTAGAATAGCAGAGCATCTCCTAGCAATTGCTCCAGAATTTGGTCTCGCACTTTATCAATACCCTAGCGGCAATGAAGCGATTGGTGAAGAAATACTGGTATCTTGAATATTAATTTATTTATGCTCGGACACGCTGATTTGGCGGGGAGTCCCCATATTTAGTGTTCCATTACAAACGTCTGTTTACCAGTTGCGTACCTCCAGCGGGATGCAATGGTACGTTATACAGCCAGTGATGCAGTTTTAAGCCAATATCAGTGTAGTTAGTGTAGTCTGTGTAAGCATTTTTGGAAACTTTCTATAGACTATTCTCTGGAGACTTTTCTGATTTGCCTACACTACCTACACTATTATACTTCTTCTTTAACGAGGAAGGGGTAATAATCATATAAGCACCCCCTCGTATAAGCAGGATGCACAAGCAGCCCCCTTCCACTGGTCAGATAAAACAGTCAAGCAACGTATAAAAAGTCTTTTATAGTCAAAATAAAATTTTCCAATAAAATACCTATTTTTTAATAAATGATAAAACCCCTCCGTCTTAAGAAAGACTAGCCTGTGTCATTCAGTGGCGCAATGAAAAGCTGAAGTGGGACAAATAACTACAGATTTTGTACTAGCTAGGTAGGGTGAGATTGTTAGATTTGAAGGGTATATAGTCATAAAAGGATGACAAATGCGTTTAGTTAATAAAGAAGCAATGGTCATTGCAGCGATATGAAAAAATTTTTTTTATTTTTTGTTGGTTTTTTTCTAATCACATCCAATCTGAGTTTTGCTG
>CACKSH010000007.1 GCA_902602765.1 Paracoccaceae bacterium
ATATTGGGTGAGTCCCCAGAATTAAGAAATTTGTACATAGGAGCTGGTTTTAACGCCTATGGCATAGCGGCCGGTGGTGGCGCAGGAATGGCCTTGGCTGATTGGGTTGCAAATGGAGCGCCACCATTTGATCTTTGGCCAGTGGATATCCGCCGGTTTGGGCGCCCTCACTTGGATACAAATTGGGTGCGGGCGCGCACTTTAGAAGCTTATGGAAAACATTATACGATGGCTTGGCCATCCGAGGAACATACAACCGGGCGCCCATGCCGGCGATCGCCATTATATGATACCTTGAAATCATCGGGTGCAGTGTTTGGTGAAAAACTTGGGTGGGAACGAGCGAATTGGTTTGCTGAAACTGGTGAGAAGCCGTGCGATATATATACGTTTGGTCTCCCTAACTGGCATAGTGCTGTAGCTCGTGAACATAAAGCAGCGAGAGAAGCAGCTGTTTTGTTTGATCAAACCTCATTTGCAAAATACATATTAGTCGGCCCAGATGCAGAGCAGGCACTTCAATGGATTGCAGCAAATCGTGTTGATAAGCCAATTGGGACGATAATTTATACTCAAATGCTCAACGATAAAGGTGGAATTGAATGTGATTTAACCTGCGTTCGGACAAAGATTAACGAGTATTATATAACTACAGGTACAGGGTATGCTACTCATGATTTTGATTGGATTAGCAGAAATATTCCATCTGATCTTAATGCTCAGTTGATTGATGTGACATCATCTAATGCCGTTTTGTCGCTTTTTGGACCTAAAGCACGTGATATTTTACAGATGGTAACTCAAAACGATGTTTCAGATAATGGTCATCCGTTTGGATCGGCACGACAGATTAGTATAGCAGGTTGCCCAGTTTTGGCTTTGCGTATTACCTATGTTGGTGAACTTGGGTGGGAACTACATTTGCCCATTGAATACGCACAAACTATTTATAATACATTAATTGAAGCTGGATCACCTTTGGGTTTGAGAAATGCTGGTTATCGAGCAATTGAAACCCTTAGACTTGAAAAGGGTTATCGTGCCTGGTCGTCAGATATTGGCCCTGATCATACACCAGATGAAGCAGGTCTAGGTTGGGCAGTTAAAATGAAATCCAATATTTCTTTCAAAGGGCGTGAGGCAATAGCGATACAGAGGGCCGAAGGCATTAAAAAGATAATGGCTTCATTTACAACTGACAGCGAAGTTATCCTATCTGGTCGTGAAACAATTTATCGTAATGGCGAGCGCTGTGGTTGGTTAAGCTCGGCAGGGTTTGGTCACACAATAGGCAAATTTATAGGAATGGGATATGTGCGTAATGATGGGTACATTGATCGTGATTTCGTATTATCTGGTGAATACGAGCTAGAGGTTGCCACTAAAAGAGTAAGAGCGAATGTCTGTCTGAAAGCGCTTTACGACCCTAAGTTGGAAAAGGTAAAAACATAATTTCAAATATGTTTTAGACACTTAAATATTTAATTTTTTGGCACGCTTCGGATCCATTTACGACAAATTGAATGGCGTTATTGAGCGAGTTCATACTGTTATCCTTGGTACCCTTAATACTTAGGCTAATTTAATCTGAATTAGTTTTTTATTGGATTTATGATGAACGCTCGGCTCACCAAACTGTCTATCCTGCTTTTAATGTTAGGAATGGCTCTGATTCCACTGAATGACTCATTAATAAAACTTTTGAGTTCGCGTTATCCTTTAGCTCAAATAGTGGCCATCCGCGCTTTGTTTTGTATCTTAGTAATTTCAGTAATAGGCCAGGGTGCTAAAAAAGTCTTATTACTTCCATGGCGGACAATAGTCTTATTTTCTTTAAGGGGTATGTGTTTGGTTATTGCCATGTATTTTTTCTTCATATCCTTAGCAAGTTTACCATTATCCACCGTGGTATCTATATTTTTTATATCACCTCTTTTGATAACTTTTTTGTCCTCTATAGTCCTTAAAGAGAAGATTGGTATTCATAGAGTCACTTCGGTTATTGGCGCTTTGATTGGTGTTATGTTTGTAATGAAGCCAGGCACAAGTGAATTTCATCCAGAAATGTTGTTCGCTTTAGGATCTGCAATAAGTTATGCAATTTTCCAAATTTTTACACGAAGGCTAAAATCAGATGGAAATTTACCAGCTTTGATAACAATCCAGCATCTGTGTTATTTTTTGTCTGCGTTACCGTTGCTCGCGTTTAATTGGAGTGGTGGTTTAAATTCTACTGGTAATATGTCTTTTGACTTCTTACTGCGTGCCACGGTTTCGCCCACATTCATGGAAGTTATATACATTGCAATTTGTGCTGGCACGGTCTTGTTTTTATCGTTAGTTTCATCTTTCGCATATAGAAATGTTGAAGCCTCATTGATTGCTCCTTTTGAGTATGTCGCTATACCCGTAAGCGTTGTATGGGGAATTTTAATTTGGGGAGATTATCCTAGCCCCACAGCATGGATTGGGATGTGTTTAATAATTTCGAGTGGAATTTATGTAGTGTATAGAGAGAGGGTTAATCAGGTTGAAACTACTTCAAGAGTCCCAATGCCTGGCTCAGCGGGGATGGTTCAGAACAAAAAAGATGATTAAACTATCAATTATTTTCAATAAGCCAATCAAAATTATAACACATTACTTTGTTTTCCGGCTCAAACGTATCCCTCAAACCGTTAGCTTCTACTTGTGCGTCTGAAATCAAAGTTTCAGATGGAATCTCTCGTAAAGCTATTAACCTTTGACCGCTTATTGGATCTCTAGTTTTGTTGTCCTGTGCATCATCGCGAAGCCAAATTGCGTGAAATCGCAGTATTGTATTATCTAAGTTTAATTTGATAAATGCACCCCCAGGTTCGACAGGAACGCAAGACATAGGCCCACTCCAAAAATACTATTAATGTACCCTTATGAGAGATATTCTTTTCTCAAATTTCATGTATATATTTGCGACTAATCAAGTCTTTTCTAAGTATGAATCATATGTTTACTACTAATTGATGGATTTTGTTAATTTTCAAAATCTGGATTAGGTTAAAGTAGCCTCTGCTAAAACGGTTAATCCATCTATTAGATCTTGCTCATTTGTATCCTCAGAAAAATCGTGACTGATACCTTCTATAGATGGTACAAACAGCATTGCCGCAGGTATTATTTTTGCGACATTAGCTGCATCGTGTAAAGCTCCAGATTGAATATTTCTCCAGCGCATTGGGCATATATTTTTTGCAGCATTACGAAGTTTATTTTGCAAAGATTTGTCCATTTGAACTGGGTCCAGCCCGTGCATTTTACTGAACTCAACAGAGGAGCCCTCTCCCTGCGCTACTTCATTTGCTGTACTTCTAATAATATTCTCCATTTTATCTAAGCGCTGCTTGTCACCATCTCGCCATTGCACAGAAAAAGTACATTTCCCAGGCACTATTGAATGAGCATCTGGTTCTACTTTTACATGTCCAGTTGTCCATACGGTTGAAGGAGTAACAACATTTTGAAAGCGTTCATTGATTAATTGGCTAAAGCATAACATGGCTTGGTAAGCATCAACGCGTCGATGCATCGGGGTGGTGCCAGCATGGTTTTGTTGTCCGTTGAAGGTTATGCGCATATCTCGAATACCCACAATATCTGTCACGATACCTACCGTATGATTAGTCTCGTATAGCCAGGGTCCTTGCTCAATATGACATTCCAAGAACCCGTTGAAGCGGTTGGGGTCGACAAAACCCTGATTAATTTCAGCAATTTTTTCTCGTGCACTAGAAAAACTTATACCCTCTTTATCTACTAATTTGTCGGCTTCCTTTAATGACAAGATCCCGGCCCATATAGCACTGCCAGTGGTCACACCGAAGCGCCCTTCCTCATCCTCAAAGCTGACAACAGAAATTGCGGGTCCATCATTTTCATGTGATATCCGTGCCAATTCTAAGCCGATTATAACTCCAAGAGCACCGTCTAACCATCCTCCTTGGGGTTGTGTGTCTGAATGTGATCCAATTAGAATTGAACTTTCTTTAGCTAGTCCAAAAAGGTTGCCTACTGGATCATAGTGAGGCGTTAAACCCGCCTGTGAAAATTTATCTGATAGCCAATTTCTAGCTGCCATGTCAGCCTCTGAATAAGCCGGTCTTATTACTCCCTTTCCAACACCTGCTGCACCAATAGATCTAAGTTCGTGAAGGTCAGAAAGAAATCTTTTTGAATTTATATTCATAATAAAAAATGTTCATCTTATTTTTTGCAGAGAAAATAGAACTTTTACTCTAATGGATTGTGGCAAGCAAAGAAAATGTAATTTTGTGTAGCTGGAAAATTAGCTATATAGCTAAAATTTTATTAGTAAACTCTATTATGATCTTACTTACCTGTGCTTAGAAATTTTTCCATGAGATAGGGCCCAGAAATCACTGGATCGTTGTTGCTTCCGCCTATTGGATAAATTTTTGCCTCCCAATCAGGCTGGTGAAAAAACGCAAGACTTTTGCGTCCTGGTTGGTTTGGTTTTGCTATGACGCGATGTAGGGTCGACTTCCATCTTCCACTAGTCCAGAGTTCCATTAGGTCACCAATGTTAATCACAAACGTACCTTTCGTTGCAGGTACATCTATCCAGTTATTTTTAATTTTTAATTGTAGGCCGGTAGTATCTGGTTGTGGCAGAAGAATAGTTAATGAACCGTAGTCTGTGTGCGCCCCCGCTCTCTGTTGACCCTCTTCGGGAACATCAGTTGTTTTAGGATAATGAAGTGCGCGTAGCGCGGAGATTGGAAACTCTATGTAATTCTTAAAGAAAGTAGATTCGAGTTTTAATGCTTCAGCAAATGCTGACATAATTCTAGCCGCAAGCTTCTCCATCTCGATATAATATTCCGTCCAAGCCTCTTTGAAGCCCTCAATTTCTGGCCAAATTGTGGGTTGATAACAGAATTCGTACGCCCGATTATCGTTTATTTTTTTTGTAGGGGTTTTTATTGGGCCACCGTTGAAACTTTCTTTTAGGTCTGGTGGGGTTTTTTGCCCCTTTGAGGCGGCCAATGCTTCTTTGTTTGGTCCAATCCAGCCGTATGGATAACCAGGATAGGGTACGCTAACTCTCTTTTTATCCTCTGTTTTTTGTGAAAAAAATTGCTCAACAGCTGTCCACTGGCTTTCAATAACATTATCTGGTACGCCATGATTTTCTACCAGTAAAAACCCAGTTTCGGTACAAAACTTATCCAGATCTGTGCAGTACTTTTCCCGTGAGGCTCCTGCTGAATTTTCAAATTCTCCAATATCGAATACAGGAAGCCTCATCACGTTCACGCCTATTATTTTTATTTGATGGTCGAAATAAAAAAATTGATTTTAGAAAATTTACCCACCGACAATTGCTTTTACTTCAAGAAATTCTTCAAATCCCCATTCAGCTTTTTCTCGGCCGTTGCCAGATTGTTTATAGCCGCCAAATGGAGCATCAGCACCACCAGAGCCATAATTTATGTGAATTTGGCCTGCTCTTAATCTTCTGGCAATTGCAGTTAAATCTTCTTTATTTTTTCCCGCAACATAAGCTGCTAGTCCATATTCAGAATCATTGGCTATGGATACAGCCTCGTCAATATCTGTGTATGTAATGATTGACAAAACTGGCCCAAAAATTTCTTCGCGTGCAATGGTCATATCGTTAGTCACATCACCAAAAACTGTTGGTTTAACATAGTAGCCTTTATTAAGGCCATAAGGTTTTCCAGTACCCCCGACTAAAAGTGTAGCACCTTCAGAAATTCCAGCATCAATTAGCGTTTGGACTTTGTTGAATTGAACATCACTTACAAGTGGTCCGATTGTCGTGTCATTAGCTTTTGGGTCACCCACTGTGGTATTTTCTGCTTCTTTAACTGCCAGTGCAAATGCTTCTTCTTTTCGGCTCTCGGGAACTAGCATACGGGTCGGAGCATTGCACGATTGACCTGTATTGTTCATGCAAAGTTCAACCCCATCCATCACTGACTTTTCAAAGTGATCGTCGTCAAGAATTATGTTAGGGGATTTACCACCTAGCTCCTGACTAACTCTTTTAACACTGTCTGCTGATGCTTTCGCTACTGCTATGCCACCTCGCGTTGAACCTGTAAACGACATCATATCAATATCAGGGTGTGAGGACATTGCTTCGCCTACCTCAGGACCTAGCCCATTCACAAGATTAAAGACACCAGAAGGTACATTAGCTTCATGTAATATTTCCGCAATGACCATTGATGATAGAGGTGCAATTTCCGATGGTTTTAGGATAGCAGTACATCCTGCCGCAATGCATGGCGCAATTTTAGAAACAACTTGGTTCACAGGCCAATTCCAGGGAGTAATTAAACCGCATACTCCAATTGGTTCGTGTCTAATAAGAAATTTACCATGAGTATATTCAACTTTATGATTACTGAGAGATCGTATTGCTGCTTTTAGATGCCCCAGGCCTACCATTGCCTGAGCTCCTCTTGCCAAACTTGTTGGAGCTCCCATTTCAGTCTGGATTGCATCGGCAACGTCATCAATTCTTCGTTTATAAATTTCTCTAATAGTAGTCAGTAATTCAATGCGTTCCGCGATTGAAGTTAATGAATAACTCTCGAACGCAGATTTGGCAGCACTTACTGCTGAATTAACATCGGCCTGCGAGCCTAACGAAATGGTTGCAACAGCTTCTTCAGTCGCTGGGTTAATGACGTTAAGAGTTTTAGTCTCAGATGGTTTTACCCATGCTCCATTGATGTAGAAGTCTAGTTTTTCCATAAAGGTTTCCTTCGGTATTTGGCAGTTAACATCATGTATTCTTTCTTGTGTCAGTTGCAAGTTCAAACTAGCATCTGGCGCTCTTCATTTGATTAGAATTATTAAGTCCTATTTCATTAAATAATCATATGCAGACAGAGCATGTGTTCGCACTATATGCAAATAATCATCTATCGGGACATGTTCATTTGCAGAACCCATACCAGTTGGTGTGGGTCCATAGACATAAGCTGGAATATTTTTGTATCGCCATAGCCTTGCATCAGTACCGCCTAGGCTAACTACTGGTTCTGGCTGAAAACCTCTCAAGTGTTTTACATTACTTCTCAAAATATCCATCATATCGCCATCTGGGTCACAATGTGAAGGAGGATTAAGCATATTTTGTTCCACAGAAACTTCAGGAAATTTTTTAGTAATTTCATCAATTGACTGTAAGATCTTATCTAAATTGCAGCCAACTGGAAGTCTAATATCAGCCTCAAATGAACACTCTGATGGGACCATATTATTTTTTAACCCCCCACAAATTTTACCAATATTTAAAGTCACTTTTGGTGCTATTACTGCGGCACCAATCCCCATCCCCTGATCAAAAGCAGCAGCAGATTTTTTCTGTGCTTCTAACAAGCTTGAGGGGACCTCAGCATCCAAGAATTCCAGAGACTTTAATTCCTGTATTAAATCTGTTGCTACTAAAGTAGCAGACTTCGATAAGTGAGTGTAAGCTCCATGAGAGCCCTCTGTCTGAATTTTAAATGTTAACCATAATAAGCCCTTTTCCCCGTACCTTATCGTATAAGGACTTGAGGGTTCACCATTGAGACAGCAATCACCTAGGACTTCAGGTTCATTATCCATGAGCCATCTACTTCCCCACGGTCCAAAAGTTTCCTCATCAGACACACAGGTCAGCGTTAATTTTCCTGAAAATTCCGTTTTGAATTTGTTCAATATAATATAAGTCCAAATGCTTGCACTTGTCCCACATTTCATATCAGTCGAACCGCGGCCATATATTTTATCTTCAATGATTTCACCGCTCCAAGGAGGCGTAATCCACCCTTCCTCTGAGACTGGAAATACGTCAATGTGACCGTTTAGTACTAAATGACGACCCGGGGTCACTCCATTAATTGATCCGATAATATTGGGCATTGTTTTTTGCGGTGAAACCCAACGAAATGGCATTTCATATTTTTCTAGTAGTTCGCTTATGACTTTAGCAGCAGCTGTTGTATCACCAGGTGGGTTAGGGCTTTCAGCCTGAATAAATTCTTGAAGAAAGGAAATGATTTCGTGCTTTATATTTTCTATCGAATTTAAAATTTCAATTTTTGTAGACATCTAAAACACCCCTATTTGGTTGCCGCTTTCGACATTATATCATGGAATATAAAATTTTTCATAAAAGCTAATTTTGCTTACATGCACAACCGATATAAAAAGCTTTCAAATAAATATAAATTCTATAGGTTTTAAATTATTGAGAGTCACAAGGGATTTTGAATACTTAAAAGCGCACTCCAACTGATTAAAATTTAGGCATTTTTTCAATAACCCAACGTAATTAAAGTTGAAGTAAATTTTTCACCTTGCTCTCATTTGGTAATCATTGAGACTTATTATCTAGGGAGATTAGAGATGAGTGCGTCTTATAGACAGTTTTGTCCAGTGGCAATGGCGGCGGAAGTATTAGAGTCCCGCTGGACTTTGTTAATTATTCGCGAGTTATGTTTAGGATCACAACATTTCAATGACATCCGGAGGGGAGTTCCTAAAATGTCTCCCACGCTTCTTTCCAAACGATTAAAAGAGCTCGAGTGGCATGGTATTCTAAAACGGGTCGCAAGTACTAACGGCTCGCGGAAAACTGAGTATGTTCTAACACAAGCTGGAAATGAACTTTTCGACGTTATTAATGCTGTAGGCACCTGGGGTAAACGATGGATAGACATGAGACATCATCTCGATAGCGCTGAGGAAAACTTATTAATCTGGGATATTCGAAGAAATCTTCGTATTGAGAGTTTTCCAATGCATGAAGCTGTCCTCCAAATATATATTAAAGATGTACCAAAGAAAACGTCGAATTGGTGGTTCGTTTTCGATGGAAAGCATAGGCCAGATGTTGGATATCTCGACCCAAGTTTAGATGTAGATCTCTATATAGAAACTAGTCTTTCTTCACTGACAAAGATATGGCTCGGAGAAAGTACTCCCTCCATTGAACAAGAAACCGGTTTTTTTGAGCTAGATGGCTCGCAAAAACTGATAGAAACTTTCGAAAGCTGGTTTGGAAGCAGTAATTTTGCTGCTATTCCAAAACTAGCAATAGCCTCCTAATTCAATAACTACTCTATCATCAAATTTTTAATAACCACTCGTGCCTTTATTTAAGTTTTAAACCTATCGTAATTAAGTCTTTAGAAAACTGCATGCTATCAGAGGGCATTTCTCCGTCGAGAATTCTTGCCTGCTCGAACAATACCCGACATAGAGATTTTTGAGTTTCAGAAGGAAGCGCTGGTAGCTTTTTTATCAAGTCATGGTTAGTGTTAATTTCTAATATTTTTTTACTACCCTCAAAGTCTGCGTTTTGAGCTTTAAGGATTCTTTCTAAATTAAAATCTAATCCACCTTCACCAGCTACGAGGCGCACGGGGCTATCTATAAGATTGTTAGACGCTTTTACGTCCTCAACCATTTCACCAAGGCATTCCTTTATGATAGGTGAATAAGTTTCATCGGCGTTCTCAGTCTCTTCAACATCCCCATCCTTAGCGTCACCAAGTTTTGTGATATCATACTTTTCTCGAGATATAGATACAAAGTTTTTCTCCTGAAAGCTTCTCATTTGAGAAGTCCAAAATGCGTCAATAGGGTCCGTCATAAGCAAAACATCAATACCTTTTGCTTTGAAGCCTTCAAGATGCGGACTTGACTGAGCTTGTGCTAAGGTATCTGCGGTTAAAACGTATATTTTATCCTGCCCGTCCACCATGGAATCGATATAGCTTTGGAGTGTTATTAATTTGTTCTCCTTAAGCGAATTTACCTTTATAATTTCCGCTATTTTGTCCTTATTCTCTAAATCTTCGTACAAGCCTTCTTTTAAGACTTTACCAAATTGCTCCCAGAAAGCATTATAGGCTTCTTCATCTTTTTTTAATCGTTTTTTTAGTTCGGAAAGAACACGCTTTGTTAGTGACTTTGAAATTTTTTTTAATACAGGATTATTTTGGACCATTTCCCGACTTACATTGAGGTCTAAACTTGTAGTGTCCAGGATACCTTTGATAAATCTAAGCCAAGTGGGAATAACACCATCTAAATCATTACTAATGAAAACTCTGTTTATATAAAGATTGATCTTTGTTTTTCGTTCTGGGTCAAATAGATCAAATGGAGCTGTTTTTGGAATGAAAAGAAGATTAGTAAATTCTAACGTACCTTCGGACTTATTGTGTAAGGTTGCAAATGGCTCGTCAAAAGCCCCAAAGGTCGAATTGTAAAATTCCTTATATTCTTCTTTGGAAATTTCAGAGGCTGACTTTGTCCATATCGCTGTTGCACTGTTAACTTGCTCAATTTCTCCGTCAGCTTCTTTGATGTTAATTGGGAAACTAATGTGATCAGAATATTTTTTTATAAGTCCTTTAATTTTATCAGGATCAGCAAATTCTTTGGCGTCTTTTTTAAGAAGTAATCTTATTTTAGTTCCGACAGCTTGCTCCTCCTCCGAGGTGCTGATTGAGAAACCACTTTGCCCATCACTTTCCCACGAACTACATTCGGTATTACCAGCTTTTCTACTAACTACTTCCACCTTATCTGCTACCATAAAGGCGGAGTAGAAGCCCACGCCAAATTGTCCAATTAAGGTTTTTGCTGCATCTTTAGACTTTTCCTCTCCCTCCATTTCTTTCAAGAAGGCTGATGTCCCTGATTTGGCAATCGTTCCTAATGTTTCGGCGAGCTCGGCTTCAGTAAGTCCTATGCCGGTATCAGTAATCTCAATTACTTTCTTCTTTTTATTTATGATTATTTCAATACTATCTGCTTCATTGTTTAAAATAGATGGATCTGTTTGCCCTAAGAACTTTCTTTTTTGGATAGCATCGGATGCGTTAGATAACAGTTCCCTTATAAAGATATCCCGCTCTGAATACAGTGAATTAATAACAATATTTAGTATCTTGCCAGTGTCAGCTTCAAATGTTTGCGTATAATTACTCATTCTACTCTCCTCGCCATCTGTCAGAGCTATGCACTCTTTTTTTATTTTCAAGAGTTTCGCAAAATCTGATTAACTAGTTTGACCATTGGTATTTCACTAATCACCTCAGCAGTGGTCGACTTTTAGTTTTTGCAACTAAATATAGACTGTAAGGGCCAGAGCTTGGCCATGGATTTAAGTATGAAAAACCTTTATAACGAAAATAATGCAAAGCGTCTGCCAGTAAGCTCTTTGGCGCGTTCTACACTTTCGACTGGGTTACTGTTACGCCTGGGTTTTAATACCTCGCAAAACCTATTTTCCGACATTATTACACTGAAAAAACCAGATTTAAGATCAGCATTGGTATCAAAAAAAAATGTAACTGCGACAGTCAATACTCTAAAAAATTTACGCGGGGCAGCTATGAAATTTGGGCAACTAATGTCAATGGATGAATCTATAATACTTTCCCCAGATTTAGCTGCTGTGTTCGCACAATTACGTTCATCTGGATATTCTATGACACCCAGTCAGTTAAAAAAAATTCTTAATCAAAATTGGGGAGATGATTGGTTAAGAAATTTTAAACATTTTGAAGTTAGGCCATTTGCTGCGGCTTCCATAGGACAAGTCCATAAGGCTACTCTTAAATCCGGTGAAATAGTTGCGATTAAGGTGCAATTTCCTGGTGTCCGACAGTCAATCGATAATGATTTGGGCAGTCTTAAGTTTATAATGAAAACTTCTGGAATGCTACCTACTAATTTTCCGCTTGATTATTATATTACTCAATGCGGAGATTTGTTGAAAAGAGAGACGGATTATGAGCTAGAAGCAATAAATATTAGTAGGTTCTCGAAGTTTTTGAGAAGTAATGACAAATTAAATGTCCCAAAAGTTTATAGTGAGTTATCAACTCAGGAGACCTTAACTATGTCCTTCTTCAGGGGACGAGAGCTATCCAGCAGTATTGCGTATGATCAGTCATCAATAAATGACGTTTCATTTAGTCTTCTTGAACTTTTATTAAATGAAATATTTACTTTCAAACTTGTACAAACCGATCCCAACTTAGCAAATTTTCTTCTTAGTGAAAGTGATAATTCTCTTTGTATTTTAGACTTTGGAGCATGTTGCCAAGTCTCTGAGGCAACACATGAGTTATATAAGGATTTGTTAAATGTCGCTTTGACTTTAGACGCAAACAAAATAAAGAGCTTTTTGGAGGATAAAAGCTTTATACCCAAAAATGCATCGAGTGAAGGTGCAAAGTTTTTTGATAGGATAATTTCTATCGCTATAAACGAAATTTCCCAAAATGAAATTTTTGATTTTCAGCAGTCTAAAGTTTTTGAAATAATAACTGAAGAAGACCTAAATTTGTATTTTGAGTTAATACCAACTTCTCTTTTTGGATCCGATTTTATCTTTATTCAGCGGAAAATATTTGGCTTAGTATTATTTTTTCGCGCTATTGGCGCACAACTCCCATTACTCAAAATTTTAAAACAGCAGTCAAAATATATCTAACGCTTTAGGTCTTTTTCATTTTTTGTTTGGGATCATGTATGGGGTAATATTTTTGTATTTTATATAATTTTGACCGTGGCGTTTAACTAATCTACGATCTTTTAAAATTGGTGCAAAAACGCAGTAACCGCCTAAAATAAATGAAATAATGAGTTGGTCAGCAGTCCAGCAAGGGACTGTTACCACTGCAAGAAAAAATGCTGCATAAATTGGATGTCTGATGAAACTATAAAGACCATTCGTGGGGAGTGGGGGGAATACGGGGCTCTTATTAGTTAAAACTGAGATCCATCCGAGGGCTCCAGACTGAACTTCCAATCCTGCATCTATTGTTGCAAAGATTAATAAGATCCATGACAGGAAATAAAGCACTGTCAATAAATATACTAAAAATTCAAAGGGCATATCGTATACAATTTTACTTGGTGACCACAGCATGAACAAGGCGAGCAACTGTAATGATGCTACAATAGTAAAGCTTGTTGTTGAAAGATTTCTGGCCAATTCTTTGGGACCAAGAGAGGTCAGTATTTTTTGACCTCTCTGTGATAACAAAAAAGAATGAACAATTGGAAATTGAAGTAATAGTGCACCATTCGTAATTATTGCTAACGTACCTTCAAAATTTCCCAAACTTTTTTGCATGCCGTGAAACATGTGAAAAATCATTGCGATTACGGCAACGCCAAAAAGAAAATGGCAGGTTAACCCATATGCAAATCCATAAATTAAATTTACGCCCTTCGCCTTCGGTGAGAGGGCGGAAAGTATCAACTTAATAAAACCGAGAATTTTTTCTGTTCTACTATTGTCCATCAAAGGGAATTAGATTGTAATGTGAAATTTTAAATATCGCTTCTTAAGAATTTTTAAAAATAGTTGCTCTTTTTGCATGTTGATATACCTTTAATGGGTCATAGGCATAATTTCTCTGCGTGGGAAAAGACTGTAGTGCCAGCTGATTATCGCTAGCTTAAAGAATGATGCATGGATTATTTGACTTATTCACATAACCATAATCTGGTTGTACTATCTCTTTTATTAGCCGTTGTATCGGGTTTCACGGGATTCACTTTAACGCAGAATCTATCAGCAAAAACATTGTCACAGCGAAAAATTTCTGTCTCAATGGCAGCTGTAGCTCTTGGTGGTGGTATTTGGTCTATGCACTTTGTCGCCATGTTAGGTTTAAATCTGCCAGTAATGGTATTTTACGACGCTGCAATAACTTTGGCATCGGCATTGATTGCAATACTAATTGTTGCCGTTGCGTTAATTCTTTTACATTTTTTTGTGAGAACTTCAGTAACAATAGTTTTAGCAGGCTGTATAGTCGGTTCTGGTATACTACTGATGCATTACACTGGCATGGCAGGATTACAGCTGTGCAAACCGATCTACACGGTGCAAGGTTTGGTTCTGTCCTCGATTGTAGCTTTTTTTTCTTGCATAGTTGCTTTCTGGGTTGCCTATAAAGAGAGGAATAACCGCAATATATTTTTTGCAACTTTATGTTTTGGTATTGCCGTTGTTTCGGTTCATTTTATTGCCATTTTAAATACGAAATTTCTTGAAGGTTCGGCTAATTCAGAGTTTGGACCACTTATAAGTAATGAAACTCTTGCAGTCATTGTAGTGTTATCAAGTTTTTTTATTTTGTGTTTGTTTTTGTGGGTCAGTGCCACTTTCCTGTCTCCCCATGTTATGAAACCTGAAAAATTAAAAGACGAAAAAGTATTGAGTGAGGGAACTAAATTTGGTCCGCAACATATCCCGTGTGAACGTGATGGTTTAAAAGTATTTATACCTTTGAAAGATGTCTTGGCGATTAGAGCCGACGGTCACTATTCTCAAGTATACACTGAAAAAGAAAAGTATTTTTGCGTATGGCCAATTACCGAAGTTAATAGAAGACTTGAAAGTTTTGGGTTTATAAAGGTCCATCGGAGTTATATTGTAAATTCAGCACGTGTGGATCGCTTTGAGCGGTTAAAGGACAAAGGTTACTGTGTCTTCGGGACTCCGATGGCACCCCGAATACCGGTAAGTAGATCAAAGCTCAAAGCGGCTCAAGAAGCAATCATTACCACTCCAGGTACCATTGGCGCAAAATAAGGCGCATTTCGTGCAAAAAATTCGGCAACTATTCATTTTTTGAAGAAATTCATCTTAAGTTTTGAGACACTCTATCAATTGGACTCAGGGGAGAAGTAAAAAATGATTCCAGCAGCTTTTGACTACCATAGACCAACTGATTTGAATAGCGTTATTTCATTATTGCAAGAGCATGGAGACGATGCTCGAGTAATAGCAGGCGGCCACAGTCTTATACCATTGATGAAATTGAGAATGGCTGAAGTTCCGCATTTAATAGACCTTCAAAGTATTGATGCACTTACGGGGATTGAGACCGGGTCAAAGATCCGCATTGGTGCAATGACTACTCAGTCAGATATCATAAACAACACCTCACTGGCTTCTTCTGCGCCGATCTTGAAAGAAGCATCACTGCAAATTGCTGACCCTCAGATACGCTATATGGGTACTGTTGGTGGGAATGTGGCTAACGGTGATCCTGGAAATGATATGCCGGGATTGATGCAGTGCCTAGATGCTACATATATTCTGTGTGGTCCGGAGGGAGAGCGTGAAGTGAAAGCTCGCGATTTTTATCACGCGGCTTACATGACCGAAAGAGAAGATGATGAAGTAATGGTTGCAGTCACATTTGACGCGATAAAAGGTGGTTATGCTTACGTAAAACAGAAGAGAAAAATTGGTGATTACGCCACTGCAGCCGCCGCAGTCATCATGTCTAAGGACGGATCGACGTGTAAAGAGGCTTCGATCGCTATGACTAACTTAAGCGATACACCAATTTTCTGTGGTGCGGCCTCTGATTGCCTCATCGGAACCTCGGTGTCAGCAGAAGATATTAAAAACGCAGTCGCTTCTATGATCGATGCTATAGATCCTGCTGAGGATAATAGAGGTCCAGTTGAATTTAAAAAACATGCCGCAGCTGTAGTGCTCTCACGTGCTATTGAGCGTGCTTGGCAACGAGCTTAGGGAGAAATTTGATGTCAAAAAAAATGCAAATAAAATTGAAAGTAAATGGCGAAGATCATGAGTTCGCGGCCGAACCTAGAGAGTTGTTGGTTCATGCATTACGAGAACGACTGAATTTGACTGGGTCACATGTAGGTTGTGAAACTGGACATTGTGGCGTTTGTACAGTTACCCTGAATGGGAAATCTGTTAAATCTTGTACAATGTTTGTTGCACAAGCAGATGGTGCTGAGCTGACCACAATTGAAGGCATGGGTACCCCTGACAACCTGCACGTATTGCAAGAAGCTTTTCGCGAGCATCATGGTTTGCAATGCGGTTATTGTACACCGGGAATGATAATGAGAGCTGCGAAGTTACTTGAAGAAATTCCAAATCCTACGGAAGAAGAGGTGCGGTTCGGCATGGCGGGAAATCTTTGCCGCTGCACAGGTTATCAAAATATAGTTAAATCAATAATGGCGGCAGCCAGTGAACTGAATAGTGCGAAGGAGGCAGCGCAATGAATGACATGACGCCGGATAGAAATGAGCGGAAGGCTAATCTTAAAGGGTTGGGTTCCTCAAGGAAACGTGTTGAGGATTTGCGCTTTACACAAGGTAAAGGTAACTATGTAGATGATATTAAGTTAGAAGGAATGCTGCACGGGGATTTTGTACGTTCGCCGTATGCTCATGCCCGAATAAAGTCAATTAACACGGATGCGGCAATGGCTCTTGATGGCGTTCTTGCGGTACTTACCGCAAAAGATTTAGAGCCTCTCGGCCTACATTGGATGCCTACATTGGCTGGTGACAAGCAAATGGTTCTTGCTGATGGGAAAGTACTTTTTCAGGGGCAAGAAGTTGCTTATGTAGTTGCGAAGGATCGATATATCGCAGCGGATGGGGCAGAGTTGGTGGAGGTTGAATATGAAGAGCTTCCTGTTTTGGTTGATCCGTTTGAAGCACTTAAATCGGACGTAGTGTTGCGTGAAGATTTGGATCCAAAAGCTGATGGGGCTCATGGGCCTAGAAAGCACCCTAATCACATTTTTACCTGGGAAGTAGGTGAAAAAGAAGCAACTGAAGAAGTACTTGATGCATCGGATGTAGTTGCAGAGGAGATGGTTTATTATCACCGAACGCATCCTTGTCCTTTAGAAACATGCGGATGTGTCGCGTCTATGGACAAAGTTAATGGTAAATTAACGCTTTACGGCACATTTCAAGCACCTCACGCTATAAGGACGGTTGTCAGTTTGATTTCAGGTCTTGAAGAGCATAATATCAGAGTAATCTCACCTGACATTGGCGGCGGTTTTGGCAACAAGGTCGGAGCCTATCCTGGCTATGTCTGTTCGGTTGTTGCATCGATAGTTACTGGTTTGCCTGTAAAATGGGTGGAAGATCGCATGGAAAACCTGATGACTACGGCTTTCGCTAGGGATTACTGGATGAAAGGTAAGATAAGTGCAACAAAAGAAGGCAAAATCACTGGTCTTTGGTGCCACACAACAGCGGACCACGGTGGTTTCGACGCTTGTGCTGATCCGACCAAGTTTCCTGCCGGCTTCATGAACATCTGTACTGGGTCTTATGATATTCCTACAGCATATTTGGCTGTTGATGGTGTCTACACAAACAAGGCACCAGGTGGCGTTGCGTATAGATGCTCGTTTAGAGTTACAGAGGCTGCTTATTTTATCGAAAGGATGATCGAAGTCTTAGCCATAGAACTCAATATGGATGCTGCCGAATTGAGACGCATCAATTTCATAAAGCAGGACCAATTTCCATACACCTCAGCCCTAGGCTGGGAGTACGATAGTGGTGACTATCATACAGCATGGGACAAAGCGCTTAAGGCTGTTGGATATGATGATCTCAGAAAAGAACAAGCACAGCGTGTTGAAGATTTCAAAGCAGGCAAGACACGAAAACTCTTAGGTATTGGCTTGACACATTTCACGGAAATCGTTGGAGCTGGGCCTGTTAAGAATTGTGACATTCTTGGTCTAGGTATGTTTGATAGCTGCGAAATTCGGATACATCCAACGGGTTCTGCGATCGCACGACTTGGTACAATCAGCCAGGGACAAGGCCATGCAACTACTTTTGCACAGATTTTGGCCTCAGAGATTGGCTTGCCTGCAGACTCCATTACCATCGAAGAGGGCGATACAGATACTGCGCCGTACGGTTTAGGTACATATGGATCTCGCTCAACGCCAGTGGCAGGAGCAGCTACAGCTATGGCTGGAAGGAAAATCCGTGCAAAGGCTCAAATGATTGCAGCGTACATGCTGGAGGTTCATGACGATGACGTTGAGTTCGACGTAGATCGTTTTGTAGTTAAAGGAGCTCCGGAGCGTTTTAAAACTATGAAGGAAATCGCTTTTGCAGCCTACAATCAGGCTGTTCCAGGCATTGAACCCGGTCTTGAAGCAGTGAGCTACTATGATCCTCCAAATATGACGTATCCTTTTGGAGCATACATTTGCGTTATGGAAATTGATGTTGATACCGGAGAACATGAAATTCGGCAATTCTATGCTTTGGATGATTGTGGTACGCGAATTAATCCAATGATTATTGAAGGTCAGGTTCATGGCGGCCTTACAGAAGCCCTGTCAATAGCGATGGGACAGGAAATAGCATATGATAATATGGGTAATGTTAAGACCGGGACTCTTATGGATTTCTTTTTACCCACAGCATGGGAAACACCTAATTATACAACTGACCACACAACAACTCCCAGTCCTCACCATCCAATCGGTGCGAAGGGTGTTGGCGAAAGTCCAAATGTTGGAGGTGTTCCCGCATTTTCAAACGCAGTGCATGATGCTTTCAAAGCTTTTGGTTTGCGTCAAGTGCATATGCCTCACGATCATTGGCGTATCTGGAAAACAGCTAATGACCTTGGATTGCATGGCTAGTGAGATATAGTGAGGGCATCAAAGCCCTCACTTGATTGGACTGCAGAATGGAATGGAAAGATCTTCAAGCAGCACTGGCTGAACAAAGTTATATTGCATCGGACGAATTGGTCGTAGCAATTCAGCTTGCTTTATCATTGGAGCGCCCGCTTTTGTTAGAGGGTTCTGCAGGAGTCGGAAAGACAGAACTTGCAAGAGCACTTTCGCAAACTCGTTCAACTAAACTCATTCGATTACAATGTTACGAAGGTTTGGATGCAGCCCAATCAATTTATGAGTGGAATTACCAACGACAATTGATTTCAATTAGAGCCGCCGCTGATGATGGTATTTCTAGGGAGCAGATTGAAAAACATGTTTTTTCAAAAGATTTCCTTTTGGAACGTCCGCTTCTTATGTCTATTACGCAAAAGAGGTCACCTGTACTGTTAATCGATGAAATTGATAGGGCTGATGAAGAATTTGAAGCGTTTTTACTAGAAATTTTATCCGATTATCAGGTCTCAATTCCTGAGTTAGGCACGATAGACTCTGTTACTAAGCCAATTGTTATCCTTACATCAAACGGTACGAGGGACCTGTCTGATGCTTTAAGACGGCGATGTCTGTATAGTTATGTGGAATATCCTGATCGTACTACTGAGATTGAAATTTTAAAAGTGAGACAGCCCACTATTGACCTCTTACTTGCAAGTCAGATTATAGATTTTGTGCAGAAATTACGAAAAGAGGATTTGGAAAAAACTCCAGGTATTGCGGAAATGTTGGACTTTTCTGCTGCTTTAATAGGTCTGGGTGTTAACGATTTATCTCATGATCCTGAAATACTTCAGTCAGCCATGACTACATTGCTCAAAACAAAGACTGACCAGTGGAATATCACAACAGAGGTTGCACAGCGCATAGCAGGACAAGCTGCATGAGTCGTATTAGTAAATTTGCGGCGCGAGATAATGGGCCATCTGCGCGGATAGTTGGTTTCTTTTCTCATTTAAGATTTAATAATCTAAAATTAGGTGTCTCAGAGGTTGAAACTGCACTGACCATCCTAGGCCGAATAAATCTGAGTGATCCATTTGAAGTGAGACGCTCATTAAAGCCACTATGCGTAGGAAATCTTGATGAGTCTCGCCGCTTTGAAGATTTGTTTGATAGTTATTGGATGGATACTGGACGTGTGAAACGAAAAGTAATTCCAAACGGTAATGTTGCTAGTGAGGAAAAAAAGGTTTCAGAAATTGGTGATAAAGCTTCAGACAATTCTGAGAGCTCTTCAGGTGCACAAAATGAGCCTGATGAAGAAACAGCTATTTTGAATGATCAAAGAGAGGGTGAGCTTGTAGCAGTAGAAGAAGCCTCAAAGATGCATAAAGATTTGCGTGAATTTGTTACTAATCAAGAAATTGATGATGCAATGGAAGTTGCCATAAGGATTGGTAAAGCTCTGCGTGACAAGCGATCACGCAGGCTGGTTAACTCAAAGAAAGGTCAGGCGTTGGACTTTCGTAAAACTATTCGTCGGAGCCTCTCGACAGGGGGCGATCCTTTTAAGTTGATCAATAAATCTAAGCCAGATCGGCCTAAAAGAATAGTTGCATTATGTGATGTTTCAGGGTCTATGAATGTTTATTCAAAAATATTTTTAGCTTTTCTTTCGGCATTGATGAGAAATGATAAAAATACAGACGCTTATCTATTCCATACAGAACTTGTACGCGTTACCGACGCCTTAAAAGACGAAAATACTGGGAGATCAATGGAAAAGTTATCTCTTCTTGCGAACGGTTTTGGGGGTGGCTCGAGGATAGGTCATAGTATTAAAAAGTTTTCAAAAACTTATGCGCGTCGCTTTGTAAATAGCAGAAGTGTAGTAATGATTTTGTCAGATGGTTACGACTCAAATAACGTTAATGATTTGGTGAAAGCGCTTACGAATTTAAAAAAGCGTGGCTGTAAAATAATCTGGCTAAATCCTTTAAAAGGCTGGAAAGATTATGCACCTGTCACTGCTTCAATGGCAGCGTCCCTTCCTTACCTCGATTTATTCTCTGCGGCTAATACTTTGAATGATTTGGCTGCTCTAGACGAGGAGTTAGAGAAGCTATGAATAAATTTGAAAATGAAGATAAAAGTATTTTGGATTTAGCTCAGGGATTGGCCGCTTCGGGACAGGCATTTTCCTATGCAACTGTAATAAGGACAGCTGGTGCTACTTCTGCTAAACCTGGCGCAAAGGCACTTATATCTTCGGACGGACAAATTTTAAAGGGCTGGGTTGGAGGAGGATGCATCCGTACATCTGTGGCAACTGCCACCATGACTGCTATACGAACTGGTGCTCCTCAACTCATTTCAGTAATGCCTCAAGAAGCAATCGACCAAATTGGAGCCAGCGTTGGTGAGGAGTATGAGGGTAAAAAAGTTTCTAAAAATGGTTGTCCATCAGAGGGTACGGTTGATATTTTTATCGAACCTCATATGCCGCCGCCCCAACTTGTTATCTATGGCAAAGCACCAGTCGCAGAGGCGCTGAAAAAACTTGCACCGCAATTTGGTTGGGCGGTAAAGGTTGCAAAGGAAGACGTTGAGCCACGCATTTCAAGCAAGCTAGTTGTTATAGTCGTAGCGACCCAAGGTAGTAATGATCTAAAATCATTATCTGCTGCAATTAAATTAAAGCCTACATTCGTTTCATTCGTTGGTAGTAAAAGAAAGTTTACTTCGTTGAAAGCGAAGCTTTCAAATAATGGTTTTGCAGATACCGATATCGGAAAAGTAAAAGCTCCTGCTGGTTTAGATATTGGTGCAGTCACGCCAGAGGAAATTTCGCTTTCCATTCTGGCAGAATTACTGCAAGTCCGTAAAAATTTTAGGAATGGTGCCTACGATGAAAGTAACTAAATAGTACTTTTATTCTAATTGATGAAAAGCGTTGTGTTTTGAAATTATTTGGCGAAAGTGCGGAGTTAATAGGTAAAATTAAGTTTCCATATTTTTGAGAAAGGTTATCTAATGGAATTGTCAGACGAGATTGAAATCAGTGTCCCTATGCAAACTGTTTATGATGCTTTGAATAATGTGGATATTCTAAAGAAATGTATTCCTGGATGTGAAGAGTTAGTTAAAATATCGGATGACCAACTTGAAGCGAAAGTTGTTTTGAAAGTAGGGCCTGTGAAAGCTCGTTTTAGTGGTCAGGTCACTCTTGATGCGTCCGCAGGTCCAGAAAACTTTTCCCTGTCAGGTCAAGGAAATGGTGGTGCCGCTGGTTTTGCCAAAGGTGGCGCAGACGTGACACTACTCCAAAAGGGCGATATTACCGTATTATCGTATACCGCTAAAGCGGAAATTGGGGGCAAACTGGCTCAATTAGGCAGTCGCCTAATCCAAAGCACAGCAAAGAAGTTAGCTGCTAAATTTTTTAAATCATTCTCAGAAGTTGTTGTTGAAGAAGCTGCATAACTAGCGCAATGTCAGCTTAACACAGAGTATAATTTAGAAACTCATTTGAAATTCTCTACTCATCGTAGACTTTCCAGATTTGTTTTTTCATAATTGAGTTCATTAATTGATTTTTAGTAAGCTATCTAAAACAAATGATAATTTGGCGGGAAGCTGCTGGATGATTATAGCAATGCTAGGTTTTGCTATAGAGGATAGTTTAATAAGACTAATCTCTTTATCCATACCTCTTGGTCAAGTCTTGTTTTTATTCGGCTTGGGGGGTGCTTTAATTTTTGCCTTCTTTTGTAAAGTGCAAAAACAGCAATTGCTTGTAAAGGAAGTACTCTCGAAGCCGATGAAAATACGAATGTTTTTTGAACTCATAGGTCGTTTATTTTACTCGATTTCGTTGGTTCTTATGCCAATATCTTTAGTCACATTAGTACTTCAGGCGACACCAATTTTTGTGGTTGCTGGTGCGGCTCTTATTTTTAGAGAAACCGTCAGTGTTTTTCGGTGGATCGCGATTTTTTCCGGATTACTAGGTGTAATTATAATTATAGAGCCTGCGAGTGATGGATTCTCTCCTTATGTTTTGTTTGCTGTATTAGGAATGCTGGGTTTCGCGGGACGAGATTTAGGGAGTAGGGCTGCTTCGCCGAAATTATCTTACAATCACTTAGGTTTATATGGCTTTATTGCTGTAATGTCTGCAGGCATTATTTTTTCGGTATGGGCTAATACCACCTATGTTTCGTGTAATATTCAGACGCTGATATATATTATTTTGTTAATTTCAATTGGCTGCTTCTCTTATTTTTCGTTAATGAAAGCAATGCGCAGAGGCGATGTATCTTTTGTTACTCCCTTCCGATACACTCGCATTTTATTTGGTGTTGGTGCAGGCGTGTTATTATTCGGTGAGACTGTGACTATTGGGTTGATTTTAGGCTCTGTTATTATCATTAGCTCTGGTTTATTCTTATTACGCCCTCAAACTCAGAGTAGAAACCAAGCTATATAATTTTGGTAGCTTAAGTCGCAAATATTATTCTAGATGAGGCAATAGAACTGTCAGTTTTTCTCTCATTAAGTTTTGTATCAATAGGCCTCTTCTTGATTAATAGAATACATCGCTAAGATTGTGAGGCTTTAACAATCTGAGCTATTTCGATATACTTATCCTTTAATGGTGAGTTACGTCGCCAAACCATCCCAATTTTTCGTTTAGGCGGGTTTTTATGAAACTTGGCTATGCTTATGTTAGGGATGCGTCCCTCAAATTCTGCTGCCATCTCGGGAATGAGAGTTACACCAAAACCAGCAGCAACCATTTGAACAAGTGTGGTTAACGAATTTCCGTCCATAACATCCTGAGTACCACTTGAGCCCATTTTACAGAAAGTTAGTGCTTGATCGCGAAAGCAATGACCCTCTTCAAGTAATAGCAGCCGCATCTCTCTTAACATCTCTGGCCTAGGAACAGGTTTCTTAGCATCAGCTTTTGGTCTAACTAATAAGAAATTTTCACGAAATAATTCTAGCTCTCTAAGTCTAGGTTCAGATGTCGGTAAGGCAATTATTGCGGCATCTAGTTCCCCATCTATAACAGCAGTAATTAACTTTGAAGTAATGGCCTCCCGCATTTTTAAATTTAGGCCCGTAAAATGCATAGTTAAATCTTTAGCGATTCTTGAGAATATATACGGAGCAACGGTCGGGATGACGCCAAGCCTCAAGTTGATGAGTGGCTGATTATCCGAAGCTCGAACAAGCTCTTCCAACTCTGCTACATCCAGCATTATGGCTTTGCTTTTTGCTGCTATTATGCGTCCTAGAGGGGTTAATTGAACTGGGTGTGTGCCTTTTTCAAAAAGACTCACCCCCAGTGCTAATTCGAAATCTCTTATTTGCATTGAGAGCGCTGGTTGGGTGACAGAGCAGGCATTTGACGCAACACCAAAGTGACGGTGTTGGGCTAAAGCCTCAAAGTATCTAAGTTGTCTTAGGGTAATTTTAGTCATAAGAAAATCTTATGGAAAATATCAGAAAAATCAAGTTAACCTTATCATTAAGAAATGTTAGAATTATTCTAATATCAAAATAACAAGATGTATGATTCTTTGGAATTTTATTTGTGTTATTTAATTTTGTACCAACAAGAGTTTAGTTAAAGGGAAAAATTATGAAAGATTTGACAAGTAAATGTCCCGTTATGCACGGAGCTGCAACGACTGGAATTAAGGGCACTACTAATAGTGATTGGTGGCCAAACCAACTTAATTTAAATATTTTGCGTCAGCATGATCAAAAATCAAATCCACTTGGTGACGATTTCGATTATCGTGATGAATTTTTGAAAATAGACTACAACGCCCTCAAAGATGATTTGCATGCGCTGATGACCGATAGCCAAAGTTGGTGGCCTGCTGATTATGGGCATTATGGACCGTTTTTTATCCGTATGACCTGGCATGCAGCTGGTACCTATAGAACAGGTGATGGTCGTGGCGGTGGAGGAACAGGTGCCCAGCGTTTCGCACCTCTTAATTCGTGGCCAGATAATGGTAATTTGGATAAAGCAAGACGCTTGCTATGGCCGATTAAGCAGAAATATGGAAATCAAATTTCATGGGCTGATTTATTAATTTTGGCAGGTAATGTTGCGATTGAGTCTATGGGCGGCAAGACTTTTGGTTTTGCAGGCGGTCGACCAGATATATGGCATCCTGAGGAAGATATTTATTGGGGCGCAGAGAATGAATGGTTAGGCGATAAGCGCTATGAAAGTACAAGACAATCTCTTGAAAATCCGCTTGCAGCCGTTCAAATGGGACTTATTTATGTCAATCCAGAGGGTCCAAATGGGAATCCTGACCCTTTGTTGTCTGCTCAAGATGTTCGGGAAACTTTTGGTAGAATGGCAATGAACGATGAGGAAACTGTTGCACTTGTCGCTGGTGGGCATACCTTTGGGAAAGCTCATGGTGCTGGTGATCCCGAGTTGGTTGGGGCAGAGCCGGAAGGGGCCCCAATGGAAGAATTAGGCTTTGGCTGGAGTAATGCTCATGGATCGGGATATGGTGTCGATGCAACAACAAGTGGTATAGAGGGCCCTTGGACGGCCAACCCTATAGTTTGGGACAACGGTTACTTCGATCTACTTTTTAAATACGAGTGGCAATTAACAAAAAGTCCTGCGGGTGCAAATATATGGCATCCGGTTGATATAGATGAGGCGGATATGGCTCCTGAAGTTGATGGTTCAGGTACGAAAGTTTCACCTATGATGACAACAGCTGACATTGCAATGATAACTGATCCCGATTATCGAAAAATTTCAAAAAGATTCCACGAAAACCCAAGTGAATTTTCGGATGCTTTCGCGCGGGCTTGGTTTAAGCTTTTACATCGTGATATGGGCCCCAAGTCACGATATTTAGGTCCAGAGATTCCTGATGAAGAGCTTATTTGGCAAGATCCAGTTCCAAAGGGTAATCCAGATTTTGATATAGAAGCTCTCAAATCAGATATTGCAAGTAGTAATCTATCAGTAACTGAAATGATTGAGACTGCTTGGGCATCGGCTTCAACATTTCGAGGCTCCGATTTACGTGGGGGAGCAAATGGTGCTCGAATTAGCTTGGCTCCACAGAAGGATTGGGAAGCTAATAAGCCAAACCAATTAAAGTTAGTATTAGCTACTTTGGAGCCACTCGCAGTCAAGCATGGTGCTTCATTGGCTGATACAATTGTGCTGGCAGGCTGCGTTGCGATTGAAAAAGTAAGTGGTCGGCAAGTTCCTTTTAGTCCCGGAAGAGGGGATGCTACTCAGGAACAAACTGATATCGAAAGTTTTGCCGTCTTAGAACCGTTAGCTGACGGATTTAGAAATTATCAAAAAGCAGACTTTACCGTGTCACCGGAAGAAATGATGTTAGACAAGGCCCAGCTTTTAAACCTTACGGCTTCAGAAATGACAGTACTGGTAGGGGGGTTAAGGTCTCTTGGTGTGAGTGCTACTGGAGATGGTATTTGGAACCAGACAGCTGAGTTAAATAATTCGTGGTTTAATACCTTACTAGATATGGGTGTAAAATGGTCTGAAACTGGAATAAATAGTTATGAAGCAACTGACCGGAGCAGTGGTAAAGTAACTCGTACAGCGTCAAGATGTGATCTAGTATTTGGATCTAACTCACAGTTGCGAGCGATAGTAGAAGTTTATGCTCAAAATGATAACTCGGATAAATTCATTTCAGATTTTGTATCATCTTGGGTAAAAGTAATGAATGCAGATAGGTTTGACTAAATTTCCGATTACCTTAAAGAAATTACCCTAACTCATGTGGAGAAACCTTATATGGGTTAGGGTGCTAAAGATCAAAACAACATATGTTAATTGGGAAAAAGTATATAGCTTTCCACACCCTGCATATATTAACATGGGTTTATGAAATTTCGACTTTTCGCTTTTTATATTCTCTATACCGGGATACTTTTTGTCTGTTTTCCCATAGTTATTGGATATTTCATATTACGGTCAAAGAAAGATCATCGCTATCGTGAGAATTTTGCCGAAAGATTTGGCTTTGGGAAATCACCTGCAGGTTGCGTATTAATTCATACCGCATCCATTGGAGAGTTTCGTGGCTCATTTCCATTTATTCAGCAGTTACTTAATCGTAAAGAAAAATTAGTAATTTCCTGCCTAACTCCAGTAGCACGCAGTTATGCCTGTGATAAACTTTCCCATGAAATAGAGACTGGTTTAGTTGTTGTTCGGTACCTACCTCTAGAATATTTCATGGCTTTTAGAAATTTTTTCTCCAGAAATAAACCTAAGTTGGTTTTGATTTGTGAACTTGAGACGTGGCCAATATTTATTGCATCATGCTACCGACGGAAGATTCCAGTTTATTTGATAAATAGTCAAATCACTAAAGAAGCAATAAGGCGTATTAATATAATAACGAAATTATTTGGTCACCCAGTAGAATTAGTTTCAGGAGTGGCTGCGAAATCTGTGGAGCATGCCATGAATTTCCGGTTAATGGGTCAAAAAAACGTTGTTTCGACTGGTGAATTTAGGTTCGACCAACTAATCCCCGATACCCATGTACTTTCTGGCAACTCTGCACTTTCAGTAGTCAATCAGAAAAATAGATCAGTTATTGGATTTTCGTCAGTTATTTTTGGGGAAGCAGATATTTATATAAAGTGTATGAAATCTCTAAAAGAGTTTAGTGCAGAAAAAGGCCTTCTCAAACCTCTGTATATATTCGTACCAAGAGCGCCAGAAGCATTTAATGATACATATAAAAAAATTGAGGAAGCTGGTCTGTCTGTAGTTCGTCGCAGCGAAAGTTTTTCAGAAGATCTTAATCCAAAAACGTCTATAGACTGGAATAATATCGATGTCCTTTTGGGTGATAGTTTTGGTGAAATGTATTTTTATTTAAAACTATGCGACCATGTAGTAGCTGGTGGTGGGTTTTGGCATACAGGCGCCCATAACATAATTGAACAGTTACAGTTACACAAACCGGTTACAGTCGGTCCTGAAATTTGGACAATTAAGTTCCCAGCCCTCCAAGCAGAAGAAGCTGGTCTATTGAAAGTTGTTAAAGATCCCGCTGAACTACAAAGTAATCTTAGTCTTTTTTTAGAAAATAATATTACTAATAAAATTTCTAGGGATAAATTCGAGGGGTTCCTTAAGGTTTACGCAGGGGCTAGCAACAAGGCGTTAGCAATGCTTGAAAGCAAAGGATTAATCTAGTTACCAGATTTTATTAAAAAACCATATTTTTCAAAAACCTTGAGTGTTTTGGATTCTGCGAGATATTCAAAGAAAAGATTTGCCTCTCGTGACTCAGGATTTACGAGCGAAATAGGGTATATTATTGGGTCATGTGTAAAATCTTCAAACATACCAAGTATTTTTAACTCAGGAAATAATTTAGCATCACTCGCATATACCATAGCAAATCCTACATTTTTCGATAGGAGGTATTGGAGTGCAGTCCGTACATTATCAGCCTGAACTACTTGTGGTGATATAGCGTTCCATTGGTTTAAATGAACAAGGGCTTGTTTACTGTAAATACCAGCTGGAACCGAAGACACCATTCCCATTGCTATTTTTTCATCCTGGAGTAATTTAGAAAAATCAGTAGATTTCAAGTCATCAATTTTTGGGCGTGTTTGATCATTAGTTATCAAAACCAATCTATTTTTTAAGATATTTCTTGTATTTGTTGCCTCGATTATTCCTTTAATTACGAGATGATCTACCCAAGGTACGTTAGCACTCAGAAAAATATCGGCTGGAGCGCCTAACTCTATTTGTTTTGCTAAAGTGGCGGAGCTTCCATAAACGGGCAAAATTTGTGTTTTTTTGTGAATATTATATTCTCTGATTACGGCATCTAATGCATTTTTTGTACTGGCCGCGGCAAATACAAGTACTTGTGCTTTATCGGCTAGCGCCAAATTTGAGACTATTAGCGTTGCAAAAAAAAATACTTTTATTAACTTAAACATAACATATTTATGCACAATATTTCAAAGTATGATCAAGTGATCTTATGATGTAATATTTTTTCAAAGAAATTAATGCCAATATTTGGAGTTCATTTATAGCTGAGCCGAGAAAATTTGCCCTATTAGCCGTATGCAGTCCTGGTTTAGAGAAAGTCGTTACTGAGGAATTACGAGAGCTGGAATTTCGGGATTTGACGCCCATAATAGGTGGTGTTGAATTTAGTGGTGACTGGTATCAAGTTTGGCGTGCGAATGTTTATTCAAGAACGGCCACTCGTATTTTAGTGAGATTGGGCGAGTTTCCTGCTGTGCACCTTTCGCAGTTGGATAAAAAAGCTCGTAAATTCCCTTGGCAAGAACATCTGAAAGCACAGCATCCAGTAAGAGTAGAAGTCGTATCCCGCAAATCAAAAATATATCATGCACGTGCTGCTGCAGAAAGAATAGAAAATGCAATAGTTTATTCAGTAGGTAATAGAATTTCCCAAGATGCTGATATTTGCATAAAGGTGAGAATAGAAAAAAACTTGGTAAAAATAAGTATTGATAGTACTGGTGAGGGCCTTCATAAAAGAGGCTACAAGTCTTCCACCGGCAAAGCTCCAATGCGCGAAACGTTGGCAGCAGCATTTTTACGGATGTGCAAATTTGACCCTTCACAGCCCTTAATTGATCCAATGTGTGGTTCTGGTACATTCGTAATCGAGGCTGCAGAGATTGCAGTTGGGCAGGCGCCTGGTAAAAGGAGAGTTTTTAGCTTTCAAAAGTTTAAATCATTTGACTCAAGGGCTTTTGAAATGTTGTTTCTTGATAAGAAAAAAATTACCAAAGTAGAATTACATTTATTAGGCTATGACCGTGATAATGGTGCGATAAAAAATTCAAGACAAAATGCACAAACGGCTAACGTTAGTAATATTACAAGCTTTAATCACCAACCAATTAGTGATCTCGTTCCTTTATCAAATCAATGCGGTTTGATAATTTTTAATCCTCCATATGGAGCGCGTATTGGTGATAAAAAAAAGCTCTATGCATTGTATGCTAGGATAGGTACGGTGCTAAAATCAAAATTCCCTGGCTGGCGGGTTGGATTGATTACTGCGGATCGTTCACTGGCGAAAACAACTCAAATAAAATTTTCTTTTGTTAGCGAGCCGGTGAGCCATGGTGGACTTAAAGTGAGATTATATCATGCCATTTTATAAATGTTGTTAAATGGCCTCCATAAATATAAATAAACCCACAAAAATCAGCAAGCATCCAGATAGGATGTTGAGTTTACGCATAGCAGAAGCAGAGCTTAATATTTCACGAGATTTCTCGACCATTACTGCTAATACAAGATTGCCCAGGAATGGTATTAGTGATGATACCAAAGAAATTACCACACAAGCTGTAATTGTCAGACTACCTAAATTAAAAAACCCTGGTAATATTCCAAGGTAGAATAATGCTGCTTTAGGATTTCCGATTATAACTAATAGCCCAGCAGTAAATCCTGCCAACTCGCTACTTTTACTCAATTTAAGGTTTTGCAAACTGATTTTTGAATTCTGATTACTTATTAAATTGATGCCTAATACCAAGAATATAATTACTGCAAAATATTTTAGGTATAATAGTAAATCAGCGTACGATGCAGCCAACGCAGCACTTCCTGCTATTGCTAGAGTGGGCCATATTATATCCCCGATTGCCACACCAGCGGCTAACGGTACTGCGCCGTTAAGTCCACCTGTGATTGTCCTAGAAATAATTGCTATCCAAACTGGCCCAGGCGTGAGAAAAAGGACAGAAATTCCAAAAGCGTAAAAGATTAGCTCACTAAACGAGATAGACATGTCAGGTCCAATAAGACTAGCTATTTACATTATCAATGGAGAAATCGACTTCTTCAATATCTGAAACTCCTGAGTTCTCAATTACATTGAAATATTGTGCTTCACGACCAAGTTCAGAAAAAAGTTTTTTGTCTGTGCCGGTCATCCATGCTTGAGCATCAAGAGCTTGTATTTCCTCATACAGAGCTGCTCGCCTATCTACGTCTAAATGTGCTGATATCTCATCTAATAGCATTACCGGAGGATGCCCTAGTTCCAATTTTAAGGCTCGGGCATTAGCCAATATTATTGAAATCAGCATAGCCTTTTGTTCTCCAGTAGAGCTGTCTTTGGCAGAAATACCTTTTTCTTTGTAAATAGCTTCCATATCTGAACGGTGGGGCCCAATCAGTGTGCGGCCTGCCATTATATCGAGGTGCCGGTTTTCGGATAGTGCATTGATGAATTCATCTTGATCTGTTGGCAGATAATTGTCTGTTTGTGATAAAGATAGTTCAGCTATAGGAAACATAGTGGTGGACTTATCTTGTGCTGTGCAAATTTTTTTTAAAGTAGCGATACGGTTTAATTGAATTAAGAGGCCATTTTGAGCCATCTGGCGTTCAAGTGCTTTATACCAAGCACCATCAGTTATTTTTTCTCTTAATAGACGGTTTCGTTCCCGCATGGCTTTATCATAGTTTAGAACACTATCCGCGTGTTTTGGGAAAAAACTGAGTGTAAGCCTGTCAAGAAATTTACGTCGGCCGTCTGCCCCCTCTATCCAGAGGCGATCCATAGATGGTAATAACCAAACCACTCTTAATAACTTTGCTAAATCATTTTGTCTGGCAAGTTTACCATTAATTTTGACATTTCGAGATGAGGTATTTGTCCAAGAGGTTTCAATTAAATTAGAATTTACATCAGATATTACTTCTGCGTTTAGTTTCCATCCAATATTATCAGGACTTTTACTTAGTTCCGCTGTACTCGCCCTTCGAAGACCCCTTCCAGGTGAAAGCAAGGAAATTGCCTCAATTATATTCGTCTTACCAGCACCATTGCGCCCAAATAAAGCTATTGGACCATTTTTAGCTTGAACTTGTGTGTGTTTGTGAGATCGAAAATGTGATAATGTCAGCTGATGAATATGCAAGACAAAACCTTATTTCTAAACAAATTATTATACTCGCATTGGCATTACGACGTATACTGCAGATAAATCATTGCCCTCTCTAATTAGAACAGGGTCTCCGGAAGAGTTAAACATGAATATAGCATTTTCTTTATCAATTTGACCAGAAATTTCCAGCAAATACTTAGCGTTAAAGCCTATTTCTAAACGCTCATCGCTATAAGCCACCGCTACCTGTTCTTCTGCTGCTCCACTGTCTGGAGAATTAACAATTAAAGTAAGTTGATCGTCTTCTAAACTAAGTTTAACCGCTCGTGATCTTTCTGATGAAACTGTAGAAACTCTATCAACAGCCTTTGCAAACTCATCAGCATCAACTTCTAATTTTTTCTCATTAGATGCAGGGATTACTCTAGTATAATCAGGAAAAGTTCCTTCAATTACTTTCGATGTTAACGTGATATCAGGCGTTGCAAAGCGAACCTTTGTCTCTGAAACTGAGACAGCAATTTGTACTTCATCGTCATCTAAGAATTTTCTTATTTCCGCCACAGTTTTCCTTGGAATGATTACACCCGGTAACTCCTCTGCTCCTTCTGGTAATCCAGTATCTACTCTAGCCAGCCTGTGACCGTCAGTTGCCACGCACCTAAGCACTTTTGAATTTTCAAAGGTGGCGGAATGCATATAAACCCCGTTTAAATAGTATCGAGTCTCCTCGGTAGAAATGGCAAATCTAGATTTATCGAATAGCCGACGAAGATCGCCTGATTTTGCAGAAAAATTCGCGGCATACTCTGATGAAGCCATAATTGGAAAATCTTCCTTGGGGAGTGTCGCTAAGGAAAAATTTGATCGTCCAGCCTCTACCTTGAGTCTACTACTTTCAGTGTCAGCTGTAAGCTCGATTAACGCCCCATCAGGCAATTTACGAGCAATTTCATGCAGTAATATGGCTGAAACTGTAGTTGAGCCAGTACTATCGACTTTAGCTTGTACTCGGTCAACTATTTCTACATCTAAGTCTGTAGCCCGAAACTGTACTTTATCGTCCTCAGCTTCAATAAGCACATTGGCAAGAATAGGAATTGTATTGCGGCGTTCAACCACTGATTGAGCGTGAGACACAGCCTTTAAGAGGGTATTTCTCTCTATGCTTAATTTCATTACTCTTGCTCCTATGATTAGATAATCGGAGTACCAGGTTAAACCATTTTAAAACGTGCTCAAGTGTTTTCTACAATTTAATGTCAATCGTACTTAAGGTGAAAACAACAATATTAATCTTTACATAATATATCGTTTTAAGCTTCAAGTGCTCTACGTAAGATTTCAACGTCTTCTGCCACTTGACCATCTTGGTTTTTTAATTCCTCTATTCGCTTAACGCCGTGCATTACAGTTGTATGATCTCGCCCTCCAAATCTTCGTCCTATTTCAGGAAGGCTACGACTTGTTAGGTTTTTTGAAAGATACATAGCAATTTGTCGAGGACGTGCATAAGTTCGCAGTCGTTTTGGTCCAATCATATCGGATAGGCGAATATTGTAGTGCTCAGAAACCTTGCGTTGAATTTCTTCAATTGTAATTTTTCTTTCTGATGCTCTTAGTACATCAGCAAGACAGTCTTGTGTAACGTCCAAAGTTATATGGCGACCAACTAAGGATGCAAAAGCAAACAGCCGGGTTAATGCACCTTCAAGAACCCTGACGTTTGTAGATATTCGAAGAGCCAAAAATTCTAGAACTTCTGGATCTAAACTGAGATCTGGATACTGTTTGCTGTACAGCTCGACCTTTGATTGAAGAATTCCTAGTCGCAGTTCATAATTAGTTGGATGTAGATCCACAACTAAACCACATTGTAATCTGCTTTTGATACGATCTTCCAGTCCCTTTATCTCGCCAGGTGCCCTATCTGCTGAAATTATAATTTGTTTTCCTTGGTCAACAAGAGCATTAAAAGTATGAAAAAACTCTTCCTGTGTACTATCTTTTCCAGCAATAAACTGAACATCGTCGACCATTAGTATATCAACAGATCGGAAAATTTGTTTAAAATCCATCATCTTTCTTTCCCGCAGTGACTGAACAAAGCGGTACATAAACTGTTCAGCTGATAGATATAAAACATTTAAATCTGGTCGTTTGGTTGACAATTCCCATGCTATGGCATGCATGAGATGTGTTTTACCTAACCCAACGCCCCCGTAAAGAAATAGTGGATTAAACGTTACGGCCGTTCCATCCGCAACTCGTCGGGCAGCGGCATGCGCTAATTCATTTGGTTTCCCAACTATAAAACTATCAAAAGTAAATCTTGGGTCTAATGGAGCGCCGGGTATTACCTCAGACCGCTTCATAGTTGACCTTGAAACTATTTCTTCATTTTTCGGAGTAGATTTTTTTGTAAGGTCGTCAGTATTTACTTTAAAAGCAACACGAGTAATACCTTTATCAAGATTATTGAGCTTGAAAAGAATTATATCACCAAAATTTTGAGATACATAATTACCTAAAAATGTTGTCGGTACGTTAAAAGTTGCTACTCCGTCTATAACTTCAGAGAATTCGAGTGGAGATATCCAGTTTGTAAAATTATTTTTGCCTATGGTTTCCTGAAGTTCTTCTTGAATTTTTCCCCAAAAATCTTTGTTCATCTTTTAATTCCTAAAACTTCAGTTGTGTCACAGCTCAACAGCTTTAATAGCGTCATTCCCTGCTAAAGATTTACACAAATCAAGCTTGGCGAAGTCTTGCTCCGCTAGCGATGCTACAAATTTTTAGATTGGTCAGAATTAGATGCAGTGTGGCAAACCACTCCTAATAAACTGAACCCCCCAGGCGAACGACTCGCTAAAATGAACTTAACAAGTGTTTCTTGAATCATTCAACAGAACTTAAGACTTGACTCAAAAAAAAATAAAGAGAATCACAAAGTAGTAAAAAGTACTAAGAAAAAAAAGGGACGCAGAAGGCGTCCCTTTAAAATTAATCATTAAATAATAATTAAGCTAGGGATTTAACCCGAGCAGAAAGCCGCGACATTTTTCTAGCAGCAGTGTTTTTCTTGTAAACACCTTTAGTAACGCCGCGCATCAGTTCTGGTTGCGCAGATTTTAAAGCGGAAGCGGCTAACTTCTTATCACCTGATGTGATAGCTTCTTCTACTTTTTTCAAGAAGGTACGGATACGTGATCTGCGAGCCTTATTTACTTCGAGCTTTCGCTCGTTTTGTCTTGCTCTCTTTTTTGACTGAGGCGTATTTGCCATTTACGGACCCTTATATTCATAAATTTCGTTGTTCTTTATGCGTGTCTCTAATTCGAGTCAACACGTCTGGTAACAAATTATTAGATTTTTGCTATTTATCTCGAAACTGAGCGTCTCGTTTCTCACTAAAAGCTGCCATTCCTTCCTTTTGATCCTCAGTTGAAAACAATGAGTGGAAAACTCGGCGCTCAAAACGCAATCCTTCTTGTAATGGCATTTCATACGCTCTATTTACCATTTCTTTCACGGCCATTGCTGTAAGCATTGATTTTTCAGATATCTTTAGTGCTGCCGACAAGGCTTCGTCTAGGAGCTTTTTAACTGGAACAACTCTACTAACTAATCCACATCTCTCTGCTTCATCCGCTTCCATTAATCTTCCTGT
This sequence comes from Paracoccaceae bacterium, assembly GCA_902602765.1. Lineage (GTDB taxonomy): Bacteria > Pseudomonadota > Alphaproteobacteria > Rhodobacterales > Rhodobacteraceae > Salinivivens. Next base: position 35,134 of record CACKSH010000007.1, read on the forward strand.
CAGGTTCATCTCCATTGCTTTTGATTTACCAACATACCGAGTTAATCTTTGTGTGCCTCCCAAGCCAGCAGATACACCTAGATTTATTTCAGGTTGACCAAATTTCGCTGTATCTGAGCAAATTATGAAATCGCACATCATTGCTAGCTCACAACCACCTCCTAGTGCATATCCAGACACGGCGGCAATTATTGGCTTTCTAATTCTGCTTATTCTTTCAGACTCACTGGTAAACATGTCCTCTAAGAATACTTCGGAAAAGCTCTTCTCTTGCATCATTTTTATATCAGCACCTGCTGCAAATGCTTTCTCAGATCCCGTGAGTACTATACACCGGACTTTCTCATTTTCCTGACTATCTTCTAACGCTTCGGCGAGCTCTTCAAGGAGCTGTTTGTTTAATGCATTTAGGGCTTCTGGCCGATTTAGTTTTATTACACAAACGTGATCTTCAACGTCAACTATAAGTGTCTCAAAAGCCATCAGCTATGTCTTTCATCGTGTTTACAGACCTTTTTTTAACATTTTTGCTAGAAGACTCAAGCTATCTTTGGCAATTGCTGCAATAAAAACTTGAACGACCAGCCTGCGTTATACGTTTTATTTTACTGTAACACTCTGTGTTATAGCAATCTTGATCTTCGCGACCATAAACGTCAAAGCTATGCTGAAAATAACCCAAATCCCCTGATGCATTTCTAAAATCTCTTAGTGAAGAGCCACCTGACGATATCGCTTCTAAAAGTATTTCTTTAATTATGGGTACCAGAGAGCTGAGCTTTTTGTGTGATATACGAAGTACTTGGCGTTTTGGAGAAATACCGGCCCGGAAAAGTGCTTCGCATACATATATATTGCCTAGGCCCGCAACAACACGCTGATCTAGTAATGCTGATTTTATATTTGTTTTTTTTAAACGCATAGTGCTCACAAAATATGCTTCATTAAAGCTGTTACTCAATGGCTCGGGCCCAATTTGACTAAGCATGCCGCTCAGTTCCAAGTTCTCAGTTTTAAGTAGATCAATAACCCCAAATCGCCGAGGGTCATTGAAAGTAAGTTGATGCTTATCCTTTAAATGTAAAATAAAGTGGTCATGCTTTTGGCTATGGGTCGTATTGTGATGAAAAGTGCCTGCAACCTTTTGGGATATCATAATTCGACCTGACATCCCTAAGTGCATGATTAAAGTTTCCCCTTCAGACAAATCAATGAGTATATATTTTGATCTGCGATGTAAAAAATTTATCCTTCGGTTTTTTAGGCGTTTAGCGAGATTATTTGGAAATGGTCTTCGTAGGTCAGGCCTATTTACTTGAGCATAATCAATTTGATTACCCTCTAAAATTGGAGAAATACCCCTTAAAACGGTTTCAACTTCTGGTAATTCGGGCATAAATTTGTCCCATAATTATTCGAGCGCATTGTATCGCGCCATAACTAATCTATAAGTAACATAAAATTGTTTTTGGTTTGGAGCAATGTCAGATAAAAAAGAAAATACAACTCATTTTGGCTTTGAGACCATTCTAGAAAAAGATAAGTCTGAGAAAGTCCAAGGTGTTTTTAGTTCAGTCGCTTCAAAATATGATGTCATGAATGATGTTATGTCTCTAGGAATACATAGGGTCTGGAAGGATGCAATGATGGACTGGTTAGCTCCAATCCGTGGTCAGGCATTGTTAGATGTTGCTGGCGGTACCGGTGATATCTCGTTTCGTTTTCTAAAGCGCGCCAGCGGTGCAAATGCCACAGTTTTAGATTTGACTGAACTAATGCTGGCAGAGGGAAGAAAGCGGGCTGAAACTGTTGGCATTTCTGGTCAACTCGAGTGGGTCGTGGGTGATGCTATGGCTCTTCCTTTTGAAGATGATAGTTTTGATGTCTACACTATTAGCTTTGGGATACGTAATGTTACTGATCCGCAAAAGGCTCTGTCTGAAGCTTATCGAGTTTTAAAGCCAGGTGGCAGAATTATGGTTCTTGAGTTCTCCCATATTCCAAATGATTTTTTGCAATGGTTTTACGATAAATATTCATTTAATGTGATACCAAGGTTAGGTCAAATAATTGCAAGCGATCGAAGCAGCTATCAGTATCTCGTTGAAAGTATAAGGAAATTTCCAAAGCAAGAATCTTTTATGAAACTTGTAAATGCTGCTGGTTTTGAGAATACCAAATACCGCAACTTAACTATGGGAGTGGCTTGTTTACACTCTGGATGGAAAATTTAAATGCGTGGACCTCATAATATTCTGCGGTTAATTCGTACGGGAGCAACTCTTGAGCGTACTGGTGCTATGCCAGTCATATTAAATGCTTTGGATGCCCCCAAAACGTTAAAGATTGCTGCTAGACTTGTTGTATGGCCATTTCAGTTTTTAGGTAGAAAGGGAGATCAATCATTACCTCCTGCTCCGAGAGCTTTAACGGCGATGGGTCCTGCGTACATTAAATTTGGTCAAATACTATCTACGCGACCAGATGTGGTTGGCCAAGAACTCGCTGATCAGCTGCGTGTTTTACAGGATAAATTGCCACCGTTTTCCACCAAAGTTGCAAAGCAAAGTTTTAAGGCAGAGATTGGTATTGATGCTGATGATGTATTCAGTGCTTTCTCAGAGCCTGTCGCGGCCGCATCTATTGCCCAGGTTCACCGTGGCCAATTGAGAGATACGGGTCATAGCGTTGCCATAAAAGTTTTAAGACCTGAAATAGAGCGGGCTTTTCAAAGAGATATCGATACGTTTTATTTTGCTGCAAGGTTGGTTGAGTTTGTATCTCCTAAGTCGCGCCGTTTAAAGCCCATGGATGTGATTGCTCATTTTGATGGCGTGGTCCGTGGAGAACTAGATTTGCGTCTGGAAAGTGCATCAGCATCTGAATTTTTAGCAAATATTAGTCAAGATAAAGGTTTTTCCGTACCTTCGGTGAAATGGAGCCTTTCCAGTCGCCGAGTCATGACTTTGGATTGGGCAGATGGGGTGCCCATGGGCGATACTGATGCACTACTGGCAGCTGGTCACAATCTAAGTGAGCTTGGTGATAGGGTTTTGCATATGTTTTTAAATCATGCTTTGAGGGATGGATTCTTTCACGCCGATATGCATCAAGGTAACCTTAAAGTTTCTAGTAATGGAGATATTGTAGCCTTTGATTTTGGGATCATGGGTCATATCGATGAATACACAAGACGTGTTTATGCAGAAATTTTGTTTGGGTTTATTAAAAGAGATTACAAGCGCGTCGCTGAAGTACATTTTGAAGCTGGGTATGTTCCGCAAGATCAAAATGTTGATGAGTTTGCTCGGGCTCTGCGGGCTGTAGGAGAACCAATCTTTGGTATGGATGCATCCAATATATCAATGGGAAGGCTTTTGAGTTACCTATTTGAGGTAACGGAACGTTTTGGTATGGAAACACGTACAGAACTTATTCTTCTGCAGCGGACAATGGTCGTGGTTGAAGGTGTAGCTAGGTCATTAAATCCACAAATAAATATTTGGGAAGTGGCGCGCCCAATTGTCGAGGGATATATTAAGTCCAGTTTGGGTCCAGTTGCAGTCTTTAACGATCTGATGACTACACTTAAAGTTTTAGCGCGTTTTGGACCAAGATTACCAACCTTGGTTGAACAGGCATTAATTAAACAGTCTAATCCGGAACCTCAAATCTTGAAAAGAAATTGGTCAAGCAATTTTAAGCTATTTGGGTTAGGATTTATATTTTTATGCTTAGTAACACTCATTCTCTTTTTGTACATGCACATTAATTTTGATTGATAAAAAAATATAATCAATAGCTATTTTGATCAAAAACTTTGGAAATATCACCACGCCAATTGGTATTATATAGATCTATTAATTTATCGGCGGCTGTGCGTTTGGTTTCCAGAACTTCTTTGAGTTCGTCAAGAAAATGAGTTTCATCTGGGAATTTAGAGTTAAAGCTTGAGATTGAGCGAGCTTTTAGACCCTCATTTGCAATGGTTAGTACTTCTCTGGCGAGTTCAATCATTTTAATGTTACCAACTTTGGCCTGAAGCCCTTTTTCTGCAGCTTCGACTCTGAGCTTTTCGCGGGTCTCTAGCTTCCATTCTTTTACAAGATCCCATGCCGCGTCTAGAGATGATTGGTTGTAGCACAAACCAACCCAAAGTGCAGGAAGTGCGCAAAGGCTTCGCCAGGGACCTCCATCCGCCCCACGCATTTCTATAAATTTTTTCAAACGGGCTTCAGGAAATATTGTGGTCAGGTGATCGGCCCAGTCATTCAAAGTTGGCAACTCGTTGGGTAGCGCTGGTAATTTCCCTTTTAGAAAATCGCGGAAAGATTGACCTAACGCATTTATATACTTCCCATCCCGATAAACGAAATACATTGGGACATCCAAGGCATAATCAACCCATCTTTCAAATCCAAAGGTTGGCTCAAATATAAATGGGATTGTGCCGGTGCGTGAGGGGTCGAGATCTCTCCACACGCGGCTTCTCCAACTCTTGCAATGAGTAAGTTTGCCTTCGAAAAATGGGGAATTTGAAAAAAGTGCTGTACTAACAGGTTGCAGTGCGATTGCAACTCTCATTTTCTTAACCATATCTGCTTCAGATTCAAAGTCTAAATTAACTTGAACGGTGCATGTTCGATACATCATTATTTTGCCCATAGTTCCAACTTTATCCATATAATCTGTCATAAGTCGGTATCGGCCTTTTGGCATTAGCGGCATCTCATGGTGTTTCCACGTGGGAGCAGCCCCCAACCCAATGAAACCAATACCAAGATCGTCAGCGATATTTTTAACTTGGTTTAAATGCGTATTCACCTCATCACAAGTTTCATGGATACTTGCCAAAGGAGCCCCCGATAGTTCAAGCTGTCCTCCCGGCTCGAGTGAGACGTTAGCACCACCCATTGCGAGTCCTATAATATTGCCTGCTTCAAATATAGGTTCCCAGCCATACCTATTCTGCAACTCACTTAATACTGACTTTACTGATCTGGTCCCATCATATGGTATGGGTTTTAAAGTATCTTTAAAGAAACCAAATTTTTCGTGTTCAGTGCCAACTTTCCACTCTGATTTAGGTTTACATCCATCGGATAGGTAATGCACTAATTGGTCATAGTGCTCGATAGTACCACCGCCTGACTGAGGAATTGACATAGCTTGATCCTAAATACTTTTTAAAAAATTATATGTAATCTAACGCTTTTTTTATAATCTTAGTCGGATCCACATTAGTCGTATTTTTGCCAAAGAACAGTCTTATTACATTGCGAAGAAGATAATGCTTCTAACATCTGGTGAATTTGAAATCCTTCCAAGCTGTTGAAAACATCAAATAATACTTCATTGCCTTCTACATTTGTTGGTATTTCCACTTTATAATTAGCGGTTCTTTCTATTATCCAGATACTAGAGCTATTTGATTTATCAATACTAAGACATTCTATGTCCTCAATTGAAAATATAGCACCGGTTTTTGGCCCAAAGTAGCTAATTTGTCCCTCTGTGAATTCAACTATTCCTCCGCCCGTTTCTTTTCTTTTAAAACTAGTGCGCTGATAGCTTGTATAAGCAAAAATTACCCCAGTTATTAAAACTCCATATCCAACGAAATAAAGAGTACCATATGAATATATTGTCCAATACAAGCCTAATCCTGCAAACATTATTGCAACGATAGTTTCCCGCCAGATTATTAAACTGTCTAATAAAGTATTTTTCTTCATCACCAATCGCCGAGGTAATTTTGCCATAATGAAATTGCAGTAACAGCTGCTGTATCAGCTCGCAAAATCCTTGGGCCAAGACTTATACTGAAGGTAAATTTTAGTCCTTTGAGATGGTTTCGCTCTATTTCCGAAAAACCCCCTTCAGGGCCTACCAGTATAGCCCATTTCCCTTTTTTTAGATTTTCGAAATTTATCCCTGATGCCTGCAATTTTTCATCACAGAATACGAGGCTTCTGTCTGGCGGAAAATTTTCAAGCACTTCGTTAATTTTTTGTAATTCCTCTATTTTTGGAATATACGTCCCCCCACATTGCTCGGCAGCCTCTATCGCATGTGCGCTTAACCTAGTTAATTTAATTCTATCCGCATTTGTGTGTTCAGTTTGAACTGGTATTATTTTAGCTACTCCAAGCTCGGTGGCTTTTTCAACTATGAAGTCAGTTCGGACTTTTTTCAAAGGAGAAAATAAGAGCCATAGGTCCGGTGGCATAATTTGTGGTTTTGTTTGCTTAATACAAAACAAAACTCCACTTTTCTTTGAAATTTCTTCAATTGATGCCTCCCACTCGCCATTATTCCCATCAAAAATTAAGATTGTTTCACCGATACTTTTGCGCATCACTGAAAAAATATAATGAGCTTGATCCTTGTTCAAAGGAACGGATTGCGCTTTCCCTAAAGTGTGATCTACAAAGAGTCTAATTTTATTCATATCGGAATATACTGTATGCCCCATTTAGAGCCATTACCAGATGCTGAGGACCAAATATTTGATGCAGTTGACAACAATTGGGTAGATAGTCACGCGCCATATTGGTCTCGACCTTTTTTAAAGTTATCGAGAATGGATCGTCCAATTGGAACTTGGCTTTTATTGCTGCCATGCTGGTGGGGTTTGCTAATTGGGATATTAAGCAATGGATCCCCAAGGTTTTACGATTTGTGGATCTTAGTTGCCTGTGCATTTGGTGCTGTATTAATGAGAGGCTCTGGGTGTACGTGGAATGATATTAATGACCGTGAAATTGATGGTAAAGTTCTGCGGACGAAACTCAGACCTATTCCCAGTGGCTCTATAACTGTTAGAACTGCGGCTCTATGGATGATTATTCAAGCTATTATCGCTTTTTTAATTCTGTTGACCTTTAACATTACGGCTATTGTGTTAGGCTTTATAGCGATATTGCCTGTTGCCATTTATCCTTTCGCAAAAAGATTTACTTGGTGGCCACAATTTTTTTTAGGAATTGCATTTAACTGGGGTGTACTTTTAGCTTTTGCAGCTTCAACAAATTTTTTGAATTGGCCGTGCTTCTTACTTTATCTCGCAGGAATTTCATGGACTTTATTTTATGATACGATTTATGCGCATCAAGATAAAGAAGATGACGCAATGCTTGGCGTTAAATCAACAGCCATTTTGTTTGGAGATAAAACTAAAATTTGGTTACTTATTTTTGCCTCGATAGCGGCAGGTTTAATGACATTATCCTTTATAAGCTCTGCAAGTGGCCTTGAGATGTTTATAGCAGTTGCAGGCGCTCTGTTTTTTTATCTTCATATGGTCTTGCAAGTCATTAAGTTGGATATCGAAAACAGTCAAAATTTATTAGATACATTCCGTTCTAATCGCAACACAGGCTTTATCCCTGTTATTTTTTTAATTGCTTCCGTTCTGTTTTAAATTACTTCGTTTAATTCTTAAAAGTTTTCAGCTACTGTGACGCGTAAATGTTTAATTCCGTGCATAAATTTAAATATTTTATTTTTGTGTTAGCAGCTTTTATTTCGGTATTAGCAGCCATAATTTTTTCTAATTTTATTGAAGCAAGGTCAAAAAAACATCTTAAGTCCGTGCTGAGTCAAGGTGGATACTCTTGGGCTGAGATTGATACTGATGGTTTGCGGATTTTCATACATGGAAATGCGCCCGAAGAATCTGAACGGGTAGGTGCTATTAGACTTGTCCGATCCGTAGTTGCTCCCCAGCGGTTAATTGATAATATTTCTAGTATCGAAAGTATTGAAACAAAACAAAAGGCAATCAATTTAAAAATATTAAAGTCGATTGGTAAAGTGTTTGTAATCGGCAGTTTCCCTGGAGGGTCTAACGCTTTAGATTTTGAAGCAATGCTTAAGAAAAGATTATCTATTAATGAAGAATACCGTATAATCCTTAATCAAACAGATTTAACCCCTACCGTGGATTGGGGTTTAACGACTTCATACGCCCTTTCTTTGGTAGATGTAATTGAAATTGGAAAAATTGAGACAGATGGTAAACGACTTTTTTTAGAGGGTATAGTCGAGGAGAATCTGAATTCCAAAAATCTTATAGAGAATATAAAATCTCGGGCTCCACTTAATCTGCCAGTTGAAATCTTATTTCACCAACCTCGTGAATTGATTTCTCCTTTTACCTTTCAGATAGAGACTAAAAATGGCTTGTTGAAGTACTCTAATTGTGTGGTAGCGGATGAAACAAGTAAGATCCAGATTGCTGAACTTGCTAAAAAACTGAATGCTACGGCCATGCAAGAATGTTTAGTTGGACTTGGAGAGCCAAGTCCTCAATGGACTGAAGCATTAAAAAAGGCATTTTCGATTTCAGCACAACTTGTTAATGCAAAAGTAGTATTTGATAACCTCGATATCTCTATTATATTCGACCATTCATTTTCGCAACATGAGTACGACAAAATTATAAATTCCATCTCAAACACTTTCCCGTCAGAGTTTGTTTTGTCATTAGTGAAGCTTTCAAAGAATGACAGTAATGATGTATCATCTAATAAAGTTGTAGCCACTTTAAGTCCTGAAGGTCTTTTGAAAATTATTGGCCCCATAAGCGAGGGCTTTGATGAAGAACTGGTTGTTAATTTCGCTAAAGCACGCTTTGGTTCCGAACATTCATCAACTTCTCTTTACAATGTTGGGTCACTTCCGCCGGATTGGGGATTTAGGATTATTGCCGGCTTGGAAGGGTTAAAAGAGTTAAAGAATGGTATATTGGAGGTAACTCCAAATTTGATAGAAATTAGAGGCACTACTTATAAAAAATTCTCTTCTGCTAAAATCACGAAGCTTATTGGAAATAAGATTGGCTATAATCAGCGGCTTTCACTTGAAATTGATTATGTTGAAATGCCAAAGCCTAAAGATAATAGTTTAACTGCATCGCAGTGTGTTGCTAAAATTTCAGAAGTTTTAAAGCTTAGAAAAATCAAGTTTGAACCTGGTTCTGATAGAGTGGATCTTGCTGGACAAGAAATTCTCGATGATATCGCAAAAATTTTGTTCAATTGTGGCGACATAATTTTAGAAATTGGTGGGCACACAGATAGTCAAGGAAGAGAGCAAATGAATTTGAATTTGTCTCAGGCCAGAGCAAATGCTGTACTGTTTGAATTACAAAGACGCCGGATTTTAACTAAAAATATTGTGGCGAAGGGTTACGGAGAAAGCGAACCTGTCGCATCAAATGAAACTGAGCAAGGTCGAGAAAAAAATCGAAGAATAGAATTTAGGCATCTGGATCTATCTTTGGGTATCAGGATACCATCTGAAAATGAAATTAGTGATTAAAGTAGGTAAATAATGAGCCAGTTTGACTTAATAATTTTTACATCAATTGTATTATTTGTAACTTTTTGTTCAGGGTGGTTGGCGCATCTATTAATAGCAAAGTTGGGTCATAAGTCTGAGAGAACTCAAACAGGTGAAAAAGCTATGGCGGAGGCTTTTCATAAATCGGAGACTGAACATGCCAATATTGTTGATAAGTTAAAAGAACGTGATGCTGAACTTACAAATAAACTAGCCCAAGCTCAAGCTGAACTTAGCGCAACGATGGATGGATTGCATAATGCTAGAATAGAAATAGAAAGTTTACGTGAGAGCTCTAAAAAAACCCAAAAAAATAATAAATAGCTTATTTTTTATGTCCAACGCTCCAAAGCGCTTTCATCGTCCAAAACAGACTTAACCCATTGATAACCATCTTTTGTAACTTCTTTTTTCCAAAATGGCGCTCGACTTTTTAGATAATCCATTAAAAATTCAGCAGATTGGAATGCATCTCGACGATGTCTTGCGGCAGTCGCAACCATCATTATCTGGTCACCTAGTAAAAGTTTCCCATGTCTGTGTATGACTAGTGCATCATATAGCGACCACCGTTCCACAGCTATCTCTACGTACTTTGAAATGGCTTTCTGAGTCATTCCGGGATATTGCTCTATATCCATATGCAGTAGCGATTTTGCACAATTATTGCGAACAATTCCATGAAATGAGACGACTGCGCCAATATTTGTATCGTCATTATTAAAAAATTTTAACTCTTTTCCTATATCAAAATCGTTAAGCTGCACAGATATACGCACTTTATCCTCCTGTCATGGGCGGAAAAAATGCGATTTCTGTAGCACCACTTAATTTTGTATCAAATTCGCAGAGCTCTTGATTAATTGCTACTTTTATTGCTGAAAGATCTGAGAATGCGACCTCGTATCTTCTTTCTTTTTGTTTTAATTCTTCTACTAGTTCCATAACAGTCCTAGATTGTGTTTCTACTATTTCGTATGGCACTCCTACACGTTCTCTAACCCAAGCAAAATACAATACTTTTATCATTTGCCCTCTATAAGTACGGGTAGTGCTTTTTTGAAGTATTCAAAGCCTGTTATCAAAGTTAGTATAGCAGCCAACCACAGCATAACCAGACCAAAATTTTCTAACCAATATAAAAAATCGAAATTTAATATTGCTGTTTGGTCGATTTCAGAGTCTTGCGAATTGTTAATACTGGTGCCTTCTTTTCGCTTAATATATTTTACCACGTAATGCTCTACCACCCCTTGTGCAAACAAGAGGGCGATAGATAACATTTGTGAGGTTGTTTTCCACTTTGCTAGAACGGTAACCGATAGGTCGATTGGACTATCGCCAACAAATTCTCTTAGCCCAGATATGAAAACTTCTCTAAATAAGATAAAAGTTGCTGGCAGTACAAGCCAAGGTGACATGCTCGAGTAACCTACAATTACCATTAAAGCAATTACAACCATTGCTTTATCGGCAATTGGATCCAACATCGCTCCAAGCTTAGTCTCTTGACGCCATATACGGGCCAGATATCCGTCAAACCAATCAGTTATAGATGCGAGTAAAAATAGTAATAAAGCAAACCAATCTGCGTAAGGTCTGTCAAAATATAGAAACATTACAGCCAGGCCGGGCGCTGCCAGTAGTCTAATGATGGTTAAAATGTTGGGAATAGTCCAGATCATCGACGCCTTACCCTATATTTGTCATTTGCTGCTATAAATCATCCCTAGATAGAGCCAATTCAACTATTAAACACAGTAGCTCTCACAAAGGTTTTTATTTTAGTATGTTGTCCAATTCCATATTAACTATCTTTGAAAATTTGAACTAAGTGTAGTATTGCGAGTTCATAACCTTGCATTCCACAACCAACAATAACACTGTCAGCACGCTGAGAAACATATGAAAAATGACGAAAACTTTCTCTTTTATGAATATTTGATATATGAACCTCAATAATTGGACCGTGAAACATTTCCAAAGCATCAAAAATTGCTATAGACGTATGAGAATATGCACCTGGGTTAATTATTATCGCATCTGAGGTTTCTTTTGCTGTGTGTATTAGTTCTACAATCTGCCCCTCATAATTTGTCTGTTTGCTTTCGAGCTCTAAGCCATTTTGCTTAGCAAGTTTCTTACATGCTTCTTCAACATTGTTTAGTGTGATATCTCCATAAACTTTTGGATCTCTTTTACCAAGCATATTTAGGTTTGGCCCGTTAAGAAGAAGAATTTTGTTTGCCATTATAATCTCCGTCCATTGCTGGCATATATTTGAACCTGTTAAGCGACACTTGCAAGTACTATATTATTGTCCACAGGATAAGACCAATACCAAGCAAGATCCTGTAAATAATGTAAGGTAAAAACCCTAAAGATTTCAAATATCGAAGCATAACTGCAATGGCCAAATATGCAGCAATATAAGAAAATATTAATGTAATTAAGATAATTTTTAATTCAAATTTGCTACCATTTAAGTAATTTTCTATAATTGAGAGAGCACTTGCCGCAATTATTACTGGGATAGACAGTAGCATAGAGATTTTAACTGCATGTTCGCGACTGTATCCTAATATTCTAGCAGCGGAAATAGTTATACCCGATCTTGATGTGCCAGGGATCAATGCTAACGCTTGCCAGCAACCAATTTTAAAAGAAGTTTTTAAAGACCAAGTTATAGCTCCAAATTCTTGAGTTTCTTTGTTCTTGTTATCTGACCACCAAAGGAAGACGCCAAAGCCTATCGATGTAATTCCAATTAACAAGATATTATCACGCATTAGAATATCATAACCAAGCAGTTTAATTGCAAGGCCAAATACCATCGCGGGGATTGTTGCAACGACCAGACATAGTGCGATAAAACTATCGTTGGTATTAACTTTACCGGTTAAAAGTTTGGCAAGACCAAACCAAATATGCTTAGTATCGTTCCAAAAATAGCTAATCACTGCTAAAAGAGTTCCAAAATGGACTGCAATATCTATTGTCTGCCCCTGATCTGGTAATTCACTGAAATGGTGCAATAATATTAAATGAGCACTTGAGGAGACGGGAAGAAACTCCGTTAATCCTTGGATTATTGCTATCAAGGCTAGATTAAATAATAACATTGAGTGTTCCAAATAGTAATTTAATTGATTCTAACTTGGTAAATAAAAATTAAAAAGGAGCATTTTAGGTCCGAAACGGATATAAAAATGATCTAAATTGCAAATTTTTCTTAATCCACAACATTATTTTGTTAATTTAGGTCAGTAATTATTACTTTTAATTTTAAATGAACTGATGTATATGCTTCATTCTGATGTTTGAAGGATGTAATTATGCCTACTCAACCAATGCTAAAATTTGTGAAAATCGATCGAAATATGCCTGAAAAGCGTGTTGCTGATGAGCGAAAAGAGGATTTTCAAGAGATTTACTCTGAATTTGCAAAAGAGAAAGCAGAAGAGCAGGCAAGCAGATGTAGTCAATGTGGCGTACCATTTTGCCAGTCTCACTGTCCTCTACATAATAATATCCCTGACTGGCTTCATTTAACTGCTACAGGTAGATTAAAAGAAGCTTATGAAGTTTCCCAACAAACTAACACTTTTCCAGAAATCTGTGGACGAATATGCCCACAAGATCGACTTTGTGAGGGAAATTGTGTTATCGAACAGTCAGGGCATGGAACAGTCACTATTGGTGCCGTAGAAAAATATATTACTGACTTAGCATGGGAGAATGGCTGGGTTGAACCCACTAAAGCACCTGTCGAGCTTGACTTAAGTGTTGGAATAATAGGCGCAGGTCCTGGCGGCTTAGCGGCAGCTGAACGCTTAAGAGGTGCTGGTTTTAAAGTTTGCGTTTATGACCTTTATGATAGGGCAGGAGGGTTATTAACCTATGGTATACCGAGCTTTAAACTGGAAAAGGATGTTGTTTCCCGTAGAATTGATAACTTAGAAAAATCCGGTGTTGATTTTAATATGAATTGCAAAATCGGAGAGGATCTATCATTTTCCGATCTTAGAAAAAAGCACAATGCAGTTATCATAGCAACTGGTGTTTACAAATTCCGAGAAATAAATATTCCAGGCAATGGCTTGGATGGTGTGGTCGACGCTCTTAACTACCTTACTGTATCGAATAAGATAAATTTTGGAGATAAAGTATCGTCGTTTACTGATGGTACTTTGAATGCAGCTGGAAAAAGGGTTGTTGTAATAGGCGGTGGTGACACTGCAATGGATTGTGTGCGAACAGCAATTCGTCAGGGTGCAAAGTCTGTTAAGTGCATGTATCGGCGTGATCGGGCTAATATGCCAGGTTCTCAGCGAGAAGTTAACAATGCAGAAGAAGAAGGTGTTGTCTTTGAATGGCTTACTACCCCTCAAGGATTTACCTCAGGTTCTAGCACTACAAATTTAGTTAACCTAGAAGATGCTATTGGTCCTGTAAAAGGAGTAATTGGGCGTAAAATGCGATTGGGGGCTCCTGATGCAACAGGACGACGCGTTCCGGAAGAGGTTGATGGTAGCGATTACATTGAGCCAGCTGATTTAGTTATAAAGGCTTTGGGTTTCGAACCGGAAGATTTGCCTATCCTGTGGGAGCAATCTGAGCTCCCAATTACTCGGTGGGGAACTATAAAAGTAGAGGTGGGAACTGGTAAGACATCGCTAGATGGTGTCTACGCAGTCGGTGACATAGTTAGAGGAGCATCGCTTGTTGTTTGGGCCATCCGTGATGGCAGGGATGCAGCAGATGCTATAATTTCTAACTTAAAAACAGACCAATCTGTGATCGCAGCAGAGTAGATGAGTGAATTAGAACCAAAAGCTAGTGGTTTAAGGTTAGCTCCAAAGGAAATAGATATGAAAAAAATTGATAGAGACTGGGCAACCAATGAGGCAGACAAACGGTCGTGGATGAATGAAAACAGCATGTATCGTGAAAACTTTGAACATGCATCATGCGGTGTCGGTATGGTTGTCTCAATCGAGGGGAAACCTAGCAGAAATGTTGTTGAACTTGGAATAGATGCTTTAAAAGCCATTTGGCATAGGGGTGCCGTCGATGCAGATGGAAAAACTGGTGATGGGGCAGGCATTCATGTACAAATTCCAGTTTCTTTCTTTTATGACCAAATAGAACGAACAGGACACAAGCCTAGGCAAAATGAATTAATGGCTGTAGGGCAGGTATTCCTTCCGAGGGCGGATTTTGGAGCGCAGGAAACATGCCGAGCCATTGTTGAAACCGAAGTTCTCAGAATGGGCTATTATATTTATGGATGGCGCCATGTTCCTGTGAAGGTTGAATGCTTAGGTGAAAAGGCGAATGCAACCAGACCAGAAATTGAACAAATCTTGATTTCAAATTCTAAGGGTGTTGATGAAGACACCTTTGAGCGCGAGTTATATGTCATAAGGCGCCGCATTGAAAAGTCGGCTTTACAGGCGGGTGTGCCCCAATTGTACCTCGCTTCACTTTCCTGTCGCTCAATTATTTATAAGGGTATGATGCTCGCAGAACAGGTTGCTGTGTTCTATCCTGATTTATGCGATGAAAGATTTATCTCCAACTTTGCTATATACCATCAAAGATATTCTACGAATACATTTCCTCAGTGGTGGTTAGCGCAACCGTTTCGAATGTTAGCCCATAACGGTGAAATAAATACTCTCAGAGGCAATGTAAATTGGATGCAAAGTCATGAAATAAGAATGGCATCATCGGCCTTTGGAGAAATGGCTGATGATATAAAGCCGATAATACCTGGAGGTTCATCGGACTCAGCTGCATTGGATTCAGTTTTTGAAGCATTGGTAAGAGCCGGAAGAAGTGCTCCGATGGCGAAAACTATGTTGGTTCCCGAGAGTTGGTCAAAACAAGCCATAGAACTTCCACAATCATGGCGAGATATGTATTCATATTGTAATTCCGTTATGGAGCCATGGGATGGGCCTGCTGCTCTTGCAATGACGGATGGGCGATGGGTATGTGCTGGATTAGACCGAAATGGGTTGCGCCCAATGCGATATGTCATAACAGGTGATGGCTTATTAATTGCAGGTTCTGAAGTTGGAATGGTCCCCATTAATGAAGCGAATTGTAGGGAAAAGGGTGCACTTGGGCCGGGACAGTTACTTGCTGTAGATTTAGCAGAGGGGAAATTATATCATGATGAAGAAATTAAGAATAAGCTAGCTAGTGCTCATCCATTTGGTGAGTGGACAACAAAAATAAAAGAACTGGACACGAAGCTTTCTGGTGTTCAAGAAAAACAGCTCTACTTTGGGGAAGATCTACGCAAGCGACAGATTGCTGCCGGGTATACTATTGAAGAAATCGAACAAATCTTGGTGCCAATGGCCGAAGACGGCAAAGAGACTTTAGCTTCAATGGGAGATGATACTCCATCTGCTGTCCTGTCCGAAAGATACAGGCCATTATCACATTACTTTAGGCAAAATTTCTCCCAAGTAACGAATCCGCCAATAGATTCATTGCGGGAATTTAGAGTTATGTCATTAAAAACTCGTTTTGGTAATTTAAGGAATGTCTTAGATGAAGGAACTAATCAATCGGAGATATTGGCGTTGGAAAGCCCTTTTGTCGGAAACTCTCAATGGGAAGAATTAATTAAGAATTTCAAGTCAGATGTGGTAAACTTAGATTGTACTTTTGATAAAGGTTCTGGAAAAGAAACTCTTCACAAGCAATTAAACCTAATAAGAGCTGAGGCGGAAGATGCAGTTCGCTCTGGTGCGGGCCATATTGTCCTGACAGATCAGAATATAAACAAAAATAGGGTGGCGATGCCCATGATACTCGCAACCTCCGCAGTCCACAGCCATTTAACAAGAAAGGGTTTAAGGACTTTTTGCTCGTTAAATGTAAGATCTTCTGAATGTCTTGATCCTCACTATTTTGCAGTTCTAATTGGTGCTGGTGCCTCTGTTACAAATGCTTATTTGGCAGAAGATACGTTAGCTGACCGAATTGATAAAGGTTTGTTGAATGGACCATTAACAGAGGTAATTTCGCGATATCGAGAAGCAATAGATCAAGGATTACTAAAAATAATGTCGAAAATGGGGATTTCCGTAATATCCTCTTATCGTGGTGGTTTGAATTTTGAAGCGGTTGGATTATCGCGAGCAATGTGCGCAGAGTTTTTTCCAGGTCTAATAAGTCGTATATCAGGTATTGGTGTTAGTGGTATTCAACAAAAATCCGAGGAGATTCATAATTTAGCTTTTGGGTCTAATACCGCATTTTTACCAGTTGGTGGTTTTTACAAATCACGAAAATCGGGTGAGACTCATGCATGGGAAGCGCAAACGATGCATTTAATGCAAGCTGCATGTAATAACGCAAGTTTTGATCTTTGGAGACAATATTCTAATCGTATAAAATCCAATCCACCGATTCATCTGCGTGATTTGTTAGACATAAAGCCAATAGGACCAGTCGTATCCATTGATGAGGTCGAGAGTATCACTTCGATACGTAAGAGGTTTGTGACCCCCGGTATGTCACTGGGGGCTTTAAGTCCCGAGGCTCACAAAACCTTAAATGTGGCGATGAACCGAATAGGGGCCAAATCTGACTCTGGTGAAGGAGGAGAAGATCCAGCACATTTTACTCCTGAAGCCAACGGCGATAATCCTTCAGCAAAAATTAAACAGGTTGCGTCTGGAAGATTTGGAGTTACAGCCGAATATCTAAACCAATGTGAGGAATTAGAAATTAAAGTTGCTCAGGGTGCAAAACCAGGAGAGGGTGGTCAATTACCGGGAATGAAAGTTACGGATTTAATCGCACGTCTAAGACATTCGACAAAAGGCGTAACTTTAATCTCACCACCACCACATCATGATATATATTCAATAGAGGATTTGGCGCAGCTAATCTACGATTTAAAACAGATTAACCCTAGATGTAAGGTAACTGTAAAATTAGTTGCATCCTCTGGAGTTGGAACAATCGCAGCTGGTGTGGCTAAAGCAGAAGCAGATGTTATTCTGATATCTGGGCATAATGGAGGGACAGGCGCCTCTCCAGCAACATCAATAAAATTTGCCGGGCTGCCTTGGGAAATGGGTCTAACGGAAGCGCATCAAGTTCTTTCCATGAATAATCTTAGAGAGAGAATAACCCTTCGGACTGATGGGGGATTAAGGACGGGTCGTGATATTGTTATGGCTGCCATGATGGGAGCTGAGGAATTTGGAATTGGCACAGCGGCGCTTATTGCCATGGGCTGCATAATGGTTCGTCAGTGTCAATCTAATACATGTCCTGTCGGTGTATGTACGCAAGATGAGAATCTCAGAGAAAAGTTTAGTGGAAATGCTGACAAAGTTGTAAATCTAATTACATTCTATGCTCAAGAAGTCCGTGAAATACTTGCTGAAATAGGTGCCAGGTCTGTTGATGAAGTTATCGGGAGGGCGGATCTATTGTCCCAGGTAAGTAGGGGAGCAGATCACCTTGATGATCTAGACCTTAACCCACTTCTAATTTCGGTCGATGGCGCTGATAGAATAAATTACAATAGGGGCCGGGAGCGCAATAGTGTGCCGGACACTTTAGATAGAGAAATCGTCCGTGATGCTGCACGTTTCTTAAATGATGGTGAAAAGATGCAGCTGTCGTACGCAGTTCAAAACACGCACAGGACTGTTGGTACCAGAACTTCCAGCCATATTGTACAGAATTTTGGTATGCGTAATAAGCTCCAACCTGATCATTTAACAGTGAAATTGAAAGGATCTGCAGGCCAATCTTTAGGGGCTTTCGCTGCGCCCGGTTTGAAAATAGAAGTTGCTGGAGATGCAAATGATTATGTTGGTAAAGGGTTGTCTGGCGGTATAATTGTTGTGAGACCGCCTATGGCCAGTCCACTCATAGCTAGTGAGAATACTATTATTGGTAATACTGTATTATACGGCGCTACTGATGGCCTTTTATTTGCTGCAGGAAGAGCAGGTGAGCGATTTGCTGTAAGAAATTCTGGCGCAAAGGTTGTTGTGGAAGGCTGCGGATCAAATGGTTGTGAATATATGACAGGAGGTGTGGCTGTTATCTTGGGGTCAGTTGGTGCAAACTTTGGCGCCGGTATGACTGGTGGTATGGCCTATATTTACGATCCAAATGAAACAGCATTTGACTTTTTAAACATGGACTCTTTGGTGACCTGCCGAGTTGGAAGTTCTGTCTGGGAAGAACAACTCTATTCACTGTTAAAAATGCATTTTGAGGAAACGTCTAGTCAGAAAGCCGAAGAAATATTACAGCATTGGGATACAGAAAAGACCAAATTTTTGCAAATTTGTCCAAAGGAAATGCTGGATAAACTACCGCACCCATTATCTTATGAAAGTGACTCAATACCTGCAGAATGATGGAAATAATGTTTTTAGTTTTGTAGAGATTTTACCTCAATTTCACCCTCGGTTTGACTCTGAATAGCGAGTGCAGCGGCATGGGCTGCAGCGGCTGTCGTGAAGTAGGGTATTTTATCATATAGAGCTACAGATCTTATCTCACGACTATCCTTAACGGCTTGTGCTCCTTCGGTAGTATTCATTACCAAATCTATTTCACCATTTTTCATTGTATCTACAATATTTGGTCGCCCCTCATAGACTTTATTTATTTGTGTACAGGGTATATTTCTCTCTTTAAGAAACGCTGCAGTTCCCCTAGTAGCGGTAATATTGAAACCCAGCTTAATTAGCCTTTGAGCTGTCTCCGCTAGATTGTCATTTTTATCTTTGTCCTTAATCGAGAAGAAAACACAGCCCTTAATTGGGAGTTTCATTCCCGCACCTATCTGAGCTTTCAAAAATGCTCTACCAAAGTCACGATCCCACCCCATAACTTCGCCTGTAGAACGCATCTCTGGACCTAGAATAGTGTCTACTCCTGGAAATCTAGCAAATGGCATTACAGCTTCTTTAACACTGAACCAAGGTAACATAGGGTTTGCTAAACTCATTGGGTCTGCCAATGGTATTGTTTCGTTATAGGAGACTGATCCGTAGCTGTCTCTCTTGTCGAAATTATCTAAAGTTTCGCCGGCCATTATTCTTGCAGCTATAGATGCTATTGCACTGTCCGTCGCCTTTGCAACAAAAGGTACTGTACGTGAAGCACGAGGATTAACTTCAATAAGATATATTTGATTGTCTTTGACTGCGAACTGTACATTCATCAGTCCAACGACTTTCAATGCTTTGGCTAGTTTCTCGGCTTGAACGTTTAATTCTTTTATAATTTCACTATCCAGTGAGTAGGGAGGCAAGGAGCAAGCACTATCACCTGAGTGCACGCCTGCTTCCTCAATGTGCTGCATAATACCGGCTACATGTACCTTATCTCCGTCAGATATGGCATCTACGTCGCATTCGATTGCCCCTTCTAAATAACTATCCAAAAGAACAGGGCTCTCGCCAGATACTACTACTGCTTCTGTAATATATTTTTTCAAGCTATCTATATCACGCACAATCTCCATAGCGCGACCACCGAGCACATAAGACGGTCTTATTACTAATGGGAACCCGATGGTTTTGGCAATTTTGAATGCCTCTGCATCAGAATTAGCGATACCATTATTGGGCTGTCTTAAGCCCAGTTTGTAAACTAATTTTTGAAATCTTTCTCGATCTTCTGCTAAATCTATTGCATCTGGGCTAGTCCCTAAAATGGGAATACCTTCTGCCTCCAATGCTCTTGCTAATTTTAAAGGAGTTTGTCCTCCAAACTGGACAATAACACCTACTAAGTGGCCATTTTTCAGTTCTTTTTTCAATATTTCCAATACATGTTCGAAGGTCAGGGGTTCAAAATATAACCGGTCGGAAGTGTCGTAGTCTGTGGAAACGGTTTCTGGATTGCAGTTGACCATTATGGTTTCAAAACCAGCATCTGCGAGAGCATAGCAAGCGTGGCAACAGCAATAATCAAATTCAATTCCTTGGCCTATCCTGTTAGGCCCACCACCTAGAATTACTATTTTTTTCATATTAGACGGTTCAGCTTCACATTCAACGTTTCCCATCATAGGGGCCTCATAGGTTGAATACATATATGGGGTTTGAGCTTCAAACTCAGCTGCACATGTGTCTATTCTTTTGAAAACGGCATCGACCTTTAATTTTTTTCTAGCATCACGTACTTGTTTTTCAGTTTTCCCACTTAACTTTGCCAATCTTAGATCACTAAAGCCCATACTTTTTATCTGCCTTAGGTCCTCTTCCTCAATCGGAAGACCATTCTGACAAATTTCAAGTTCCATCTCAACTATTTCTCTTATTCTTTCAAGAAACCAAGAATCGTACATGGTCACTTCGTGTATTTCAGAATTGGAAAGTCCAAATCGCATAGCTTGGGCAATTACTCTAATTCGATCAGGAGTTTGTTCGCTAAGCGCTTTAATGATAGCGCTTTTTTCAGGAGCGTTAGGAATATCAATTTCGTCAAATCCTGAAAGTTCAGTTTCTAAAGAGCATAATGCTTTTTGAAGGGACTCATGAAAAGATCTACCAATTGCCATGACTTCTCCAACTGATTTCATTGCAGTTGTTAAGTAAGGTTTTGCACCAGGAAATTTTTCGAAGGCAAACCTGGGTATTTTTGTCACTACGTAATCAATTGTTGGTTCAAACGAAGCTGGCGTAACCCTGGTAATATCGTTTTCTAATTCGTCTAAAGTGTATCCAATAGCAAGCTTTGCCGCTATTTTTGCTATCGGGAAACCAGTAGCTTTAGATGCGAGAGCAGACGATCTAGACACCCTTGGGTTCATTTCAATCACGACCATGCGACCATCTGATGGATTAACAGCCCATTGTACATTCGAACCACCGGTTTCCACGCCGATTTCCCTCAATACATCTATCGATGCTGTGCGCATCATTTGATATTCCTTGTCAGTCAAAGTTAAAGCTGGTGCGACTGTGATAGAATCTCCTGTATGAATTCCCATCGGATCAACATTTTCAATAGAACATACAATTATGGCGTTATCCTTAACATCACGAACAACCTCCATTTCAAACTCTTTCCAGCCTAGTAGGCTCTCATCAATAAGAATTTGGTTTGCTGGAGAAGCATCCATTCCAGACTTGCAAAAGTATTCATAGTCTTCGAGATTGTATGCGACCCCTCCGCCCGTACCACCCAATGTGAAAGCAGGTCGGATAATAGCCGGTAGGCCGATATCTTTTAAAACTTCTAAAGACAACCTTACGCCTTCGGCTAAATCTACCTTGCCGTTTTTTAGATATGGAGCTGTAACAACTGCGGCCTTTGGGTTCTTTAAACCTAATCTTTCCATGGCTTCTCGAAATAAAGCGCGATCCTCCGCCATTTCGATTGCCCCTCTCTTCGCCCCAATCATTTCGACACCAAACTTTTCAAGAATGCCCATAGCCTCCAGCTCGAGTGCAGTATTTAATCCAGTTTGCCCACCCATGGTTGGCAGCAAAGCATCAGGACGTTCCTTTTCAATAATTTTTGCAACTATTGTCGGTTCTATTGGCTCTATGTAAGTAGCGTCAGCCATACCTGGATCAGTCATAATTGTGGCGGGGTTAGAATTTACGAGTATTACCCTGAAACCTTCCTCTTTTAGAGCCTTACATGCCTGCGCTCCGGAATAATCAAATTCACAAGCTTGACCTATAACGATGGGGCCAGCCCCAATAATCATTATAGATGAGATATCTGTTCGTTTGGGCATATTTTAAGTCTCGACTAACGCTATCTTGGATAACTAATTACAGAAATCACGCAAATTGTTTCGCGTTATAATGATACTTTCAAACTCCACAAGTAGAATCGCAGTAATTTGTATTTCTTTGCAAACCAAATAATTTACGAGGATATAAATTTAACCAGAATATAATCTGTCCAAACTGCAATTTAATGTGATTTCGCCTATAACTCTTGACATCCCGGTCTCAAACTTGTGTACCCACGCCAGTGTTTTATTGTTTGAAAGGCTAAATAATGCATGACTATCGAAGCCATACATGCGCAGATCTTAAAATAGAAGACGTTGGGACCAACGTTCGGCTATCTGGATGGGTGCACAGGATAAGAGATCATGGCGGAGTTTTGTTTGTGGATCTTCGCGATCACTACGGTGTAACTCAAGTTCTCTGCGATCCAGATAGTCAAGTCTTTAGCCAAGTAGAAAATATAAGATCTGAGTGGTGTATTCGTATTGATGGTGAAGTAAAAGCTCGTGACCCAGATCTAATAAATAGTAAAATTTCTACAGGGGCAATTGAGGTGTTTATTCGAGATATAGAGGTGCTAGGGGCATCAGCTGAATTGCCCCTGATAGTTTTTGGTGATCAAGAGTATCCTGAAGAAACCAGGCTTCGTTACAGATACTTAGACCTACGGCGTGAAGTTATGCAACAAAACATGAAATTGCGGGCAGATGTAATCGCGTCCATAAGGCGAGGTATGTGGGATATTGGTTTCAGGGAGTATCAAACACCAATTATCACAGCCTCATCGCCGGAGGGAGCAAGAGATTTTTTAGTTCCTTCTCGTTTGCATGCAGGAAAATTCTACGCCCTGCCACAGGCACCGCAACAATTCAAACAACTAATTATGGTCTCTGGGTTCGATAAATATTTTCAGATTGCTCCGTGTTTTAGGGACGAAGATCCTCGAGCTGATCGCAGTCCAACAGACTTTTACCAACTTGATATGGAAATGTCTTTTGTAACCCAGCAGGATGTTTTTAATACTATTTCTCCAGTGATTGCTGATATTTTTAGGGAGTTTGGTGGAGATAGAGTAGTTGATGAGCCTGAAAATTGGGAAGTAATTTCATACAGAGATGCCGCTTTTTGGTATGGAACTGATAAACCAGATCTTCGAAACCCAATTAAAATGCAGGATGTTTCCCAGCACTTCAGAAATTCTGGATTTGCAATTTTTTCCAACATCTTGGAAAAAGATGGCACTGAAATTAGGGCAATTCCTGCACCTGGTGGCGGGTCTCGGAAGTTTTGTGATCGAATGAATTCATTTGCTCAAAAAGAAGGTTTGCCCGGGATGGGATATATCTTTTGGCGTGAAAGTGACGGTAATTTGGAAGCTGCCGGTCCGCTTGCAAAAAATATTGGACTTGAACGGACTGAGGCAATCAGAGACCAACTTGGCTTAGGCATAGGGGATGCCGCATTTTTTCTTGGGGGAACTCCAAAAACGTTTGAAAGAGTTGCCGGTAAAGCTCGAGACGTAATAGGTGATGAGCTAAAGTTAGTAGATACCAATAGGTTTGCATTTGCGTGGATCGTTGATTTTCCGATTTTTGAGAAAGATGATGAAACAGGAAAAATTGACTTTGAGCACAACCCGTTTTCAATGCCACAAGGCGGACTTGATGCCTTAAATGGAGATCCTTTAAGTGTTTTGGGATATCAATATGATTTAGCATGTAACGGTTCTGAGCTTGTATCTGGTGCTATAAGAAATCATCAACCAGAGTTAATGTTTAAAGCTTTTGAAATTGCCGGATATGGTGAAGATGAGGTAAGAAAGCGGTTTGGAGGAATGGTGAATGCTTTTCAATTCGGCGCACCACCTCACGGTGGTTGCGCAGCGGGCATTGATAGAATAGTAATGCTTCTTGCTAATCAAGAAAATATCAGGGAAATCATAATGTTCCCAATGAACCAGAGAGCAGAGGATCTTATGATGGGAGCTCCATCAGAGCCTACATCAGATCAGCTAATGGAATTGAATTTAAGGACAATATCCAGCAGCTGAGAGTTAAATGGTCTTGAGAATTAAAGATGGGAATTTACATGATCGGTAAGTTAAATCACGTAGCGATCGCAGTGCCAGATTTAAGTGCTGCTGCTGAGCAGTATAGGACTACTTTAGGCGCAAAAGTTGGTGATCCTGTTGATGAAAAAGACCACGGTGTCACAGTAGTTTTTATCGAGTTGCCCAATACGAAGATTGAATTACTGCATCCACTTGGTTCGAATAGTCCAATTCAGGGTTTCTTAGATAAAAACCCAAACGGTGGAATACATCACATTTGTTACGAAGTGGCAGATATAAAAAAAGCTAGAGATCAGTTGCTAAGTTTTGGTGCAAGGGTCTTGGGCGAACTAGAGCCTAAGATAGGGGCTCACGGGAAACCCGTTATTTTTTTGCATCCTAAAGATTTTAACGGCACACTAATCGAGCTTGAAGAAATATAATGTCGGTATCTTGAGTTGGCATTATGAGTGTAACATCCGCATTTGTTCTTTTTGCAGTAATTTGGTTTTTGACGTTTCTGATAGTGATCCCGTTTAAAATAAAAACACAGGGTGACATAGGTGTTGTGCTCAAGGGTACTCAAGCTGGAGCTCCTGAAGTCCATGATTTGAGAAAAAAAGCCATAATTACCACATGCGCGTCGCTAATTTTATGGCTACTTATCACAATTTTGATAGTTTCCGAGATAGTCACAATTGAAGATATTGATTTGTTTGGGAGAATGGGTGAAGTAAATAAGCAATCATAAAAAAGTTGTTTAGGTCATAGCCATTCTACAATTTCATCGAGATTAGGGCGTGGTCTATCAGGAGGTATCATAGTCTCAGTACCCAAATAGATTAACCCTGCAACAGTCTCATTGTCTTTAAGTCCCAGACCGCTTTTCTCAAACTCTTTATTATATACATGCCACCCTGTAAGCCAGTTCGCTCCCCATCCTGCCGCTAGTGCAGCGTTTAATAATGATAAGCAAACGGCGCCTGCCGAATATGTTTGCTCAATACTTGGTATTTTTTCAGACTCCTTTTGGACTTCAATTACGGCAACTGCTAGATGACCATCGTCTAATTGTTTCTTAGCTTTAACAATTTTATCTTCTGTAATTGATTCTTTAATACCTATTTTCTCAACAAGACCTCCAAGCTTTGTTAGTGTTTTCCCCTGAAGAACTATGAATCGCCAAGGAACTAGTTTCCCATGATCTGGGGTTCTTGCCCCCGCGGACAACAGTTCAATTAGCTCATCTTTATTGGGTATTGGTGTCGAGAGAGTTTTTGCCGGTCTGGATCTCCGATTTAGCAGAAAATGCATGACTGTTTCATTACGGGAAAGCATTATTATCCTTACTTTTATCGAGGCTTTTTCTTAGTCGTTTATAGTTTCCGCAATCAGGTCCATTATTCTGACTAATTCGGAACTGATTGCTGGTTCTGACATTGCATGACCGGCATGATCAACAATGCGAAGGTCGCAATTATTCCAACAATTTGCTAAATCCCATGCACTTTTGGGAGGACAAATCATATCAAACCGTCCTTGCACTATGTAACCTGGTATACAGTCAATAGTTTCCATATTTTCTAAGATCTCGTTCATGCTTTTTAGGAAGCCGTCATTTAAAAAATAGTGATTTTCAATTCGGGCAAAAGCTCTTGCGTACGGGCCAGGCATTGAAGCCGTTCGACCGCTTGCCTGAAAAGACGCCAAAGCATTTTCCCAGTTTGACCAGGTTTGACCATATTTTGTTTCGATTGATACATTACCACAGAACAGTCTTTTATTATAAGCAGCAATCAGATCATGGTGTTCGTCTGGAGGTATTGGGTCAGTAAATTTTTTCCATTGTTCAGGCCAAAATTTACCAGCACCGCCTCCATAAAACCAGTCTAACTCAGATTTTGTCATCAAAAATACACCTCTTAAAACTAAGTGGCTTACTGCACTCTTGAAAGCTTGTGCGTAAAGCAGAGCAAGTGTTGCGCCCCAACTTCCACCAAAAACAATCCATTGATTTATGCCAAGATGTGTTCTGATTGCCTCAATATCATTTATCAAACTTGTAGTAGTATTATTTTCCACACTTGCGTAGGGCCGCGATCTCCCACAACCGCGTTGATCAAATAAGATAATTCTGTAAATTTTTGGGTCAAAGTACCTTCGCATTGATGGACTACATCCCCCACCCGGACCCCCATGCAAAACTACGACAGGTATACCTTCAGAGCAGCCGCACTGTTCGAAGTAAATTTGGTGACCACCATCTACATGAAGTATTTGCTGGTCAAAGGGGTCAATTGTTGGATACAATTGAGCACCTGCGCTTTTATGTCCCGAGTATCTATCCATTGTGACTCTATATAATACATAATTTAGTAAAAACCATTTGGAATTGAAAATGCAAGGCTCCCAATTAAGTATAGACCCTGACGAGATAGCAAAATTTGAAGCCATGGCAGAAGAATGGTGGGATCCAAACGGTAAGTTCAAACCGTTGCACATGCTAAACCCTTGTCGTTTAGACTATATAATCGAGATGATAAGAAGTGAGTTTGCCTGTGATCCCGCAAAAGCTAAGCCATTCAGTGAGTTAACAATTCTTGATATTGGTTGTGGTGGCGGCTTATTGTGCGAGCCAATGGCGCGTTTAGGAGCAAATGTGGTTGGCGTTGATGCCGCGGGACGTAATATTCCAATCGCTATGGCACATGCTAAACAAAGTAATCTATCCATTGATTATCGTCACGGCACTGCAGAAGAGATATTAGCTGGGAACGAGAAATTTGACGTTATATTAAATATGGAGGTCATAGAGCATGTTTCTGATCCAACTGGTTTTATCAAAACTTGTGAAGCTTTACTAAAAGATCGTGGGATGATGCTGTGCTCTACAATAAATCGAAACCCCAAAAGCTTTGTTATGGCGATAATCGGAGCAGAGTACGTAATGCGTTGGTTGCCAAAAGGAACTCACGAGTGGTCAAAATTTTTTAAACCGCAAGAGTTAGAGAGTATTATAACGCAAGCTGGTTTGAAAATGGTGGATAAAAAAGGCTTCGTATTCAATCCTATCTCCTGGCAATGGAGTATTTCCGATAAAGATCTTTCCGTAAACTATGTTACGTCTAGTGTTAAAGTTTAATCAGCAGTTAACATATAGCCAATACCTCTGAGCGTTTGCAGATACCGAGGTTCTTTTGGGTTTCTCTCGATTTTTCGCCTTAGTCGTGTAATTTGTACGTCTATCGCTCTATCGTTCATGGGTTTTCCATTTTTTCTCAATGCTTTAATAAGTTCAAGTCTTGTAATTGGAACGCCGATGCGTTTTGAGAATATTTGCATAATTTTGGACTCTGATGAAGTAAGATAGATTAGATTTTGATGGTCCCATAATTCATTGCGTTCTGTATCAAAACTAAGTTCTCCAAATGATATAATTTGATTAATGTTATCTTTATAAATTAAGTTTTCACCTGTCCGCCTCAAGACAGCCTTTATTCTGAGAAGCAATTCCATAGGTTCAAAAGGTTTTGGTAGATAATCGTCCGCTCCTGCCTCAAGCCCAAGAATGCGGTCTTCCGCATCGCCTTTGGCAGTTAGTAAAATAATGGGTGTTTTATTCTTTTCTCGAAGGTGGGATGTTAACTCTATTCCACTTTCTCTAGGCATCATTACGTCTAGAATAATTAAGTCAAATTCAAGGCCCGCAAGAATTTGACGCGCTTGCTCGGCACTATGAACGGCCGACACTAGATAACCATTTTTACTCAAAAACTTTTCTAAGAGATCGCAAATTCTCGTATCATCATCGACTAATAGTATATGTTTTTTTTCTAACTCCATCAACTGACACGTAATTTTTTATAAGCAACTTGCAATTTTGGATCCATCATTGCTTCAAGAACCTGTTTGAAGCCCGCGACAGCATCAGGTCCAGCTTGGCGATATGCCTCACGCATTCTATGGCTCTGTGCGGTAGAAAGCTGTTTTTCTAATGACTTCCCACTTTCTGTAAGATACAAGTGCCGCTCTCGACGATCTTTTGTTCCAATTCGTAGAGAAACTAATTCATGTTCAATCAAAGTTCTTAAAACTCTGTTTAGAGATTGTTTTGTAACCCCCAATATGCTGAGCAAATTGTTGACATTGGTTCCTGGTACGCGATTTATAAAATGGAGAGCTCTGTGATGAGCTCGTCCATAGTTATATTTTTCGAGAATCCTATCGGGGTCAGCTGTAAACCCACGATAAGCAAAAAACATACCTTCAATTCCTTGTCTTAACTGTTCATCAGTCAAGAAGAGCAGGTTCTCTCGGCTTGTATCATTTTGCATTCGCCAGGCTTACCTTTCCTTTGAGAAGTTTATACGATCATTTTATGTCAGTCTTGTTGACATTCCAATGGTTAACTGGTAGCGATTATCGATTTTTTTGGAATTTTATATCCGTAACGGACCTTTAGTTGATTGGAAAGTTACAGATTTTGACCGCTAAGTTAAGAAGGGGTAATCATGTCAGGAAGCTACGACGACCGTGATGGCAAAATTTGGATGAATGGAAGTCTGGTAGAGTGGCGTGATGCAAATGTGCATATTTTAACACATGCTATGCATTATGCCAGTTCAGTTTTTGAGGGCGAACGTGCTTATGGTGGAAAAATATTTAAGAGTGTGTCGCACTCTGAGAGGCTTCTAAAGTCAGCAAAAATGGTAGATTTTGAAATTCCTTACAGCGTCGAAGAAATTGAAAATGCTAAATATGATGCATTGCACGCAAACGGTTTGAAAGACGCTTATATAAGAGCAATTGCTTGGCGTGGTGCTGGCGAGGATATGGGTGTCGCATCTCTAAGAAATCCTGTAAATCTTGCCGTCGCGACTTGGTCTTGGGGTAATTATTACGGTGATGCAAAGATGAAAGGTGCTAAGTTGGATGTCGCCAAGTGGCAGCGACCTGATCCCAAAACTGCCCCCTTTGAGGCTAAAGCTGCTGGACTTTACATGATTGCTACAATGTCCAAGCATACTGCAGAAGCCAACGGATGTTCAGACGCGATGATGATGGACTATCGTGGTTATGTGGCAGAAGCCACTGGTGCAAACATATTTTTTGTCAAAGATGGCGAGGTTCATACTCCCAAGCCAGATGCATTTTTGAATGGGATAACACGACAAACAGTTATTGAAATGCTGAAAACGATGGACGTTCGAGTTCATGAAAGACATATTCTTCCAAGTGAACTGGAAGGTTTTAGTCAATGTTGGCTAACTGGGTCCGCAGCCGAAATTACTCCTGTTGGGCAAATAGGAGATTATAATTTTGAAGTTGGTGAGCTTACAAAAAAAGTATCTAAAAATTTTGAGATATTAGTTCGTCAATAAGCTGTATACTTTTCTTGTGGCTATTCACTTGCGACACAAAGGCGCTAATTGAAAATCTATAGGGGTGAATGCTGGACGTACCAGGAAATGGGCGTTAAAAAATAAGCGATTCTAAAACTCGGAATAAACGTTAATCAAATATATGGAGGTCCATAGTGTCAGATTCTCACGAAACCGAAGGTAATAGGCGAGATTTTTTATACTATGCCACTGCAGGGGCAGGTGCAATCACTACTGGTGCTGCGGTATGGCCACTAATTAATCAAATGAATCCCTCTGCTGACGTTAAAGCTTTGGCGTCTATTAGAGTTGATGTTTCCGAAGTAGAGCCAGGTACTCAACTTACTGTTAAGTGGCTAGGGAAGCCAGTATTTATTCGCAGACGTACGGAAGATGAAATTCAAGATGCGCGATCTGTGTCTTTAAGTGAGTTACCTGATGGTACTGGTCGCAATGAAAATATACCTGATTCTGATGCTACTGATGAAAATAGATCGTTAGATGCAGCAGGAGAATGGTTGGTCATGATGGGAGTTTGCACTCATTTGGGTTGCGTTCCCCTAGGTGACGGTGCTGGCGAGTTTGGTGGTTGGTTTTGCCCATGTCACGGGTCCCATTATGACTCATCAGGTCGCATTCGGAAGGGTCCAGCCCCCCAGAATTTACCAGTGCCTGTCGCATCTTTCGTAGACGAATCCACTATTAAACTTGGTTAAAGGAATTTATTGATATGTCTGGAATACCTCACGATCATTACGAACCAAAAACTAAAGGCGAAAAATGGTTGAATAGCCGTCTGCCAATAGTGGGTTTGTTGTATGATACAATAATGATACCTACTCCTAAGAATTTAAACTGGATGTGGATTTGGGGAATTGTTTTAACGTTTTGTTTGGCGTTACAAATCATTACTGGCATCGTGTTGGCAATGCATTACACGCCACATGTTGATATGGCGTTTGCTTCGGTAGAACACATAATGCGAAATGTGAACGGCGGCCACATGATCCGATACTTACATTCTAATGGTGCGTCGTTATTTTTCATAGCCGTTTATGCTCACATTTTTAGAGGTTTATATTACGGATCTTATAAAGCTCCTCGTGAGATTACTTGGATTATAGGGATGTTGATTTACCTTCTCATGATGGGGACCGCCTTCATGGGATACGTTCTTCCATGGGGCCAGATGTCGTTTTGGGGTGCAACGGTTATTACTGGTTTATTCGGTGCTATACCGTTCATAGGTGAGCCAATTCAGACTCTTCTGCTGGGAGGCCCGGCTGTTGACAATGCAACGTTAAATCGTTTTTTTAGTTTACATTATTTATTTCCATTTATGATTGCTGGTTTGGTGATTGTGCACATCTGGGCCTTTCACACTACCGGAAACAACAATCCGACAGGAGTAGAAGTTCGGAGGACTTCGAAAGCGGAGGCAGAAAAGGATACCGTTTCCTTTTGGCCGTATTTTGTAATAAAAGACCTTTTTGCTCTAGCGGTTTTGCTTGCAGTATTCTTTGCAATTGTGGGATTTATGCCAAATTATCTAGGCCACCCCGACAATTACATCGAAGCTAACCCACTAGCTACACCTGCGCACATTGTTCCAGAATGGTACTTCCTACCCTTCTATGCGATCCTTAGAGCCTTCACAGCAGAAGTGTGGGTAGTACAATTTGCTTCATTTGTAACTGGCGGGATAATTGACGCTAAATTCTTTGGAGTTTTGGCTATGTTTGGCGCTATTATAGTCATGGCTCTAGCACCTTGGTTAGATACTTCGAGCGTTCGGTCTGCACGCTACAGGCCTATGCTCAAGTGGTGGTTTGGAATACTAGTACTCGACTTCTTTGCGCTGATGTGGCTTGGAGCAATGCCTGCTGAAGAGCCGTATGCAACCCTTTCATTGATAGCTTCAGCTTATTGGTTTGGTTATTTCCTTGTCATACTCCCATTACTTGGGATCATAGAAAAACCCGACTCCCAGCCAACGTCAATTGAAGAAGATTTTAAGAAAAAGCAATTA
The DNA here is from genome assembly GCA_902602765.1 of Paracoccaceae bacterium. Lineage (GTDB taxonomy): Bacteria > Pseudomonadota > Alphaproteobacteria > Rhodobacterales > Rhodobacteraceae > Salinivivens. The sequence goes on from CACKSH010000007.1 coordinate 66,694, forward strand.
AAGAAGGCACATAAAGCTGATGATTACTTTTCGAAGCCAGAAGCAACTCCCGCTGAGTGATTAGAGGAAAAGATATGAAATTCGTAAAAACAGTTGTTATAGTCTTATCAGCTTGCTTGGTTAGTAGTTTTTCTTTTGCAGCAGGTGGCGGTGGTTATGTCAAAGACTTCGATTTTTCATTTGAAGGGCCCTTTGGTGCATATGATCAAACTCAACTTCAACGAGGACTTAAAGTTTATACAGAAGTTTGTTCATCATGTCATGGTTTGAAGTATGTACCATTAAGAACACTCGCTGATAAAGATGGCCTTGGCTATTCCGACGACCAAGTTCGAGCATATGCTGAATATTATGAGATATTTGATCCTGAGTTAGATGACTATCGCGCTGCAGTTCCGGCAGACCACTTCCCGGCGGTTGTTGATGCTGGAGCTCCTGATTTATCTCTAATGGCAAAGGCAAGAGCAGGGTTCCATGGGCCGTACGGCACGGGAATAAGCCAACTTGTAAATGGAATGGGAGGTCCCGAATACATTGCCTCGCTATTAACCGGATATACGGGCGAAGAAAAAGAAGAGTATGGGTCAATATTCTATGAAAACACTGCTTACCCCGGTAAATGGATAGCTATGGCACCACCGCTATATGGCGAGGACGTTGATTATGACGATGGGCATGCCAACGATATATATAGTGAGGCACAGGACGTCGCTGCTTTTTTGATGTGGGCCGCCGAACCAAAAATGATGGCTCGGAAGCACAGTGGATTTGTAGGAGTTTTGTTTTTGGTATTGCTGTCTGTCCTACTATATTTTTCTAACAAGCGATTGTGGGCTCCTATTAAAAAGGAAAGTATCTCTTCGTAGGTAGCAGATACTTAAGCATACCAAGTTTACTTAATCATTATCTGACCCATCAGAGCCTGCGCCTAGTTGTCGGCTCTCTTCCGTGGCTGGTGCGTACGTCATATTTGACCAAGTCTCAATTGTCGTCAATGTTGTGTCGTCAATTGAGATTCTAGTCATAATTTTTTGTTTTGTGATCTTCCTATTTGTATTTCTAGAAAAGAAAATTGTATTAACTTTCTTTTTTGAATAGAAGCGATCGCCAATGATTAATTCATTTGTTAAAATAAAATCATCGTTTTCTAATGATATTTCTAGTGGAGGCTCGTTAAAATCTCTATCAACAGATATTAATCCAAGGATAAGTATTGGGTCGTAAAACTGGCCATAAATTTGATTAGATATTCTATAAACTTGATTGTCGACTACAGTCAAAATCTGGTCAATTTTACTATTTTCGGTGTTTAGAACCTCTAGAAGAATATTTTGTACTGGAAACTGATTTATGGCCAGTGCCAGAAGAGCATTGGATAAATCTTCGCATACTCCCCAGTGGTGTCCTTTTCCTCTAAGGCTTTTTTTGCAAAGCGAAATAAATTCGTTTTTTGATAGGTTCAATTGGGTTTCTGCTTTGGATATGTCCAAGTATCGCAGTTTTCTTCGTTAAGTGTCTGTGGAAGTGGGGCACCTTTGAACATATTTATTCTAACCCATCTGTCTGATCTAGGATCAAAGTGAAATGCTCCAAAAAATGAAAGTTTTGCTCTTAGTAAGTCGATAGGAATAACTTCGCTCGAAATAGTATTATCTTTTATTTCTGCATAAGGATTGTTGAATACAATCTGGCATCTACGAATTATGTGCCGGTGCTCAGGATGCCTCATAAGAAATTCAGCAATACTTTTGTTGTGTTTCCATTTTGAAAGGTCAAAATGCATCCGAGCGACATCACGACCTGGTTGGAGTGGCTGTTCATAAAATGCTATATCATTTTCTGTAAATCGATTTCCAAGTCGGGGCTCTAGTTTTTCCTCCGAAATATACCAAGCAAGCTCATTATTTTTTGAGTGTTTCCAATTGATCTTTAGTGCGTAAGCATAATGTTGCTCGGTCTTTTTAAGAAACTCTCCAATTAACATTGAGCCTTTAATCTTACTTGAAAATTGTTTTTTATCACTCATTCCATCGCTGAGATCATCGACTAATTCACCAAATGGTTCTAATATAAGAGAGACTAGTAGCTCTTGTGCTTCCTCTCCCAAAGTTTCCTCCGCCCAACTATATAAATAATTGAAGGGATAAGGGGTCTTGAAATTGAATTTTTCTACATATTCATCCAAGAGAGCTTTATCTAGCCGCAATTCGTTCAACTTTGCAATTTGTAATTCATGTTCTGAATGCCAGCACTCAATTAGATAGTTACTACGCTTAATGTAATTTTTGAATAAATCTATGCATTTGGACTTTGGTGCTTTGAGGCTTCGAATTCTCGCCAAGGCAGTTTCTTTTGCATTTATCCAATTATTTAACAGTTGTGGGTGATTAATTAAAAAGGGTGCCATTCCGAGTCCAGTAGAGTTTCCTACTCCCAGCATTTCACAAAATCTTGGTTCAAGCTGTACCCACTCAGTTGGGTTTTTCACTTTTGCTGCGTGCTGTAACAGGTCTATTACAAATGCTCGTATCATATACACTGTAAGCATTTCTGCCTGAAATGGAGCTTTGAACTCTGACCGTTCTGAAATTTCGTTATAATCAACGGCCCCAAACTTTCCAGAACCATAAACGGCTGTTGTCCTCATCATATATCCAACTTTTTCAATTTCGTGGATATCTGGCTGCCTGCCTTTAGATAAGCAATCAACAACATAGTCCCAAAGTCGGACTGACTTATTTGCTCTAGATAAAGTAATTTCCTTTTCACTTACGCGTCCAGCTTCTTGATTAGGAACATTATTATTTAAACGTTCGATGTCTCCCTTAGATGGAATGCCATCAAAAAGTGTAAAAGTAGCATCCCATTTCGTAGCTATTACTCGATCCGAACGATCATCATCAGAAATTTTATGTGCAAAAGCCACCAGTGAGTACGCTCTATTTGGCAGCCGATATGTGTAAACTGCAGTGCCAGAGCAGTCGTCGCTTATATCAAAAACTTGTTTTTGAAATTTCCATTTCTCGGTCGAAATCCGCCTTAAAAGTATTCTAAGAAAAGACAGTCGTGATTGATGAAAAGAACCCAGTCTGCTCAGGCGCATTACTTTTTCAGCAGGCCGTCGGCCCACCTCACCTACAGAAAAATTGTTATCAAAAGTTTTTTGCATCAATCAACTTTTTGTTTGTTCCAATTTTACATTATCCGTTTTTCTATCTTCAGAAAAGTACCAACCACGAGTTGTAGTGTATAGTCTTTATTGATTTAAAAATAAAGTGTATTGAGTAGCTTATAGTCAAGTAAATGTTATACAATATGAACCATGCCTAATTTATAAAAAGGGCTTTTCATTGAAGACGATTTTCAGCTTTTTGATTTATATTTTACTTGGCGGTATCGCGATGTAATTTTGAGATTTTAAAATGCAACATAATCTGTTTGAATGGAATAATAATTCGTCTGTTATCTCCGCTAAGCCAATATCAAAAGATAAAGCGAACATTGCTAAGCAATTAGCAATATTTTTTGAAATACTTTATGCAGGGAAAACGCCAAGGATAAATTCTGATGGTGTAACTTCCCATGAGGCAGTTACGGGCGGAAGCTTTCAAACTATATCAGGAGGATCAATGGGTTTTCCAAAAGTTTTGGAAAGGACATGTATTAGTTGGATACTAAGTTTCAATACTAATGATAAAAATTATAATCTTAGCGGCAGCAGGGTGGCGTTACTCGGTTCGCTAACTCACAGCTTATCACTATATGGAGCATTAGAGGCAATATTTTTAGGGTGCGAAGTTCATCATCTAGCTGGTTTGAGTCCAAGTAGTCAATTAGAATATTTAGAGAATAAAAAAATCGAGATACTCTATGTTACGCCCACACAATTGAGACTAATGCTATCAACTAAGTATCAGAATTATCTAATTGATGGTTTACGATACATATTTATTGGTGGTGCTTCAATAGAGCAAAATACACTTGCTGAGTTATCAAAAATAGCTCCAAATGCGGAGGTAAAACAATTTTATGGGTCGAGTGAAACTAGCTTTATAACTATATCAGATCTACTCACCCCCATAAATTCAGTTGGCAAAGCCTATCCCGGCGTAGAGATAGCATTGGGTGACCAGCCAGATAAGCCAGTAAGCGTAGGTGAAACCGGCAGGGTCTGGGTTCGGTCGCCTTATTTATTTTCAAAATATGTTGGTGAAAATAGGTCTAATATAAATAGGTTCTCAGATTGGGTAAGTCCAGGAGAGTTGGCAAAATTGGATCTAGATCAAAATCTTTTTATACTGGGTCGCATAGACCGAATATTCAAAATTAAGGATCAAGCAATAATACCTGAAGAAATTGAGAATTATCTACTAACAAAAAAAGAAATCATGGATGTGGCAGTTGTAAAAAAAAATGATGTACTTAGAGGCAATAAAGCCGTTGCTTACATTGCAACAAGAGTAGTATTGGATATAGAAAAGCTAAAAGAAGAATGTATTTCATCAATTCCACCGCTTGATGGCTCGTTTCAAATCATTGAACTTAGTCCTGAAAAATTTCCATTCCTGCCTTCGGGAAAACCCGATATCTACAAGCTAAAACAGTGGGACATATAAAATGCAATCAGCTTATATTGTCGGAGCAAAGCGATCAATTGTGTCCCCAATTAATGGACCTCTTTCTTCATTGCAAATACATGAGTTGGCCGCACCAATCATAAAGAACGTAATAGAAGCTAGTGGAATAAAATCAGATGAGGTAGACGAATTAATTGTCTCGAATGCTCTTGGTGCAGGGGGCAATCCTTCCAGACTAATTGCTCTTGCAAGTAATTTACCGGAAAGGGTTGGTGGCCTTACCATCGACCGCCAATGTGTAGGTGGTCTTGATGCGATCATACTTGGTATAAAATTAGTACAAGCCGGTAGTGCTAACGTGGTAGTGGCTGGAGGTGTTGAAAGTTTTTCTAATAGGCCAATTCGTCTGGCGCAGGAATATGATAATATATTGGTACCATATGACACTCCTAAATTTACACCAGATTCCGATCAAGAAATACATATGGCGGAAGCAGCTTTTAAGGTTGCTGAGAAATTTGGGCTTACGCAAAAGGATCAAGATGCGTTTGCGATTAATAGTCATGCAAATGCTCTAAATTCAAAAACATACCTTACCAATGAGATCGTAAAAATAGGACCAGAAAATATTTCTTTTGATCCCTATACGAGAAATTTGAGTTTTAAACTTTGTGAGCGCGCGCCCAAGTTATTTGGTTCAATAACGCATGCAAATACTGCAATTTCAGCGGATGCTGCCTCCTTTGTTGTAATTTGTAAAAATGTACCGGAAGGCAGAAAAGCACTGGAGTTGGTATCTGGTGCTACCATAGGTGCAAATCCAAAGTTGCCTGGGATCGCTCCTATATATGCGGTAGAAAAGACGTTAAAGTGCTCTGGGTTAAAAAAGACAAATATTAACCATGTCGAAATAATGGAAGCATATGCATCACAAGCTATGGCATGTCTTTTAGGGTCTGGACTTGAGAATATTAAAACTAATCCGAAAGGAGGAGCTTTAGCAAGGGGACATCCTATCGGAGCTTCAGGTACGATACTTGTAACAAGATTGTTTTCTGACCTATCTCCAGGTGAATTAGGAATAGCCGCCGTTGCCGCGGCGGGTGGTATAGGAAGTTCTGCTATATTTCGCTGCTTAGGTTGATTAACTGCGCGATAAAACATCGGCAGGCCGAAGCTTGAATAATGTTTGAGTGAGCGTTGCACAAAGAAATGCCTTTATCAAATCTCCTGGTAAATAAATTAATGCAATTACCATAGCTTCCGAGATCGATTTTCCCAATATGATAGACATTCCAATGATACCTGGAATGTATAACACAAAAATTCCACCTATGATTGCTCCAAGCAGGGATGAATAAAATATGTTTACCATCTTTAATTTAGTTGTAATCAAACCAGCAACATAAGCTGCTAATGGGAACCCAACAATAAACCCTACACTCGGACTGGCAAAAATGCCTAAGCCACCGCGCCCTCCTGATAATAACGGAAGGCCTAATGCAGTGAGTGTAATAAATAGCAAAACTGCTAAAGTGCCTTTTTTTGCTCCTAAAACTGTTCCGCATAACATTATACCCATACTTTGAGCAGTAATAGGTACTCCAGAGGCAAGCATTACTTTTGGTGCGAGACCAAGAACGGCAATCACAGCTGCGAATAATGATACCAGAACTATCTTTTTTTCCATTTTGTTACTTATTCTCTTAAAGTTGACCTTGATTTAAGGGATTGTGCAACATGATCTGCGTCATCCATAACACTCAATATTAATGGCACAATGATTTGCCACGAAGGTCGTTTACCCGATCTACATTTGTATGCAAGCTGTAAAATTTTTTGCCTCTCTAGCACAATCGGTGTGAATCGAATGAAAATTAGAACGCTAAGTGAAATTGCTTTTGTATTTATATTTATAAGTCGCATGGGGCTTATAATTTTTTCGATAATTTCGGAAATCTCACTAGTTTTTGTTGAACAAGTTACGATATTGGCGAGCGACACGATTAATAATAGTCTTAATATAATTAAAGCACCGTAACCTATGTCACCTGAATGAAGATGCCAAACCACTATAATTATGATAAAGGGTAACAAGGGTTTTAACAGCCCCAGACTGAATTTAAAAATTTGCCAGCCTAGTAGAAATTGAAATGCAATTGTCGTAACAAATAGAAGTACCATAATGCCTAGTGTTTCTACAAAAAAAATGCCACTAGTTGCGGTGGCCAAAAATACTAATTTCATGCTGGCTGGTATTTTTTCTAACCAAGTGTGCTGAGGAAAACGAAGAGCTAGCATTATAAGTTTACGTTTCTTTGCATATGCTTTGAGTACTCTTGTAATACTGACTTTGGTGATCCGTCTAAAAGGACCTTTCCATGATCTAACCAAATGACACGATTGCATTTTTCTAGGCTGGATAGGCTGTGGGTTATATGTATAATCATTTGAGGTAAGTTTTTTATGTAGGTATCTAATGCTTTTGTTGTTGGTAAATCTAACCCTGAGAAAACCTCATCTAAAATTATAATTTCGGGATCCATTGCAAAAACACTCATTATGCATAAAAGCTGTCTTTGCCCTTGAGATAGTGTCGAAGTAGACAAATTAATCCAGTTTGTTTTATCAAATTTTTGAAGAGTTAATGCAGTTTTCTTTTTTACTTCTGATTTTGAATACCCCAAGTTCTTTAGACCAAATCCTATTTCCTCCTCAACTGTTCCAAAAATTATTTGATGGTCAGGATTTTGAAATACTATTCCAATTTTTAGATTAGGATGACTTCGGTTTTTGCCATTAATATATACTTCAAGTTTACCTCTGCTTGGGTCAATCAATCCACATAGAATTTTTGCTAATGTAGATTTACCAGAGCCATTTCTGCCTATAATACCTATAGATTTTTCATCTAAAGTAAGTGTTAGTTCCTCTAAGATAACTTTACCAAAAGCTGCATACGAGATTTCGTTTAAAACAAGTTTAGGCTTAATCAACCGGTTGCCCTTTTTCAGTTTTATAAATGTACTTCAAATAAGTAGTACCTGTGTTCCAACTTTGGTCAAACTGAATAATTCGTTAATATGTTCGTTATATAATCCAATGCAACCATTTGAGGATCTGCGCCCAATTTTTCGGGTGTCATGTGTTCCATGAATTCTGTAATATTGCCAACTTAAATACAACGCATGTGTTCCTAAAGGGTTTTCTGGTCCAGGTGGCATAAATTCTGGCCACTCAGGGTTTCTTTCAAGCATAGAAGGTGTAGGTCGCCAGCTTGGGCCTTCAACTTTTTTTACAACTTTAGTGCGACCTCTGCGGGTCAACTCGTCAGACATTGGAACGCTCGATGGATATAGATTATATATACCCTGATCTTCAGACCAAAAATGCAGAGCGCGTGATGTCATATCTACGAGAATTGCACCATTCTTTAGATTGCTAAAGTAGGGGCGCCAATCAAGTGCACGAAAGCTTGAAAGGTTGTGGCGTTGAGCTTTTGTAATTTCTTGTTCAATTTCCGTAGTATTGTCAGCATTAACATTTGATTGTGCCAAGACTGGAGTGCTTACTGAGGCAAATGACGCTATCACAAACGATCTTCGGGACCAATCTTCCATAACTAACTCCGTGACATTAAGTATAACATTGCCATTATGTTTTATTTACAATCTAAACAAGGAGTAAATAGCTAAGTTAAATAAAACTGTGTTTGATATGCTTTCAGTATCAATATAAGAGCAAGAATAGATTGAACGGGAACAATATGTTGAATGTAAAGTGGCTCTTAGTTTTTTGTTTAATGTGGTTATCTGGCTGCAATGCGGTTGGGTCTCCCGAAATGGGTCTTGATGGAAAACCATTACCGAAAATATACAAATTAAAAAGGCAAAATGTTGGTCATGTTAAATTCCGAATGTTGGACGCAGTAAATGCCTTGCGTATTGCAAAAGGCATCCAGGTGCTTGAATTTAATTCAGAATTAAATGCAGCTGCAGCTACTCACGCCCGTGATATGTCTATACAAAATAGACCCTGGCATTTTGGTTCAGATGGATCCTCTCCACTAGATAGGGTAGCTCGAGTCGGATACGAGAAAGTATTTCTGGGTGAGACAATTTCAGAAACCTATGAAAGCGAGATTACTACATTAACAGCATGGATTAATAATGAAAATACGCGAGATGTTATATTAGATCCAAGAGCAAATGAATTAGGATTTGCTTGGTATCAGGAGCGTAATGGAAAAATCTGGTGGGCTATGGTGCTTGGTGGAAATTCACTTTCTACGGTTCAATAAAAATTGGAGTGCCAATTCTTACCAACTTAAAAATTTCTTGGATTTCATTATTACTTACTGCTATGCATCCTGCTGTCCAATCTTTTTGAAACCAGCGAAAAGGTTTATCTGTTCCATGTATAAAGATATCGCCTCCTGGAAGTTTGCCTTTAAGCTTTGCAAAATATTGGTCCTTTGAGTTTGGGTAAGATATACCAATAGATAGATGATATTTACTATTTCGGTTCTTTCTATCAATTTTATAGGAACCTTCTGGAGTTTTCCCATCCCCTTCAAATTTTTTGTGTCCCTCTGGAGCAAAGCCAAGGTCTATCCTGTATGACTTAATTATTTCATTTCCACTGAACAGATACATTCGCCGCTTGCGCTTTTTTACTACAATTTCTGTAACTTTTACATCGGAGGCTTTAGGGAGTAATATGTTGCTAGAGAAAATCCAACTCATACTTGAAATAATGAATATTCGCCTCAACATCTTTAAATTAGCCCTATTGATTGGAAATTAACTCGATACTCTTAAACTTGGCCGCATTACAGTATAAAAATATTAAAACATAATCAAACCGCTATTCGATCGATACCAATAAATCCGCCAGATTGCCGCTCCCAGTATTTGCAGTACAATCCTCCAAATGCAAGTAAGTCATTATGTGTTCCTTGTTCTGCTATTTTTCCTTCATGTAATAGTATTATTCTATCCATTTTCACTATTGTAGACAAACGGTGAGCTATGGCAATTACAGTCTTTTTTCTCATTACATAATCTAAAGCATCTTGAATTTGAGCCTCAGTTTCGCTATCGAGCGCACTTGTGGCCTCATCCAGTATCAGTATTGGAGCATTCTTAAGAATTGCTCTCGCCAGAGCTATACGCTGTCTTTGACCGCCAGAAAGTTTGACGCCGCGTTCCCCTAAATGCGCGTCAAAACCTTTCCTACCTTGATTGTCAGAAAGTTCTTTTATAAAACAATGCGCTTGAGCTTTTATTGCAGCGTTAAGTACTTCTTCTTTGGATGCAAGCGGATCCCCATATAAGATGTTTTCATAGGCAGACCTATTAAACATAGAAGTGTCTTGAGCAACCATTGATATTTCTTTTCGAAGGCTATCCTGCGTAACTTCTGCTATATCTTGGTCTGATATCGAAACTTTTCCACTCTCTGGATCATAAAAGCGCAATATTAAATTTACCAAAGTAGATTTTCCAGCACCAGAAGCACCTACCAATCCAATTTTTTCTCCCGCACCTACATCAAGTGATAGGTCTGTAATACCTCCAATTTCTTTACCATATTTAAATTTCAGGTTTTCGATTTTAATTTTTGGCTCTATCAAAACTAGCTTTTTCGCTGTGTCTATATCTTTAAGTTCGTATCTTGGCGTAAGTGTTTTTATTCCATCTTCAATTTCACCAATTTGGGAGTAGATGCTCATTAGAGTGAAGCTCACCCAGCCAGTCATTTGAGCAAGTCGCAGGCCAATAGCCCCAGCAACTGTTACTTGGCCCACGGTAGCAATGTCATTAACCCAAGATAGTAGGGAAAATCCTACGAGGCCAATAGGAATTAAACCAGCTAACGTTAGAAGAACGATACGAAATTCTAACATTGTTTTTTGTCGTTCTAGAGACCGATCTAAATATTTATCCATTGCAAACACAGCGGCGTCATTTTCATGAGAAATATGAGCGAATTGTTTTACCGTTTTGATATTACTTATTGTGTCAATTACTTGGCCTGATACTGTTGCTTTGGCATCGGCATAGGCTTTTGATTTTATTCTAATCCTCGGCATATACAATCTTATGAGGTATAGATATGTAATAAGCCATATTGCAACAAACGCAGTGCTAGTTAAATCAAAAGAACCAACAACAATCATGGCTGCAACTACTGAGGCTAAAGAGTATACACCCGTTTGCAAAATGTCTGTTATTAACGTTGAAAGTGAATTTGCCGTTTGAAGCTGTTTTTGAGCAATTCTACCAGCAAAGTCGTTTTCAAAAAAACTTACAGACTGGCCTAACGTCCAACGGTGCAGTTTGAGAAGTGTCATATTTAATATTTTTGGTCCAAGTACTGCTTGAAAAAGTGCGCTCAAACAGAAGCTCAATGGCCTGAAAAGTACAAAGATTAGCACGCATGATATTAAGAGTATTTTATTTGAGCTGAAAAAAAATGCTTGCCCAGTGTCAGACTGGGCTGAGTCCACCACCCATCCGAGAGCGATCGTTGTTATCATTTCGAAAGAGCCAGCCAGTATGGCAGCGGATGCACCGCAAAAAATAAATATCCAGGTGCCACTACAAGACCAAATGATAAAACTCCACAGGTCTTCTGGAGGTGGAGTTTCACTCTTCTTTTTGTAGTCAATCTTGTTTGAAATCCAAGTAATCATTTAACCATCGTTTGTATAAATCCACCAGATTGATGAGACCACAACTTGGCATATAAACCTTTGTTTTTTAACAATTCAGCATGAGACCCATCTTCAACTATTCTTCCAGCTTCCATGACCAAGATCCTATCCATATGAACTATGGTAGAGAGCCTGTGAGCAATAGCTATAACGGTTTTTCCTTCCATTATATAAGCCAACGTTTCTTTTATTGCTGCTTCTACCTCGCTATCTAGTGCACTTGTTGCTTCGTCCATGAGCAATATTGGCGCATCTTTTAAGATGACGCGGGCCAGAGCAATCCGCTGTCTTTGACCTCCAGATAACTTCACGCCACGTTCACCAACTTTAGAGGAGTATCCTTTATTACCGTCTATGTCCTCTAGGTTTATGATAAATTCGTGGGCTCGTGCTTTTTTAGCTGCATCAATAATTTCTTTTTCAGTGGCGTCACTTCTTCCGTAGTTAATGTTTTCTCTAATGCTTCTGTGTAAAAGGCTACTTTCTTGCTGTATTGTGCCAATGTGCCGTCTTAGACTTTCTTGCTTTATCAGGGAGATATTCTGCTCATCTATAAGTATTTTGCCCTTTTCAACATCGTAGAATCGTAAAAGTAATTTAAAAAGTGTTGATTTTCCTGCTCCTGAGGGACCAACTAACCCAACTTTTTGTCCAGCAGGAATTTTAATATTTAAATTATCAAGGCCACCATAGCTTCGACCATAATGATGATATAAATTTTGAACATCTATTTTTGAATCACCAAGATTCAGCTTTTTAGCGTTTTTATGATCCACTAATTGTACTGGTTGGGCTATAGTCTCTAACCCTTCTCTTATAACACCTAATTCCCGAAAAAAAGTGGAAGCCGCCCACATTATCCACCCGGACATTGCACTTATACGCAGAACTAAGGTTGCTGCAGCTGCCACCACACCTACTGACGTTTGTTCTGAATACCAAAGCCATATGGCCCATCCGATTGTTCCAGCTGTTAGAATGCCATTTAAAAAAGAGAGCGAAATATCCATTATGGAATATAATCGCAACTCTCTAATAATTGTATTTCGGGTGTCTGTGATTGCCCCTCTTGCATACTCAAGTTCTTTTTTTTCATTAGAGAATAATTTTACAGATTGGATATTTGTATAAGCATCTACGATGTATCCGTTCAAATTCGACCTAGCATCGGCTGCTGCCTGTGATGCTGGCTGAATGCGTTTGATCACAAAAATTATCAAATAACCGTAAGCAAACATCCAAACTAAAAGAGGCACAATGAGTTCTATTTCTGCTGTTACAAGTAAAAATAATGCTCCTACCAAGTAGGCTAAAATATAGCTAAATGCATCAAATACGTGATAAATTACTTCACCTGCTGACCGAGGGGTCTGCATCACCCTGTTTGCGATCCTCCCAGCAAAGTCATTTTCAAACCATCCAACTGACTGGCGCATAACTTGCCTGTGACCCCTCCATCGGAATAATGTTGCTATATTTGGCATAAGTGAATTGTTGTTTAGTAGAACAGCTATAGAGGCAATTACTGGCATTCCAACGCCTGCTAGGATCAAAAAAAATCCAATAAAGAAGCCGTTATCTAAAATTTCTTGTCTTGATCCCGTTTGCATTAGGTCAACAAGCTGCCCAATTCCATAAATTAATAAAAGTTCGATGGTTGCCAATAAAAATGCAAAGAAAGCCGTGACACCAAACAGGAAGTAGAAAGGCTTAGTATAATCTTTTAAAAAATTCGATATTTCTTTGGGAGGAGTATCTGTTTCCTCATATGTACAAAATGGATCTACAAGGTTCTCAAAAAATTTAAACATAGAAGTTCCGTTAATCACAAAAGATTGTCACGATAATAGACCCTTTAATTCTGTCAAGAGTGGGTTTTTGCTTTTATACCGATAACTTTCAGTATTTTGGCAGGGTCAGATTTAAAATTGCTTTTTATCCAAGCACGTTGGGCTTCTTTTAATTTAATCCCGACGTCCGCTCCGCTCATATATTTAGATAAATGCGCCCCGGATATAGGACATGGATATAAACAAGCTTTTTCGATTTTTTTGACATCACTTAACTTTAATTTTTTGCCCTGATTGAATGTGGAGATTGCAAGCGCCGATTGGGCAACTTCCTTGTTGAACTGGTAAACCAATTCTGCAGGGTCAAAATTTTTTCCCAAAAGGCTCTTTAATAGTGAAAACTTTTTTACCTCTTTGCGCGATAAATTGAGGGATGTTACCTTAGTATTTATAGTGATTGCTACAAGTCTTCTAATTGCCTCTGGTTCAATCCCCATTTTTTGTTCTATTGAAATTAGGTTTTTGATACTTTTGATACCTCCGTCACTCAAAACCTTTTCAAGAACACCTATTTGTGACATTTCTGATAGTGCGCGGGATGGATTTCTGGATAACAATATTTTTTGTAATTCATTCCATACCCTTTCCTTAGATAGAAATTTCAAGCCATTTTGATTATCTTTTATTGCGTCTAATGCGTCTCGCTCGAAGTCTACCACCCAGTCAGCAAACTGAGCATGGAATCGAAAGAATCTCAAAATTCGCAAGTAATCTTCTTGGATACGGTTGTTTGCGTTGCCAATGAATTTGATTCTAAGGGGTTGGAAGTCCTTAAGTCCTCCTATCGGGTCTATGATTTTTCCGGTAGCGTCTGCATAAAGGGCATTTATTGTAAAATCTCTTCTTTCAGCATCTTTTGTGATATTATCAGAAAAGCTTACATCAGCATGTCTTCCATCTGTATTTTGGTCACTTCGCATTGTAGTGATTTGGTATGGGATACCCTCTGATACAACAGTTACAGTGCCATGAGAAAATCCAGTTGGAGTAGCTTTGAAGGACTCGATGTTAAAAAGATCTAACGTTTCCTCTGGTTTTGCATCAGTCGAAATATCAATATCATTCACAGGGAAATTTAAAATACTATTTCTGACACACCCACCAACTAGGTATGCATTATGATCAGCTTTTTTTAATATTTGTAATATATTTTGTAAGCTTTCATTCTTTATCCATTCACTATCAATTTGCATTTTTAAATCCTTCGGCAAAACCAAAAAGAATACGAGCAGTGGCACCCCAAATATAGTATGGGCCATATGGTACTACATAATAGTATCTCAACTCTTCCTGCCATTTTCGTGCTTGGATACGGTAGTTTTCCAGGGTCAAAAAATGCTCTAAGGGTACGTAAAAAACTTCATCCACCTCATTTTTGTTAATCTTTAAATCTAGCTTATCTGGCAGTTGGAAAATAATAGGAGTCACCAGAAATTTTGTAACAGTTTCATGTTTTGGTAGGATACCTAATTTCTTTGGAATTGATCGGTTCAGTCCGATTTCTTCTTCTGCCTCGCGCAAGGCTGTATTTACAAGTGTACCATCTTCAAGTTCAAATTTTCCTCCTGGAAATGCAATTTGACCAGGGTGGTTTTTTAAGTGTCCAGCCCTTTTAGTAAGTAAAACTGATGGCTGCGTGTTCTCGGAAAAACATATGCCAACTAGTACACCAGCTTTGTTGAGTTTTCTATCACTTGGTAAAATAAAATTGGGATTTAAATCAAAATCTGAAGAGTTGATACGTTCTTCATCCAAAACTTTATTTATTATATCAATCCAATTAGGTTCCACTATTTATTGCCTCAAAACCTACTGATTTTGGGTCTAGTTCATAGTGTGCACCGCAAAATTGACAATCAGCTGTAACAAGTCCATCTGCGGTTATCATCTTTGAAATGTCCTTTGCTGAATATATTGAAAGTGACTGTCGTACTCTGTCTTCTGAGCAGCTACAGCCAAATCGAACTGATTGAGTATCGAAAATACGGGGCTGTTCTTCATGAAACAACCTTACAAGAAGCTCTGAGGGAGTCACCGAAGGTCCAATCAGCTCAAGATCTTCAATTGTATCAAGGTGATAATTTATACGATTCCAGTTTTCGGCATTGTCTCCATTAAGAAGGTCTTGAGAACTTAATAGCCCACTGGGATCGGAACCATTTTCTTCTAAAGCTTGGAAATTAGACGTTGGTAGGTGCTGAACCATAATACCGCCAGCTCTCCAGGTTTCTTCCACATTCGCTTGTTTTATTTTGTCAAATTTCAGATGAAAGACAGTTGGAAGTTGCTCTGACTGAGCAAAATATGTCTCAGCACTATCTGACAGAGACCTTCCATTCAAAGGTGATAATCCTTGATAAGGCTTTGTTCCTTCGCCTTGGTCAATCATTACTGCGAAATAACCCTTTCCAAGTTGATCAAATGGATCTTTATCAGTTAATTTTTCTCTATCAAAACTAGCATAAGCCCGAATTTGTGCAGTCTCTCCCGTTTCTTTGGGAGCGTAAAAATCAGTTGCTATCATACGAACTGGACCGTTTGTTTGTACCTGCAGTGACAACTTCCACTGTAGTCTGATACTTCCTCCGATCAATGCCGTAAGTAGTGCCATCTCTGCGACTAGTGCTTCAACAGCTTTGGGGTACTGATGCTGTTTAAGGATACCTTGTAAAACCCCATCTAATCTTGCAATCCTGCCGCGCATATCTGCAGCGTCGAGTTGAAATGGTAAGACTGTATCATCCCATGCTATTTTATTGCCTAATGACATTTTTTATCCTTGAATTTTCACTTCATGCTTATACGCTCGCACTAAGTAGGACAAGTTTCAAAATGTGAAGTGCTTTAACTATGATAAAAACTTACGCTACAGAAATTGAGGGGGGTAAAAAATATTTTTATCGTCCAGGTGTGTATGTAATTTTACCTTTTGGAAACCAAGTTTTACTTACTTTCCAGGCGGATCCCCATAATGAGTTTCAACTACCAGGTGGGGGGGTTGATGCTGGAGAGCAACCAATAACAGCTCTTTACAGAGAGGTGATTGAAGAAACGGGATGGGTTATTGGGCGACCTCGAAAGATTGGAGCATTCAGGCGTTTCGTGTATATGCCGGAATACAAAATGCGGGCTGAAAAACTTTGCCACATTTATTTAGCCAAACCTATTTTTAAAAAGTGTGAGCCAACAGAGCCTGACCATACGGCAATTTTTGTAGATATCGATGTTGCTTATCAGATCTTAGCAGTGGATGGCGATGCATATTTTTTAAAAAAAGTTGCAGCAGGTCAGTACTGAGACAATGGCAAAAACTTGCCTTACGTTGAGTTCTATTCAACAAAAAACTTACAAATTGCTCCCAGAAATTTGAAGAAACTTAATTATACAAACTGCGAAAGTGTCTCGTCATTCGTGATGTCTGAATATGTAAAGCCTGCATCTTTCAGTCGGTTGAAGAAATCATTGAAACTATCTGGAGACTTCGTTTCAATACCAATCAAAATGGAGCCAAAATTTCTCGCTGACTTTTTGAGATATTCAAAGCGTGTAATGTCATCCTCTGGGCCGAGAAAATTTAAAAATTCCTTTAGCGCACCGGGTCTCTGTGGCATTCGTAAAATAAGATATTTTTTTAAACCTGCAAATCTTTGTGCTCTTTCTTTTACTTCTGGTAATCTTTCGAAATCAAAGTTGCCGCCTGAGGTTACACATACAACTCGACGTCCCTTAATTGACTGACCCAAGTCTTGCAATGCATCAACTGCTAAAGCACCGGCAGGTTCAAGTACTATTCCCTCAACGTTTAACATTTCTAACATTGAGATACATATTCTATCCTCTGGAATGGTAATAACATTTGCTAACCCTACATCTTTTAATCGGCTAAACGTTTTTTCACCAATTTTGCCCACAGCAGCACCGTCGGCAAATGTATTCACAGTATCAAGCTTAGTGGGCTTTCCATTAATTAGTGCTTCACGAAGGCATGCACCGCCTAGAGGCTCAACCAAGGTATATGTGCAATGACTCCCAAAATAACTGGTTACTCCAGCTGATAGCCCACCCCCACCAACTGGTAGGATAATATGGTCTGGATTGCCGCCAAGTTGCTTTTTTATTTCTACCCCAACAGAGGCCTGTCCAATTATAATATCTTCGTCATCAAATGGTGACAGAAAATGGAGACTTTCTTTTTTACGAAATGTTTGTGCCGCGTGCAAACAGTCATCGAAGTAATCCCCAGTTAGTCTGATTTCAACAAATTCACCGCCAAAAATCTGAGTTTTTTGTATTTTTTGCTGTGGAGTTGTGACGGGCATGAAAATTATGCCATTAACTTTCAACTGTCGGCACATAAAGGCAACACCTTGAGCATGATTGCCAGCACTTGCACAAACAAAAGCCTTTTTGTCAGAAAATTTACGCATGGCGTTAAATGCTCCGCGTAATTTATAAGATCTCACAGGACTCAGATCTTCGCGCTTCAACCATATATCAGCGCCGTAGATTGCAGATAAGTGTTCATTTCGTTGTAAAGGAGTTGGAGAAAAAACTTCCCGTATTGCCTTTTCGGCTTGGTCAGCTGATTTTGTAAAATTTGTCATAATTAAGCAATGGCTTAGCAGTCTTAGCATTGCAAGTATTTTTAAGGATACTTCAAAGATTATCAATTCTAGGTTTTATGTCTTCAGTTAATGCTGATCTTGCCCACAGATTGAAAAAAGGGTAGGCCAATCGTAGCGAAAGGGGAATCTAATGCATAAGCCGAAAAAAGTAGTTTTGGCCTATTCGGGCGGGCTAGATACATCAATTATTCTTAAATGGCTTCAAACTGAATACGCATGCGAAGTAGTTACCTTTACAGCAGATTTAGGGCAGGGTGAGGAACTTAATCCTGCGCGTGAAAAAGCGGAATTGCTGGGGATCAAACCCACAAATATTTATATTGAGGACCTAAGGGAAGAGTTTGTGAGTGATTTTGTTTTTCCCATGTTTAGGTGTAATGCCCTTTATGAGGGCCTTTATCTTTTGGGAACTTCGATTGCGCGCCCTTTAATTTCAAAACGTCTTGTTGAAATAGCAGAAGAAACTGGTGCTGATGCAATTGCGCACGGTGCAACTGGCAAAGGGAATGATCAGGTTCGTTTTGAGCTGTCAGCGTATGCCCTAAACCCAACCATACACGTTATAGCACCTTGGCGCGAGTGGAGCTTAACCAGTAGATCGAGATTAATAAAATTTGCTGAAGAAAATCAGATACCCATTGCAAAAGACAAGCGTGGTGAGGCTCCATTTTCTGTCGATGCTAATTTACTTCATACTTCATCGGAAGGGAAAGTATTGGAAGACCCATCAGTAGCTGCCCCAGAGTATGTCTATCAACGAACTATAAATCCAGAACATGCTCCAGAAGCTCCTGAGTTTATCGAAATTGAATTCTTGAACGGTGACGCAGTCGCAATTAATGGTCGTCAAATGTCTCCGGCTAAAATTTTAACTAAATTAAATGAACGAGGAGGAGCTCATGGTGTTGGGCGACTTGACCTTGTTGAAGGAAGATTTATTGGAATGAAGTCTAGAGGGATTTATGAAACCCCCGGCGGAACAATATTGTTGGAAGCACATCGGGGCATAGAGCAAATTACTTTAGATCGCGGTGCTGCACATTTGAAAGATGAGTTGATGCCCAAGTATGCAGAACTTATTTATAATGGCTTTTGGTACAGTCCAGAAAGGGAAATGCTGCAATCATTAATTGATAAGTCGCAGAAATACGTTTCTGGCACTGTAAGGCTTAAGTTATATAAAGGGTCCGTAAATACTGTTGGTAGGTGGTCGGAGTACAGCTTGTATTCTGAAAAACATGTGACCTTTGAAGATGATGCAGGTGCTTACGATCAAAATGATGCGGCTGGTTTTATCCAGTTGAACGCATTACGCCTCAAGTTATTGGCCCATCAGAAACTCAAAAATACTAAGGGGCCTAAGCTCAGCTGAAGGATAAGTAAGGTTAAACCTAAATTCCAGCTTCCATAGTGATTTCTTTTTTTGATTTTTGCTGTCGTTCTGTCTCAGACTTTAATTGCCCACAAGCAGCCATAATATCCTCTCCTCTTGGAGTTCTTACCGGACTTGCATAACCTGCACGGTGAATTATGTCGGCAAATTTCTTTATTTGGGGCCATTCACTTCTTCTATATGGTGAACCCGGCCATTCATTGAATGGAATTAAATTTATTTTAGCGGGAATACCAGCGATTAGTTTGACTAAGCGATAGGCATCTAGTTCGCTATCGTTGACGTCCTTGATCATAACATACTCAAATGTGATGCGTTCGGAGTTAGACAATCTTGGGTAACCCTTAAGTGCCTTAATTAGAGTTTCAATATTCCATTTCTTATTAATGGGTACTAACTTGTCTCTAATTTCGTCAGTTGTGCCATGAAAAGAAACTGCTAAAAGACATCCAATTTCGTCGGCTGTCCTCGATATCTCCGGGACGACCCCCGAGGTAGACAGTGTGATCCTTTTTCTTGATAAACATATACCTTCAGGGTCCATGACAATTTTGAGTGCGTCTCTCACATTTTCAAAATTATATAGTGGTTCGCCCATTCCCATGAGGACGACATTCGATAGTAATCTGGTTTCATTATTTGCACCGTTTAAATTTTTCCATTCGCCTAAGTCATCGCGTGCAATTAATACTTGGCCCACTATCTCTCCGGGAGTAAGGTTTCTCACCAATTTTTGTGTGCCAGTGTGACAAAATGAACAAGTGAGCGTACATCCGACCTGTGAACTTACGCAAAGAGTTCCACGACCTTCTTCAGGGATATATACAGCCTCAACCTCATGCCCCCCAGCCAGTTGGAGCAGGTATTTACGTGTTCCATCTTTTGAACATTGTTTTGAGATCACTTTAGGGACATCAAGTATGAACTTTTCGCTTAGTAGTTCTCGATAATTTTTTGACAGGTTTGACATGTGGGAAAAATTTCTTTCTCCTTTTTGATAAATCCATTGCCAAAGTTGAGCTGCTCTCATTTTGACTTGCTTTTCAGGGGTGCCAATTTCTAAAAGCTTTTCAAGCATAACTGCTCTACTCATGCCTATTAAATTGACTGGTCCAGACGGTAAAGTCCGTGGTATAGTCAAGAGATCATGTGTAATCGGTGCTGATGGTTTCATTAGTAAATGCTATTCAAATTTTGAAAGAAGTTTTCTATACTTATTTAACGTTATAGCCGTCAATGATACTTTTTTTTACTTGCAACGCTTCGATGCATCTTCAACAGCGGCTGTAAAACCCTTCAATGAAAAAGTATCCTCAGTTTTCGTACCTCTCGAGGATCTGCCGGTAAGTGTCGCTTTCGCTCCACGTTTCATGGCCTGAATCATTTTTTTATCGACCTCATCTGTCGGTGCCCAAGCCCATTCTCCATTTGTAAACATTTGGTATCTAGTACCATCTATATTTACATCCACATTGCTTCCATCATCGAAGGGGTATCCACCAGTAAATGATATTTGTCCTTTTATGCCGGACCCGGGAATATATGATACAAACAACAAAATATCGCTACGCTTAACCGAGACCATTCGTCCATCACGCGTATTGACTGTCTCAATCGGTTGGGACGCCGCCCAGCATTCTTTGGGGCTTTCTTCGACGAACACTACCCAATCGGCCTGTGTAGATGCTACATTAGTACTTGAATCTTGAGCAATAAGAGCGCCTCCGCCAAAAAGTAAAATAAATAATATTAACAAATTTTTGGATACTTGTTTTATCATATTTCCTCGCGTCATTCAGTTCTTGTATAATTATACCTAGATAGCATATTAAGAACAGGTTATTTTGTTCTTAATTTACATCTATTATTTTAAACTGAAGCCTATTTAATTTAAAGCCCCGATAATAACAATTCGAATAGGACGAATTTTATGATTAATTCTGCAGTAGAACTTTGTGAAGTGTGGAGAGGTTCTTTACGGGAAAGTTTGCATATTGGGCATGCGGTCGTGTGTGATAGTAGTGGGGGGATAGTAAAGTCTTGGGGTGATCCGGAACAGATTTTTTATTCAAGATCATCATCCAAAATGATTCAAGCGCTACCATTGGTGGCTTCTGGAGCAGCTGATAGCTTTGGCTTGTCATCACAACATCTTGCCTTGGCTTGTGCATCTCATAATGCTGCTAGTATTCATACTGTTCTCGTGGAAAAATGGTTAAGTGAGCTCGGATTATCAGACTCTGACCTTTGTTGTGGACCGCAAGTGCCGCGTGATCGAGATGCAAAAATAAATTTATTTAGGGCTGATCAAAGTCCTTGTCGAATTCATAATAATTGTTCTGGAAAGCATTCTGGGTTCTTAACATTGACACAGTACCTAGGTGCTGACCCTAACTATGTAAGTATTGATCATCCAGTTCAAAAAGCTTGCTTGGATTTTTACGAAATGACCACAAATGAAGTGAGTATTGGTTACGGAATAGACGGATGTTCTGCGCCAAATCACGCATTCAGTTTGAAAGGTATTGCTAATGCCATGGCTTGGTTTTCAGATGCTAAAAGTAGATCAGATATCTCCTCTAAAAGTGCCGTTAGAATAATAGATGCAATGTTGAAGCATCCTGCGTTAGTGGCTGGTGAAGGTCGTGCGTGTACAGACTTAATGAGAGCAGCGCAGGGAAAAGTAGCTTTAAAAACGGGAGCGGAAGGGTTTTTCGTGGCAATAATTCCAGAAAAAAAAATGGGTGTTGCTTTGAAAGTTTTAGATGGTGCGACTAGAGCTAGCGAGTGTGTAATAGCATCAATTTTAGTAGGGCTAGGTGTTTTAAATCCTGCTAATCCAATTGTAGCGAAGTACTTGAACCCTTCGGTCTTAAATTGGGATGGAGTAAAAACTGGTTTTATAAAACCATTAATACAGTAAAAATGATCGTAAAGTTTAACAAACCATTTAATGTATTGTCTCAATTTAGTGATAATTCAGAAATTGCGACTGAAAGAGGTAATTTGTCTGACTTCATTTCTATTCCAAATATTTACCCAGTTGGAAGGCTTGATAAAGACAGCGAGGGCTTGATGTTACTATCGGACGAGGGGAAGTTGCAGTATAAACTCTCAAACCCGACAAATAAAATCAAAAAAACGTATAATGTGCAAGTTGAAGGTGAGCCTAAACAATCAGATTTGAGTCTTCTCCGAGTAGGTATAGAGTTAAAAGATGGTCTTACGCGTCCAGCAGAGGTTAAGATAATTGAAGCGCCGTGTCTCTGGGATAGAGACCCACCAATTCGAGTACGAAAAACAGTTCCCGATTCCTGGTTGGAAGTTATCATTTATGAGGGAAGGAACAGACAAATTAGACGAATGACTGCTGCCGTTGGGCACCCTACTTTGCGGCTAATTCGTATTAAAATAGGAAGCTATAGCCTAGATAATTTGATGCCAGGAGATTTTGAAACGATAGCATAGCTTTAAATTAAATAGCAGCTAAACCCTCATCCAATGCACCCAGAATTTGACTTACTTCTTCCTCAGATATCGTTAGTGGTGGGGACATTAAAATATTGTTCAGTCCTAGTCTGACCATAGCACCGAACTCATAGGTTTTCTGATGAATCTTTTTCATATGATCGTTGTCTAAAGGTGTTTTTTTTGTCCGATCAGAAACAAGCTCAATCGCAAGCATTAAGCCATGCCCGCCTCGCACGTCTCCAACGATATTGTGTTTCTTAGCTAAATCTTTGACACCATTATATAATTGTGTCCCCCGCACCTGTGCATTGATTTTGGTATCCAGACGTTCAGTTTCAGATATGCATGCTACCACGGCTGCTGCTCCTACGGGGTGAGCAGAGTATGTATAGCCATGAAAAATTGCAGCATCACCAGTTTTGTCATTTTCAAATATTTCGGCAACTTTGTCCGACATCAAAGCTGCTCCAACTGGATAATATCCAGAGGTAATACCTTTAGCAATGCTCATCATGTCGGGTTTAACGCCCCAATGGCGTGCTCCCGACCAGTCGCCAGTACGCCCAAATCCGGTTATAACTTCGTCAGATATTAAGAGGATTCCATTTTTATCACATATTTCCCGCATAAGGGTCATAAAGATTGGGTCTGGAATTATTACGCCTCCTGCGCCTTGTATGGGCTCCATTATAAAAGCGGCAATACTATTTGCACCTTGAAACGCTATTTCATCTTCGAATGCAGCAGCAATATGATGGGCTAGTTTTGAGGAGTTAGTTTCATTAAAAGGATTTCTATACGTGTATGGGCTTGGAAGATGAAAACAGCCTGGCAGTAATGGCTCATAGTTTATCCGAAACCGATTATTTCCATTTACTGATGCACCGCCGAAATGAGTTCCATGATAACCTTTTTTTAACGAAATAAATTTTGTGCGAGTTGGCTCACCTCTTATTCGGTGATATTGACGAGCTAGCCTGAGACATGTGTCAACCGAGTCAGACCCGCCTGATGTAAAAAATACGCGGCTCATTCCGTCTTCGGAAAATAAATTTCGCACCATATATGATGCTTCAATTGCCATAGGATTGGTAGTACCTGCAAAAGATGAGTAGTATGGAAGGTCGTAAAGTTGCTTTGTTATTGCTTCTTTAATCCTATCATTAGAATATCCTAGATTTACACACCAAAGCCCACCTACAGCATCTACGGTTTGATGACCGTCAATATCTGTTATTTTTGCCCCTTCGGCTTGAGTAATTATTCTCGGGGGTGCTTCTAATGAGTCTTTTGGATGACCCATTGGATGCCAAAGGTGTTTTGCATTATTCGCTTTGAGAAAATTATCATCTTTCATCTTTTCCGCCCACCTGTAAATTTAATACAAAGTCATTGTTAGTCTGTCTTTTCACATTGTCTATAGTTTCAGCAAAACTACTGGACAATTTTACTTAGTTATGTGTAACCATCGAGTGCTATGAACAAAAATAAAACCGATCCAAATTATAAAATTATAGCTGAAAATCGACGCGCTCGTTACGATTACTTGATTGAGGATGAGATCGAATGTGGCCTCTCCTTGGTTGGTTCAGAAGTAAAATCACTTAGACAAAAATCTGCAAATCTTGGGGAGTGTTATGCAGAGGTTGAAAATGGTGAACTATGGTTAATTAACTCATATATTGCACCCTACGATCAGGCAAAAACCTGGGGTCATGAGGAGAGACGTCGAAGAAAACTTTTGGTAACGAAGCGCGAACTTGGGAAGCTGTGGTCAGAAACTCAAAGAAAAGGAATGACTTTGGTCCCTCTAGTTTTGTATTTCAATCATAGAGGCATCGCAAAATTAAAAATAGGTGTGGCTAAAGGTAAAAAAAATTATGATAAGAGATCAGATCAGGCAAAACGTGACTGGGGAAGACAAAAACAACGTTTAATGAGGCAGGGAGACTAATGAGAAGTCTTGTCCAATTGTAAGATTTCAAATAATAATCTCTGGAGCGTTTAATTGGCTTACCTAGAAATCTTTTGAAGCTTGTGGAATTATACGATGATAACTGAGCGTGCCGGGAGCCTTGTTTCGACTAGTTGGTTAGCTAAAAGACTAGACAGCTCTCAGATACGAGTCCTTGACGCGTCATGGTATCTCCCGAATATGTACAGAAACCCAATTGCGGAGTATGAAAAAAAGCATATCCCTGACGCTCGATTTTTTGATATTGACGATATTTCAGATCACAGGTCTGACCTTCCACACATGGTTCCACCGGTAGAAAAATTTATGTCCAAAGTACGTAAATTGGGCGTTGGAGATGGTCATCAAGTGATTATCTATGACGGTTTAGGTATGTTTTCTGCTGCTAGAGTTTGGTGGCTTTTCAAGATGATGGGGCATCAAGATGTCGCTGTTCTTGATGGTGGGTTGCCTAAGTGGATTTCTGATGGTTTTCCAGTAAATGATAAGCTACCTGTAATACGTGATCGCCACATGATGGTGGATCAGGTTCTTTCTTATTTAAAGGACGTAACCCAAGTAGCTGCGGCATCAAAGCTGGGTGATTATGAGATTATTGATGCAAGGTCACCAGGTCGATTTAGAGGCGAAGAAAATGAGCCAAGAGAGGGACTACGAAAAGGGCATATTCCAAATTCAAAAAATGTATTTTTTAAATCGCTGTTGAACGATGATCAAACTTTTAAAAACAAATCTGAATTGAAACAAATGTTTGCCTCTGCTGGAGTTGATATATCGAAGCCAGTAATTACAAGCTGCGGATCTGGGGTAACCGCTGCAGTTCTAAATCTTGGATTAGAACTTATAGGTAAAACGGACCACTCTCTGTATGATGGAAGCTGGACAGAATGGGGAATGTCACCCACACTTCCTATATCGACTGGAGACCAAAAATGATTTTTAAGAACATCCAAAACCAGCCGCCTGATAAGATACTAGCTTTAATGACAGCATTTAAAGATGATCCAAGAGAGCAAAAGCTTGATCTTGGTGTAGGTGTTTACAAAGATTCTAATGGTAACACTCCGATAATGAGGTCTATTAAAGCAGCTGAAAAAAAATGGTGGGAGATCGAAAATAGTAAATCATACGTTGGTTTGGTAGGGGATCCAGCTTTCTCAGACGCCATAATATCATTAGTCCTCGGAAGTAACATACCAAAAAATCTTATAGCATCAGCAGCAACTCCTGGAGGAACTGGTGCTGTCAGACAAGGATTTGAACTATTTAAAATCGCTAACTCTGACGTACGAGTTTTTGTATCAGATCCAACATGGCCTAATCACATTTCAATACTAAAATACTTAAATATCCCATGTAAAACCTATCGATATTTTGACAATGAGACTCGGGGTGTTGATTTTGATTCCATGGTAGCTGATCTGTCTCGCGCGAAGGCTGGTGATGTTGTTTT
The DNA here is from genome assembly GCA_902602765.1 of Paracoccaceae bacterium. Taxonomy (GTDB): domain Bacteria; phylum Pseudomonadota; class Alphaproteobacteria; order Rhodobacterales; family Rhodobacteraceae; genus Salinivivens. The sequence goes on from CACKSH010000007.1 coordinate 92,756, forward strand.
GCTACATGGTTGCTGCCATAACCCAACTGGCGCCAATTTGAATAAGCAGCAATGGCAGATAATCATTGAATTGTTAAACAAGAGTGGTGCGACACCTATGATTGATTTAGCTTATCAAGGCTTTGGTGATGGGCTGGAGGACGACGCATATGCGACACGGTTGATTGCCGAGTCGGTGCCCGAAACGGTGATAGCGTCAAGCTGTTCAAAGAATTTTGGAATTTATCGAGAAAGGGCAGGGCTATTAATGCTTGTCTCGCAAGATAGTTCTAGACGCAAGATAAACCAAAGTATGTTAGCATTTTTAAACCGCCAGAATTATTCTTTTCCTCCTGATCACGGATCAAGGCTTGTTTCAATAGTTTTGAATGATATTGACCTACGTTGTGATTGGATGTCTGAGTTAGAGGATATCCGTAATTCCCTGCTAAATTTAAGAATTCAGCTTTCTGATGAACTACAAAGGATCTCTGGATCTGATCGTTTCAGTTTTATCGCTTCGCACAGAGGAATGTTTTCGCGTCTTGGCGCTACACCCTCACAAGTGGAAAAAATGCGTAAAGAATTTGGGATCTACATGGTATCTGACAGTCGTTTTAATGTTGCTGGGCTTAATTGTAAAACAGTCCCTGCGTTGGCAAAAGCAATTATAGAAACAGGTCTTTGATGTTATTTTAATTTCGTTTGTTTCTAGGTTAGATAAATGTCATCAAAACAAATTTCTTCAATTTTCCTTCGTCCAATCATGGCCATTGCAACTGATGTCTCTTTGCATAGATAATCAATATAATTTTCGATGCCATGTTGATTGTTTGCTGCGTACGCAAGAGACCATGGCCTGCCCATAAAAGCAAAATTTGCTCCCAGGGCATATGCTTTAACCAAATCTTCTCCATTTCTCAGTCCTGAGTCATAAAAAATATGTACATCATCCCCTAAAGCTTTCCTAATTTTTGGTAAAATTTCAATTGGGTGTGGAGCAGAGGCTAATTGTCGGCCTCCATGGCTTGAGACGTATATTCCATCAACACCCATGCCGTGCATGTTTTTTGCATCTTCAGTGTTCAATACGCCTTTTATAACTAATTTATTTGGCCATTGATCCCGAAGATACCTTAAGAAGTCCCAATCTGCGCCAGCTCGAGAGGCATCACGGTTGAAGCTATTTGTATCTTTAAAATTTCCAAATTTTGGAGGACCGTTTATTAGTGTCTTTATTGACCAGGTGGGATGCATAGCGAAATCGACAATTTGCTTCGGTCCAAATTTAAAGGGAATCTTTAGACCGTTTCGTATTTCGTTCGGTCTAAAACCGATTTCTGGGACATCTACCGTAAAAATCAGATTTTTATACCCAGCCGTAACTATCCTATTTAGAAGTTTTTTAAGTTCTGTTTTGTCTGCCATGTAATAGAGCTGAAACCAGGCATATCCTCTCGAATATTCAGCATACTTTTCCAAAGACATAGAAGAAGCCGTAGATACACCAACCGGAATTTCATATTTGGCAGCGCATTTTGCGAATGCCTCATCTGCTCCCGCTCCCGCCATTTGGACCATACCCATTGGAGCTATGCCAATTGGCAACTTTGATGGTATGCGGAAGATTTTGTGGTTCAAACTTCGTTTTTCAACATTAATCAACGCTTTCGTGTTGAGCCTTATTTGTCTAATGATTTTTCTATTCTCTGCCTCTCCACTACCATCGGAGGCTGCACCATCAATGTACTCAAATAACAGTTTTGGTAGTCTCTTTCTAGCAGACTGCCGAAAGTCCTCAAAACTAATATCAACTTTAGAAAAAGGATTTAGCAAATCTAGTTCCTTGCTTTAATTTCTTCCATGAAGCGGTATCTAATAACAGCTGGATCTATATCAATGGTGGGTACAGGAATGTTACCACTTAAACATTTTGATACAATTATTGTCATTTTTTTGCTTTGTATTGCTGTTTCTAATATTTCCTTTGTTTCTGCTGCCTGACATTCAAAAACATTATCACAGCCACACGCCTCTGCGACTTTAGCGAGAGAAGTGTTACCACCTGCGTATGTTGGCTGATCACCTGTCGAACCGTAGCTTCCGTTGTCAATTATCAGCAGTATGAAATTATTCGCTACATTGTTGGCAATCGTCGGGAGTGTTCCGAGGTTGGTGAGAACAGAGCCATCTCCATCTATTGCAATTATTGTTTCTTTTTGGCTTAAAGCAAGGCCTAATCCGATTGAAGAGGCTAATCCCATTGTGCCAAGCATATAAAAATTTGTTGGCTGGTCATCAAGCATATGAAGTTCTTGCGATGGCAGCCCTATATTACTGACAACTAATTTGTCAGTAATAACTGGGATGATTGCTTTTAAAATATCTGACCTAATCATGAGATAGAACTCCAGAAATTTGCGTCGGTCAAAATGGCAACCGGTTTTTTTGCCATAAAAGTGTGATTTAAAATACCACCAAACTCTTTAACGTCTTTAGGTTCATGAAAATGGTAGGTGGGAATCTTTAGCTGTTCTAGAAGGGCTTTAGTATGAACTGCCATTTCAACCTGGCATTGAACCTTTTCGCCAACTTCGCCTCGATAACTAATTAATATTGGAAGAGGCATGCGGTAATATTGTATTAAAGTTACCAATGTATTGATGGTAACACCAATCGCGGTGTTCTGCATTATTATGCAGGGACGTTTTCCACCCATGTATGCACCGGCACAAAGCCCCATTCCTTCATCTTCTTTATTTGATGGTACATGAAGTATTCTCTCATCTTTTTCTAACAATTCAATTATGCCAGAAAGTTGTTTGCACGGAACAGTTGTGACAAATTCTATCTTATTTTTTACCATGGCATTTAACATATTTTGGGCAATAGACATTCAATAGTCCTCTAAATCAGTGTTGGTTTAACATCACCAATTTTAAAAAAATTGCCAATTAAAAAATTTATCTGACACTTAAAGTTTCTTATCTTATAAAACTTTAATAATTCATCGATAGATTTTATACGAGTAGGCCTCACATGGGATATGTTATAGCAATTGATCAGGGGACAACTTCTACTCGGTCCATAGTCTTCGATGATCAATTTACAATTGTTGGACAAGGTCAAGAAGAATTTAAGCAACACTTTCCAAAGAGCGGATGGGTTGAGCACAGTCCGAATGATCTGTTGAACTCAGTAGTTTCAACCTGTAAAAAAGCACTTAATGATGCAAAAATTAAAGCGAACGAGATCTTTGCATTAGGCATTACAAATCAACGCGAAACTACTTTGCTTTGGGATAAGGTCACAGGCAAACCTATTTATAATGCAATTGTCTGGCAAGATCGCCGCACATCTAAATTTTGTCATGAGTTAAGAAGCACTGGAGCAGAAAAGTTAGTAACTCGCGTTACTGGACTATTACTGGATCCATATTTTTCATCAACGAAACTAAAATGGTTGCTCGATAATGTCGAGGGAGCAAGGGCCAAGGCCGAGGCTGGTGAACTTTTATTTGGGACTGTTGATACCTACCTCATTTGGCATCTTACTAATGGTGTAACTCATGCCACAGACGCGACAAATGCCTCTCGAACGATGCTCTATGATATTAGTGAAGGGAAGTGGTCTCAGGAGATTTGTGAACTGTTGAATATACCCATGTCCATTTTACCAGAGGTACGAAATTGTTCTGATGACTTTGGAGTATGTGACGAAGAAATACTGGGCCACAATATTCCAATCAAGGGAGTGGCGGGTGACCAACATGCGGCAACAATAGGACAGGCTTGTTTCAAGCCAGGCATGATGAAGTCGACTTACGGTACTGGGTGTTTTGCCATGTTGAACACAGGAAGCAGCATAGTAAGGTCAAATAATAAGTTACTTACTACTATTGCTTATCAGTTTGATGGAAAACCAACTTACGCACTTGAAGGTTCTATTTTCATAGCGGGTGCAGTTGTGCAATGGCTCAGAGATGGCTTGCAGATTATAGATTCGGCAGCTGAGACACAGGATTTAGCAATACAAGCCGATAGTAACCAACAAGTGATTATTGTGCCTGCGTTCACTGGCTTGGGAGCACCTTATTGGACCCCTGATTGCAGAGGCGCGGTATATGGCTTGACGCGAAATTCTGGACCAGCTGAATTGGCAAAAGCTGCATTGGAATGTGTAGGTTTTCAAACAAGAGATTTGTTAGAGGCTATGCGATCAGACTGGCATGATGACGGTGAAGAAAAGTCTGTTTTAAGGGTTGATGGAGGTATGACATCGAGTGATTGGGCAATGCAGTTTTTAGCGGACATACTTGCTGTTGGTGTTGACAGACCAAAAACTCTTGAAACAACGGCTGTTGGAGCTGCATGGCTTGCAGGGTCAGCAGTTGGGTATTATCCACCATTTGATGAGTTTTCTAGATTATGGAAGAGTGAGTCGCATTTTGCTCCAATTATGCAAGAAGAAGAGAGAGAGCGGAAATACTCTGCCTGGAAATCTGCTGTTGAGGCCACAATCAGTGTTTAACTATCAGATTTGTATAAAAAATTTAAAATAAACTGTAAATTACTAAAGAAATACTTGACCGCGTCTACCACTATCTTAGGCTAGGTTATGTTGCTTTTAAATAAGCCAATTTACAGGGAGATATTAAATGAAAAAATTTATAGTAGCCGCTATCGCTGCCTCAATGGCATTGCCGGTTTATGCTGCAGATTTAGGTGGTCGTGTTTTAAACATTGGTTCTGATACAACTTATCCTCCGCACGAGTTTATCGAAGATGGTGTGGTAAAAGGTTTTGATGTCGATGTTGTAGCAGAAATTTGTGAGAGAATAAATTGTACTCCTAACTGGGTTACGACAGCTTGGGACGGTATTTTCGCGGCACTTGCAGATGGTCAATTTGATATGGTCGTTTCGGGTGTTACAATAACTGATGAGCGCGACAAAATAGTAGATTTTTCTGATCCTTACATAATTGTTCAGCAGGGTGTTTTGATGCGTGTAGAAGATGAGGGTGCAACCATCGATGCTTTTAAAAGTGGTGATATGAGATTGGCATCTCAAAATGGAACCACCAACGCAGCCTTGGGAGAAGAATTGGTAGGCAGAGATAATCTTCAGCTATTTGATTCTTTTAATAATGCGGTAATTGCTGTTCAAAATGGCGATGTTGATGGTGTAATCATCGACTCAACATCAGCTGCTGCATATGAGCAAGAATTTGCCGGAGAATTAACAGTTGGAATAACTGGATTGTCTTCAGATCCTTTGGGACTTGTATTTCAGGAAGGCGATGGCATCCAAGATGCTTTCAATGAAGGTTTGGCTATGATCAAAGATGACGGAACCTTGCAGAAATTGGTTGTCAAGTGGTGGCCAAAATAGTTTGAGTAAAAATACAGGGGATTTAGTTCCCCTGTATTCTGCTTGAAAGCAAAATAATGAGCAATTTGATAAGTGTTTTGCGCAACATGCGCGCAAGCTCTCTTATGTTTCTTCTGGTCTTGCCAGTGATAGTGTATCTACTGGCAATATCCCGAAACTATGGTACTGCTATTTATGAAGTCCTTGGCATAGAAGATAACGCCACACTTTTACTTAGCAATTTTATCATTTTCTGTTTTTCGGGAGCAGTAGGTTTCTGGGGTGCATTACAAATCTTAAGATCCCTTAGTCCTGACATTGTACCTGAAGATAGGTCAAAATTCCGACGAAAGGCATTTTTTGCTTTTGTATTGCAAGCGGCGATACTTTTATTCCTATCTCAAGCCGGCTGGATAAATCCTTACATCAAATCTATTGCTGTGAATGCTTACGATCCAAGAAGCGTAGATTGGCTTATTATGGTTGATCAATCGTTTACATTGAGCCCAGAATTTGAAGTAGAGCTTTTGCGTTGGACACAAAATAGCCTTTGGCAATTATCGATAGTTTGTGGTTTTCTTGCGCTTTTATCCATTTTTGGGTCCAGTATTCTGAATTCAAATTTTGGATTCTGGTTTGCCGTTCTGATAATGATTTTAGAGTTTGCTTTTCTATTTTATTTCCTAATGATAGCCCATGCCGGATTTGCCGTAGGTCTAATGATTACGATTAGGGCCGCAATCTTTGCATATTTGGGAGCATCTATATTGGGGTTGGTTTGGGCATTTTTGTCTAGGCTAAAAGTATCACCTCTTGCCGAAAAGATAATCTGTTTAATAGGGGCGATCCTTATTATTGTCGCTACAATCTTTGTCATTCAACCTAAAAAAGAGATAGTATTGGTTGGTGATCTTTCTGGCCGAATTGGTATAGCTGCTGGTATTCCCTCTCATATTTCGGACATGGTAAGATATGGTGATTTTTTAGACAAACCACCAGAAAATCCATTTAAGATCCGCTCGCTAAAAAGTCTAGATATGGCAGTAAAACTGCTCGACGAGGGTAGAATATCTGGTGCACTCGTGCCGCCTGACCTTGCAATTAACTATTCGAGTGTATGGAAGGCAAAATATCTTACTCCTTTTTACGCTACTATGGCTAAAGTTTGTTACGTTTTGGGTTTTTTGAGTATTCTTTTAGTAATTGTAGGCCGAATGACGTCAGCGCATCCACTTGCAGTTTTATCAGATTTTTTTGTCGATACGCTTCGTGGTGTGCCAATGTTAGTTATTATTTTATATGTTGGGTTGCCTCTGGCTGGAGCAATAAAAACTGCGACAACTGGGTACATAGATATCCAAATGATGACCCGTGGTATTGCTGCAATTGCGATCGGTTATTCTGCTTACATGGCTGAAATTTTTCGAGCCGGGATAGAAGCTATACCCAAAGGTCAGATAGAGGCCTCTAGAGCACTTGGAATGCGTGAACGGCATATTGCCCGATTTATTGTTATACCGCAGGCAATCGCAATAGTATTACCAGCGTTGGGCAACGAGTTTATAGCGATGCTGAAAGACACCTCTCTA
>CACKSH010000008.1 GCA_902602765.1 Paracoccaceae bacterium
TAATAAATTTTTTTCAAAACTAAAAACTTATTAAATATTTTAGACTAGTTGTAATTAACCAGTTTAGTTAAACATTTAGTTACAAATTAATTTTTATTAGTTTTTAACTAACTGATTTTACGAAACATATTGTATCTATTTGAAAATTTATGGTGCTGCTGGGGAGGATTGAACTCCCGACCTCACCCTTACCAAGGGTGCGCTCTACCACTGAGCTACAGCAGCTGCTACCCACAATGGCGATTTAGACCCAAATAAAAAGTTACGCAAGTCTAATCTAGACCATTATGGTATCATACTGTAACTACTAACCATGGATAAAGATATTAATTCAAAAAAAAAAATAGTTACGGCTAGGGATGAGAGATTAAAGACTGCTTTGAAGGCAAATATGGCCAAACGAAAAGCGCAAGCTAAAGGTAGGGTACTAACCTGTTCTACGAATAAAGAAATCCAGTTCAAATTAGAGGACTGAATTAGATGGATTCCATTATAGTTGAAGAAAGTGGCCCACTATATGGCAAGATAGCTATCGCCGGTGCAAAGAATGCTTGTTTAACGTTGATGCCTGCTACTCTTTTAAGTGATGAGCCACTTACATTAACAAACGCACCAAGATTATCTGATATTGGGACGATGTCGCAATTACTTCAGTCTCTTGGTGTAGAGGTGGAAAGTCTCAATGGTGGATTAGTTTTAGCTTTATCTAGTCATGCACTCAAAACTACTCGCGCTGATTATGAAATTGTTAGAAAAATGCGCGCTTCAAATTTAGTCCTAGGGCCTCTGCTTGCTAGAGCTGGTGAAGCTATTGTTTCATTACCAGGAGGTTGTGCAATCGGCGCAAGACCAATGGATTTACATATTTCAGCCCTACAAGCGCTGGGTGCAGAGATTGAATTAAAGGATGGGTATCTGCACGCACAAACTCCCAATAAAGGAAGGTTAGTTGGTGGTGAACATAAATTAAAGTTTGCATCAGTAGGTGCTACAGAGAATTTTGTGATGGCTGCCTGTCTTGCAAAAGGGAGGTCTCAACTAAAAAACGCAGCAATGGAGCCTGAAATAGTAGACTTAGTAACGTGTCTTAAGTCAATGGGAGCGGATATTTTGGGCGAAGGGACTGATACAATAACGATAAGAGGTGTAGATAAGTTAAATGGAGCAACACACTCGGTTATAATGGACCGTATCGAGCTAGGTACATATATGCTGGCACCAGTAATAGCTGGCGGTGAAGTTGAGCTTATAGGAGGGAAAATGGAACTTTTAGAAGCATTTTGCAGCAAGCTTACTGAAGCAGGTGTTGAAATATCGAAGACTACAAATGGTCTCAAGGTTAAACGGAAATTAGATACTATTAATTCGATCGATGTTACAACTGCGGTATACCCAGGATTTCCTACTGATTTACAAGCTCAAATGATGGCACTGATGTGCACATCAAATGGGGTATCTAAACTAGAAGAAAAAATATTTGAGAACAGGTTCATGCATGCTCCAGAGCTCATGCGGATGGGTGCTCAAATTGATGTCCAAGGCGGCACTGCAATGGTAAGAGGAGTTTCAAAGTTAAAAGGTGCACAAGTTATGGCAACAGACTTAAGAGCATCCGTTTCGCTTATACTTGCTGGTTTAGCCGCGCAGGGGCAAACTAAAGTCGGTAGGGTATATCATTTGGACAGAGGTTATGAAAAGCTTGTTGAAAAATTAAAAAATGTTGGGGCCAAGGTAGAGCGGATAAAGTAACATGGCTCAAGACGCAAGTTTCTCGGATGGGGCAGATAGCGCGCTATATTTAGGAGCTGTCACCTCAGAGGATTTAGACGTAATTTCTTCAATCCTCCAGGATAGTATCTTTTGTGTTAAGGATTTGGCTTGGTCGAAAAAGAAACGACAAGTAGCTGTATTAGTAAATAGGTTTCGTTGGGAAAATAGCTCAGCATATAGCATGAAAAAAACTTCTCCAGAAAGGGTTAGGAGCCTTCTGATAGTCGATAATGTCTTGAATTTATCATCCCAGGGTATTGACCGGTCAGATATTAATGCGCCTTTGAATTTATTGAAGTTGGATTTAAACCAGTCAAAAAATAGTATTTTTTTAACATTACTACTTTCTGACTTTGGTGCTATTAGATGTGAGGTGGAAGCTATTGAGCTATCTATGAAAGACGTAACCCGACCTCAGAAAGCCAAATCGGGAAAGATACCAAATCATCCAATTAATGACGACAGTTGAGAAATTTAAGATTACCCATTAATTAGAACATTCTTTAGGAGAAAAAGTAATGCCGGTTTTCCTCAATTTTGATGACCCTATGTTTGACCAGCATTTTGGTGAGATTTTAAGTTCTGAGCGCAACGATACTTCGGATGTTAATAGCGTAGTATCTGATATCTTAGAAGATGTTAAAAGACGAAAAGATGAGGCGATTATAGACTTAACCTATAGATTTGATAAAATTAAATTGAAAAAAGAAGAGCTAAGTTTTTCAAAAGATGAAATTGATAAATTTTCTGCCTTAACAACATTTGATGAACGTAAAGCTTTAGATCTGGCTGCTAATAGAATAAGGTCATTTCATCAAAGACAAAAACCTAATGATGTAAGTTGGACGGATGATATTGGAATTGAGCTTGGGTGGAAGTGGACACCTCTTGATGCTGTAGGAATATATGTCCCTGGCGGATTGGCAAGTTATCCGTCATCAGTGCTTATGAATGCGATACCGGCCAAGGTGGCTGGTGTAGAGCGGATTGCAATGGTTGTTCCAACACCTAATGGAAAAATAAATCCCGCCGTCCTTTATGCTGCCGAAGTTTCGGGAGTAGATGAAATATATAGAATAGGAGGAGCGCAAGCTATTGCGGCTCTAGCCTATGGGACACCAACTATCTCACCTGTCGATAAAATTACCGGTCCTGGTAACTCTTACGTGGCAACGGCTAAGCGACAAGTCTTTGGAAATGTCGGAATAGATATGATAGCGGGTCCCTCTGAAGTTCTAATAATCGCTGATGATGATAATAATCCAGAGTGGATTGCTTTAGATTTACTTAGCCAAGCCGAACACGATGAAAATGCACAATCTATTTTGATTACTACAAATCAAAATTTAGGTGAGTTAGTTGCAAAAGAGGTTGAAAAAATCCTTGCAAGTTTAGCACGCAGGAATATTGCTGGGCCAAGCTGGGAAAATTTTGGCGTGATAATCAGCGTTCCTTCCCTAAATGTAGCCGCCGAGCTGTCAAATAAACTTGCTCCAGAGCATCTAGAGCTCTGCGTTTCTAATCCAAAGGCACTATTAAAAAAGATCTCAAATGCTGGTTCTGTTTTTATGGGCGCTTGGACGCCTGAAGCTGTTGGAGATTATATAGGGGGTTCTAATCATGTTCTCCCAACTGCTCGTTCTGCTAGGTTTAGCAGCGGTTTATCGGTAATGGATTTTATAAAAAGGACAACTACTACTTTTGTCTCACCCGATGCACTCAAATCGATAGGCCCTTCAATAGAAACTCTAGCCGGCTCTGAGGGTTTGGAAGCTCACGGTTTGTCAGTTACCTCTAGATTAAAAAAATTAACTGAATGATTTTCCTCAATCAGATACTATCAGTTCCAAGATTATATGAGTTAATCAAATTACAGAGAAATTTTAATGAGTTATATCTCACATATAGAATTAGATGATAAACATATCCCGCCTCCCACTTCTGAAATTGAGAAAGAGCGAAGAGTTGCTTTATATGATTTGCTCGAGGAAAATAAATTTGAAGTGCCGTCGGTTTCGGGGCCTTATCATTTAATTTTATCTATTAAGGAAAAGCGCTTAGTTTTCGAGGTTTCCAAAGAGGATCGTAGCCCTGTCATCGAATTTCACTTGTCGCTTTCACCCTTTCGGCAGGTAGTAAAAGATTATTGGGCAATTTGTGAGAGCTATTATGATGCCGTAAAAAATTTACCGCCTGGGCAAATTGAGACAATTGACATGGCTAGGCGCGGTATCCATGACGAAGGTGCACGTATTTTGCTCGAGCGTTTAGATGGAAAAGCTAATATCAATAATGATACATCGCGCAGATTATTCACCCTGATTTGTGTCCTCCATTTTGGTATTTGATATGGTTGAGGAGTTACCGCAATCGATACTCTTTTGTTGTGATCATAATGCAGTTCGATCGCCTATGGCAGAAGGAATTATGAAAAAGTTCTACGGTATAGGTACTTATGTTCAATCAGTTGGGGTGTATAATGATTTAGAGATTGATGGCTTTGCTATTGCTGTGTGTGATGAAATTCAGGTTGAGTTGTCTCGCCACAAATCGCGAAGTTTTGATGAAATGGCAAATTTAGGAGATGATTTGTCGTCATTTGACTTGGTGGTTGCATTATCTCCCGCAAGTCAAAGGCGTGCATTAAACTTGACGCGTTTTTTTCACATGAAAGTCGAGTACTGGCCGATAATGGACCCAACGGGTATTGGAGAGACTCGTGAATTAAAGTTGAATGCTTATCGCCAGAGCAGAGATCAAATACTAGGACAATTTTCGAAACTATGGGGAAGACCATTAGAAGTTTAGAAACATGAAAAATTCAATAGTAGTAATAAAGTTTTTTGGTGAGCATTAGTTATCTTTAAAAGCTGCCATGCAGGATAAAAATTTTTTTATTTCGTTTAAAGTATTATAGTGACAAATAGACACTCTAACACAATCATTCCAGCCTAGTGGAGCTAGGATATTTTCTGAATAGTGGTCACATTTGCGCGTATGTGTTCTTATACCCTGTTGATTAAGGTATTTCACAATCTTTTCCGATGGATAATCTTTAATTCTAAAACTGACTAATCCCTCTCTAGATGAGTTATTAACTCCACCAATTATCTCTACATCTTCGAAATCAGCAAGGCCCTTTAGGTTATCAAGTCCGTTCACAAGCCCATCTGTTATTTTTCTTTCATAATCTTGAATTGCTTTACCTGCGGCTTTTATTTGTTCTCGGCTGTCGTTGTTTTTTGTGAATTGTTTTCCTAGCCAACACATATATTCTTTCACATCCGACATTGTTGCATAAGCTCCAGTGTCTCTAGTGCCAAGTTCCCAGTTATCTGATGGCCCACCGTCTAATTTTTCATGAGGGGTATTTCTTAGTCTGTCTGATACCCAGGCTATACCGAAACCATGTCTTGAAAACATTTTATAGGGCGATATTACATAACCATCGATATGATAACTTTCTATATCAATGCCCCCATGTGCGGCATGTTGTATTCCGTCGACTATAATAAATGCCAATGGTGCTTTTTGGCGCACAATTTTTGATATTTCTTTTATTTTTGTGCCCATGCCAGTGACTGGTGATGCATGTACAATCGTAACAACCCTAGTTGTATCAGAAATTTTATCAGCATAGTTTTGTGGGTCCACTATTCCAGTTTCAACGGAGTGCGGTACGCTTAAATAAGTGTAGTCCATCTCATTAGACCATTTCTTTGCTGCACTACGAGAAGCAGGGTGTTCTAAAGAAGTGCCAACAACTGATCCGCCTGACGGTGAGGCGACTACTGCATTTCTGATTAGTCTAAATAATAATTCAGTTCCACTCTCTCCCATGAAAAATTCACCGGATTGAGTATTGAATAATTCACTAAGGTCACTTTTTGCATTTTTAATAACATCATTTAAAGCTTGACTAGCTAAGTTGTCACGACCTTGGTTGTCTGGTATCGATGCAAACTTTGTTGTAGTTTCTAACGCTGATTTTAAAGTGAGCGCTCCGCCTGCGTTTTCAAAAAAAATTCTATCACCAGATATTGGGCATGTATTTACATTACAAAATTTTTGCCTGATTTCTGAGACGAGAGGTTGATTAATGTATTGCATGGATTTTAAAAATTCTTATTTTGGTTTCGCGTTAATTAAGCCTACTAGGCATAAGAGGCAATCTCACGTATGTCTTATATACCTAAAAAAACTGGAAGCCACCCAACCAGCGAAAATAGCTATAGCAAGAGACATTAGACCGTAGATAAGTGGGTTTTGACGCGACAGGTTAAACAAAAATCTTTCAAGCCCAACTTTTTTAACATCAATTGTTGTATCAAATTGGCTCACAATTTTCCCATCACGGGTAAGAAATATTTGGGTAAAATAGTCACCCTCTGTAAGGTTTGCAGGCATATCAATCGCAGTTCTAAATAATGTATTTCGATCAACTAATATTTTACTTTCAAGCAACTGATATAGTTTTTGATCTTTTCTTATTCTGATCACGGCTTCAGTAAAACTTTGAGAGTCTTCGATGTGCATTGGAGCCCCAACTGATCTTATGGCGCGCTCAATAGAGATCTTATTTCGTAAATCTTCCACATCCAATAATATTTCAGAAAAAGGTGCGTTGGTCGCAACTGCGTAGAAACTTGGCGCAGCATCAACCTCAACGGTTTGGTTGTTTACCCATATCCCAAACCGTTTTTCTTTTTTTCTAACCGCAATTGGTTTGGATGGCCCCGCTATTGTAATAATCACCCCCATTTTGCCGTCCGGTTCGGGAGCATCTCGCTGTATTGCACCAAATAAAAGAATTTGAGAACCATCAAAATTAGCTGTTATTGCCACTTCATCTTGACTAAGGCCTAATACTATTTGTTCACTTGTGACAAAAGTTTTAGATAGCATCAGAAAAATTATTGCTAACGACAGTATCCGCATTGCTAAGTTCCTAGTTTTCCCAGAGAAAAAAGTTCAGCCGGTTCAATTAATAAGTCCATAGCTAATTTCAAGCAAACCAGGATCACAACAAGCGAGAGCAAAATTCTAAGTTGTTCGGCTTGCATCTTTGCCCCTATTTGGGTTCCAATTTGGGCGCCTATTACACCTCCTATTAGCAGTAAAACAGCCAGTGCAATGTCAACTGTGTAATTTGTTGTAGCATGCAGGAGTGTTGTAAAACCCGTTACAAAAATGATTTGAAATAACGATGTTCCCACTACAACTTTTGTAGGCATTCCCAGAATATAGATCATTGCAGGGACCATTATAAAGCCACCACCAACACCCATTATTGCCGACAAGATTCCCACTAATATTCCAACTGCAAGGGGCGGAACAACAGAAATATACAATCCAGATGTTTTGAAACGCATTTTAAGCGGTAAAGTATGAACAAGTCCTTTGTGGCGATTAGTTCTATTAATTACATTGGTCTCAGATCTTGACCTTCTAATTGCATTCAGGCTTTCTACAAACATAAGACTGCCTATAATACCAAGAAACACAACGTAGCAAAGTTTTACGAGTAGATCGACTTGCCCCAAAGCTTTTAAATAATTGAAAACATAAAGGCCAAGTACGGCTCCGATAAGTCCGCCGCTCAACAAAACAGTACCCATTCTTAAGTCGACAGTTTTTCTTCGTAGGTGTGCGAGTGCGCCGGAAAATGACGAGGCAACTATTTGGTTTGCTTCTGTTGCAACTGCAACAGCTGGTGGGATACCTATAAAGAAAAGCAGCGGGGTCATTAAAAATCCCCCACCTACACCGAACATTCCGGAAAGCACACCAACGAATCCGCCAAGGCCTAGAAGTAAAAAGGCATTAACTGAAACCTCGGCTATAGGTAAGTAGATCTGCATTGTCTCACTTAGCTTAATGAACACACATAAATCAATAGCGACGACCGCTAAGTCTAAACTGGGCATAAAGGTGTTGTGATATTGGCTCTAACGCTCTTTAACGTATGGTTGCCCACCTGCTTTTGGGGGAATTGCCCTGCCTACAAAACCGGCTAAAACGACCACAGTTAGAACGTAAGGAAGTGATTGTATGAAAACAACTGGAATTTTTACTTGGCTGCTTATACCGCTAGTCCAAACTGAGGAAATTACCATTAATGAAATTATTGCAATCCCAAGTGCCAAGCCTCCTAGAACCACTTTGTCTAAATAATCTTTTTTCAAAACGTAACTAAGCAAAACAATTGAGATAAATATTAAGAAGCTACTGAGGGCCCAAGCTGGCATCAATATATTTTGAAACCGATTGTCTACTGCAAAGAAAAAACCAAACAGCAAACAAGCCCCTAAAGCGTACCAAGGACGCCATTTGGCAAAAATCAAGGCAGCTAAGGCTATAAAGCCGCGTCCTGCAGACATGTCTTTAGTAAAATTTGCTTGCAGGGAAGTTGCTATATATGCCCCTGCGATACCACATAAGATGCCACCAATTACAACTGCACCGTAGCGTAGGCCAACAACTGATATACCCGCCGTATCGACTGCTGCCGGGTTTTCGCCAACAGCTCGTAAACGAAGGCCGAAGCGCGTCTTGTAAAGGACAAACCAGGAGAGAGGAACTGTCAAAAGTGCAAGGTAAACTAAAAGAGAGTGTCCTGATAAAAGTTCAGAATAAAGTTGCATTAAAGGACCTGCGTCGCTCATTTCTTTAGAAGATATAGACCAAGGGAAATTTAAGGGTTCAAATCTACCACCAGATTTAAGTGGAGGCGTCCTGCCTCCCTGTCCAAATAAATCCTGCGCAATCACTACTGTCAGCCCCGCTGCCAAAAAATTAATAGCAACCCCAGAAATAATTTGGTCACCGCGCAGTGTAATCGATGCCAATCCGTGAAGAAGAGATAGCAATATAGATGCCAATACCCCAGCTAAAAGGCCCAACCAGACCGATCCGGTGATTGCAGCAAAAGCAGCGGATACAAAAGCTGCGGCTAAAAGCTTACCTTCCAACCCAATATCAAAAATTCCGGCCCGTTCGGAAAATAATCCAGCCAAGCAGACTAACAATAACGGTGTTGCTAACCGCAATGTGCCATCTAAAACTTGGATGAGAGTTAAGAAATCAATCATACGTCAGCGCTCTTAATCGACATAAACAAGCGTTCTAAAGGAGCTCTTACCATTAAACTTAGCGCCCCTGTGAATAATATCACTAAGGCTTGAATAACAACTATCATCTCACGTGGTATTTTAGTCCATAGCGCTAGTTCTGCACCACCTTGATAGAGAAAGCCAAATAATAGCGCAGCTAGAAAAACTCCTGCGGGATGACTGCGCCCCATGAGTGCAACTGCAATTCCAATGAAGCCTGCACCCTCAGTGAAATTTAAGATCAGTCGTTCACTTTCACCTTGAGTAGTATTTATCGCCATCATTCCACAGAGGGCCCCAGAGATCATCATGGCTATCATAATAATTTTAACAGGCCTGACACCAGCGTAGCGAGCTGCGGCTCCAGACTTTCCCAACGCTCGTATTTCATATCCTAAAGGAGAGCGCCAAATTAGATACCAGATGGCGACACATGCAAAAAGTGCGATGAAAAAACTAACGTTAGCAGGTGCAGACCTAAATGCTTTTTCGAAACCCATTAAACTTGCAATGTCTTGGAAAGTGGGTAAATGAGTGCTGGCTGGAAAGTTTGCAGAAGCTGGGTCCATACTTCCTGTCGGTTTCAAAACGTCTACTACGAAAAATATAAGTACCCCAGCTGCTATGAAGTTGAACATGATTGTCGTAATAACAATATGGCTACCTCTCTTCGCTTGCAGGTAGGCAGGTAGACCTGCCCAGATCATTCCAAAGAGAGCTGCTCCAATTGAAGCTCCAATTATCGCTAACGTCCAGTGAGGCCAAGGAATAAAAAGACAAACAAGGGCTACTCCCAACCCCCCAATCATTGCCTGTCCCTCTCCGCCGATATTGAATAGCGCAGCATGAAATGCAACAGAGACTGCAAGACCAGTAAAAATGAAATTCGTTGTGTAATACAACATGTAGCCCCAACCGGCGGATCGAAGTAATGTACCCTCTATCATTAAATTAAGTGCTGCTACTGGACTTTCACCGATTGCCAAAATTAGTAATGCGGCTAAAAAAGCAGCTAGAAACAAAGAAAATAATGGGACAACAATAATATCGACCCACTTTGGCATTATATCCATTCAAATGCTCCATAATAACATTTTTCGTTTGTTACTTTGATCATTGTAACGCTTCTCCAGAGACACCAGCCATAAGAAGTCCAAGTTCCTTTTCATTTGTCTCAGATGGAAGTCTTTCTCCCATAATTTTACCGTCGAACATAACGGCTATTTTGTCAGACAATGATAAGATCTCATCCAATTCGACCGATATTAACAAGATTGCTTTTCCCCTATCACGAAGGGCAACAATTTGCTGGTGGATAAACTCAATCGCCCCGATATCAACCCCTCGCGTTGGTTGGCCTACCAAAAGTAAGTCGGGGTCACGCTCTATTTCCCTTGCTAATACTATTTTTTGTTGATTTCCTCCTGAGAAATTTTTGGCCCTCAATTTTGTATCAAGAGGTCGAACATCGAACCGGTCCAGTTTTGCCTCCGCTTCTTTTCGAATGGCATTATTGTCCATAAAAAACCGATTTGTTTGATTAGATTTCTCACGGTGATACCCGAATACTGAATTTTCCCATGCCATGAAGTCCATTATCAGTCCTTCGCGTTGTCTATCTTCGGGCACATGAGCTATTCCTTGGGCTCTCCTTGCTTGGCCATCCCCAGCCACCCCAGTCGATAAGTCAATTTCTGATCCTTTTATTTTGACAGACCCCTTTGCTTTCTGATAGCCACCTAAAACTTCTAGGAGTTCTGATTGCCCATTTCCTGCAACACCAGCGACACCAAGAATTTCACCTGCTCTCACAGAAAGACTTACATTTTTTAAACGCTGGACACCGAAATCATCAAACATATTAAGATCTTCGATTTCTAGCACTGGATTTTCAGGCTTGGCAGGACTTTTATCCACACGGAGTAAAACTTTTCGACCGACCATGAGCTCTGCTAAATTCTCTGGACTAGTTTTGCTAGTTTCCAATGTTGCGGTCATTTCACCTTGCCGCATCACACTTACTGTATCAGTAATATCCATTATCTCCCGAAGTTTATGGGTGATTAAAATAATGGTTTTTCCCTCCTCACGAAGCCGTTTTAGTATCCTGAAGAGTTGGTCCGCCTCAGCTGGGGTTAGAACTCCAGTGGGCTCATCTAAAATTAGAATATTTGCTTTTCGGTAAAGAGCCTTAAGTATCTCTACCCTTTGCTGCATCCCAACCCCTATATCTTCAATAATTGCATCAGGATTGACGTTTAATTCATATTCTGAGGCTAAAGTGGCAAGTTCTGCTCTTGCCTTACTAAGAGATGGTGAAAGTAGGGCTCCGCTTTCTGCCCCGAGAACAATATTTTCGAGGACTGAAAAATTTTCAACAAGCTTAAAATGCTGAAAAACCATTCCAATCCCTGCTGCTATTGCGGCTTGGCTATCTGGGATCGAAATTTTTTTATCATCTACAAAAATTTCGCCAGCGTCAGCTCTGTAAAACCCATACAAGATAGACATCAAAGTTGATTTTCCAGCACCATTTTCTCCAATAATACCGTGAATTGTTCCAGGCATGACACGGATGGTTATGTCTTTATTGGCTTGCACTGGTCCAAAGGATTTCGAAATCCCCTTGAGCTCAATTGCTGGGTTCATAGTCATTTATTTCTCAATGCAATTAAAAAACCGCACCTGATAAGTGCGGTTTTTTTTAGATTTAAAATTGATTAAAACGAAACAGCTGGGCAGGTTTCATCATCAGTGTAATTATGTACCGACATTGATCCGTTTGCGATTGAAGACGAAGCAGCGTCAACAGCTGCTTTCATGTCAGCAGATATCAGAGAAGCATTATGCTCATCTAATGCATAGCCAACTCCACCATTGGATATACCCATCTGAAAATTTCCTGTTTCTAAAGCTTCGCCGGCTGAAAACGCTTCGTAAACAGCATTGTCAACGCGTTTTAGCATAGAAGTTAAAACTTGTCCTGGGTGAAGGTAGTTTTGGTTCGCATCAACGCCGATAGAAAGAATTCCCTCATCGGCCGCAGTTTGAAGGACCCCTACACCAGTTCCGCCGGCAGCCGCATACACTACATCTGCGCCCTGGCTGATTTGAGCCTTAGTAAGTTCAGAACCTTTTACTGGGTCATTCCATGCAGCAGGCGTTGTACCGGTCATATTGGCTATAACTGTTGCATCTGGATTTACTGCTTTTACTCCCTGAGCGTATCCGCATCCAAAACGTCTGATTAGAGGTATATCCATGCCCCCAACAAAACCAACTGTGCCTGTTTTCGACGCTTGTGCTGCAAGCATTCCAACCAGGTAGGAACCTTCGTGTTCGTTAAATCCAATACCTCGTACGTTCGGCAGGCTTAGCCAATTCACGTCTATCACCGCAAATTTTGTATCTGGATAATCTGGCGCAACCTTCCCCAAAGAGTCAGCGAATGCGAAGCCAGCCATTACGATAGGGTTCGCACCAGCTTCTGCAAATCTGCGAAGTGCTTGTTCCCGCTGAGCCTCATTTTGAAGCTCTATCTCTCTAAAGGATCCTCCTGTTTCATCTGCCCAACGCTGAGCTCCCGTAAAAGCAGACTCGTTGAACGATTTATCAAATTTACCCCCAAGATCAAAAATAATAGCAGGTTCTGCTAAAGCAAGACCTGCACTCATGGTCAAACCAACAGCGGTTGACACCATTTTAGTAACGATATTCATCTATATCTCCCGATTAATTGTTAGTTGGCCCAATAAAATCAACCAACCTCATTTCGTAATAAGGACAAGATTCTCATTGATGGTCAACCAAATAATTTCATTTATGAGACACAAAATTATAAATATTGTTTAAATCAGAAGTAGATCTTTTTGCATAACCAATGCATCCTCAAGCTTTCCGTTTTTGTCACGAGAATATGATTTTCGAACGGATATTTTTTTATAATTTAATTTTTTATAAATTTGAATTGCAGTTTTATTTGATTCGCTTACTTCAAGCGTCAATTTTTTTGCGCCGCTTTCGACTATTTTTTTTTCAATCTTCAATAAGCAATTGGTTGCTAATCCAGTGTTTTGTTTAATTTTGTCCGTAACTAGGAGTAAAAGCTCTGCCTCTGATTCTATAACTCTTGCAAGAGCAAAACCATGTTCATGGCATTCGGCAAGAACACCGTTTGAAGATAGGATATCCGCAAATTCGTGAGCATCCCACATACGGTGGTTAGCTTCAGAGTTCGAGTGAAGTTTTGCCATCTTCTCTGGTGTCATTTAATTAAAGAAACTTTTTCGGTGTGAGGCTGTGCATCTGCTGGCTTTATGTAAAGTGGAGTTGGTTTAGATAAATTAAATTTTAGATCTGCACCAAGTATGGCCATATTCTCAATGAACTTTTCTCCTTTTGGTCTATACGCAAACCCTTGTGGCGCAATACCATCTTTCGCAAGATTAGTTTTGTAATTTCCGTTCATAGTCCCAAGGTAATACAAATTTTGCCTAGCTGGAATTACTGCAACCTTGTATTTTTTTTGTCCATAAAGAGATGCTTGGAAGCTATTTACGCCTGAAATTGGTACTTTCAAAGACAATGAAAGTCCTTTAGCAGCTGCCAGCCCGATGCGAATGCCAGTAAAGTTCCCTGGACCGATCCCAACTACTATAAAGTCAATCCGTGTTTTTTTAATTTTTGCTTTCTTGAGCGCATCTTCTATCACTTCGAATAGAAGTTCAGCTTGCCCGTTTTTTATTTCTTTTACGGACGTAAAAACTGTCCCGCTAAGAAAAATTGCCGCTGCACAATGGGTGGTTGACGTATCAATTGCTAGTAAGCAATTAGCTCTATAGTCCAACTGGCCGAACTTCGGTAACCTCCGGAATATAATGCCTTAAAAGGTTCTCTATCCCCATTTTTAGGGTCATTGTTGAGGAAGGACAACCTGCACATGCACCTTGCATTTGCAGATATACAATTCCACGTTCAAATCCATGAAAAGTTATGTCTCCTCCATCTTGCGCAACGGCAGGACGCACTCGACTATCCAATAACTCTTTAATTTGGCCAACTATCTCGGTGTTCTCGCCTGAGTGCTCTGCGTGAACGCTTCCAGTTTGTTCACCCTCAATTACAGGGGCTCCTGACTGAAAATGATCCATTATCGCCCCAAGGATACTAGGTTTTATGTGTTCCCAGTCTATACTGTCTTGCTTAGTAACTGTGACAAAATCATTTCCCAAGAAAACACCTGTTACCCCATTTAGAGCAAACAGCCGCTCGGCTAGTGGAGATGAATTAGCACTATCTGAATTAGGAAAGTCCGCAGTCCCCTGCTCCATAACTGTTTGTCCGGGCAGAAATTTCAATGTGGCTGGGTTAGGAGTTGATTCCGTCTGAATAAACATTTCGAATTCCTTTCGTATTACCAGATATGCTTACTACTCGTTGAAATGTCAAGTGTTTAGAATGATTCTAAATTAGGTAATTGCTTCTAGTCTTTCTTTTGATAAATCTCCTGGAACAACAGTAATTGGAATTGGCAATGAGCCGGCATTTTTGCTTAATTGAGTTACTATTGGTCCTGGCCCCTTTTTGTCAGTACTGGCGCCGAGTACTAAAACCCCAATTTCCGAGTCATCTGATATTTGTGCTAATATTTCAGGGACGACTTCGCCTTCTCGGATCACTAAGCTCGGATCAATTCCTTGTTTATCTCGCATCCACTTGGCAAATACTTCGAAATGAATCTCTATTCGTTCTTTGGCCTCTGCACGCATCAAATCGGCAACCCCAATCCAGTGATTAAATTCTTCCGGAGGAATTATCGAAAGTACTTCTACACCTCCTCCTGATTTTGCAGCGCGCATTGCTGCAAATCGTATCGCGTTGAGGCATTCTTTGCTGTCATCTAAAACTACTAAAAATTTACGCATTAAATTCTCCACAACCCAGCATGCACTAGGAATGAAGCGTTTGCAATCTTTCGGTTATGGAAGCAGCCTGTCATTATAAAATTGCTTTTTAAGAAATGTAAACTATGGTTGTAATATACCGATTATATCGTACGTTTTTTGCAAAATTGGACCTGCAATTTTTCGTGCTCTTTCTGCACCCTTGGCAAGAATCATATCTATTTCCTCGGAATTTTGCATTAGTCGATTCATTTCTGTTGAAATTGGAGACAAGAGTTCAACCGCTCGTTCGGCCAAAATTGGTTTAAATTCAGAAAATTGTTTGCCCCCAACTTCCTTTAATGTGCTTTCGATGGATTGGTTGCTGAGCGCTGAGTAGATTGTAACGAGGTTTTCTGCTTCGGGTCGATTTTTCAATCCTGGTATTTCTGACGGCAAGGCACCAGCATCTGTCTTCGCTTTTTTGAATTTAAGAAATATTGTATCCGCATTGTCACCCATGTTGATCCTACTTAGATCGGATGGGTCTGACTTTGACATTTTTTTTGTTCCATCTCGTAAGCTCATTACTCTTGAAGCAGTGCCCCCAATTACTGGCTCAGTCACTGGGAAAAAATCCACTTTGTAATCATGGTTAAACTTTATCGCGATATCTCTTGTTAGCTCAAGATGTTGTTTTTGATCGTCACCCACTGGGACATGTGTGGCATGGTATAATAAAATATCTGCAGCCATAAGTGCAGGATATGCAAATAAACCAAGGGCAGCATTTTGAGAATTTTTTCCTGCCTTATCCTTAAATTGTGTCATTCGTTGCATCCAGCCCATCCTGGCCACACAATTAAAAATCCATCCCAGCTGTGCGTGCTCGGGCACAGCTGATTGGTTAAAAAGAATTGCGGAATTAGGATCTATTCCTGCCGCAATAAAAAATGCGGCGATCTGTCTGGTATTTTCTCTCAGTTCCAACGGATTTTGCCACGCTGTTATCGCATGTTGATCAACTACACAGTACATCGTTTCGTAGTCTTCGCTTTGCATTTCAACAAAGCGTTTGACTGCTCCCAAGTAATTCCCTAATGTCAATCCTCCTGTAGGTTGCACACCTGAAAACACTCGTTTTTCAAACTTTTTTAATGAAGACTGTTTTTCTATGTCTACCACAGACAAGGCTCCTGAAGAGTTATTTCAGTGACTCAGTAAGCATGTAGCTGCCGCACGTCAAGAAGCCTTATTGATGGTCTTTTAATATCAAATATCTATTTATCCGACTTTTTCAAATTTTTTGGAAAAGCCCTCAATAGATAAATAAATATTAGATATGTTGAGATACCGATAAATATTAACGAAACTGCAAAAAGCACTCGCTCAATTGAAGTTTCCATTGTGCTTTGTAAGTTTTGATTTATTGCCCATAAAATACAACCCATCGCTAAACTCGCAAAAAAAGTACGTTGAATTCGACCAGTAGAAGTTTTTAATGCACTTGCGGCCTGTCCAAATTGTTTTGCTCTGAGCCATAGTAGAATAGTTGTGACCCATGCAGACGCGCTTGCAGCTATCGCAACGGCGAGCCAACCCATAATTTGCAAAAGCCCTATGGCAAGAATCGCATTTAATATCATTGAAACAAATGCAAATCTGAGCGGGGTCTTAGTGTCTTCGCGGGCAAAGTATAATGGTTGTAATAGTTTTTGTATCATAAACGCTGGAAGTCCAATACCGTAAATAGTAGTAGCATATGATATTGCTAATGCATCGTCTTTCGTTGTTTTCCCGTGTTCAAAAAGTGCTGACACAAGTGGCAGTGGAATTAAGCACAGAGCAAAGCTGGAGGGCAGTGCCACAAACCATATCATTTCTGCACATTGTGAATATGTATGCTGAGCTTTAGTACTATCGCCTGATTTTAAATGACGCGATAGTTTTGGTAAAAGAACTGTTCCCACCGCTATTCCAGCTATGCCTAGAGGTAGCTGATATAGCCTATCCGCAAAGTATAAGAAACTTATTGCACCGGTTTCTTGACTTGCAACGAGCTGCCCAACCAATAGATTTATTTGGAGCACGCCACCAGCTAACGCAGCAGGTATCGCGATTTTAATCAGTTTGGCTATGTCTTTATTCCATTTTGGAAACGCCAAAGTGATTTTAATACCAGTTCTGCGAGTCGCTAGCCAAAGCAAAATTAACTGAAGTATGCCAGCAGTGGGTATCGACCAAACCAGCCATACTATTATGTCGCTGTTAATCGCCCAAGCGATAAGAAGGGCGGCCACTATAACAATATTTAAAATAACTGGAGCAGCAGCAGCTACGGCAAATCTTCCAGTTGTATTTAAAATGCCAGAAAATAAAGCTGCCAAGGAGATCAATAATATGTAAGGAAACATAACTCTTCCAAATTCGACAGTTAAATCAAATCTTTCATCGGGAGCAAATCCTGCTGCCGTTAAAAATACTAATCCAGGCATAAAAATCATGGCAATTGATGTTAGTATCAAAAGTATTGTTAGTAGGTTTGCAAAAACATTATTCGCAAACTCTTTTGGCTCCATTTTGCTTTCGTACCTCTTTGCAAATAGTGGCACAAATGCAGCATTAAAGGCGCCTTCTGCAAAAAAACGCCTAAAAATATTTGGTAATCTGAATGCAGCTACAAATGCGTCCAATAAAGGTCCTGCCCCGATGAAGGTTGAGAGTAAAATCTCTCTCACCATTCCTAGAATACGGCTGAGTAACGTCCATGAGCCAACAGTTATAACACCTTTTGTAAGATTAATTCGCATTATAGTTCCGCCCGTTTGACGCCCAGCTCTATTGCCGCTCTTAGCTTGTCTTCCAGTGCACGCTGTTTGGAGTGGCTATGAAATTTTAATCCGAAAGTATCCTTGACATAAAAAGTATCCACAACCTGTTCGCCGTATGTGGCAATTACAGAAGAGGCTATGTAAACATTCATATTTGCCAGAGCTTTTGTTAGATCAAACAAAAGGCCAGGTCGGTCTCTGGTGTCTACTTCAATTAAAGTATAAATGTCAGAGCCATCATTATCAAAAGTTATTGAGGTAGGCACGTTGAATGCTCTCTCGCGCTTTTTCAATTTGTCGCGATCTTTGATAGCTTCTTGAGTTATTACCTCTCCCCTCAATGTTTTTTCGATCATCGCATGTAATCTCTTTAGGTGCGTTACCTTGTAAGGATTTCCATACTTATCCTGAACCCAGAATGCGGCGGTCGCGTATCCATCCTTCGATGTATATGTTCTTGCATCTACTACATTTGCTCCAACAAGTGCTAATGCGCCGGCAAGCCTTGAGAATATTCCAGGATGGTCACTGAGTGCGAAGCATATTCTTGTCGCGTCTCTGTCTTGGTCAGGGTGTAAGTCTATCCTAATCTCGTCATCTGTAATTTCTTTCAATAAATTAGCAAATGTTTCATGAGCGGTTATGTGCAATCCTTGCCAGTAAGGATCGTAATGACGTGATAACTCGTTACGCATTTGTTTTGGATTCCAAGAAACTAGTCGCTCTCTAAGATTTTTCTTGGCCTCAGCACCCCTATTTTCTCTGGTAAGGGCCTCAAATCCATTTTCTAAAACTTTCTTTGTCTGCCTATACAAAGCTCTTATCAGTACTGCTTTCCAATTATTCCATGTAGTTGGGCCAACACCGCGAATATCACAAACTGTAAGCACCGTGAGTAAGTCTAACCTATTTACGGTTTGCACCGCTTTGGCAAAATCTCTAACCGTTCTTGGATCCGCAATATCTCTTTTTTGGGCCATATCAGACATTAAAAGGTGATACCTTATGAGCCATTCTACAGTTTCTACTTCCTTCTTGCTCAAGCCCAACCTAGGCGCCACTTTTCTTGCAATCCGCGCACCTAATATAGAGTGATCTTCATTCCGCCCTTTTCCTATATCATGCAGTAGAAGACTGCTGTACAAAATGCGCCTGTTGGCACCTTTTTTCAGAATAGAGCTGGCGATAGGAAGTTCTTCCATTAATTCTTCTCGCTCAATTTTAGCGAGGTGTGAAATACATTGGATTGTATGTTCATCCACAGTATAGCTGTGGTACATGTTAAATTGCATCATCGCTACAATTGGTTGAAACTCGGGTATGAAAGCAGCCAATGCTCCCAGTTCATTCATTCTGCGTAGCGCTCTTTCTGGGTTCCCGTGCTTTATCAGCAAATCCATAAAAATACGCTGCGCTTCCTTGTCTTTGCGCATTTCATCATCGAAAAGATGAATGTTAGCAGAAACCAATCGCATTGCATCTGGGTGAATTAATAAGCCCGTTCTAAGTGCCTCTTCAAATAAGCGTAAAAGGTTCAGCTTATCTTCTAAAAATACTTCAAATGACTTTACCGATAATCTATTCTGCAAAACTGTGTATGGATCTTTAATTTGAGGTAGTCGTCTAAAAATTCTTTGAAGTAGAGGCATTTCTTTTACATGTTTGGCTTCCAAAGCAGTTAGAAATATGCGAGTTATGTCTCCAACTCTTGTCGCATGTGTAAAATAATCCTGCATAAATACTTCGACCGCTCGACGCGCTTTTGTATCTTGGTAGCCCAACTTTGTAGCTATTTCGACCTGAAGATCAAAAGATAATTGATCGCTCGGTCTCTTAGTCAAAATATGGAGATGGCTGCGGATTGCCCATAAAAAACTTTCTGCTTCTTGAAACTTTATAAACTCATCTTTTCTTAACATCCCAAGTTCGACCAGTTCCGATTGTTCCTTTACACGATATAAATATTTCGCAATCCAAAATAATGATTGCAGATCCCGAAGCCCGCCTTTGCCTTCCTTGACGTTGGGTTCTACCATGTATCTTTGGCCACCTTGCTTCTCGTGCCGAAGGTCACGTTCGTCTAATTTCGCGGATATGAATTCTTTAGTTGTCGAATTGAATAATTCAGACCACAAACGTTTTTCTAACTCCTTTGCAGAAGCATAATCACCATCGACAAAACGCTGCTCTAACAAAGCGGTACGAATGGTGTAATCTTCTTTTCCCAATCTCAAGCAGTCATTAATCGTTCGTGAAGAATGACCAATTTTCAGTTTTAAATCCCATAATATATATAGAATAGCTTCAATTACACTTTCGGCCCAAGGTGTAATTTTATATGGCGTTAAAAAAAGAAGATCTACATCAGAATATGGAGCCATTTCTTTGCGTCCATATCCTCCGACTGCGATTATGGATAGTTTTTCAGCCTGTGTCGGGTTTGGTGCTGGATGAAGCCATATTTTGCATATATTCCATACTGATTTAATAATGGAGTCTGTGAGCCAAGTGTATGATCGAATGACTTTTCCAGCTGAGAAGGGGTTTTTAGTAAAACTTTCTTCTATTTCAGCCATTCCTGCTTTTCGGATACGCTGGAGTTCGACAACGACGTTATCTCGAAAACTTTTCAAGTCTAATGCTTTTGAATGACAAGTGGTTAAGAAACTTGAAAATTTAACAG
This sequence comes from Paracoccaceae bacterium, assembly GCA_902602765.1. GTDB lineage: Bacteria > Pseudomonadota > Alphaproteobacteria > Rhodobacterales > Rhodobacteraceae > Salinivivens. The sequence goes on from CACKSH010000008.1 coordinate 20,279, forward strand.
CGTCAAAAATTTTTTCTGGCGCTGAAATTAGATCTGTCTCATCCAAATTAGGTTTTAATGAACCAGGATCACATACCGTAATGGTTAAACGATTGGGGTGCGTCGTCAATTATGTTCACCTGTGAGTTTTTGATTTGTGCGATAGCTAAACCGCGCTGGTTGGACCCAGCAGGTGTGAAACGGAATATCCCGTCGACACCGGTAAAGCCCGATTTTCTTGTAAGAGCTCTTGTAGTCACTGCATTGGAGTGTCCTGATTGTGCAAGAGCACCAATCGCTGAAATGGCATCAAACGCTAATCCCGCCAGTGGATGTGGTTTTTCTCGATATTCTGCGAAATAGTGATCCGAAAAAATTTCGTATCTTATTGTTTCAGGAACTGTAAACCAACCTCCTTGAAGACCTGGCAAAGCTATGTTTTGTGAGGGTATGTCCCATCTGGCCAGTCCAGCATACTGAATTTTTTGGGGATTAAGTCCAGCCTCAGGTAGTAGCTGAGCTAACAATGGCAATGCGCCTGCACTATTCGACGTAAGCAAAAGTAAATCAGCGTCATATATTTTTGTTGCTGCTCTTACGAGTGGAACTGAATTCACCACACTTTCTTGCGTAAATGAAAAGCTTTGTGTTGCAACGATCCGAATTTTTGACTTTTTTGTTGCAGCCTCCAGTGCGTCGCGTCCCAGTCTACCTTCAATGGTGTCAGGGTATATAATCACGGCTCTTCTTTTCCCTTTGGTGGAAGCAAAATCAATTAAGCGTTCTGCAGTATTTTTGAATGTCTTTCCGATTATAAACAAGTTACCACCAGCTACGGTAGGATTGTTTGAAAAACTTATCACATTAATATTCCTGTTGGACAATGCGAGCCCTACTTCATTGGCGGCGTCTCCAAAGAGAGGTCCGATGATAATTTTTGCGCCCTCCTTTACCGCTAGCTTGGCCTGATTGGCTGCAATCTTAGAAGATCCGTATGTATCATATACTTTTAGATTTATTCTTGCGGTATCCAATTGAGATATTGCAAGCCGAGTGGCATTTTCAAGACTAGTGGCTACACTGGCCGCATTGCGAGAAGTCTTTGGAACTAGTAAAGCGACCGGAATAGGCTCCTCTAAATTAATCAATTGACCAGTCCCTATTGAAGAGGTTTGCATTTCGCATGCACTTATGAAAAACATTAATACGCCTATTAATGGAACTGATGGTATTTTTTTTGCAAATCGTGACAGTTGAAGAGTCATAACCAAAGCTCGCATAGAATTCTAATTCAGACCTTCATAATAGACGTGTTTAAGGTGGGGTCTAGAGGTGAATTATCATTATGAAAAATTGAAGTCAGGTCTTTATCTTGTTGCAACACCATTAGGTTCGGCTAGAGACATAACGCTCAGGGCACTTGATGTTCTAAATTCCTGTGACGCGATAGTAGCGGAAGATACTCGATCGATGCGTAAACTACTGAATATACATAATATTTCAATTAATGGTAGACCCTTGTTTTCATACAACGATTTTAATGGTGATCGCGTACGACCAAAGATTTTGAGTTTATTGAGCTTAAATAAGGCGGTAGCCTATGCATCGGATGCAGGTATGCCGTTAATTGCTGATCCGGGATATCAACTTTCGAAACAGGCAGCAGAAAGAGGTTTTTATGTTACTTCAGTACCAGGTGCATCCGCGTGCCTTACTGCATTAAGTCTTTCTGGGTTGCCTACTGATCGCTTTTTCTTTGAAGGATTTCTTCCGGTTAGCACTGAAAAAAGACGAGAAAAGTTGAAAGAGCTCGCGCAAATACCGAGTACCTTAATTTTTTATGAATCGCCAAAAAGATTAGTTAAAGTGTTCAATGATTTAGTTGCTATCATGGGGGAAAATCGACGTGCAGTCATCGCTCGTGAGTTAACAAAAAAATTCGAACAAATAATATCTGGCACATTGGGTGAACTATATGCCTTAACACAAAAAGAGAATTTAAAGGGAGAGTTGGTACTATTACTTGACCGTCCTTTGTCAATAGGCTTGACGGATACAGACGTACAGGCTGAATTAAGTGTTGTTCTTGACAAAATGAGTTTGAAAGATGCTTCTGAATTAGTTGCTGCCGCTCATGGCTTGAGTAAGCGGTATGTCTACAGTCTAGCATTGTCTATTCGTGATGATTCTGAAGAGAAATAATTGCTAAATTTTGCCCCTAATTCTTAAAATATATTGAAACCTTTCCCGAGTTTGTTCTAAAGATGGAGCGCTGTAGATCAAATGGAGTGCAAGTAATGAAAGTAGCTTTTCAGATGGATCCAATTACAAAGGTGGACACGAAAGCTGATAGCACTTTCAGGATAGCTGAAGAGGCACAGCTCAGAGGTCATCTATTATTTTACTATGAGCCAGACAAGCTAACCTCGGAAAATGGCAAAGCGATTGCAGCAGGGCATTTTTTTAAAATTATTGGTCAAGGTAATAAGAGTGTAGAGCTCGGGCAAGAAGAAGTCGTTGAGCTTAACGAGTTTGATGTTGTTTGGCTAAGGCAGGACCCTCCCTTTGATATGCATTACATTACAACAACTTTCATCCTAAATGCGGTAACGGCACAAACTCTTGTAGTCAATAATCCTTTTTGGGTTAGGAATTTTCCTGAGAAATTACTTGTTCTAAATTTCCCTGAGTTGATACCACCCACAACAATTACCAAGGATATTAATGTTTTAAAGGCTTTTAAGGAGAAGCATGGCGATATAATATTGAAACCATTGTATGGAAATGGTGGCTCCGGAGTTTTACGTCTAAATCTTAACGACCAAAACTTGGAGTCTATTGTTGAGATGTATTCGAACTTCTCTAGAGAACCATTGGTGGCGCAGAAGTTCTTACCACAGGTAAACAAAGGGGATAAGAGAATTATTCTTGTCAATGGGGATCCAGTGGGTGCAATAAACCGAGTGCCGATTTCTGGTGAGATAAGATCAAATATGCATGTCGGTGGGACTGCAAATCAAGCAAGCTTAACAAAGCGTGATCTCGACATTTGTGAAACAATTGGGCCCATTTTAAGAGAAAAAGGACAAATTTTTGTAGGTATTGACGTTATTGGTGAATTTCTGACGGAAATCAATGTTACGTCGCCCACGGGTCTTCAAGAATTAGAGCGTTTTGACGATATAAATGCTGCTGGTAGGATCTGGGACTCCATTGACCAAAAGCTCAGTCTTTTCAAAAATTAAAAATTATATCGGTTAAACGCAGCCGGTAAGCATCTGTATATCAAAATAGAGAACTATAAGACACTTTTTCAGGTCATATCTGATAAATCTTTTTAAATGTAGGGGAAAAAAATTAGTCGTAAATGATCCAGAATAACTAATGCCACGTAAATATATCGATAATTATAAAATAATAATTGATTTGTTGGAGAACATTATGGCTTTAGATATCGGTGGGGACCGAGCTTTATCAAGGAAAGCGATGAAGGCTGAGTTATTAGACGCTGAAACCGAACTACAGTTAGCTTATGCTTGGAAGAATAATCGAGACGAAAAAGCGTTGCATCGTTTGATAAGCGCATATATGCGATTAGCAATTTCGATGGCCTCAAAATTTAAAAGGTACGGCGCACCAATGTCAGATTTAATTCAGGAAGCTGGGTTGGGTTTAATGAAGGCTGCCGATAAATTTGATCCTGATCGTGGTGTACGATTTTCGACATATGCAGTGTGGTGGATAAAAGCTGGCATCCAAGATTATGTTATGCGTAACTGGTCGTTAGTCAGAACTGGTTCTACGAGTAGTCAGAAGTCTTTATTTTTTAATATGAGAAGGGTTCAAGCGCAAATCGAACGTGAGGCTATGCAAGATGGTGGTCCGTTGGACAGGAGCCAATTGCATGAAATGATAGCTACAGAGATAGGCGTACCCGTAGGTGATGTGGAAATGATGGATGGTCGGCTATCGGGTACTGATTATTCCCTCAATGCTACGCAAGCATCCGATGAGGATGGGCGTGAATGGATTGATGTAATAGAGGATGAAGCTTCCGTTGATTCTCAGACCGTGGAAGAAGCTCACGATCAGGAGAACCTTCGTAATTGGCTGCTTGGTGCCATGGATGGATTATCTGATCGAGAAAAATTTATTGTTAAAGAACGACAAGTAATTGATGAGCCTCGAACGCTGGAAAGTTTAGGTCAGGAGCTAGGTCTTTCCAAAGAACGCGTTCGCCAAATAGAAGCCGCTGCTTTTACCAAAATGCGTCGATTTTTGGATAAAAATGCGCGTGAAGTTCACAATTTTCTTTGAATGCAGAAATATGTGAATCGGTAGGCAGATCGTCCAATAGTATATATTTCACACGTGTGAGCCCTTTTTGTTACTTTATATGTTTAGCTCGATTTGCTTTGTTTAAATTATCTTGGCCAACGCTATAAATACCAGTGGATTTTGGTTTTAAGGCAGAGCATGACTGATACCTTGCTACTTTCCGGGCTTATTATTATATCTTTCTTAAATTTCGTCTGCAAAACTGTTTTAGTTTGACTGAGGATAATATGTTAGAAGGAAAAACGGTTCTACTGGTAATCACTGGAGGAATTGCTGCTTACAAATCTATTGAGTTGATACGATTGTTGCAAACAAACAACGCCATAGTCGTTCCTGTAATGACCAAATCTGCTCTACAGTTTATAAAACCACTATCGGTTGCTGCTATCGCCGGTTCGAAGGTCTATACTGAGTTATTTGATTTAACCGCAGAAGCAGAGATGGGGCATATAGAACTTTCTAGATCTGCAGACATAATTTTAGTTGCTCCCGCGTCAGCTAGTTTTTTGTCAAAGATGGCACAAGGAGGTTGCGATGATCTTGCATCTACGCTCTTACTGGCCACGGATAAACCAGTATTTGTGGCGCCATCCATGAATGTGCGTATGTGGCACCATCCAGCAACCCAGAGAAATCTTAATGCCATAAATGATGATGGTATTATTACAATTGGGCCCAATGAAGGTGGTATGGCTTGTGGAGAATTTGGACTGGGTAGAATGTCTGAACCAAGCGAGATCGTAGCATTTCTGAATAGTTATTTTAAGCAAGGACCACTGTTAGGTAAGCGCATTATTGTTACCTCAGGTACGACACATGAGATGATTGATCCTGTTAGATACATTGCAAATAGGTCCTCCGGTGAGCAAGGTTCGGCGATAGCTAGCGCCTTGGCAGATTTGGGTGCTAATGTAATTTTTATTACTGGCCCGAGTACGGCGCCAATTCCGGCTAATGTAGAGTTAACTAAGGTTCGGTCTGGGCGAGAGATGCATAAAGCTGTGCTGGCTCAATTACCTGCTGATGTTGCAATCTTTGTTGCAGCAGTCAGTGATTGGTGCATTGATCATGTATCAGAGCAAAAAATCAAAAAAAATAGCAATGGACCTCCTGTTTTGAAATTTAATGAAAATCCAGATATTTTACGTGACGTTGGTAATTTGAAAGACGATAGGCCTTCTTTGGTGATTGGATTTGCCGCCGAAACTGAAGATTTATATAAAAATGCCGAGACTAAATTTAAGAAAAAAGGTTGTGACTGGATCATTGCAAACGATGTATCGGCGACCACAGGATACATGGGTGGGGATGAAAATAAAATTTGTCTTATTTCTGCTAAGCAGACAGAAGATTGGCCTTTGATGTCAAAAAAGTCAGTTGCTAAAAAATTAGCAGCAAAAATATGTACCGCCTTGGAAGTTTGATGTATTTGACCCTGAAATTAAGGCATGCACCAGATGCGGATACAGAAATACCAACACCAAAATATGAAACTGAAGGGTCATCAGGAGCGGATCTAAGAGCAAACTTTCCAAGTAATATACGAAATTCAGGCAAGCTATTAATGCCCAAGAGTAGATTGTTGATTCCCACCGGGTTAATGATGGAAATACCACCAGGCCATGAGGTGCAGATCAGACCTAGATCGGGGTTAGCAATCAAGAATGGTGTAACGGTTTTAAACAGTCCAGGGACTATTGATTGCGATTACAGAGGAGAAATCTCTGTCATACTGTTTAACTCCGGGGATGATGAATTCAAAATTTATCATGGTGACCGTATTGCGCAGCTAGTTGTAGCAAATGTAGTCCAGGTGAAATTTGAAGTTTCTACTGAGCTATCCAAAACAGCGCGTGGATCGACCGGTTTTGGGTCTACTGGGATAGATTAATGATATCTATTATTTTAGGATTCGTTGTCTTTTGGGTTTTGGCTCGCAAATTAAATTTGTCTAAATCAATTGTTCCTGCAGCTGCAATTGCTCTATCGGTTTTTATTTCATGCGTTCATTTAACATTGCCGCCCGAAAATAATCTTCGTGTTGTATTAGGTGGCAGTTTAGAACCTTGGGTGCTTTTAGTAAGTATATTTTTGGTAGTATATTTTTATCGAGAGATTCTGAGGCGTATAAGATCTATATCTACAAAAAACACTGAAGAAAATTTGCCAATGAACACTTCTGAAGTAACTTTTTCGGATATTGAATTGGACCGATACTCGCGGCATGTGATAATGCGTGAAATAGGCGGGTCGGGCCAAAAGAAGCTTAAATCAACTTCGATACTAGTAGTAGGTGCTGGTGGTTTAGGTTCTCCAGTACTGCAGTACCTTTCTGCAGCTGGCATCGGTAAAATTGGGATTATTGATGATGATGTAGTCGATCAATCGAACCTCCAGCGTCAAATAATTCATAATGACAACTCAATAGGTGTTCCTAAGGTATTTTCTGCGCAAAAAGCAATTAAAGAGCAGAACCCGCATGTTGTGGTTAAACCTTACAACCGACGCTTAAATAAAGATATAGCTAATGAGCTTCTGTCTGAGTACGATATTATTATTGAGGGTAGCGATAATTTCGAGACTCGATATTTGGTGAATGAAGTTGCACAATCTCTTTCCAAAGTAGTTATTTCTGGTGCCCTTAGTCAGTGGGAAGGACAGATTATGGTGTTTGATCATGCTTTAAACTCCCCATGTTATGAGTGTGTTTTTCCTGAAAAACCAGCAGACGATTTCGCTCCTACTTGTGCTGAGGCAGGAGTTTTTTCGGCATTGCCAGGCGTAGTTGGTACTTTGATGGCTGCAGAGGCAATTAAAAGCATTCTGGATATAGGAAATGGGCTAAGAGGTGTCATGCTGATTTATGACGCCATACAATCTGAAACAAGAATAATAAAGCTTAACAAAGCTACTAATTGCAGGATATGTGCTGATGGGAAAAACTGATAAAACACCAAATCCATTATTAGGAAATTGGGAAACTCCACATAAAATTGCTCCTTTTGATATCATTAATGATGAACACTTCGAGTCTGCATTGGCGATTGCCTGTTCCGAAGCCTTAATAGAGATTGATGAAATAATCTTAAATAATGATGAGCCAACTTTTGAAAATACAATTGAAGCTCTGCTCAAAAAAGGCCGATTACTGGATCAGGTAGTTTCCACTTTTTATACTGTAACAGGTGCTCACACCAACGAGAAAAGGGACCAACTACTTTTAGTTTTTTCAGCTAAGCTCAGTGATTATAATAACAAAATTTATTCAAATAGTGAGCTATTTAAAAGAATTGCCCGAGTTGTAGATACAAAAAAATTACAAAGCTTAAACAAAGAGCAAGTGAGAGTTTTAATGTTGATTCACAGAAACTTTGTGCGTTCAGGTGCTGCTTTGACGGGAAAAAATAAGGCACGATTCCAAAGCATCAGTAAAAAACTCGCCGAAATAGGTACTGAGTTTTCTCAAAATCTTTTGAATGATGAGCGTGATTGGATTTTAAAATTAGAGAGCGAGACTCTTGAATTGCTCCCATCATTTTTAGTTCAGGCCTTGAAACAGGCTGGTAAAGACCGAGGTATAAATCAGGCGGTTTTAACTCTTTCCCGCTCACTAATTACTCCTTTCTTGCAATTTTGTCCTGATCGTGAGCTCAGGGAGCTTGCATATGTTGCCTGGACAAAACGCGGCGCAAGTGTAGGTGATCGCAACAATGTAAGGCTTGCTCATAAGACACTTAAGTTACGAGCAGAAATGGCAAAAATTCTGGGATTTGAGTCCTATTCACATTATAAATTAGAAACTGAGATGGCGTCTTCTCCTGAAGCTGTAGATAAATTACTAACAACAGTATGGGCTCCCGCTCGAGAGGCAGCAATCAAGGATGAGACCATTTTATCATCCATGCTGCTTGAGGATGGTATCAATGACACTTTGAAAGCTTGGGATTGGCGTTTTTATGCAGAGCGTCGGCGCTTATTAGAATACGATTTAAATGAAAAAAATATAAAGCCTTTCTTTCAATTGGATAACCTGATTAATGCAATCTTTAAATGTGCATATAAATTGTTTGAGCTTGAGTTTTCAGCACTGGATGTACCTTTGTATCACGAAGATTGTCGTGCTTGGACAGTATCTAGAAAAGGAGTGGATGTTGCATTATTTATTGGCGATTATTTCGCGCGGCCATCGAAAAGATCAGGTGCATGGTGCAGTGCCATGCGAGCGCAAGCAAAGTTTCCTAATAAACAAATACCAATTGTAATAAACGTCTGTAATTTTTCCAAGCTTGAAAATACGGTACTTTCGTTTGACGATGCGAAAACTCTCTTTCACGAATTTGGGCATGCACTACACCAAATCTTATCAGACGTAACTTACGATATTATTTCTGGGACATCAGTCGCTCGTGATTTTGTTGAATTACCCAGTCAATTGTTTGAGCATTGGTTAGAAGTTCCTGAAATACTAGAAGAATTTGCAACGCATTGCGATACTGGAGAACCTTTACCGTCAGATATGCTTTCGGCTATTTTGAAGGCATCCACATTTGATATGGGATTTAAGACAACCGAATACCTTGCGTCAGCTTTCGTAGATTTATATTTACATCTGTACGAGCCGCCTGATGATATAATGAAACGGCAAGACCAGATACTTCAAAAATTAAAAATACCAGCTGCTATTGGAATGCGGCACGCAGTACCACATTTTGCCCATGTTTTTTCTGGCAGTGGCTATGCCAGCGGATATTATAGTTACATGTGGTCTGAGGTAATGGAAGCTGATGCCTTTTCTGCTTTTACTGAAGTAAACGATCCTTTTGACTCAAGGGTCGCAAAATCCCTCGAAAAAAATATCCTTGCTGCTGGTGGATCTGAAGAGCCAGAAATCCTTTATGCTAATTTTAGAGGGCGATTACCTGACCCTAATGTGATGATTTTAGCTAGGGGATTGTACACATAAATCAAAAAGATATGTCTACTGTACCGACTTAATTGTAGATTAAAAAAAAGGGTGCATGCTTAGTTTTGTAATCTGCGAGCAGTTTTTTTTCTTGGTTCTCTTGACTCTTTGATGTGGCATACTTATCTCAGCATCGTTAGCACTCTTGATACCAGAGTGCTAAATGCTTTTATAAGCAAGACCGAAACTTAATGAAGGAGCCTCAAAAATGGCATTAAAACCGCTTCACGATCGCGTTTTAGTTCGTCGCGTGGAAAGTGATGAGAAAACTGCTGGTGGGTTGATCATCCCAGACAGCGCAAAAGAAAAACCCGCCGAAGGGCTTATTGTTGCCGCTGGCGAGGGCGCTCGAAAAGATAACGGCGAACTTATTGCAATGGCCGTAAAGGAGGGTGACAAGATCCTGTTTGGCAAATGGTCAGGTACGGAAGTGACGATTGATGGTGAAGAACTGTTGATCATGAAGGAAAGCGATATTTTAGGCATTTTGTCTTAATTCGCCATATCAATTAATTTTAGATAGACAAGGAAGAGCACTATGGCTGCTAAGGACGTCAAATTTAATTCAGATGCACGCGACCGCATGCTACGCGGCGTAAACATTTTAGCTGACGCTGTAAAAGTTACACTAGGACCAAAAGGACGTAATGTCGTTTTGGATAAATCATTTGGAGCTCCCCGAATTACCAAAGATGGTGTTTCGGTTGCGAAGGAAATAGAGCTTGATGATAAGTTCGAAAATATGGGCGCTCAAATGGTAAAAGAAGTTGCGAGCCGCACCAATGATGAGGCTGGTGATGGCACCACGACTGCAACACTTCTTGCGCAGGGTATTGTAAAAGAGGGTATGAAGGCAGTTGCGGCTGGTATGAACCCAATGGATCTTAAACGAGGCATCGATATGGCTACTTCGAACGTAGTGGAAGCTATTCGGAAGATGGCTCGCGACGTCGCTGATAGCGAAGAGGTTGCGCAAGTTGGGACAATTTCTGCCAACGGTGAGGCAGAGATTGGTAAGCAGATCGCAGACGCTATGCAAAAGGTCGGGAACGAGGGCGTAATTACCGTTGAGGAAAACAAAGGTTTAGAAACTGAGACGGATGTAGTTGAAGGTATGCAATTTGATCGAGGATACCTATCACCTTATTTTGTGACTAACCCAGACAAAATGACAGCAGAGCTAGAAGACTGCATGGTTCTTTTGCATGAAAAGAAGTTGTCATCTTTGCAATCGATGGTGCCGCTTCTAGAATCTGTGATTCAGTCCCAAAAGCCATTATTAATTATTGCGGAAGATGTTGAGGGAGAGGCGCTAGCAACATTGGTTGTAAATAAACTGCGCGGTGGACTTAAAATTGCTGCAGTGAAAGCTCCAGGTTTTGGAGATCGCCGTAAAGCAATGTTGCAAGACATCGCTATACTAACTGGTGGTCAAGTCATCAGTGAGGATCTCGGTATGAAGCTAGAAAACGTCACTATGGATATGCTTGGAACCGCTAAAAAGATCCAAATTACAAAAGACGAAACAACTGTTGTTGATGGCGCTGGAGAAAAGTCTGAGATTGAAGCCCGGGTTGCACAAATTAGGTCTCAAATCGAGGAAACTTCATCTGACTACGATCGCGAAAAGCTACAAGAGCGTGTTGCGAAACTTGCCGGTGGTGTTGCTGTTATTCGTGTTGGCGGTATGTCTGAGGTAGAAGTTAAAGAGCGAAAAGACAGAGTTGATGATGCTCTTAACGCTACGCGTGCTGCTGTTCAAGAAGGAATTATCGTCGGCGGTGGAGTCGCACTTATCCAATCCTGTAAAGGTTTAGATAAGTTAAAAGGAGAAAATGCAGATCAAGATGCTGGAATAGCACTTGTTCGCAGAGCTTTAGAAGCGCCTCTTCGTCAGATTGCAGAGAACGCAGGTGTAGATGGTGCTGTCGTAGCAGGTAAAATACGAGAAAGCAAAGATGCATCTTTCGGTTTTAATGCACAAACCGAAGAGTATGGAGACATGTTTAAGTTCGGTGTTATTGATCCTGCTAAGGTTGTTCGTACAGCGCTAGAAGATGCTGCATCTGTTGCAGCGCTTTTGATTACAACAGAAGCGATGGTTGCTGATAAGCCGGAGCCTAAGGGTGCGGCCGGCGGTGGCGGTATGCCTGATATGGGCGGCATGGGCGGCATGGGCGGCATGGGCGGTATGATGTAGCGCCAAAAGCTTTCTGCAAAGTTTTACAATAACAAGGCTCACGCTGATAAAGCGTGAGCTTTCTTCATTTTTGTTTGACCAGATTAAAGTGGCCCATTTTGCGGCCTGGTTGTACGTCAGTTTTACCATAAAGATGAAGGCTAATATTTCCATCCATCGCTAACGCTGGTGCGCGCTTAATCTCATCGCCTATTAAATTTTCCATTACAACGTTAGTATTACGTTTTCCATCACCAAGTGGCCAGTTGGTAATAGCTCTTATGTGTTGTTCAAACTGATCAATTGTGCAGCCATTTTGAGTCCAGTGACCAGAATTATGAACACGAGGTGCAATTTCGTTAACAATTAGTCCAGATTTTGTGTAGAAAAGTTCGACTCCCAATACCCCGACATAATTGAGGCTTTCAAGTATCTTACCAGCTATTAGTACAGCATCAACTGTTTGCTGGCTGTTTAATTGTGATGGTACTGTAGTACTATGCAGGATACCGTTTATGTGCACATTTTGTCCTGGATCATAACATGCCACTTGTCCGGATAAATTACGCGCTGCAATCACTGAAAGCTCAAATTCAAAATCAACAAAGCCCTCATATATTAATAAATCATTTTCAAATTTTTTGTATTCTTTTTCAATATTACTGGAGTCCGATAATCTTATCTGGCCCTTGCCATCATATCCAAGGCGAGTAGTTTTTAGTACAGCTGGGAAGCCAATTGATTTGGAGGCTGCGTAAAGAGAGTTTAAATCCTCTACTGCTTGATAAGGAGCCGTCCTTAAGCCTAAATTAGACAGGAAGTTTTTCTCAATAATTCTATCTTGAGATACTCGAAGTGCTTCTCTCCCAGGTCTGATCGGCACAATTTCTTCCAAAATATCGAGAGTAGTTGTAGGAATATTTTCGAATTCATAAGTTATCACATCAACATTTTTTGCAAACTCTACTAAGGCCTGCTCATTCTTAAATGAAGCTATCGATGTTTTGCTTGCAACATGTGAAGCTGGTGAGTTTTCAGAGGGGTCAAATATATGCGACTTAAAACCTAATCTAGCTGCTGCGACAGCAAGCATTCTACCTAACTGTCCGCCGCCTAAAATACCTATTCTAGATCCAGGTTCTAACATTTTGTCAATTTTGTGGTTCATCTGTAATTGAAGAAGATAAATGATTTCTCCAACTTTCTAATTTTTGTGCCAAGTTTGCGTCGCTTAGGGCTAGTATCTGTAATGACATGAGTGCGGCGTTGGATGCTCCTGTTGATCCTATCGCCATTGTTCCTACGGGAAAACCGCGTGGCATTTGGACGATTGAATATAAGCTGTCTACTCCAGATAAGGCTTGTGTTTGTATTGGAACGCCGATGATTGGGATATGCGTTTTTGATGCCATCATACCAGGTAAATGAGCAGCGCCACCTGCACCAGCAATAATTACTTTTAAACCGCGTGTTACAGCAGATTTACCATATTCCCAAAGTCTATCGGGCGTGCGGTGCGCAGAAATGATTTTTGTTTCATATGCGACATCAAATTCATCAAGAATATTAGCAGAATATTTCAAAGTTGGCCAATCTGACTGGCTTCCCATAATAACGCCAATAGATGGTTTAGTCCTCATTATCTCGCTTCCTCAAATTTTTCGTAACTTACAAAGATTTAAATCAGTTAGGCGATTATATCAGGTGTAAGACGGTCCTCGATTACTGCAATCTTATCTTTTAATGCAAGTTTCTTTTTTTTCAGACGTTGAATCGTTAACTGATCTCGGAGGCCTCTTTCCTCAAGAGCTTTAACAGCTTCATCTAAATCTCGATGTTCTTGTTTGAGAACCTCCAACTCTATTTGGAGAATTTCTTCAGTTTTCAGCGATACATCGTTGTAGGCATTCATAATTTAATTTCTAAAGTTAAAGAGTCACTATACAACTGGTCTATGAATTTTCCTAGTCCTTGTATTCTGATTACATAGCTCCCATATCTATTTATGACATTGCCTTTGAGGATGCCAATAAAAAGTCGCTTAATTTAGAGGGCTACAAATGACGAGACTGACTTTATCGACTTACCCAAACATGCTGGGTTTTGAACAATTAGAGCGACTTCTGCAAAGAGCGTCCAAAAATGGTAGTGAGGGATACCCACCCTTTAACATAGAGCAAACAACTGAAACATCTTTTCGAATAACATTGGCTATAGCAGGGTTTTCAGAAGAAGATTTGTCATTGACGGTTGAAGATAAGCAATTAATTGTTAAAGGACGGCAGATAGAGGATGATAGCGCGCGGGTTTTCCTGCATCGAGGAATAGCCGCACGTCAGTTTCAGCGTTCGTTTGTTTTAGCTGAGGGCGTTGACGTCGGGCAGGCCATTATGGAAAATGGCCTACTGCATATTGACCTAACACAAAATATTCCGGAAACGGTTGTTCAAAAAATAAAAATAAGGAGGGCTTAGCTATGAGCAAAGATAACCTAAGTATAAATAATCTAAATGATAGAACGGTTTATGTATGCGCAGTGAATGTGGAAGATTTGCCAGAGGCAGTGGCAAAAGGAATTTCTCAGGATCAAGTGTACTCGCTCAATAGCAGTAATGGTGAAAGATTAGCACTTGTTAAGGATAGGTCCCTTGCATTTGTACTTGCTAGGCAAAATGAGTTTAATCCTGTGCCAGTTCATTAACCAGCCTAAGTTTTGGAGTAATGGTGAAGGCTTATGATCGTCAATTTGATTTTGATTGGGTAGATGCTTTCAGCCGAAAACCGTTTTTTGGGAATGGCTGTGCGGTAGTTTACGATGACGGTATCTTATCGGAGCAATCTTGCTTAAATATAGTTAGAGAGACTTCTCTGGTAGAATGTACTTTTCTTTCTTCTTCGGAAATCGCTGATTTTCGCGTTCGCTATTTTTTATCTGATCGGGAAATCCCATTTGCAGGTCACCCAACAATAGCAACAGCAATGTCGATAATTTCTCGCGGTAAACACGATAGAAGTAAGTTGGTCTTTGAAACGTTGGCTGGTTTGATTCCTGTTGAAGTTAGTTGCTCAGGTGATCAAGTAAAAATATCTATGACTCAGCCTAAACCTAAATTTGGTTTTAAAATTGAGAAGAAAGTTTTGTCTCAAATTGGAGGTATTCTTGAGAATAGCATTCTCTGCAAACCACAAGTAGTTTCTACAGGTCTTCCCTTTCCAATAGTCTTAGTTGACAGTTTGGAAACGCTTAAAAAAGTAACAATTGACTATCAGGCATTAGATACGTTTCGGGCGGCAAGCTCTGAGAGTGACTTGATGGAGCCTTTTTGGGTCTGTTTAAATTCGCCACGGGAAAATGGAATAACCTTTTCAAGACTATTATTACACTCAAGTGGTCGAAGTGAAGATCCCTTTACCGGTTCGGCAACTGGTGCGATGGCAGCATATCTTTGGGATAATGACTTAATTCAAAACCCTACTTTCACAGCTCATCAGGGTGACTTTTTAGGCCGGCCTGGTGAAGCTGAGATTGAAGTTTTGGGCCGTCCAGGCAATATATCCGGGGTGAAAGTTACTGGTTCCGCGTATATTTTAATGACTGGGAAATTAAAGATTTAGTGCTGAGGTCTTATCCTTTTTCCGCTAGAAATTTCTCCGCATCTAGGGCCGCCATGCAGCCCATGCCCGCACTAGTAATTGCTTGACGATAGATATGGTCGGTGAGATCTCCTGCTGCAAAAACACCATTAATAGATGTCCGTGTGCTACCAGCTTGAACTTGTACATACCCACCGCTATGGGTTTCCAATTGCTCAATTACTAATTCTGAAGCTGGCGAATGACCGATCGCTATGAATACACCTTTGCATTTGATCTCTTTGATTTGACTAGTACGGACATTTTCTACGCGAACAGCCTCTACTCCTTTGGGGTCATTTGTTCCGATAACTTCTTTAAGTTCGTGGAACCAAAGTGTTTCAATTTTAGGATGATTGAGTAGGCGCTCTTGAAGAATTTTTTCAGCTCTGAGTTCATCTCGTCTGTGTATCAGGGTAACTTTTGAGGCAAAATTTGTCAGAAACAGGGCCTCTTCGACAGCGGTATTGCCTCCACCTACAACAACAATCTCTTGCTCGCGATAGAAAAAACCATCACAGGTCGCGCAGGCTGAAACACCAAAACCTTTAAAGTATTCTTCCGACTCTAATCCTAACCATTTTGCCCTTGCTCCAGTTGCCAAAATTACGGCATCAGCCTCGTACGAGGTACCACTGTCACAAGTTGCATTGAAAGGCCTATTGCCAAGTTCTAATTTGGTAACCAAATCATGAATAATTTGGCACCCCATAGCTTTGGCATGTGCTTCCATCCGCAACATCAGATCGGGCCCTTGAACCTCAGTATCTCCTGGCCAATTTTCTACCTCAGTGGTCGTCGTAAGTTGGCCTCCTGGTTCAATACCCTGTATCAAAATTGGCTCCAACATAGCCCGACTAGCATAAACACCTGCAGAGTATCCAGCAGGGCCTGAGCCAATGATTAAAACTTTTGTTTTTATTACTTCAGCCATTCTAAATTTTTTCCCAAAAACACTATAAGTTTATACTCATCCTTTAATTAGGATGAAAGTCTGTAATTTTAAATTTTACCTATTCAGCCGTATAAGATTATTACTTAATCTTGAAATATTATTGCGCAGCACCCACTGAATGCTATATAGAAAAACTAAATAAGGTTTTAAATATGCCATTAACCAGATTAGATCCTATCGATCGCCTAATCTTGTCAGAATTGCAAGCCAATGGCAGAATGACGAATGTCGAATTGGCGAAGCGTGTTGGGATATCTGCGCCACCGTGTTTGCGTAGGGTTAGGGCGTTGGAAGAGCAGGGTTTTATAAATGGATATCATGCGCAGGTAGATGAGAGATCATTAGGTTTTGAAGTTAAAGTTTTCGCAATGGTCGGGCTGCAAAGCCAAGCAGAGGCTGATTTAAGTTCCTTTGAGGAGCTTTGTAAAAATTGGCCTTTAGTTAGAGAATGCCATATGCTTAATGGTGAAGTAGATTTCATGCTCAAATGCGTGGCTCCCGATTTAAGTAGTTTTCAATCATTTCTGACAGGCGAATTATTAACTGCTCAAAATGTTGGTTCTGTCAAAACTTCACTGGTAATTCGTGGAGCAAAAGATGATCCAGGAATTCCATTCGATATTTTAGAAGAGCGGTTAGCACAGAAGGCATAATCCAAATCTGTGGTTTAGATTTTTATTGTTGATATTTGCCTGCCATAATCCATCTCGCCCAAATGCTGAGAACGGCGATAGGAATAAAATTTATCAGATTCTTGATAAGTACAATTCCCTATCCATTCAGCGTCTGAAATTTCTAGATTATATAGTCTATCCAATGCAAATTTTGGTAAGTTGAAAAAGTATTTGTTTTTGTTAACCCCTGTAGAAAAATAATTCTGAAAAGATGTACTTCTTTCTGTAAATGTGTCAAAAAAATCTTGACCGACTTCGTAGATGCTGGGAGAAATGCAAGGCCCGATTGCTGCCTTAATACTTTTAACATCTGCACCGAGTTCAATCATTGAATGAACTGTGTTTTCTAAAATCCCATTGAGTGCGCCTTTCCATCCAGCGTGAGCTACTCCTATTACATGGTTTTTTTTATCTGCGAAGAGAATTGGAAGGCAATCGGCTGTAAGTACTCCGATGGACAAATTGGGTGTATTAGTGACGATGGCATCTGCTCTTGTCAAAACCTCTAAAGGACTATCAATGACTACTGCCCGTGCAGAATGTTCCTGATGGACTGTTATTAGCTCTTGTGGCTTTACGTTCATTTCTGCTGCAACTAAGTTACGATTAAAGTGTACCTTTTTATGATCGTCTTTTGATCCAGTTCCGCAATTAAGCCCTTCAAAAATGCCAATCGAAATGCCGCCTAAGCGTGTAAAAAATCCATGTTCAAAACTATTAAGTTTTCTACTTCTGAAACGATGGATACTCACTTTATTAAACCAGCAGGACTATTTTGATCTTTTGAAAATAGACCTAAAACTTTGAAAAGAGTTCCCATCTCATCAGGGTGTGTTAAGCGTCTGTGAGCCGAGATAATTGAGTGCTTATATTCAGGCTTGGAGTTTTTAAGTAGTAGATTGGCGCGATCTGAAATTCCTAACCTCTCCAAAAAAACCCCCTGTGCCGTCAATCTAGAGTATGCGCATCCCGAATTTCTTGCAAGTGCCTCAAAATCTACGTGGCAGGTTAAATCGACCTCCCCAGGTCGATCAAAAATTTTTGCAAATTTATGGGATTTGACTGCTTGCAAAGTAGATCCGAGAGAATGCCAATCCCCATAATCAATAATTAAAGCACAGCCGCCCTCATTATTGATAATTTGGCCAATTAAATTAGAAATTCTTAATGCATCATCAGAAATCTCAACAAGGTCTCCGGTCACACAGTCTTTAAAACGCGTTTCTAATTCAGGATGATTTGAAGGCAATTGCGACATGCTAAGACTAAGTTGTGCATTCTTTAAACCAACCTGAATTTCATACCAAAGGTCGTTTTCCCTTTGGTATTGTTTTACAGGTAAAGCATCAAAGAATTCATTAGCGATGAAAAAAGTAGGAATTTTGGGGAGCAATAAATCATCAGTTATCCAGTTTACATTGAATGGTGATAGTTTTTTTTGTTGCTGCCTTTTTAACTTTGAAGATGCTTCTACCAAATAAATTTTACATGCATCTATAAAACCGTTTACCGACGAACCAGCTCTTAAAATGTCAAGCATCAATGTGCCGTTGCCTGGTCCTAATTCCACCAAAGCAAAACGATCAGGTCGATTTAAATCAATCCAGTATTGAGCTAAACACAGCCCTAAGATTTCACCGAACATCTGACTAATCTCGGGCGAGGTTATGAAATCCCCATCCGAACCTAAGACATCTCTCTGAGTATAAAATCCATACTTTGGGTGAAGCAGGCACTCTCGCATGAAAGTGGAAATGCTTATCGGTCCAGTTTCTTGAATGCGTTTAATGATCAATTCTTCAAGTTTTGTCATAAAATCTATCGTAACAATAAGAGAGCGTATTAATATATTAGCGGCACTTAGTAGGATAGTTAGCTAAATTAAAATTAGATTTAAAGGCTGTTTAAGAATTGTTTGTTGAAGTAGAATTTAAATATACCAATGTTGATAAGTTAGCGCTATAGTCTTTAATTGTTGAACAGGCATAAATTTGCTCTAGATTTTGACCAGAGTAGAGCGATTAAGATTAAATATTTGTAACCATTGTAAAAGAGTATGAAAATGCAGACGCGTAATAAAATGTTAGATGATTTTTCTCAGCTTATGACCAATGCTATGGGGGTTGCACAGGGAGCAAAAGAAGAGGCAGAAAATGCCTTCTCTTCGATGGTTGATAGATGGTTAGCTGATCGTGATTTTGTCACTCGTGAAGAATTCGATGCGGTTAAAGCAATGGCTCAAAAGGCGAGAGAAGAGAACAAAGATCTCAAAGCCAGGATCGAAGCACTTGAAATCAAATAGTCGCCTGTGAAACGGCTTGCTGCTGTTAAAATATCTACCATTTTTTAATCTATCCACAACTTATTCGCTTAACAGTGAATATTTCTCTTTACACGCCTACAAAATAGCACCACCATATGTAGTAAGGATTTTCGAAATATGTCTATCCTTAGAGCAGGCACCAAGACCTAGGGTAGCGGCCAAACCTTAGGTATAAAAAGAAAGAGGCGGGGCGATGGCACTATCAGAGCAATTATTGGATGACGACATACACCCGATTGACTTGGTCGAGTCGGTTGCTGAATATAATGAGTGGGATTTCGATCGAATTGCTGACGATCAAATCGCGATGGCGGTTGAAGGGCAGTGGAGAACATACTCTATAACACTTGCGTGGTCATCATTCGATGAAACTCTACGACTTATATCCTCGTTTGAAATGGAGCCGCCTGTAGAAAAGCATGCTGTCTTATTCGAACTACTAAATGATGTTAATGAAAAATGCTGGGCGGGTTCATTTTCGTTTTGGACAGAGCAAAAAATGATGATTTATAAGTATGGTTTGGTGCTTACTGGTGGGCAAATAGCCAGTGCAGAGCAAGTAGATTGTCTGATTTCAACAGCTGTTTTGAGCTCTGAAAAATTTTATCCAGCATTTCAACTAGCCGTGTATGGTGACAAAACGCCCAAAGAAGCAATACAAGTAGCCATTGCAGAGGCATTCGGGCGGGCTTAAGACTATCCTTATCGTAAAATAAGGAAGCTCTATGACTCAAGAAAATTTTGAGAGAAATACACTCATCTTACTAGGTTGTGGAAAGATGGGCTCTGCAATGCTTAAAGGCTGGCTAGCGAAGGGATTTGAACCAAAAAATATTTGGGTAGAGGACCCATATCCCAGTGATTGGTTAATTGATCTAGGGGTAAACGTAAATTCCAAATTACCTTCCAATCCTACATTTATTTGTATTGCGATCAAGCCGCAAATGATCCCTCAGATTTTACCGAAGTTTTCTTATTACGGTAATAGCCAAGTTGTCTTCTTATCAATTGCCGCGGGTGTAACAATATCAAGTTTTGAAAGTCTTTTAGGACAAAAAACACCGATTATTCGCGCAATGCCAAATACGCCTGCTGAAATTGGTTTGGGCATAACTGCTAAAATAGCAAATAAGAATGTTCCTAAGGATGCGTTAGAGGTAGCTGGAAATTTGTTGTCAGCAATTGGAGAAGTTGTAAGCCTGACTTCAGAAGAGCAAATGGATGCTGTTACGGGTCTTTCGGGTTCTGGTCCGGCCTACATTTTCTATTTAATAGATGCACTTGCCGCCGCTGGTCATAAACAGGGTCTAGATAAAGAACTTGCTATGAGACTGGCAAAAATGACAGTTCTCGGAGGAGGACAATTAGCTGCTGGTTCAACTGCTGTTCCAGAGAAATTGAGGGTTAATGTCACTAGTCCGAATGGTACGACAGAAGCAGGATTAAATATCCTTATGAATAGTGAGAATGGATTGGCGCCTCTTATCGAAAAAACGGTTGCTGCCGCCACGGCAAGATCGAAGGAATTGGCGAATGGATGAAATAACTTTTAACGATTTTTTGAAAGTCGATATTCGTGTGGGAAGTATACTAAAAGCAGAGACCTTCCCAGAGGCTAGGAAGCCAGCATATAAACTTTGGATTGATTTTGGTCCGTCTATTGGAGTGAAGAAAACGTCAGCCCAAATTACTGATAATTATACACTGAACGAACTAATCGGGCGGCAAGTATTGGCAGTTGTTAATTTTCAACCCCGACAAATTGGGCCATTTATGTCAGAGGTTTTGACTTTAGGAGTAAGTGATAATAAAGGGGCAGTTACCTTACTAGGTCCAGATAAAGAAATTCCAAATGGGGAAAGAATGCATTGACAAAAAAAATATTCATTACTCGACCACTACCGAAAGAAGTTCTTAGTGCAGCAGGTCTGCTAGGAGAAGTTACGGTGCGGGAAAATACCACTGCCATGAATGAAAGTGAGATGATAGATAGCCTCGTTAATTATGACGTTGTTTTACCTACGCTTGGCGATATTTATTCAGAAAAAATATTTGAATCTTGTAATAAAATAAATGCAAAATTACTCGCAAATTTTGGGGTAGGCTTTAATCATATTGATGTAAAAGTGGCAAATGAACATGGCGTTAAAGTTTCTAATACCCCTGGTGCGGTTACAGATGCAACAGCTGACATAGCCATGGCGCTTATGCTGATGTGCTGTAGGAGAACCTCAGAGGGTGAAAGAATTGTGAGAGCCAACAAGTGGGAAGGTTGGCATCCAACTCAGATGCTTGGGTTCCATATATCTAATAAGATAGTTGGTATTGTTGGGATGGGGAATATTGGACAGGCTATCGCAAAGCGATGCCACTTCGGTTTTGGAATGCAGGTGGGATATTTCTCTAGGTCTGCAAAAAATTTAAGTTTCCCTGTAAAACGATATGATTCACTAACGGAATTAGCGTCAAGTAGTGATATACTTGTTGTTTCAGTTCCGGGTGGATCTGCAACGCACCATTTAATAAATAAAGATATACTTTCTTCGATGCAGCCGCATGCTTATTTTGTAAATATTGCTCGTGGCGATGTAGTAAATGAAGCGGACCTAATAGACGCGCTCAAATTGAACCAGATCGCTGGAGCTGGGTTGGACGTTTATGAACATGAGCCCAAAGTGCCTGAGGATCTTATGGCAATGGAAAATGTAGTGCTTCTACCTCATCTTGGAACAGCTTCTTTAGAGGTTAGAGCTGGTATGGGGTTAATGGCGGTGCAAAATATTAAAGCCTTTATTGAAGGAAATGAACCGCCCAACCTAGTTTAATTCTCAAAAGCTTCGCGCCAATGTCTCCGGCATAATGATACGTATGTTTCGTTGCCTCCGATTTGTATTTGATCTCCGCCTTTAACTATATTGCCGTCTTCATCTTGGCGCACAACCATAGTTGCTTTCTTTCCGCAATGACAAATTGTTCTAATCTCTCGCATCTCGTCAGCGATTGCTAATAAAGATGCTGAACCTGGAAAAAGATTGCCTAAGAAGTCAACTCTCAAACCATAGCACATGATAGGAACTGCAAGATCATCTACTGCTTTCGCAAGTTGCCATACCTGTTGTGAAGTAAGGAATTGTGCCTCATCTATTAAGACACAAGAAATTTTTTCCACACTCAATTTTGCCTGAACTTTGGCAAACAAATCATCATCACCTGTAAATGTATCAGCTGCTGCTCCAATGCCTATTCTTGAGCCAACTTTTCCCTCCCCGGCTCTGTTATCAAGTTGAGCTGTTATGAGGTATGTGTTCATACCTCTCTCTTGATAGTTATGAGATGCTTGAAGCAGTAGAGTTGATTTGCCCGCATTCATTGTCGAATAGTGAAAATAGAGCTTCGCCATCTAAGTTAGGTGCCATCAAATGAACACAGAAAATGTGTAGATATGCCTAAGTTTGCAAGTTTTTCGCTGCCACCTAGATCTGGTAAATTCACTATAAAATTACAGGATATTATGTTGCCACCCAGCTTTTCTATTAATTTAACCCCCGCTTCAGCTGTCCCTCCAGTTGCCAAAAGGTCATCCACAAGCAAAACTCTTTCCCCTGGTTCAATACTATCTACGTGGACTTCTAGGGTATCACTTCCATATTCAAGTTGGTAATCTTGGCTGATTATGGCCCCTGGTAGTTTTCCAGATTTTCGAATAGGAACAAAGCCACATCCCAACCTGTTTGCCAAAGCACCACCCATTATAAAGCCACGTGCTTCAATTCCTACTACTTTATCTATTCTACTACTTTTAATATAGGATAGTATTTCACTTATAGTAAGGTCAAAACCAGTTGGGTCAGAGAACAAAGTAGTAACGTCTCTAAACATGATCCCTTCATGTGGGAAATCTTTAATCGTTCGGATGTATTTTTTTATTCCTATTTTATCCATACCCCACATCTCACTTGTTATATAAGACTCAACTTAAATTGAAACTCGAAATCACATTTTTGCTTCACAAATTTGCACCTAACTTATATCGGGAGCTTATTTTTGATAGGAATGGATATAAAATAGCAAATAATCAAGGCTCTGCATCAAATAAATACAATGGTCTGGGGTTTCTTTTTAGGAAGCTATAGTTTATGCCGCCGTTATGATTTTCCTTGCATGGAATGAATTATGAGACACGCCCTTTTTGGAGCATTCGCAAATTTGTTTAAGCCTGATTTAGGTTCAAGAGGTGCGAACGGAATCAGCTTTGTTCGATTGAAAATAGAGTTGCTTTCTGGTCTTACAGTTGCACTTGCACTTGTGCCTGAGGCCGTAGCTTTTGCATTCGTTGCCGGGGTTCATCCCCTCGTTGGGTTGTATGCAGCATTTATAGTTGGGTTGATAACGGCAGTTTTCGGAGGGCGCCCAGGTATGATTTCGGGAGCCACTGGGGCTCTAGCAGTTGTGATGGTTGCCTTAGTTGCAGAACATGGAGTTGAGTATCTTTTTGCAACTGTTGTTCTGATGGGGATCTTGCAACTGGTAGCCGGTATAATGCAATGGGGTAGATTTATACGTCTTGTCCCTCATCCCGTCATGTTAGGTTTTGTAAATGGTTTGGCTATTGTGATTTTTTTAGCTCAGTTAACCCAGTTCAAAGTCCCTGGCTCAGTCGAAGTTTCTGGTCATGGAACGTCTGGTGGCGAGTGGTTGACCGGCACGCCCTTGGCGACCATGCTGGTACTCGTCGGCGTAACGATGGCTATTATTTATTTTCTGCCAAAGATTTCAAAGATTGTACCAGCTCCGCTTGCTGGTATTGGTGTTGTAGCTCTTATTGTAATATTTTTTGGATTAGATGTGCCAAGAGTTGGTGATATGGCGTCGATTAAAGGAGGTTTCCCAACTTTCCACATGCCGATGGTTAATTTAAGCTGGGAAACTTTTGAAATAATTTTTCCTTATGCGGTTATACTCGCAGCCATTGGCCTTATCGAGAGTTTGCTTACACTTAACCTGGTTGGAGAGATGACAAACAAGCGTGGGGGGGCCAGTCAAGAATGTCTTGCTCAGGGTGCAGCGAACGTTGTGACAGGATTTTTTGGGGGCATGGGGGGATGTGCCATGATCGGTCAATCCATGATAAATGTAAAATCAGGAGGGCGTACTCGCATAGCAGGGATCTCTGCTGCCATTTTTCTTTTACTTTTCATTCTAGTTGGTAGCTCAATTATTGAGCAAATTCCCTTGGCGGCATTGGTCGGCGTTATGTTTATGGTTGTAATAGGGACTTTCGCATGGAATTCACTCAAAATTTTACGGGTGGTGCCGAAAACCGATGCTTTTGTCACCATTTTAGTAACTGTTGTAACGGTTTGGTTTGATCTCGCTGTAGCAGTTGTTGTGGGCGTTATTGTTTCAGCGCTTGCCTATGCTTGGAATAATGCACGAAGAATCCATGCACATGTTGATTTAAATGGTGATGAAAAAACCTATAAAATTCAGGGTCCCTTGTTTTTTGGTTCCACAGATGGTTTTGTAGAGCTTTTTGACGTTCAAAATGATCCCTTTACCATAATTTTGGACTTCGAGGCCAGCAGAGTGGTTGATCAATCTGCTTTGCAAGCAATAGAAGTTGTCGCTGCCAAATACGAAAGTGCAGGAAAGCGTCTGCAATTAAAGCACCTCAGTAGAGATTGCCATATGCTTTTAATAAAGGCGGGTCACCTTATGGTTGACAGTGATGATGACCCTGACTACGCACTCGCAGTAAATTATTCAGTAAGGACTGGTATCCTTGAAGAGGGCCACTAGTTAGAAACCGCAAGGCGGTTTATTTATTTTCCCAAGCACCAGCGCATTATTGCTTTTTGAATGTGAAGCCTATTTTCTGCTTCATCAAAAATTACTGAGTTTTTTCCATCCATAACATCAGACGTTGCTTCCTCATCTCTATGTGCTGGTAAGCAGTGCATGAATAATGCATCGGATTTTGCATGTGAAAGAAGTTCTTTATTGACCTGATATGGCCGCAGTTGATTATGACGCCGCTCTCTAGCGGATTGAAGGTCATGCATACTTATCCATGTATCAGTTACAACTAGATCTGCGCCTTTTATTGCTATGGTAGGATCGTGTTCGAT
Organism: Paracoccaceae bacterium; assembly: GCA_902602765.1. Classification (GTDB taxonomy): domain Bacteria; phylum Pseudomonadota; class Alphaproteobacteria; order Rhodobacterales; family Rhodobacteraceae; genus Salinivivens. The sequence continues at coordinate 45,451 of CACKSH010000008.1, forward strand.
TAAAATTTTAACCCCATTTTGTTTCGCTCGCTCAATTACTTTCCTATCTGGTTTGAGAGTTTCTGGACCAGTAAATGTTAAATTGAAATTAAATTTTTCTGCAGCCTGAGCAAAACTATTAAAAACATTATTTCCATCGCCTGACCAAAGTATTTTTTTACCCTCGATTGAGCCTCTATGTTCTTCGTAAGTCATTATATCGGCCATAATCTGACAAGGGTGTGAAAAGTTTGTTAGGCCATTGATTACGGGAACCTCGGCAAATTGAGCCATTTCATGCAGGGTCGCTTCCTCATACGTTCGAAGCATAATTAAGTCGACGTAACGACTTAGAACTCTAGCAGTATCTGCAATGGTTTCACCATGGCCAAGTTGCATATTATTCCCTGATAAGACTATTGTTTGGCCACCCATTTGGCGTACGCCCACGTCAAAACTTACTCGAGTGCGGGTTGATGGTTTTTCAAAAATTAAAGCTACGATGTGGCCCTCTAGTGCCCGATCGCTATCACAGGCACCCTTTGTGAGGCCTGACCTAGATTTTTTCAGTTCCAAAGCAGTTTGGATTATCTTTTTAAGGTCATTACTTTCTATATTTTTTATATCTAAAAAATTTGCCATTTTATTTCTTCACAAAGCTTTTCTTAGAGATCCAGCGGTCTTTTCCAACCTACTTAAACCCTCACTTATCTCTTCTGCGGTTATATTCAAAGCGGGTAACAGTCTAACGACATTATCACCAGCCGGAACTGTTAAGATGGCGTTTTCATAGCCTCCTTTTACAAAATCCAAATTAGGGCATTTGCATTTTACCCCCAACATTAAACCAGTTCCCCTTATTTCTTCAAAAATATCAGGATAAGAGTCAATTAGCCGAAGAAGTCCTTGGTTCATAATTCCTGATTTTGATATCACAGAGTTAAGGAACTTGGGTGTATTTATTAATTCAAGAACTTTTATCCCTACTGAGCAGGCTAATGGATTGCCACCGTATGTGGAACCGTGTGTTCCTGCAGTCATTCCGCTCGCTGCATTTTCTTTTGCAAGAACTGCTCCTAAAGGGAAACCGCCACCTATGCCTTTTGCTACCATAGCTATATCGGGTTCTATTCCGGACCATTCATACGCAAATAGCTTGCCTGTACGACCAATACCACATTGAACTTCATCAACCATTAACAATATATTATGCTTGTCACACAAAATGCGTAGGCCCTTTAAACATTCATCTGGCAAGCACCGAATACCACCCTCGCCTTGTATAGGCTCTATAAGAATTGCAGCAGTATCTTCATTAATGGCAGCTTCGATAAGATCATGATTGGACCACGGAAGATGAACGAACCCGGGGAGCACTGGCCCGAAACCTTTTGTAAGCTTTTCTCCACCTGCGGCAGCGATACCTGCTGAGGAACGACCATGGAAAGAGCCCTCAAAAGTTATTATTTCAACTCTATTTTCTTGTCCCTTTTCATACCAGTATTTACGAACCATTTTTACAGCTAACTCGCAGCTTTCTGTTCCTGAGTTTGTGAAGAAAACATTATCTGCGAAGCTTGCTTCTACCAGCAAGTCCGCCAGCCTACGTTGTTCAGGGATTTCATAAAGATTGGATACATGCCAGAGTTTGCTAGCCTGAAACGTTAATGCCCCTATAAGTTCTGGGTTTGAATGCCCCAAGGCATTAACTGCGATCCCAGCTCCCATATCAAGATAACAGTCTCCGTCCTTTGTATACAGCCAACTACCTTGACCTTTATCAAAGGCCAATGGAGCGCGGTTATAGGTTGGTAATATAGAAGAACTCATTTAACTCTCTAACAATTGGTTCAATTAACCACTACAACTTTAATTTTCGCAACTCGTATACTTTAACAACAATTATATCCGGGAACTAGCCTAGAAAAAACAGAAGGTCTCCAACTATTCTACTTCAATTACAAGTGGGTTGGTTGCAGAATTTTGCTACAGGTTTTTATTAAAAATCATAGTGGCTTTTCGAATATATTAATGACTGTATAAGTATAGAGGGCAAATATAAAAAGATTTTAGAATTCTGATAAGGTTTACAGGTGTTCGAGCTTTATAATGAGAAAAAAGAAGATTATTGGGATGTTGAGGCTCTATTTGACCTTTGCTTTACTCCCAGTCGCTTTGCATTATCGTCCTACAGGCTGAGAGAAGGCTATTCGCCTATCAAAGATTTATGCCTTATTGCAAAAAGTGACGAAGATCTTTTAGTAGGCGCAATAAGATATTGGCCAGCAGAAATTGACAAAAAAAGGATTTTATTTCTTGGACCAATTGCGGTACATCCCACCTATCAAGGTGAGGGTCTTGGCGCTGCTTTAATTAAAAATAGCATCAAAAGGGCAAGGGAATTGAATTGGAAGCGTGTTTTAATGGTTGGTGATCAAATATATTATAGAAGATTTGGTTTTCGAAAGATGGATGGGATTATATTCCCCCCGCCAACTAATCCAGACCGCATTCTGGGCATGGAGCTGGAAGACTTTTCTTGGCAGGGAGTTCTAGGTGAAGTTTGCCCTTTTAGATAAAAAAATTAACCTTGGGATTTTATTTATAGATATAATACACGCAACAGAACCATTTCACCGTCAGCTTATTGTAACTTGAGATAGATTTTTATTTAATTTAATACACCTCAGTTATTTTTAAATTTAGAGAGCAGGTGATCTTTAAAAATGCCAAGATATGCTTTAAAAGTGGAATACCACGGGGGCCCTTTTGTCGGCTGGCAGCGACAATCAAAACTTCCGTCGGTCCAAGGTAATATTGAACGCGCACTGGCTATTTTAGAGCCAGGGGATCACACTGTTGTGGCCGCTGGCAGAACTGATGCGGGGGTCCATGCGGTTGGGCAAGTTGCACACTGTGATTTGGTAAAAGACTGGGATCCTTTTCGTCTTTCTGAGGCGTTAAATTTTTATTTAAAACCAAGACCAATTTCAATTGTTTCATGCGCACAGGTTCATGAGAGTTGGCATGCTCGATTTTCTGCTGTTGGAAGGCATTATGAGTTTCGTATAGTATGCCGGCGCCCCCCGCTCACCCATGAAAATGGACTAGTTTGGCATGTAAAACATGATTTGGATGTTGGTGCTATGCAAATAGCTGCCAACTATTTGTTGGGCAAACATGATTTTACAACTTTTAGGTCATCAATATGCCAAGCCAGCAGTCCAGTCAAAACGCTAGACGAATTAAACGTCAGAAAGATAGCTTTGAATAATGGAATAGAGATACGATTCATTTTAAGAGCCCGGAGCTTTTTACATAATCAAGTAAGAAGTTTTGTTGGCACCCTTGAAAGAGTTGGAGCAGGAGATTGGTCGCCGCAGAATGTCCTCGACGCTTTATCAGCGAAAGATCGGACTGCCTGTGGCCCAGTTAGCCCCCCAGATGGTTTGTATTTAACTTCTGTTAAGTATCCAGAGGAGCCCTTTAGCTAAACTATTATTATTTGGATTTAAGTTTAATGGTTGGTTTTTCGTTTTCGGGCGTTTCTGGCCAAGAGTGTTTTGGATATCTTCCCCGCATTTCTTTCCTAATTTCTAGATAGCTTGTTTTCCAAAAGTTTGGTAGGTCCATCGTTTTTTGAAGTGGCCTGCCTGCCGGTGATAATAGCGTCAAAAGAAGTGGCTTTTTTTTGATCATTGGGTGTAATTTTTGTCCAAAAAGCTCTTGCATACGTAATTCTACGGAAGGGTGTTGTCCTAAGTAATCTATAGACAATTTTCTACCCAACGGACTGACAAAGTGCTTCGGGACAATCTCGTCTAATTTGCTGAGCTGCTTCCAACTAAGTAAACTCCTTAGGGCTGGCAGGCAATCAAATTTCTTCCAATCATCCGCAGTTTTTATATTTTTTATGAATGGTGTTAGCCATTCTTTTGCTGTTTCCTCTAAATGACTTATCTCCATGTTAGGATAATCTTCACCGCCAAATTTGACTCTGGCAATGAATTGCTCTTCTGCGGGGCTAAAATTAAACCCCAAATCCTCAATTCCCTTAAGAATTGCTGACGAAATTTTTTCAGTTGGTGGATTGGTCCAAGTCTGTGATTTAAGTGTAATTTTTCCGAGAATTTCCCTTCTAATTGCCTTTATACGTTTTTCACGTGTCGACCAATAACAAGTTTCTTGCCAAACGATCGTATCTGCAAAAAGTTCTCGTATTTCACTTTCTGAGATTTCTATACCTAATCTTATTTTTGAGTCTTTTTGATCGCCGTCCATATCCACTGCTACAATGTATTTCTTTCTGCTGAGTGGATCGTCTTTATTGACGTATGCCCCCTTTCCGCTGGACAAAATATATTTTGAATTCGACCCATCTCTTTTCTTACCTATCCGGTCAGGGAATGCCAGCGCCAAACTTTGAGCTGAACTGAAAGCAGTGTTTTGCTGCACCAGGTTTTCAAAAACTTTGAGATCTATCTTTATTTTTGAGTATAAACCCGCATTTATTCCGCCAGTATAAAAACCATCATCAAATTTATTCAGACGCATTTGAAAGTCGGAATTATTTTTATCAAACATAATATCTCTATTTTGCAACAAGGCAGCGATAATAGCAGATTTTTTTCCTACAGAAATAAGCATGTGCGCTAAACGCACATGGCAAGGAAATTTTGCGATTTCTCGGCCATGTGGCGTAATTTTATTTTGGCCTGAAATCGCGCCTATTTGAGTTAATAATTCGTATGCTTTTGCCAAACGATTTGGCTCTGGTTTTGTTAAAAATTTCATACTTTCTGGTTTTGAACCCCACAGAGAAAGTTCTAGAGCAAAATTACTAAGGTCCGAAATTTCAATTTCACTAGGAGGAAATTCTAACATTCCACCTTCCTCACTTACTGCCCAATTTCGATAACACCAACCCGAAGCGACCCGTCCTGCTCTGCCCATACGCTGATTTGCTTCGGCTTTAGAAATTTTTTGTGTGATGAGCCTGGACATTCCGCTAGCGGGGTCATAGCGAGAGCGCCTGGTGTAGCCACTATCGACGACTACTTTAATTCCTGAAATTGTAAGAGATGTCTCTGCAATAGAAGTTGAGAGAACAACTTTACGCAGTGTTTCGTTTTTTAATGGCTCTAATATTTTGTTCTGTTGTTCAAAAGGCAATGATCCATAAAGAGGCATTATAATTGCTGTGTTGGGCAACTTTTCTTTTAAGAGCTTTTCTGTTGCTTTTATTTCTGCCTCTCCTGGCAAAAAAGCGAGAATACCTCCTTCTGTCATTTCAAACGCATCAGAAATAAGTTTGGCAAAGTTTTCCCATAGCCTAACATTTTTAGAACTTGGGCGGGATAAGTACTCGCACTTGACCTGATAAGCTCGACCGTCTGATATAATTGGAGCTTTCGTTTCCAATAAGTCAGAAACGGGACCAACATCTAGAGTAGCAGACATGACTATTATCCTTAAGTCACTTCTTAAAATTTCTGCAAGTTGTAAGCTCAGTGCGAGGCCTAAGTCTGAATTAATTGATCGTTCATGGAATTCATCAAAAATAATACAACCGACTTCAGATAAACTTGGATCGGATTGAATCATTCTGATTAGTATACCTTCGGTCATAACTACTATGCGAGTTTGTTTGCCGACCTTTGTGAGCCCTTTAATCTTAAAGCCGACTGTTTCTCCAATCCTTTCATTGAGTATCGCTGCCATTTGACTAGCTGCTGCACGTGCCGCGAGTCGTCTAGGCTCTAAAATGATAATTTGTCCGTTAATGTTTGGGTTATCCAGTAATTTCAACGGAACAATGGTTGTTTTCCCGGCTCCTGGAGGAGCCACAATCACGGCGCGTTTTCCAAATGTAATGGCTTCTTGTACCTGCGTTATCACATCATGTATCGGAGGTAAGTCTCTCAAGGTTTATTTACGCACAAATTTGGCACGCCCACGGTTTGTTGTAATTTCAAAAGCGACCACTTTGTAAACAGCACTCCGAATTTCGTATTTCACATTAAAAGGAAAATTGGTTCCATCTTTCAATTCTTTTTGGGAATAACCACCAATGCGCGTGTAAACGCCATGGCATTTAATGTGACCGTCGGATGCTTCCTCACCATGTGTAAATTTTATTTTAACCCGCCTTATACCATCAAACATTGCAAAGTCTTGCCGGCAGATATTTGCTTCTTTTTGATCCCGTAAAATGTAAACTATTGAGCTCATTGGGTCTAATGTGTCCAATTGCTGATCAGGATTTTGCCAATAAGGTTTTGGAGTTTTTTTTGTAATCAACTCAATACCATGCTTCGAATATAGCATTGTTTTTTCTTCTTTTCGCCGCCCGGTATCTGATCTCTCAGAATAATAATTGGGTCTAAATAAACCGTTCTCAACTTTCCCTTTTGACGATGCTTCGAAGGAATATTTGGAAATTGCGGAAAAAATGCCTGTAGAGCGCAGGTTTCCGGCTGTGCTATATAAATCATTTTTAACTTCAACAGCGTAATTGAGCCTGCCTAATTTCAGGCCGAGTATGTATACGTCAAAAACATGCTGCTGTGCTTTGCTATAAGAGTATTCTTGTAAAATGAATACTATAAGAAACCAAGCTGTCAGAATAATCCTCAATAATCTTATCCTACGAAGATATTTTTTCACTTCTTCTAGTTGTAGCTTCATCTAGGCAAAAATTTGCTGTAAAGGTCAACAGGTGGCCTTGTAAATTTTTAATATGATGGACGATATGGAAAATATTGCCGAATTAGCTGAAAGCGTTATAAAAGCGGATCGCCGCGCATTGTCTCAAGCTATTACGTTGATTGAAAGCTCAAGAGAAGATCATCGCATTCAAGCCCTGGAATTGATGGATAAACTTAGGTTGTCCAATAAAAAAGCTGTTCGTATTGGGCTTTCAGGAACGCCGGGAGTAGGCAAATCTACTTTTATTGAAAGTTTTGGGACATATCTCACCGGGGCAGGGCTAAGGGTCGCTGTTCTCGCAGTCGACCCCAGTTCAGTCAGATCAGGTGGTTCTATTTTAGGAGATAAAACCAGGATGGAAAGGTTGGCAAGGGAACCAAATGCTTTCATCAGGCCCTCTCCAAGCCAGACTCATCTTGGCGGCGTAGCTAAAAGATCGAGAGAGGCCGTTACAATTTGTGAGGCAGCTGGATTTGATGTTATCTTCATCGAAACAGTGGGCGTAGGGCAATCTGAAACTATAGCTTCAGAAATATCTGATGTTTTTTTACTTCTTATTGCACCAGCTGGTGGTGACGAGCTTCAGGGTGTTAAAAGAGGTATAATGGAAATAGCAGATCTAATTCTCGTGAATAAGGCGGATGGTGATCTCAAAGCTGCGGCGTCAAGAACGTGTTCAGATTATGCGAGCTCATTGATGCTTTTGCGAAAACGGCGTCATGATCCAAAGGGTTATCCCCTTGCAATGACCATATCGGCCTTGGAGGAAATTGGATTATCAGATGTTTGGAGTAAGATTGAAGAACTTGTAGATTGGAGGAAGTCAGACGGATGGTTTGATCATAACCGAAAAGCTCAATCGCGTTTTTGGTTCAAAGAAGAAATTCGCCAAGGGCTTTTATCAATTCTAGATAAAGAAGAAGTTAAGGAAGAAATCTCGTTATTAATGAATATGGTCGATGATGGTGAAATCTATCCATCATTAGCTGCTCAAAAGATTTTAAAAAAATGTATAGTTGAAACAGATTAAATTATAAGATTTCTGATTTGGGTGCATCTATATGTAATAATAGGTAAACTTACTTTGTTATAATATTAAGCCGCAGTGCTTGACGATCCCTAACTTTAAACTTAGAACCACATCAAATTAGAGTTAAAAGAATCTGCATTTTCTAAAATTAAATAGGAATTTAGTGGATCAGTTTGAAGAAACAAGGAATTTGAAATGTCACGCCGCTGTGAATTGACTGGTAAAGGCCCCATGACAGGCAACAACGTAAGTCATGCCAATAATAAAACAAAGCGCAGGTTTTTACCGAATCTGAACGATGTCACTTTACAGTCGGAAGCTTTGGGACGTGGTTTCAAGATGCGTATTACGGCAGCAGCTCTTCGGAGTGTTGATCATCGAGGGGGACTGGATGCTTTCCTTCTCAAGGCAAAAGACTCTGAGTTATCTGACAATGCTTTGAAAATTAAGAAGGAAGTTGTCAAAAGCCAAGCGGCTGAAGCTTAACCTAAATCCTATGGTCTTAGACTACTGTAAAAGAGTTCGCTACTTTTACAAAAAATTGATCTTTTTCTTTATAGTATTGCTTACTCCTTTGGTGGCGATTGCAGAGACAATATCGGTTGATGACGCCTATGTGCGTGTTTCTACGAAATTTGCAAAATCTGCAGCGGCTTTTATGGAAATAAGGAATAGATCTTCACGGGACGACCGCTTACTCGATGTAAAATCAGATGAAGCCAAAAAGGTTGAATTACATACTCACATTGAGGGTGATGACGGTGTGATGAAAATGCGCCGCGTAGAAGATGGGTTTGTTATTTCGGGCAATGGAGTTCTCAAGCTTGAAAGAGGTGGTGACCATATTATGTTCATGGGGCTATCTCAGCCCTTTGTTGATGGAGAGGTAATATTTTTGACTCTAATATTTGAAACTGCTGGATCAATTGATTTAGAGATCCCGATTCATTTAAAGAAAAGATCAGCTTCAAGATCACACTCACATACCCACACACACAAGAAGTCTAAGACCCACAAGCACACGCATACGCACTCAGATTGAATACTAGATGAAAAATCTCTTGCCTGTTTGTTTTGTGTTTGGTGGAAACTTTTTGATCATCAACTGCAGAAGGGTTATTTAAGTCGCGACCATTTAAAATTTCTGCACAATGGTGGAGTTTTTCAAGATTAGTATTCCTTTGGGTTAATTAACCTTTTCTTTTTGTTAATTAGTCCTACCTTTGATTCTAGTAAAAAGTTAATTTGATCCAATTGGGACGTTGGAGCGTATTGATCCTTAGCCAGGAGTAGTTATGTCGTTAATTATACTTTACACAGCCACAGCTTTAGTGTTTCTAGCTTTAGACGTAGTAATGTTAAAGCGAGTGTTACATCCGTTATTTTCCAAACACATTGGTCATATGATGCTCGAAGCCCCGAAAATGGGGGCAGCCGGGGTATTTTATTTACTTTATGTTGCAGGGATAGTTTTCTTTGTTGCTCTACCTGCAGCAAACGGTGGAAGTATGTTACAAGCATTTGTTGCAGGTCTTGTGCTGGGTGCTATGGCATACGGTACATACGAATTTACTAACTTTGCAACCCTTAAAGGTTGGCGCAGACGAATGGTTGCGATAGATCTGTCTTGGGGTGCTCTTTTAACAGCCCTCTCGGCGGTTGGTGGTGTGTGGATCCATTCTATATTCACATAGACTTTTACTACATTGTAAAAATAAAATAGAATTATCAGGCCTTGGCAATTCTCTAAATCGCAAGTATAGCGAGCACACGCTGAGCGGGAAGAGTAAAAATGCCGGGTAGTGCAAATCTTAATACTATGATAAAAGCTGCCCGGAAAGCAGGGCGCTCTCTTGTGAAAGATTTCAAAGAGGTTGAAAACTTGCAGGTTTCACGCAAAGGGGCAGGAGATTTTGTTTCAAGAGCTGATACAGCTGCTGAAGGTATTATTCGAGAAATCTTGACAGAAGCTCGACCCACATATGGTTGGTTAGGTGAAGAAACAGGTTTGTCTGACGGAGAAGATCCAACACGTCGTTGGATAGTTGATCCATTGGATGGAACCACTAATTTCCTTCATGGTCTTCCTCACTGGGCAGTATCAATTGCCCTTGAGCATAAGGGAAAAGTAATCTCTGGAGTGATCTTTGATGCGGCAAAAGATGAACTCTTTTATGCTGAAAAAGGTACTGGAGCGTGGATGAATGGACCAAGTATGAATGACGAAAGACTTCGTGTGTCGTCAAGGGCGCAAGTTTCTGACAGTCTATATGCGACGGGCATTCCATTTGCTGATTCTGTAGCTGATCTTCCTTCCACGACACAGCAGCTAAAAAATCTTATGCCTTTTTGTGCGGGTGTTCGCCGCCTTGGCAGTGCAGCTCTTGATTTAGCATATGTTGCTGCGGGGAGATATGATGGCTATTGGGAGCGTGGGTTACAGTCATGGGATATAGCGGCGGGCGTAATAATTGCCCGAGAGGCTGGAGCTCTTGTAGAGTCGATTGATGATTGCACTGTAGAGCCCCATGAATTGGGCAATGTAATTTGTGCAAATGATGCCCAATTTAATGAATTTGTAAGCATAATTAAGCAGTAAGTTAATTCCACGGTGATTTTTTGCTAAGACGTGACTTTACCTTTGGGATTGCCGACTTAACCATTTCGTAATCAGCCTCAGGATAGGGCGGGTGGCCACTGCTATCTATCCAGAATTTAAAACCACCTAATTTAAAAAAAGTTGGCAAGCAGAGAATACTTCCAACAAGAAACCCGCCAATATGCGCCCAATAAGCGACACCGCTTTGACCTGACATTAAAATAGTTCCATTTGCCAACTGCAGGAAAAACCACACGCCTAGAACCAGCCACGCTCGCAATGAAAAAATTTTAAAAAATATTAGAATAAAGAAAATTACATCTATTCGTGCCTTAGGGTATAATAGAAGGTACCCTCCCATCACGCCAGCTATTGCTCCTGACGCGCCGACAAGTGGTATTGGAGAAAGAGGTGTGGTTAGGTAATAAACGATACTTGCTCCAATCCCACTTAGTAAATAAAAAACTAGGAAGCCAAGGTGACCCATTTGATCTTCGAGGTTATCACCAAAAATATGCAAAAATAACATGTTTCCTGCGAGGTGTAGTATGCCGGCATGCAGAAAAATTGATGTTATTAAAGTGAATAAACCTTCGCCTTGAGTAAGATTATATGGAATTAGAGCCCATGATGAAAAAAAGTCGTTTATAATTTGAGGATCGTTTATATTTCCCCAATAGCTAAAAAAAATAACGCAGTTAATAGAAATTATCGAGTAGGTAACGTAGGGTGTCCGCCCAGATGGATTATGATCCCGTATTGGTAACATTCCGAAACGCCCAACCTTTTAAATTATTCTCTAGAACTTATGGAATAGTTTTCTTGCTAATAATATTGAAATTGTAAAATCACTTTGTGTCTTTCTAAATCTTCCGTAAGACGCTAAGAGTTGTTATAGCTTATAAAACATTATTTTTATCAATTTTTTACCAGTAATCAAAAGGTAACGCTTAACGAAAATTCCATTGAGTCACCAGTGATGTCCAGAAAGCAGCAGTTGCTTATTAAGAGCGAATTAATATTCGCTCTTAAATATTTAAAATCAAAAACCTATCATATTAACGCTACAGAATAATAATCTTTGTTAGCGACCTGCAGTTTTACGGGGGTCTTAAGCTGTAAAACCCTCAGCGTCTGCCTTTTCCCACAAAGCTTTCCAGGCCTTCTTGGCTTTTCCTCTGTGTTTGACAGATTTGGCTTCCTCAAGATTATCGAGCATCCCGTCACCTTCGACGACGATAAGACCAATCATACCCATATTTGCGTGAGGCGTACATTGATAACCGTAAAAACCTGGCGTATCAAACACTACGTCAACTTGTTTATTGATCTTACCCTTCCACTTTTCTGCACCAGCGGGCAACATCCCTTTGATGATTGCGCTATTATGCCCTTTATCGGTTGGTATAAAACTTACTTCATCGCCTACCTGCACTTTCAATAAACTCGGTGAGAAAATCATCTTGTTTTTTGAGTTGTCGGGGTCCTTATTAAGCATTAGGATTTCATATTTGGTAGATCCCATTGCAGTTTTTGATATAAGTAACGAGCCTGTCAATGCCGCGGATGCTGCGATAAATTCTCTTTTTGACATTTTTTTGAACATATATTTCTCCATTACAAAGTTTTGGCCCACCAAAGTTAAACATATTTGGGCCATTTTACACTCAATCAGCTTACTAAAGGCACTGGCATGTATGAAATTATACTAAATTGCCAGCCTTGTCTTAATGTACAATAAAGCACCCTTTGAGTGGATTTCAATAGTCCACGTTGCATATATTTTTGCGAATTAAATTGCAATTGACAAAATTAGTCACAAGCGACATCCTCAAATCGCTCTTTAATGCCGAGACCAACATACCTATGAGACTTTGCTAGCCATCTTTTAAGAACGTGCGCCGCTATGTCCTAATTAGAAAAGCCAGCCAGTCGTCTTATGGATATTTGTATCTTGGTAATAATAATTATATGAGATATAGTGGGATAGTTTGTTGTTTAATACTCAAAAGTTAATGAAGTCGTTCAAGCCTCAATGGCTTGTTCCAGCTGCGATGTTGGCATCGATTATATTTGTAATTGGCTTTCAGGTTTTAAATTTTAAGCCAATAAACGTCTCTCAAAATAGCAAAATTATATCAAGTAAACTGATTTACATTGAGCAAAGTGATGATTTAGCGACAAAAATTTCAAACGAAAAACGTGATATCTTAGTCGAGTATCCGAAAGGCGAGCAATCATTTGTTTCTACCGTTTTGACTGTCATAAATAGAGACCGACTTAAAAGAAACTTAGATACAACTGGCCCTGTAATACTACAACAAAAAGAGAATGGCCGTTTAAGTATTTTTGACCCATCATCCAAAAAAGAATTAGATTTGATGGGCTTTGGCGAAGATAATATCTTAGTATTTCGTGACATATTGGAAGATTAGTGTAAATATAACCTTACACACTGTAAATTTTAATTGACATATTTATTTCTTTTTTTATCCTCAGAGCAGAAGGAATCTACCTGTGATTCACGTGCTTTCAGTTGAAAATTCAATGGAAGCTCAAACAAGGATGTTGGTAAGACAGGTATACCTACGGAAGAGAAGGATTATTTATGGCTCTTTTATCTTTTGAAAAAAAATATCGAGTTCGCGGCGGTACCTTAGTAGGAGGTGACCTTTGTGATTTTTGGGTTGGCCCGTTTTATGTGGGCTTCTGGGGGCTTTCGGTTGCCTTTTTCGCTGTACTTGGAACAATTCTAATATTTTATGGTGCTGCTATTGGTGATACGTGGAACCCATGGCTTATTTCAATTGAACCACCTGAACTCGAAGTTGGTCTGGGCTTTGCACCCTTAAAAGAAGGTGGGCTCTGGCAATTAATTACAATCTGTGCCCACGGTGCATTTATTTCATGGGCGCTGCGGGAGGTTGAAATTTCAAGAAAGCTTGGGATGGGTTTACATGTACCAGTCGCCTTTGCATTTGCAATTTTGGCTTACACAACGCTTGTTGTAATTCGCCCTGTATTAATGGGTGCGTGGGGTCACGGCTTTCCATATGGAATTTGGTCACATCTTGATTGGGTCAATAACGTTGGTTATGCCTATGGTAATTTTCACTATAATCCTGCTCATATGATTGCCGTAAGTCTATTCTTTACAACGACACTAGCATTGGCGCTGCACGGCTCGCTTATTCTTTCAGCAGCCAATCCAGAAAAAGGAAATGAAATGCGCTCACCGGATCATGAAGATACCTTTTTTCGTGATTTTATAGGCTATTCAATTGGGCCTCTGGGCATTCATCGTCTTGGACTGCTTCTTGCACTTAATGCAGGACTATGGTCTGCGATTTGTATCGTGATCTCTGGAACGGTTTGGTTCGATGTTTGGTCTGAATGGTGGTTTTGGTATGTGGATCTCCCTATGTGGGTAGATATTGAGGGAGGCGTCAATGGTTGAGTATCAGAATATTTTTACACAGGTGCAGGTTCAAGGACCCCCAGAAATGGGAGTTGAAGAGGGTGTGCCTCTCAATGACAGAACAAATTCAGCTCGATTTTCGAGATTGTTAGGTTGGTTTGGTAATGCTCAACTTGGTCCAATCTATCTTGGTTCATTTGGAGTGGTTGGTCTTGCTACAGGATTGATTTGGTTTGTAATGGTTGGCGCAAGTTATTGGGCCCAAGCTGATTACAATCCAGCGATATTCCTACGCGATTTATTTTACTTCTCTTTGGAGCCACCTGCCGAAGAATACGGATTGAGTATGCCTCCCATGAAGGAGGGTGGTTTGTGGCTAATCGCTAGTTTCTTTCTACTTGTTTCAGTACTTTCATGGTGGCTGAGATCTTACGAACTAGCAAGGCAGCTTAAAATGGGTAAGCATGTATTTTACGCTTTTGGTGCTGCAATATGGCTTTTCCTGGTTCTTGGTTTAATTCGGCCAGTCCTGATGGGCAGTTGGTCAGAGGCTGTCCCATACGGGATTTTTAGTCACCTTGATTGGACGATGAATTTTTCCGTAGTTTACGGTAATCTTTTTTATAATCCATTTCATGCGTTGAGCATAGTTTTCCTTTATGGCTCAGTACTATTGTTTGCAATGCATGGAGCAACTATTTTAGCGGTATCTAGATTCGGTGGCGATAGAGAAATAGAGCAAATTGCCGATCGTGGTACAGCATCTGAGCGCGCTGCTTTGTTCTGGCGATGGACGATGGGCTTTAATGCCTCGATGGAGGGTATACATCGGTGGGCTTGGTGGTTTGCAGTCCTAACTACAATTACTGGAGGCATCGGAATACTCCTTACCGGAACTGTGGTAGATAATTGGTACTACTGGGCGCAGCTGCATGGCTATGCTCCAATGGATTGAGGTGATCAAAATGGATAGTAGAAATACGAAAGAGTCTTGGGACAGGGAAATGTCAATTGCTCAAATTTTTGGGCAAATGTTTTCAGGATCATTAATCGCCGGGGCTTTAGTTGGAGTACCAGTGGTATTTATAGTTGCGCTCATGTGGTTGGGTGAATTTCTCCCTGCGGAATCTAAACTAGCAGATGACCCGACGCCGGATTCATTTGTATCGAGTAAAGACTAAAAATATTACTGTCTCAAGCTCGTAGTCGATTAAGAAAGTAAAAACTGCAGCTGTTTTCGCTGCAGTTTTTTATTGATATCTTAATGTTATACTTGGCGTGTTATCATTTCATCAGAAACTAGACTATAATTTTTGATATAATTATTGTTATTAATTTGGTAATCAGCTCACTTTTTGAATTAGAAGACTCTATTGACGCTAAAGGTAGATAAAACTAGTTTTGACGTCGCAACCGATTGATAAGCGTAGTGACTACCTCCCTGTTATCACGGCGTTTCTAGGCGGCCTTGGTTATATAAATTTTATAAAAGTGATATAGGAAAATTATGTCTGAACTTCGAGATTTACAAATGTTGGTGTCGTTGTCTAGGACAAGAAATTTTTCACGGTCCGCAACGGACTGTAATATTTCACAACCTGCTTTTTCGACGCGAATTAGAAAATTGGAGGAGCGTCTCAATCTACCTTTGGTACGCCGCGGTAATAGCTTTCAGGGGTTTACTAAAGAAGGTGAAGTAGTGCTGAAGTGGGCCCGAAAGCTTTTAACTGATGAGGAAGGTATGAGGCAAGAGATCGCTGCTCTTAAAAACGATCTAAACGGCACATTGTCGCTTGGAGTAATACCTACAGCAATGCCGTTTGCTGCACGCGTCTCAGCAAAACTTCGAGAAAAGCATCCTAACCTGTCTATAGAGATCTATTCTGAGTCCACTCACCAAATCGTACTCAAGCTAAATGATTTTTCACTAGACGCAGGAATACTTTACTTCGATAATGGAGATCCAGAGACAACAGTAAAACTTTACGAAGAAAGATATGTCTTTATTGCGCCCAAGTCACTTACGGTTTCTAAAGAGAAGCAAATTACATGGGCAGAAGTCGCACAAATTCCTCTATGTCTATTGACTCAAAATATGAAAAATCGCCAGCTAATAGATCGGCACTTCTTAGAGTTAGAAATTTCCCCGAGTATTGTCACTGAAGCCAGTGATTTTACCGCTGTTTTGGCTCAGGTTGCCGCTGGTAATGCTGCTACAATTGCACCTGTCAGCGTGGCGGAGACATTTCTAGATTTAAAATCCACAAAACAATTAGATTTGATCCGTCCTATTTTGACCCATTCAGTTGGTCTTTCCATTAAAGATCAATCCCCAGTGCTTCCGATGATTCAAGCCCTTCGTAAGGCGGTAAAGTCGGCATTATAATCATTTCAAATCGCACCTTTGATTATTTGTATTGGAATTTATTAAAATTGTTTGTATTTTTTCCAAGTATACAATCGTAGGCCAAACATGGGAAAAATTGAATCAGGGATATGGAAGTCTGCTAAGGGCAAAGGGCGGGCTCACACAAAAGGCAGACCCATAGACGACGTCGCTTGGGCTCAGGTAAGAGACCTTCTTAAAGGTAAACGGCGCGACCATGATATGTTGATTGAGCACTTGCATTTAATACAGGATAAATTTCGGTGTATAAGCGCAGCTCATATGCGAGCTTTGGCGGAAGAGATGAGAATGTCATCTGCGGAAGTGTATGAAGTAGCATCTTTTTATGCTCATTTTGATATTGTAAAAGATGGTCAGCTACCTCCCCCAAAATTAACAATTCGCGTTTGTGATAGTTTGTCTTGTATGATAGCTGGAGCTGACACACTGAAAAAGAATTTAGAAGATGGCTTAGATCCCTCTGAGGTGCGGGTTTTACGTGCCCCGTGTATGGGCCGTTGCGATACTGCTCCCGCACTTGAGATAGGGCACGCTCACATCGACAATGCTACCTTTGAAAAGGTGATGGAAGCAATTGAAATTAATCATGTGCACCCAATAATCCCGGAATATGAGAGATTTTCAGAGTATGTCTCCTCTGGTGGATACGAAACTTTAAAATCATTGCGTAAATCAGGTGACTGGAAAGAAGTGCAGACTGAAATCTTGGATGCTGGCCTTCGTGGGCTTGGCGGTGCAGGGTTCCCTTCAGGAAAGAAATGGGAATTTGTTAGAGCAAACGAGGGCCCAAGATATCTTGCCGTTAATGGCGATGAGGGCGAGCCGGGTACGTTCAAGGATAGATATTATCTCGAACGCACCCCACACCTGTTTCTTGAAGGGATGTTGATCGCAGCTTGGGCTGTTGAGGCCGAGAAAGCATATATTTACATGCGGGATGAGTATCCATCCGTTCTAAAGATATTAAAAGATGAAATTATAAAGTTAGAAAATGCAGGTATTGTTGACGAAGGTTATATTGACCTTCGCCGCGGCGCTGGTGCCTACATTTGTGGCGAAGAGAGCGCGATGATAGAGAGTATAGAGGGGAAACGTGGTATTCCGCGACATCGACCGCCATTTGTTGCGCAGGTTGGAATATTTGGCAGACCCACGCTCGTGCACAATGTCGAAACGCTGCATTGGATAGCGAGAATTTGCCGAGAGGGTGGCGAGATATTTTCTGGAACGATAAAAAATGGTAGAGTTGGCCTTCGCAGTTATTCAGTTTCAGGTAGAGTAAAAAACCCTGGTGTGCATCTTCTACCTTCTGGATCTACTATCTTAGATATTATTGATGCCGCAGGTGGTATGTTAGATGGTCATACTTTCAAAGCGTATCAGCCTGGGGGTCCGTCGTCTGGTCTTTTGCCTGCATCAATTAATGACATTCCAATGGATTTTGATACATTGCAATCTCTTGATACATTCATTGGATCTGCTGCCGTAGTTATTTTATCCCAAGTAGATAAGCCTCGGGATGCCGCATTAAATATGCTTAGGTTTTTTGAAGATGAAAGCTGTGGGCAGTGTACGCCATGCAGAGTAGGGTGTGAAAAAGCAGTTAAATTGCTTGAGCAGCCAAAGTGGGATGCAGAGCTACTAACGGACATTTGTACTGCAATGGGAGACGCTTCAATTTGTGGGTTAGGCCAAGCTGCTTCAAACCCTATAAAGCTGACATTACGGCATTTCCCGGATGAGGTATAACCAATGAGTGAAAAGATCGAATTTGTACTTGATGGTGAGACTGTATATGCCGAAAAAGGTCTATCAATTTGGGAAGTTGCAAATGGACAAGGCCTGAAAATACCGCATTTATGCCACAAGCCCAAGCCAGGATATCGGCCGGATGGAAACTGTAGGGCGTGCATGGTTGAAATAGAGGGCGAAAGGACACTAGCCGCTTCATGTATAAGAGAGCCACAACCCGGAATGGTGGTCAATTCTGCGACCCAGCGCGCTGAAGCCGCTAGAAAAATGGTGATCGAAATGCTTGTCACCGACCAGCCTCAAAGAGAAGTAGCGCATGATAAATCTAGCCATTTCTGGGATATGGTTGAATTAAACGATGTTCATGAAAGTAGATTGCCAAGGCTAGAGCAGGATTGCGTTCCAATTTTGGATGACTCTCATGTCGCAATGTCTGTAAGTCTCGATGCATGCATTCAATGCGGATTGTGTGTGCGCGCTTGCCGAGAAGTTCAAGTAAATGATGTAATTGGAATGTCAGGGCGTGGTCACAACTCTTACCCAACATTTGATATGGCAGATCCTATGGGTTCTTCAACATGTGTTGGCTGTGGAGAGTGCGTTCAGGCCTGTCCTACAGGTGCCTTGATGCCGTCTTCTGTTGTTGATGCGGGGCAAGTCGGTGATAGCAAAGATTATGATAAGGAAGTGAAAAGCGTTTGCCCTTTTTGTGGGGTAGGCTGTCAAGTTTCCTTAAAAGTCAAAGACAACAAAATAAAGTTTGTAGAAGGGATCAATGGACCTGCGAATGAGGGAAGGCTTTGCGTTAAAGGCCGATTTGGTTTTGATTACATTCACCATGACCATCGGCTTACAAAGCCACTAATAAGAAGAAGTGACGCGCCCAAAAAAGGGTTGAATGTTGATCCAAGCAACTGGTCAGATTTCTTTCGAGAGGCAACCTGGGATGAAGCGCTGGATTTTGCTGCAAAAGGATTGAGAGACTTAAGAGACAAGCAAGGTGGGCAGACGGTGGCGGGCTTTGGAAGTGCTAAATGTACCAATGAAGAAGCATATTTGTTTCAAAAGTTCATTCGCCAAGGGTTTGGTCACAATAATGTGGATCATTGTACTAGGTTGTGCCACGCATCTTCTGTAGCTGCATTAATGGAAAATGTTGGATCAGCTGCCGTCACAGCTACATTTAATGAGATTGAAAATGCAGATGTCGCCATAGTAATAGGCGCCAATCCGATAGAAAATCATCCAGTCGCTGCGACTTATTTCAAGCAGTTCGCAAAGCGGGGGGGGAAATTAATCGTTATGGATCCGCGCGGCCAGGCATTGAAAAGATTTTCAAGTCACATGCTTCAATTTCGTCCTGGAGCGGATGTTTCTATGTTGAACGCAATAATGCATGTCATTGTTGAAGAGGGCCTTTATGATCAGCAATATATAGAGGCGTATACGGAAAATTGGGAGGCAGAAAAAGCACACTTGAAAAATTTTCCACCTGAAAAAATGAGTGAAATATGCGGTATAGAGCCGGGCGTTTTGCGGGATGTGGCTAGGACATTCGCGGGCGCCCAAGCTGCAATGATTTTTTGGGGGATGGGTGTTTCACAGCATATACATGGTACCGATAACAGCAGGTGTTTGATCTCTTTATCACTAATGAGCGGTCAAATAGGTAGACCAGGAACCGGATTGCATCCGCTACGTGGGCAAAATAATGTACAAGGTGCATCTGATGCAGGGCTGATCCCAATGTTTCTTCCTGATTATCAGACGGTGACTGATCAAAGCGTTAGGAATTCATTTACATCAGTTTGGAATTCTGGAGATTTCAGTGCTGAAAAGGGTCTTACTGTCACTGAGATAATGGATGCAGTCCACGGTAATAAAATAAAAGGCATGTACATACTGGGCGAAAATCCTGCTATGTCTGATCCAGATGTTGAACATGCGCGAGATGCTCTGGCAAAGTTAGAGCATCTTGTTGTTCAAGACATCTTTATAACTGAGACAGCAAATTATGCAGATGTAATTTTACCTGCTGCAGCGTTTGCTGAGAAGTCTGGAACAGTTACAAATACAAACAGGCAGGTGCAAATGGCAAGGCCTGCTGTCGTGCCTCCGGGACTGGCAAAGGCTGATTGGTGGATAGAGGTTGAACTCGCTAAAAGAGTTGGTTTGGATTGGAACTACAAAGATCCATCAGAAGTTTTTAATGAAATGGCCATAAATATGCGGTCGCTTGATAATATTACTTGGAATCGTTTGGAAAATGACAGTGCGGTAACCTATCCATCACTGTCAGAAACTGATCCAGGACAGCCAATTGTTTTTGGCGATGGTTTTCCAAGACCTGAGGGCCGTGCAAAGTTTACGCCCGCATCTGTAATTGCGCCGGACGAAGTGCCTGATGCAGATTATCCAATGATTTTAACCACTGGAAGGCAATTGGAGCATTGGCACACGGGCTCTATGACGCGAAGGTCCAAAGTTCTTGATGCGGTTGAACCTGAAGCTAATTGTTCGCTGCATCCAAAAACATTGCGAAAATTAGGCGTAGCACCGGGCGAGTTCGTAAAACTGACGACGAAGCGTGGGAATATTGCTTTAATGGCTAGGTCTGATAGAGCGGTATCAGAGGATATGGTGTTTGTGCCATTTGCATATGTTGAGGCAGCTGCAAACATTTTAACAAATTCAGCAATTGATCCCTATGGTAAGATCCCTGAATATAAATTTTCTGCGGTTAGGGTAGAAGCAGTCTCGAAATCGATTGCCGCTGAATAGCTATTTTTAATATTATGAGTTGTACAATTGTACGGATTAGATCGTTATAAGTAAAACAAATGACATCATCAAGTATTACGATCAGTAATTATGCTGAATGCCTTGACAATCATGTGGGAAAACTTACCCTGAAGCAACCTCGCTACAAGCCAGGTGTTTTCTCGGCTCCCCCCGTGAAAGACCAAGCAAGCAGCGCGTTTTAATGAAACTTTTGTCGTTGGCTCGTATAAAAAAATACCATTATGTATATGATTTAAAATACTAAAATTTGTATACTATTGTATTTATTGACTTTTATGTCGCAGCTTATAAATCAAAGGGGATGTGAAACGTTATTGTTCAATAAATGAACATTAAAGGCCACAAGCATCAAGGGAGGAAAAGGTGTGATTTTTAAAACTTTAAAAAACTACTTGATTGGTTCAGTAGCTGTTGCTGCTGGGGCTCTATCAATGTTTGCTACTCCTCAAATAGCGTTTGGAGAAGAGAAGCAATATTTCCCGATAGCCAGTAGTAGGGTTGGACCCTATTCTGCGATGGGTACTGGGTACTACGGTGCTCAGATTGACTACATGAACTACGTAAACATGAATGGTGGTGTCAATGGAGTGATGTTGACATGGCAAGAGTGTGAAACTGAATATAATGCTGTGAAAACAGTTGAATGCTACCAAAGACTTCTTGAGAAAGATGGTCAGCGGATTGTGGTATTTGACACCTTGGGAACTCCAGGTGCATACGCTGTGATTAACAGAATGGCAGAGGACAATGTTGTTCTCGCTCAGTATGGGTACGGACGTACTGATGGTGCCGATGGACGAGTATGGCCATGGGTATTTAATGCTGCTAGTCACTACTGGTCTCAAATTGCTGTGAAAATGAAATTTATGGCAGAACAAGAAGGTGGCGTCGACAAAATGAAGGGTAAAAAGATCGTACACCTTCACATCGATTCTGCTTATGGTCGTGAGCCATTACCGGCGATGCGTTCAATTGCAAACGATTGGGGCGTAGAGCTTGTTGAAATTTCAATACCGCCACCCGGATTGGAGCAAGGGTCTCAGTGGCTTCAAATCAGAAAAGAGCAGCCGGATTGGGTAACTTTCTGGGGAGCTGGTTCTGGTATGAATTCTACTGCCATGACAAATGCTGCAAGAATTCGTTTCCCAAGAGATCGCATGATGTATGTTACATTTGGTGCGGCCGAAGAGGATATGTACCCTGCGGGTGATGCAGCGGTCGGAACTTATGCCGTTGCAAACGCGCTGCCTGGTGCAGATTATCCATTGGTTGCTGCAATCAAAGAGCAAGTATACGGTGCTGGAAAAGGTAACCTTAACGACGATAGTCGTGTTGGTTCAGTTTATTGGAACCGTGGTCTAGGCGCAGCTGTAATGTGGATCGAAGCTTTGAAAAATGCTCAAGAAATGCATAACAAAGTTGGAAAAGCTGTCACAGGCGCTGAATTCAGAGATGGGTACGAAGCTCTGAATATGACCGAAGCGCGTCTTGGCGAGATAGGCGTCAAAGGAATGGTAGCGCCGTTTAGCATTTCATGTGCTAACCATGAGGGTGCTGGTAAATTTGCTGTGATGCAGTGGGATGGTGAAAAGTTCAATCAAGTAACTGGTTGGGAGGCTCCTATGGATCCTGCTTATATCAGGGGACTTGTTGAAGCTTCAGCAGCAAAGTTCGCAGCTGAAAACAACATCACTCCTAAGGTTTGTCCATAAGACATTAAAAAAATAAGACCAGCGGGTAAATCGCTGGTCTTATTGCAAATGTACAACTAAAAGGTAAGCATAGACAGTTATTGACCAGTCAATAAGCTAAAAACATGCGCCCAAATACTGAGAGAGAATAAATGACTGGGAATTCCGATAATATTTTAGAGATAAATAGTATTGAGGTCATGTATGATAGCGTAATTTCTGCACTTCATGATGTGTCTCTTAATGTACCGAAGGGTAAAATTGTTGCGCTCTTGGGCGGTAATGGCGCCGGTAAAAGTACAACGTTAAAGTCAATATCTACGATGTTGGCAGCAGAAAGAGGAAAAGTCACAAAAGGCAGTATTATATACGATGGGACTGAGGTAAAAAATCAAAACCCTTACGAAATGGTTACGTTGGGAATGGTGCAAGTACTCGAGGGAAGAAGATGCTTTGGTCACCTAACCGTAGAAGAAAACATTATTGCTGGGGCATATTCCCGCAAATTATCAAAGTCACAAATTAAAGATGAATTAGAGAAGATTTACAGTTACTTCAATCGTTTGCGCGATCGTAGGAAAAGCCAGGCAGGCTTTACATCGGGTGGAGAGCAGCAGATGATAGCTGTTGCGAGAGCCATGATGGCAAAACCAAAGATGCTTCTGTTAGATGAGCCATCTATGGGATTGGCACCTCAGCTAGTTGCAGAAATTTTCAATATTGTAAAAGAACTGAATGAAAAAGAGGGGGTCAGTATTTTGTTGGCAGAGCAAAATACCAACGTTGCACTGCGTAACGCTGATTATGGGTATATAATTGAAACGGGACATGTAATGCTTCATGGCTCGGCTGATAAACTACTTAATGACGAGAAAGTTAAGGAACTCTATCTTGGTATATCGAAGGAAGGGCGAAAGAACTTCCGTGACGTATTACGGGAAGAAGAAACTAAAAAACTAGCTTGAAGCAAAGCGTTTGAAGGAAACTCCAAATATTGAACAGGGTACAATGACTATAGATAGAAATTTTCCAATCGGTGAACCAGTTTTAGAAGTGAAAAACATTTCGCTGCGTTTTGGGGGTGTCAAAGCGATTACTGACAGTTCTTTCTCCGTTCTAAAACACGAAATCAAAGCGATAATTGGACCGAATGGTGCAGGTAAAAGCTCGCTTCTAAATTGCATTAACGGTATCTACCAGCCACAAGAAGGATCAATTGCCTTCAAAGGTGAAGTTTTAGAAAAAATTACGCCAAACCTGATTGCTCAAAAAGGTATATCACGTACATTTCAAAATTTGGCGTTATTTAAGAGAATGTCTGTTTTGGACAATATCCTCGTCGGAAGACGGTTGCATATGAACTCAAATTTCATGCAGGTTGCGTTTCAACTTCCAAAAGCAAGAGCCGAAGAAAAAGAAAATCTAATAAAGTGCGAAGAAATTGTCGACTTTTTAGAGATAGCGGACATTAAAAATACGCCAGTTGGCAAGCTGCCTTATGGTTTGCAGAAAAAAGTTGAGCTTGGACGAGCTTTAGCAACAGAGGCCGATTTCTTGATGTTAGACGAGCCCATGGCTGGAATGAACGTTGAAGAAAAAAGAGAGATGTGCAGATTTATCCTCAAAGTGAATGACGAACTTGGAACGACGATGGTTCTGATCGAGCATGACATGGGAGTGGTTATGGACATTTCTGATAAT
Organism: Paracoccaceae bacterium; assembly: GCA_902602765.1. Classification (GTDB taxonomy): domain Bacteria; phylum Pseudomonadota; class Alphaproteobacteria; order Rhodobacterales; family Rhodobacteraceae; genus Salinivivens. Next base: position 69,538 of record CACKSH010000008.1, read on the forward strand.
GTTGTTGTTTTGGATTATGGAAAGATAATTGCTGATGGGCCTCCTGACGAAGTGCGAGCTAATCAGGAAGTGATCGACGCGTATTTGGGAGTTTCACATGACTGAAGTACTATTTTTCATTGAAGTTGTGGTAGCGGGATTACTTGCCGGTACTATGTATTCTCTTGTCGCGTTAGGTTTTGTTCTCATTTACAAAGCATCTGCCACATTCAACTTTGCTCAAGGTGCGATGGTTTTTTTCGCCGTCCTGGCATTTGTGGGCTTTATGGAGTTAGGATTATCATTTCCTGTGTCCTTTGTGGTGACCGTGTTACTCATGGTTCTTGTTGGGTTTTGTACTGAGAGGTTGGTGCTCAATCCGTTAATGAACCAAAGCGAAGATACGTTGCTTATGGCAACAATTGGTTTGGGTTTTGTTCTAGAAGGACTTGCGCAAGCAGCATGGGGGGTTGAAGTCAGAAGACTTGATCTAGGTATTGGTGATTTCCCAATTGAGTGGATCATCGATGTTTTTGGTCTTTTTGTAAGTGCACTGGATGTGACAGCGGGCATAGTGGCTGCGGTGCTCATTATAGGTTTAGCGTTGTTGTTTAAGTATACAAGGATGGGACTGGGCTTGAGAGCGGTTGCAGACGATCCTGGTGCTGCCAGCTCAATCGGTATCCCCTTGAAAAACATCATGTTATTAGTCTGGTCAGCCGCGGGCGTTGTTGCTTTGGTAGCGGGAATGATGTGGGGCGCCCGAGCTGGTGTCCAATTTGCCTTGGTAGATTTGGCACTCAAGGCACTACCTGTTTTGATCATTGGAGGATTTTCTTCCATCCCTGGAGCGATCATTGGAGGTTTGATTATTGGTGCAACCGAAAAGGTACTTGAAGTTTATTTGGGTCCATTTTTTGGTGGAGCCATTGAGGGTTGGGCGCCATACGTTCTGGCGATCTTTTTCTTGCTCTATCGGCCTGAAGGTCTATTCGGTGAGAAGATTATTAGACGAGTATAAATTATGGAGCAAAAAGTGAGTAACAATAATAGTTTTATGGGATATACAAGATCTGACTTAACAAACTTTTTGATTGCTATGATCCTCTCTTTTGTCGCAATCCCCTTGGTAGTGCAGACGGACTATTGGTATTCTTCTATCCTCATACCGTGGCTTTGTTTAGCTTTGGCGGCCATTGGGCAGCAGATAGTCATGGGTTACGCCGGGCAGTTGGCTTTAGGAGCGGCCGGCTTTATGGCTGCGGGTGCCTTTGCTTGCTTCAACTTGATCCTCAGAGTGCCAGACATACCGTTTTTTGTTGCACTCGGATTATCTGGATTAGTAGCAGCCGCTTTTGGAATTTTGTTCGGATTACCAAGCCTCAGAGTAAGAGGCATCTACTTAATGGTTGCGACACTTGCCTCTCAATTTTTCATTGTATGGATGATTGATAAATTTGGTTGGTTCAAAAATTATGATACGTCCGGAATTATTACCGCCCAAGATATAGTGATACTTGGCAAGCCATTCACTTCACCTTTAGAGATGTACCTTGTGATACTCGTGGTTGTGACCGTTTTGACTATTCTAGCGGTGAATATGGCAAGGGGAAGTACCGGCCGTAATTGGATGGCCGTTCGCGACATGGACATCGCTGCGGAGTCCATGGGAATATCCTTGCTCAAAACAAAATTACAGGCGTTTGCTATATGCGCTTTCTATTGTGGGGTTGCTGGCGCTCTATTTGCGTTCACTTACCTTAAATCGTTAGAGCCGGTCGCTTTTGATATCAAATTATCATTTAAAATTTTATTTATGGTTATTCTAGGTGGTCTAGGTACTATAAGTGGGGCTTTCATTGGGGCTGCTTTTATTCTTTTATTTCCAGTATTGCTCAATAGCGTAGGAAATAATGTTTTCCATGGCGCGATTGACGCAACGATTATTTCATCGATAGAACAGGTTGTGTTTGGTGTATTGATCATAGTATTTATGATATATGAACCCTTGGGGATGGCTAAACTATGGGGAAATATAAAGCAACGATTTTCAAGAAATAAATAAGTCTTATTCTAAAAGCTTAATATTATCTTGTTAAGAAAAATTTAAATTACAAGTTATAAATAAGATTGGTGCGGTATCCTGCCGCATCTCACTTATTTAGTGATCTGTAGGAACTATCCATTCGTATCCTCTTTAATAAGTTTCTCTGATAAATCCATTAGGAGAGACCTGAGCAATTTGTGAAGTATAAGATTAAATAAAAAGGATTTTTAACATGGATATGATTCTAAAGCGTATTTCAATGAAGATACCAGAGTTTTGTATGAGCCATTGGCTATTTCGTATTCCATTAGCCATTATTTTCATTCAACAGGGCTTGTCTAAATTCCCGGTTACTGCGGAAGATGCAGAAGCTTATGAACTACCCTACCTCGTTTGGTGGTTCGTGTCTTACGGTGAACTTGGCGCGGGTATAGGGTTATTAGTGGGAGGCTTGTTTGCTGCAAAACTAGCGTCAATACAAAAATTAGTGCCAGAGCTTGGGGATATGATAACCAGATTTTCCGGTATTACGATATGCTCAATAACCACTGGCGTAATTTGGATCGGTCAACCTGAGAGCCTTATTGATGTGATTTTGTACGATAACCTGCATGTATTTTTATGGGTAGGTGGTTTGTTTTTCGCACTCAGAGGAAATAGGACATAAATTTAGCAATAGAGGGACTATCAGATGAAAAAGGGTGATAAAGAAAAAGTTGAAACAGCCGCTGAGATTTATTCGAAAATTAAGATGAAAATGATGATTGGCATCACTGCGTCTTTCTTTGCCTTGATGGTATTGGCTTTTTTAAGCCTTTTTCTTAAGGGACAATAAATCATATGGAGTTTATCTCCGTACTATTAGTAGCATTTCTCTTTGGAGGAATGTTACTTTTTTCTTTGGGGTTTGGTACACTTGCTTTCAAGTTTTTAGACGTGCCTATTGCCCGACAATTTATCCGTAATACGTTTCCTTTCTTTTATCTTTACGTAATCAGCGTCGCAACAATAGCCTCGTTCATTCTGGTTTTTATAAATTTTGATGTTTTTTTATTAATTTTCATCATTGCGATTACGACTATCCCAACTAGCTTAGTTCTAATGCCAGCAATAAATTTGGCTGCTGACAATAAGCATAAGCGCAAATTTGTGATACTGCATACAGTTTCCATTCTTATTACCTTAGCCCATATAGCTGTTGCTGGATTTGCTTTGTACTTATTGGAATAATTTAACACTTGCTTCATCAGTTCTAAAACTGGTTGTTTCGTGGTCTCTTGTATTCAAGACATCTTTTAGTGTTAATTATAATGGTTTGTGGATCATATCTTTGAGGTTTTAATGCCTTAAAATTTGTTCTTCATTGTATGTTAATTTCCCGACAAAAAAACTCAAGTAATTGAAAATAAACAAAAATCTTGACATTGGTTGAATAAGTATTACATACCGTTAGCGGCCCGAGCTAGCCTACCGCAAGCCAGGGTCATCGTTTTAAAATAGGATGATGTTAATGCAAGCATGTGAGAAATGTAATTTCTACGAAAATCAGAATAGATCCAGTGGGTCCTGTAGGGTAAACCCGCCAATCGTTCTAAAGGATGATAATAAAGCTGTTTGGCCCGTAGTAACAGTAGATGACTGGTGCGGGCGCTTTGAAGATAAGGCAGCTTGAACTTACGCAAATTTCAAATCAGCACAGGCAAGGCTTGTGCTGTATGGAATTACCTTTAGATATTTTTGTAAGTCAGTTCAAAACCCAAGTTTTTTGAAACTCTCAGACTGATAAAAATAGTCAATGTCGCCCTCATAGTAGAATTCATCTTTCAGCGAAGCTCCAAAAACATCGTCATGAAATTTTTGCCGTGCTTCTTTATTTTTGTCTGCTACCTCCTGATTGGGATAAACCGCTACATCGACAAATGATGAAGGACCGGTATTAACGCACATACTCAGCTCAAGATGCGGAAAAATTCGTTCTCTCTCTTCTTTATATCGCTGTAGTGCATGTCGCATACTCTCTGGAGAAGTGAAGTCAAAAGAAGATACTCTGGCGATTGCCATTATTTATCCTTTCACCAAAAAATAATTAGCCTTTTCATATTTTATATTACTTATTTCTTCCATTATTTAAATTGCTTCAAGCAAAAAAAATTGACTTGATTGTATTTTCAAAATCAACAATAAGACCCAAGTATCTGGAAGCCCACGTGGTGGAATGGTAGACACAAGAGACTTAAAATCTCTGGGCTTAATAGGCCGTGCCAGTTCGAGTCTGGCCGTGGGTACCAGATATGTCAAAAATAAAACGTATGATCATAAATGGGTATCAAGCTTTATTTTGTGCGGATTTTTGACACGCAAAAGGTTATTGTGTATCTCCCAAAGGGGCTAGGATCATAAAGTTTCGGACTTAAAAACTTATCACGCTAAACGAAAAATATTAAAAATATATTTAAGTAGATGTAATGGGCATTGAATTAAAAAGGACAGCAGATTGAATATGAAAAATTCAAATACGGTTTTGATTGATAGTAATCCAGGTAGAAATTCTCAGACTTATGGCATTGCAAGAGAACTAGGTACGGACGTAGATCTTATTCATGAACCATCCGTTGGAGTCGTTGGTAACAAAGGAGACTCCCAATGTTATATTGGTGTTCTCCAAAAAGTGAATGTTATACATGAGACACTCAAAGCCAGGGTCGGTAGTCAGCCAGGAAAATTGTCCATGAGATTAATACAGCCAGAGTTCACTGTTGCAACTTCTGATGGTATTCGAAATGGTACAAAAGAAATGAGATACTCTCTAATTGGTAGGGAAGTTACTAACGATAGTCTATCTGAACACTTAAGCGCCACTGGGCTAGAGGGTGTTATTGCAGTAGTAGCATGTGACAAACCACCTGTTGGTACACTTGCGGCAATTCTTGAGCACAACCGGCCAGCAATTATCATGTCAGATGGTTCAATTAGGCCGGGCATTGACTCTAAAACTGGAGAAAGTATTGATCTTATTACTGCATACCAGTTGGCGGGAAGTGCTGACGAGAAACTAAAGCGCAGGATAGCAAAAGAGGCCTGCCCAGGTTTTGGAAGCTGTGGAGGTATGTTTACCTATAACACAATGCAGTCATTTATTGGCGTTGTTGGCATGCAACCTCTACATATGATTTCTCCGGCATCTCAGGATTCTAAAAGACTGAAGGAATTTCCGATTGAGCTGGTTGACTATCTCGCCAACCTAATCGACAAAAATATTACCCCGCGCGATATTGTAACTCGAGATTCTTTAAGGAATGCAATTATTGTTGCTATGTCCGTAGGAGGTTCAACTAATGTCCTTTTGCATGCCCCAGAAATAGCAAGAGCGGCTGGTTACAAAGATTTCTCAAAAGAAATTATGAGTCCAGAGGAATTCAATAATCTTTCTAGAAATATTATTCCAGTTGTAATTAACGCTCGACCATTTGGCCAATATTCAATGGTAGATATTGATGCCAAGGGTGGCATGCAAGTTATTGTTAAAGAGTTACTGGATGCCGGTCTATTAAATGGTGATACGTTAACTTGCACCGGCGAGACTCTTTCAGAGCAAATAAAGCGACTAGACCCACCTAAGCCTGACGGTGATGTGATTTATAGCGTAAAAAGCCCGTTTAAAGAAACTGGTGGCTTGCGTCTCTTGGGTGGTAATTTATCACCCGAATATAGTGCGGTATTAAAATTAGCTGGTGTTGAAGGTGGATTAGAAAATAACGTATTCAAAGGAAATGCAAAAGTATTTGATGGGGAACAAGAATTACTCAAAGCATTAGACTCCCAACCAGAAGTTTTTGAGAATTTTGATATGATTGTAGTTCGTTACGAGGGTCCATTTGGCGCTCCAGGTATGCCCGAAATGTTGGACTCTACATCTAGAATAACTGCTCTATGTCGTGAAAAAGATATTGTAGTTGCACTTATGACAGATGGCCGTTTCTCTGGAGGCTCTGTTGGACTTGTAATTGGGCACGTTGGGCCGGAAGCAGCGGCGGGTGGCGCCATTGCTTTAATTGAAAATGGTGATGAAATACTTGTTGATTTGAATAAAAACGAAATCAGCTGCACACAATTGCAGGATCCTAAAGTTTTCGAGGACCGCCAACTGGCATGGATAAAAATAGTAGAAGATAATAACGGAATGCATCCTTCTGTCGGTGATGCTGATACACGTTTGCTTAATCGAATGCGCAATTCAGCAGTTTCAGCGGTGTTTGGTGCGGGTATGCACCCAAATCGTTCATTGTGGGTAAGGGATCCTAGGACTCCGCAGAAATCGAATTTTCAACCTCATAACAAATTTAGATAGTGCAGTCTTAACTAATCTAACTTTGCATTGGCGCTGATCTTTGTAATCCTAGTCAATGTAATTATGTGACGGAATAATAGTGGGTCTATTATGCTTGTTGTAAGTATTTATAGTTTGAATATACGGGGAGTTGGGAAGGATCTGAAAATTGAAGGTAGTCTATACAGAAGCACATAGGAAAAGAGCATCCAAGACAGAGCTATACGGCGGTGAATTGGTTAGCCCTTTTGAATGTCCAGAAAGAATGGATTACATCCTTGATCGCCTCAAAAAGACAGGTTTTGGTGAACTCAACTCTCCTTATGAGGTACAATCAGAAGCGTTGTATAAAATCCATGATAAAGACTATTTATCATTTTTGAAATCAGCATGGGATGAATGGAAAACAGCGGGTTTTAAAGGTGAAGCAATTGCTACCGTTTGGCAATCCCGCTCTATGCCTTCATCTTGTATACCAGATTTTATAGAGGGCAAGATGGGATATTACTGTCTGGCCGCTGAAACGTCCATTAGCAATGGAACAGCGGAAGCCGCTTGGGAATCGCTTAATGTCGCGCTGTGTGGAGCAGAGCATATTTTGGCTGGTGATGTTTCGGCCTTTTCACTTTGCCGCCCGCCAGGACATCACGCTTCACATGATCAATTTGGAGGTTATTGTTTTATAAATAATGCCTCTGTGGCCGCTCAGCATATGCGTGACAAGGGGTTGAATAAAGTTGCTGTGCTTGATGTAGATTTTCATCATGGCAATGGAACGCAGGCTATTTTCTATAATCGTTCAGATGTTCTATTCCTCTCGTTACACGGTGACCCTATGCATGCATTTCCTCATTTTCTGGGACATGCAGATGAGGTTGGCTACAGTGAAGGAGAGGGTTTTAATTTTAATTATCCGATGCCAGCTGGAACTACCTTTTCAACATGGAAGAAATCACTAGAATTGGCGCTGCAACAGATATCAAAATTTGGTGCTGATGCACTTATCGTTTCGCTTGGTGTCGACACCTTTGAAAAGGATCCGATCAGTTTTTTCAAACTGGCTAGTGATGATTTTATTAAAATGGGTGCACGTGTCGCTTCGTTGAAGTTGCCAACGTTATTTGTCATGGAGGGGGGATATGCTGTTGAGGAAATCGGAATTAATACGGTTAATGTTTTGATGGGGTTTGAAGCTTAAGCTTCTAATCAGACTGTATTATTAATTCTTAGGTCGCCTTAAATAAAAGTCCTAAAGCCGTAATAAATAATACAATTAAAACAGCTAGTCTAAAATTCTCTATCAAACTTGACATCACAAATTCTAAAAAGGTAATTTGGAGTTACGATCATATAGGGATCAATATTTTTAGGAAGCACAAAATTTATAAAAACCCGATGTTACTTTTTAATGATTTTGAATGACTACTTGAGACTATTTTGCACTAAAGGATTAATTTGACAGCCAGCTGGGTAAATCAGATTTTGCTAAACCACTCTGTGCTGTTTTTGCGCAGTCCTCTAAGCTACCGAAGCGTGTTTTCCTACCAGTCAATCCGTGTGCATAGTGTGCATATTTACCTGAATTAGTCATAATTACAGAAGTGTTATTTGGAAAAATTGGCTCAGTAATAGAACACCAGCAGATATCAGAAATAACCTGAATGCCAGTTCTCTTCAACTCCTCCAGTATGCCTTCTTCTTTAACTTGAGAAAGTACATCGCGTCCCATTGTGATAATTGTTTTGACTTTAGGGCTACAAGATTTTCCATTGAAAAATTTCACAAAATTACGGCACTCTGATAGCGAGGCATGCGGGCTGCCAATCGCCACTAAATCAACATTTACATCAGCAGTATTAAAATCTTTCCAAAGCGTCGCTAAATGTTTACGAGTAATTTTGAATTTGTCCATTTGTTGGATATTCGAAAGCTTATCTCCGGGTGTATGTCCATTTATATGAAGCATTGGTGCGGCAGATGTTGTGCCAAACGCAGCGCAAAGTGCTTTCAGATCATCAGCTGTTAGTGAAGTTTTTTCTAGACCAGTGACTAGAGGAATTTTGTTAGGAGAAAACTTGCCTATTAACCAGCCAACCATCGGCCAAATAGAGTCGTCAAATTTGCTTGGCAAGTCAATGCTAATTTCATATTTTGGCATCCTCTCATTACTCAGGTATACGCCTGCTTTTGGTGCCCGCCCTGTCATGGCAACAAATAAGTCAAAGTAATCAGGATGCTTTTGTGTTTTTGCTCCCAAAATTGAATTTGCATATATTACGGCATTGGACTCGGACCACCCAATTACTTCATGCTCTTTGGGTATCTCTTCTAATAAATATGGGGCACATGTATAAGTCGGTTGTGCGCCCATTTTTACATAGGCGTCCGCAAGACGGCTTGCCTTATTTCCAAAATCGGGTTTGATTCCTTGGCTTTGCCAGTTATTACGATTAACCGAGATTGCGTTTATTGTTGTTGGAATGCTTATGCGTGCTCCTAGTTGGTACATTTTTTCAGCAAAAATTAAATTTGCATTATGTGCAAGAATACAGCCGTCTATATGTCCCCTTGTAACGTCAATCAATTCTTTAGCGTTTTGTATTGCTGCCATTTTACATATTGTTTTCATGGCTATTTGTTGAGCAGCTCCATGATTTCCGTCAAGAATACTTTGGTCTTTCGAATTTAAATTCAGTGTATCAATATTTAACTCTAGTAGTGTGATAGTTTTTGACCCAAACATCAGCGTATTTTCAAACACTTCTGCTTTATCTGCCATAGCGAGAGCAGAATATATCTCTTTTGATACTCTAAGAATTGCAACCTTTTTATCAAATAACTGATCAGCCACAATTGCACCCAAAGTCAGAATTTCTTCTGTTTCATGAAAAATTAGTCCAGCTGGAGCAAGCCCATTTTGTGCTAATTGTAAAAGAACACCGCTACCGCTACACGATCCTCTGGACGTTGGCATTAATATAAATTTTTTAGATAGGCAGTTACCATGATTAGGATGATGCACATCAATTATACACCCTGTTTCAGGGTCCACCCCGCCCCAAAAGCTTAATCCTTCGCTGCACTCAAATATTTCACCTTTTACGTTTGTGTTTACAATTATCTCAGCATTTGTACGAAAATCATGTGGCATTATATGCAACTTTAATATGTTCCTGTTATCAAAGTAATTAGTATATTAAGTTATATCTTTTGACTAATAGATATGGCGATCTTTTCATACATCGATAGTCGAATTAAAAGTAGACCCTGTAAGTTAGAAAACATGTAAGGGCACCAAAGGGCTCACTATGAATGATCAAATTAGTCAGATATGATAGAAAGTACTTTAGTAACTTTCTAAGACAAAAGAGGTCATATAATGGGCGATTTTCTTGCATTAAAGAAAGAGATAATTAAAAAATATGGTACACCCTGTGCCGTTGTTGACCTCAATGTTCTAGAAGAGAATATTTCTCGTGTTCAGAAACTTTGTGACAAAGCAGGGGTTTTAAATCGACCACATATTAAAACGCATAAATCTGGAGAGATCGCACGTATGCAACTTAATGCGGGAGCATCTGGGGTTACTTGCCAGAAATTAGGTGAAGCAGAAGTTATGGCAAGTGCGGGCGTTAGTGATATTCTTATAGCAACTAACGTATTGGGTGCGGCGGCGTCAGGTGCACTAGCAGCTTTGCAAAGTCGTATTTCCTTAAAAGTATGTGCCGATAACACTTATTCAATAAAAGCTTATTCAGATGCTGCGAGGGATGCGGGACGCGTTTTGGATGTGTTAGTTGAATGTGATACAGGTCAAAAGCGTGCTGGCGTCGAAACTCCAGAAGAAGCGTTTCGTTTGGCTAAGCTTATTGAAGATGACAGCTATCTTAATTTTAAAGGGCTTCTTTATTACCCAACTAAAGACAACTGGAATGAAGCAGAGTTTTTCAATGCGAAACTGGTAAAGTCCTTAGGTCAGATAAATTTGATCCCAGAAATAGTATCTACTGGTGGCACTCCAAACCTTCAAAGCGTGGGAAAGCTAAGTGGGTCTACAGAGCACAGGGCTGGAACATGTGTTTTTAACGATTTAATGATGGTTAATGATGGATTTTCTACGATCGATGACTGTGCTCTCAGAGTTTATACCAGTGTAGTCAGTCGTGCTGGTAAAGACCGCGGTATTTTAGACGCAGGCTCAAAAACATTGACCTCAGATCTTGGTGGTTTAACTGGATTTGGTTTAATTCTGGAGTATCCTGACGCAATTATTGACAAATTAGCCGAGGAGCATGGTTTTCTCAATCTTAAAAATTGCGCAGTTCAACCTGAAGTAGGAGAAATTGTTCGAGTAATACCTAATCATGTATGTGTTGTCGTAAATATGTTTAATGAATTAGTTTTGGTTCGTGATTCAAAAATAATAGACGTGATAAAGGTTGAAGCTCGTGGGCTGCTCGTATAACCAAATCGCTAATCCTTGACTGATAAATCAGCTTAATAAATGAAGCAAAATAAACTTCAAAATTTTTAGTTTAAACTTGAATCCATCTATTAGTTTGTGACGATTTTTGTATCGACTCAATAAGGTGTTGGATACGCATTCCCTGCCTAAATGAGAAGGATTCAGGTCCAATTCCCGTGATTGCATTTAAGTAGCCGGCAATTTCTATTGCTTTCAAATCATTAAAGCCAATTTGGTGTCCTGGTGCCACGCAAAAATTACCGTATGGGTGATGATCGGGCGCAGCCTCGATTTTTCTGAATCCATGCCGGCCTATTGGATCATTTAAAGAATAAAAGTGTAATTCATTTAATCGCTCTTGGCTAAAAAAAAGAGCACCTTTTGATCCATGAATTTCAAAATCATGCTGCATTTTTCGGCCAGTTGCCACCCAATTTCCTTCAATATAACCTGTAGCTCCATTAGAAAATCGTACAAAAGCCCGTCCTATATCGTCTACTCGTACGGCCCTATTTCTGCCGCTAATGTCAGGACGTTCAGAAATTAAGTTAATGCAATCCCCCATTACTTCTCTAATTTCACCTATCAGAAATTCTGCAGTAGCTAATGCGTGGCTTCCTAAATCAGCAAGTGCTCCTCCTCCCAAGGGGTCGTGGCGAAATGTAAATGGGTCATTAGCATTCGACATATAATCTTCCGCATGAATTCCGCGATATGATCGAATTTCACCCAGCTCACCGGCCGCAATCATTTCCTTTGCGAGTGTTATCATTGGATTACATAAATAGTTGAACCCAACCTGTGTTTTTACTCCCTTTTTTTCAGCAGCAATAGTCATTTCTAATGCATCTGAAACGAGTGGTGCTAAAGGCTTTTCACAATATACGTGCTTTCCAGCAGAGATAGCTTCAAGGGCTATCTCTTTGTGAAGCGCATTAGGTGCCGTAATGTCAATAATATCAATTTCTGGGTTCTGTACTAACTCACGCCAGTTATCTGTTGAGTTCGTAAACCCAAACTCATCTGCTGCTGCTTTTGCTGCTTGCTTGTTGATATCGGCTAAGGTGTGAAGATTTAATTTTGCTGGTATATTAAACACTTTTTGCGCTATGGCGAAACCAAAGACATGTGCCTTTCCCATGAAGCCTGAGCCGACAAGGCCTATTGAAAGAATGGGTTTGTTAGTCATATCAAAGCTTCTCTATTAACAATTAAATTTGGATTTATTGTCCCTTTAAGATAGTTAATTGCATTTTCAATACATGCCAACGCCATGCGCTCACTAGCTTTATCTGTAAGCCCCGCAATGTGTGGAGAAAGCAGTACATCATCACGATCCCAAAGTTCCTCCCCAAAGGATGGCGGTTCTTGTTCAAATACATCCAGACCGGCGGCGTGAACCTTTCCTGAGTCGAGAGCATTTACGAGAGCTTTTTCGCAAATAACACCTCCTCTTGACGTATTTGCGATTATCATTCCAGGTTTCATCTGGGTGAACTCGGCGGCATTGATGAGCGGTTTTCCGCTTTTGGGAACATGCAATGATAAACAATCTGCCCAAGCTAACCCTTGAGCCAAATCTGAGAACCTGATCACATCATTATCGGGCCATTGCTGTGGACTTATGTAGGGATCAAAAGCGCTAACACTCATCTTAAAAGCTTTGGCCATTTGTGCTAATTTTTGACCAGAACGGCCAAACCCAATTATAAAAAGATTACTGCCTGAAATTTCACGTTGCTCAAGTTGATTTCGCCAGTTCCATTTAGATGGATCACGAACAGACCGATCACCTCTAATGGCATGTTTTGCGCAGGCAAGGAGCATCATCATGGCATGCTCGGCAACTGAAACCGAATTTACATCACCAACAATTGTTAGTGCAATCTTACGTGAATTTAGTGCGTTTAAATCAATTGCATCATATCCAACCCCATGACGAGATACGACTTTTAGCTTGGAGGCATTATTTAAAGTTTCCGTAGAAAGTGGTTGGGTTCGTATTATTAAGGCATCAGCATCAGAAATTGAACTAGCATAAGATTCTTCTGTAATATCCTCTATGTAGGTTACTGAATGCCCCTCTTGCTCCAACTCAAAGATTCGGTTCACTCCCGCTGGATGTAGCTTGCCAGCAACAAGCAATTTAGACATTAGTAAACTCCGCCAGTAACTTGAGCGTTTTCTGCACGTCCAGTTAGTTTCCGCCAATCAGAAACAGAGGCGGATGCTGCACTTGCAAGCAATCTAGTATCTCCACCAATAGTGGTTAAGTTATAACCCCACCCAATAGCCTTCGATGCATATTCGGCGGTTCCGCAATGAATACCGGCGATTATCCCATATTTATTACAAACATTGGCCACCCGTTTAATGAGAGCAATCATTTCATCTTCAGTTCGATCGAGGCCAGGAGCTAAACGGCCTAGTTGTGTTCCAAGAGTAAGGTCAGCTGGTCCAACATATATACCATCTAACCCATCTGTGGATGCAATTGCCTCCAAATTCTCCACACCGTCGGCCGTTTCAATCATTGCAAAGGCCAGAACCTCATTATTTGCCTCAACCCCATAATCAGGAACTGAAACAGCCACCCTAGTTGGCCCAAAACTGCGCTGACCCAGTGGTGGATAACGCATGTAGGATATAAATTCTGCAGTCTCTTCTGCATTATTTATCATTGGGCAGATAATACCCATTGCGCCAACATCTAAAGCTTTCATTATAAACCCCGGATCGCGCCAGGGTACACGTGCCATGAGTGTTGCGCCTGAGGATTGCATCGCCTGAAACATCGGTAAAACATCGGAATAATCTAATGCGCCATGTTGTATATCAACGGTTACACTGTCATATCCTTGCGAGGCCATTATTTCGGCAGTGAAAGAATTTCCAATCGAACACCATCCGTTGAGAATTGGTTGGCCGCTCAACCATAAAGCTTTTAACTTATTTTTTTGCATCTATGATCCCCATTTGTTTGCCAAAATTTTCGTCCAATGTTTCAATTGCAATACTAATAATTTGTCAATATGCATAGCTTGGCACGCTAATTAATTAAATTCTAGAGGGTGAGATGACTGGGAAAACAGTAAAGCTGACAGTTGGTCAAGCAATTGTACGGTATTTGATAAATCAATACACAATAATAGACGGGGAACGTCATCAATTATTTGCGGGAGTATTCGGTATTTTTGGTCATGGTAATGTTACTTGCCTGTCGGAAGCCCTCGAACAAGTTCAAGACCGGTTGCCTACATGGCGTGGCCAGAACGAGCAATCCATGGCCTTAGCGGCAATTGGATATGCCAAGGCCAAACTGCGCCGTCAAATTATGATTGCGACTACTTCGGTTGGGCCAGGTGCAACGAATATGGTGACCGCAGCTGGGGTTGCGCATTCAAATAGACTGCCTGTTTTGCTTTTATCCGGGGATACTTATAATAACCGTTTACCAGATCCTGTTTTACAACAAGTAGAGCATTTTGGTGAACCTTCGACGACGGTTAATGATAGCTTTCGAGCAGTTTCGCGTTATTGGGACAGGATCACCCATCCTGCTCAAATACTTTCTTCATTGCCACAGGCAGTGGCTACGATGATGGATCCAGCAGATTGCGGGCCTGCTTTTATAGGATTACCACAGGACATACAGGAAATAGCTTATGATTACCCAGTAGAATTTTTCACTGAAACAATTTGGAGAATACCACGAAGCAGACCTGATATTCAGCAAGTTGACGAAGCTGTTAAGATATTAAAAACGGCAAAGAAACCACTTATTATTTCTGGTGGTGGCGTACGATACTCTGGTGCCGTGGAGGCGCTTGTGAAATTTGCTGAAGACAGGATGATACCAGTTGCGGAAACGATCGCTGGGAAAGGAGCATTCGTTCATGATCATCCATTTTACGTTGGAGCCATAGGTATCGAAGGAACTGACGCAGCCAAGGAGTTAGCAGAGAGTGCAGATGTGATAATTGCAGTAGGAACTCGGCTTCAGGACTTTACCACGGGCTCTTGGACGACTTTTCGATACGATGCTAAATTTATCAACATAAATACTGCTCGCTTCGATGCGAGGAAACATTTTTCAAATCCAATTGTTGGTGATGCGTTAGAATGCATAAATGAACTTCATTCTAGCATGGAAGACTGGGTTTGCGATGCCAGTCGTATGGATGAAGCGCGTAAACTTTATTCTGATTGGAATGAAGCGATCGATAAAGGGCAGGCGCCCACAAATGCTTCTTTTCCGAGTTATGCTCAAGTTATTGCAGTAGTGAATAAGCACGCTAAACCTGAGGACACCATGGTAACAGCAGCTGGGGGCTTGCCAGGGGAAACAATTAAAAATTGGCGAGTGAAGGCATCTAATACTTTCGATTGTGAGTTTGGGTTTTCATGCATGGGATATGAAATAGCTGGTGCCTGGGGGCATGCTATGGCAAAGAATGGTAATGGCGTCCCGATTGTCTTAGTGGGTGACGGGTCATACATGATGATGAACTCTGATATTTATTCATCGGTTCTGTCTGGTCATAAGATGATTGTTGTTGTCTGTGACAATGGTGGCTTTGCTGTAATTAACAGGCTGCAAACAGGCATGGGTGTGCCTGGTTTCAATAATTTATTAAAAGATGCTCGAATAAAAAATAGAGATAATCCTCCACATGTTGATTTTGCTAAACATGCCGAAGCAATGGGCGCTTTGGCAAAACATTGTGAGAGCCTCTCTGACTTAGAGAATGCTATGGAATGGGCCCAAACTACAGACAGAACGACTGTAATTTCGATAAATTCGGATGCCTACTCATGGACGCCTGGCGGCGCTGACTGGTATGTTGGGGTTCCTGAGATAAATGATAGGCAAAGCATAAGAACCGCACGAGAGGGGCAGGAGGCGTTCCGCAAAAAGCAACGGCAAGGCATTTAACTCAAAGAAGCTACCTGATTAGCTATGTACATGAGAAATTTATGATAGAAAAATTTGATGACTCTACAGCTCTTTTGTTAGTTGATGTCCAGAGAGGTGTTAACGAAGTTAAATATTATGGGGGACCTTCGGGGAAAAGAAACAATCATAGCGCAGAGGAAAATATGCGGTTTCTTTTGACTGAATGGAGGCGGCTTGGAAGGCGAGTAGCCTTTACGCGCCATAATTCCCGTGAGAAAAAATCACCTTTAAAGTTAAGTCTGGAGACAGGAAAACAAATTGAAGGCTTAGAGATACACAGCTCTGATATAGTCGTCGAAAAGGACGTAAACAGTGGGTTTATCGGTACTTCCCTAGAACTTGAACTTAGACGAAGTGGAATAGACCGACTGGTGGTTGTGGGTTTTTATACGAATTATTGCATTGAAACTACTGTGCGTATGGCTGGTAATTTAGGGTTTGATACCTATTTGGTTCATGATGCCTGTGCTGCCGTCAATACTCTGGGCTATGATGGCACATACTATGAAGCCGACTTGGTTCATCATATGTCAATTGCAAGTTTGCATGGAGAATTTTGTACTGCCATATCAAAAGAAGTAGCTATGAAGCTTTGCTTAGAGGATTGCCTCGAACTTGAGCGCGTTCAAGGAAACGAATGACCTTTGGTGTGGCTTCAATGACTGCACCCCTGAGAGAGGTTGCGCTAAGACGTCCAGGAAAGTCCATAGTAACGGCAGAACCAAGCGCTTGGAACTATAGTGAGCATTTTGATCCGAGTAAAATTGAGAGTGAGTATGACAGATTTGTTTTGGCTCTCGAAAATTTTGGTGTAAAGATCCATTGGATCAAGGGCGATGATCTGGGTAATGCAGACTCTGTATTTGCGTATGACGCCTCTTTGATGACTCCTCAAGGAGCAATATTAATGTCCCCTGGAAAAGAAAAGCGTCGAGGAGAAGAAGGCCTGCACAAAAGTTTCTATATTAATAAGGAAATACCAATTATTGGGCAGATTGATGCTCCTGGAACCGCAGAGGCTGGTGATACACTTTG
>CACKSH010000009.1 GCA_902602765.1 Paracoccaceae bacterium
AAAACGAAAAAGGTTACTTGGTTTTAGCTCAATATTTCTCGCCCAGCACGAAAAATGTTTCTGACCTTCATCAGCTGGAAGTTTTAACTGCGTCAGTAGATAGTTTCACTCCTCCAGATAATCTGCCAAGTGGTAACTTGTCTGACTTAGATCCAACTAGTGGAGATAGAAGAGCAATTAGTAGTGGTAAGCCAAAGATGAGACCTGAGATGACAATTCACAAATTTTCTGCCTCAAGAATACGTCCGAAGTTACGGCCATAATTTTTATCTTAACGTTGCGTACCCAATGACAACCTGCTCTTCACAAGCTATTTGTGCAATTGAAGGAGTTTATATGAGCAACAAATATCCAAACATGTTCAGGCCTCTTGATTTAGGCTTTATGACTTTAAAAAATAGAGTAATTATGGGCTCAATGCATACTAATTTGGAGGAAACGAAGAATTGGAGCAGAATAGCGGACTTTTATTCGGAGCGAGCTAAAGGTGGTGTTGCGCTTATTGTGACAGGAGGTATTGCTCCTAACAAGGAGGGTGCAGTATTCAAGGGTGCAGCTGCAATGTTGAATCAGGCGGATGCGGATAATCACAGAATTGTAACTGATGCGGTTCATGAAAATGGTGGTAAAATAGTCATGCAAATCTTGCATGCTGGTAGATACGCTTACAGTCCTGATTGCGTAGCTCCATCAGCTATTAAATCTCCAATCTCTCCTTTTGTTCCAGTTTCTTTAGATAACGAAGGTATAGCGAAACAAATTGATGATTTTGTACAATGTGCCTGTTTAGCTAAATCTGCCGGTTATGATGGCATCGAAATAATGGGGTCTGAGGGATATTTTATTAATCAGTTTTTGGTAGAGCATACTAATAAACGAGACGACTCATGGGGCGGTTCATATGAAAATAGAATGCGTTTACCCATACTAATCGCTGAGAAAATTAGATCTGCAGTAGGAAAAAATTTTCTATTAATATTTCGCCTTTCGATGATTGATTTAATTCCAAATGGTTCATCGCATTACGAGGTAGTAGCTTTGGCAAAAGAACTTGAGACTGCTGGTATCAACATTATAAATACTGGCATAGGATGGCATGAAGCTCGGATACCAACAATTGCAACGTCAGTTCCCCCGGCAGCATTTACATGGGTTACAAAAAAGTTAATGGGAAAAATTAAAATTCCGTTGATTACATCGAACAGGATTAATACTCCAGAAAAAGTTGAAGAAGTATTAAGATTGAAATGTGCTGATCTTGTAAGCATGGCTCGGCCATTTTTAGCTGATCCAGATTTTGTAAACAAAGCAAGCCAAGAAAAGAGCCATTTGATAGCGCCTTGCATAGCATGCAATCAAGCTTGTCTTGATCACACTTTCAAAGGACAAATCAGTTCATGCTTGGTTAATCCGAGAGCATGTTTTGAAAGCGAATTAGAGCTTAAGATGGCATCTAATTCTAAAAATATTGGTATTGTGGGTGCTGGTCCAGCAGGTTTGTCCGCTGCAATCACTGCTGCTCAAATAGGTCATAAAGTTACTGTTTTTGAAAAAGAACAAGAATTAGGCGGTCAACTTAATTTAGCGAAAATGGTTCCAGGAAAAGAGGAATTCTGGGGGTTGGTGGATTGGTACAAAAATATGATTAAAGAACTTCCGGGGATAGAAGTGAAAATTAATTATACTGTCGAAAAAAAAGAATTAGAAGAGTTTGATATAGTAATAATTGCAACAGGTGTTAACCCACGTGAACCCAACATTGATGGTATAAATCAAAAGCATGTGCACTATTACAAAGATATTTTGAATGGAGAGGTAACATTAGGTTCTACGGTTGCGGTTGTTGGGGCTGGAGGTGTTGGGTTTGATGTAGCAGAGTTTTTAACTGGCGAAAAATGCACAGTGGGAAGTTTTCAGCCATTGCCAGAATGGATGAATGAGTGGGGTATCGGTGACCCGGAATTATATCGGGGTGGTCTTTTAACCAATGGTAGTTCTCCAAAACCAGTAGAAAGAAAAGTTTATCTGTTGCAAAGAAAAGCACAAAAAATGGGAAAAAATCTTGGTAAGACCACGGGATGGATACACCGCGCAGCTTTGAAAATGAAAGGAGTGGAAATGATTTCAGGTGTCACTTATCATAAAATAAGTGATGAAGGACTTTATATTTCGCGCGAGAATGAAGAATTAACTCCAGAATTATTAGAAGTCGATAACGTGGTGTTGTGTACGGGGCAAGTTTCTAACTCAAAACTTTATGAAGATCTTAAAAATTCTCGAGTTGAATGTCATCTGATTGGGGGTGCTCAACTCGCTGGTGAACTTGATGCTAAGCGCGCAATAGATCAGGGCACCAGACTAGCTTTATCGATTTAAAATCTGATCTTTCAGGTCTTAAATAGTCTATAGTGGTATTCCCCAATCACTTGCATTCCAAGGATTTTGTAGAAGTTATTGGCTGATTGATTTTGCTTTGTACATAAAACTACTACGCTTTCAGCCCCTTGTTGATGGGCCCAAGCACCTACTTTTTGCATAACATGTTTCCCCATACCTTGTCGCTGGAATTTATGATCCACAACTAGGGCGTGAACCATTGCGATTTTATTTGAAACTGCTACAAATGCAGCAGCTGCTGGTTTTGCATTTATGCGACCAAATATAGTTGTTTTAGGTGTTTTGACTCGGTCCATTATTTCAATTCTCGAGGCGTCAATACCGTTAGCGGTCCATATTTCTCTTTGAATGGCCAATGGAGGAAATATTGAAAAAGCTGTAACTGGTGGAATTTGCTGCATTGATAGCACTTCTGCTGAAATGCTCCAAATATTTGTAGGATCGACAATACTATATCCGCGTTCTTTCAGTGCCTCATCAAGATTGTTTTCACCTGCTTTAATCATGAATAACTTGTCTTGACACCACTCTGCCAAAGTATTCTCAACAAGTTGTATGGCCGGGATACTAGTTTTTTCAATTGCAGTAGCAGCTGACACGCGTTTGCCACCTTTTATACTTTTTCGCAACTTCCATTCGGTAAGTTCAAGGAACTCTTCAGCTGGCCAAGTTAAATCAATTGTCTCAAAAATGGAGGAATTATTTTTTAATGTCATAATAGCTTTGACTTCAATTCTTCTGCTAGGGCCTTTAATTCATTTCTGTCAGCTCCCCTTACTACGATATTTGTGCCAACTTTTTCTCCGTCATTGTAAGGATAAGATCCTATAGATAAATTTTCGTGCTCAGCCGCAATTTTTTTGAGTGCGGCTGCAATTTCCCCTTCCCCCCGTGGTATTCTGACAGACTTGCTTAAAAGTGGTTTGCCGCTGACTAATGATGGAATAACACTTTGTACCATTGACTGAAATATTTTGGGTACGCCGGCCATTACAAAAACATTTTTTAACTGAAAGCCTGGCGCAACAGAGATTGGGTTATCGATAAGTAGAGCACCATTCGGTATTCGTGCCATCCTTTGCCTTGAGTCATTGAACTCAATATTTTGAGTTAAATAGTAACTTTCCAAAAGTTTAAAAGCATCTTCTCGAATATTTATTTCTGTCTCAAAAGCCGCGGCGATACAGGCAGCTGTAATATCATCGTGGGTTGGCCCTATACCGCCGGATGTGAAGAGGTAGTTATATTTAGAACTTAACCATTTTACAGCATTAATAATTTCCGTGGCATTATCTGGGATTATTCGCGCTTCTTGTAAATTAATCCCAATTTTTGTTAACTCACAAGATAGGTAGTGCAAGTTCGAATCGCGTGTCCTTCCCGATAGTATTTCGTCTCCGATTACCAAGATCGCGGCAGATGGATTTGACATTATTGATCCTTTACAGTGTAGGGTTTGTATAGTTAAAAAAATGCAGTTTCAATCAGATTTAGTCCCGGGGTATTTAGTGAAAAGGTACAAACGGTTTTTTGCCGATGTTGAGCTGGCGAACGGCAAACTGGTTACTGCTCACTGTCCAAATACCGGCAGTATGATTGGTCTGACAAACCGTGGGACAAAAGTTTGGTTAGAGCCGAATGAAGACCCCAAAAAAAAACTAAAATATAGCTGGAAATTGGTTGACCATGAAAATGGTCATTTCACCGGTGTAGATACAAATATTGCAAATAAAATTGTAAATGAGGCTCTAGGGCAGGGTAAAATTTCTGAAGTCGTAGATTATAATGAAATATTACCGGAGCAAAAGTATGGACTTAATTCTCGAGTAGATTTTCTTTTAAAGAATGGGTTAAAGACTTGTTTTCTTGAGGTAAAAAATGTGACCCTATGTAGGAAAGAAAAAATTGCTGAATTTCCAGATACTGTTACAGAAAGAGGAGCCAAACATTTAAAAGAACTATCTAATATTGTTGATAAGGATACTAGAGCAATGGTTCTGTATTTAGTTCAGAGATCAGATTGTAATTACTTTAAAATTGCTAACGATTTGGACACTATTTACGCTGATGCTTCTATATTTTCTGGAAATAGTGGAGTAGAGTTTGTTTGCTATGGCGTAAACTTTCTTCCTAACGGGATCGAACTGGGGTATAATTTGGAATTGGTAGACAAATTCTAAGTACTCAGCCTAGGACTTAAATTGCAGTAAGGGGTAATTATTTGAATTTAAAAAATGGGCAGCCCAAATCAAAAGATGGGATTGATTTATATTCTGCAAAAGATTTTGAGGGGATGCACGCTGCCGGTCGTGTTGCTGCAGACATTCTAGATGAAATGGTGACTTCTGTTTTTCCCGGACAAACTACAGGAAAACTTGACGCGATTATCGAGCAATTGATTGAGGATAAAAATGTCGTTTCAGCTACAATTGGCTATAGAGGTTATAAACATGCCAGTTGCATAAGTGTAAATCATGTTGTTTGTCACGGTATTCCAGGGGACAAAATACTTAAAGATGGTGATATATTAAATATAGATGTTACTGTTATCAAAGAGGGTTGGTATGGCGATACATCCAGAATGTACGTAGCGGGTCAGCTGTCTAGAAAAGCCGAAAGATTGATCCAAGTCACACATGACGCACTATTTAAGGGTATAGATGCTGTAAAGCCAGGCAAAACTTTTGGAGATATCGGCCATGCAATACAGACATATGCAGAGGCAAATAGAATGTCGGTTGTGCGGGATTTTTGTGGCCATGGTTTGGGGAGAGTTTTCCATGCGCCGCCAAATGTTTTGCATTATGGACGGGAAGGAAGCGGTCCTTTGATAGAAGAAGGTATGTTCTTTACAATTGAGCCTATGGTGAATTGGGGACGTCCCGAAACTAAAGTTCTATCAGATGAATGGACTGCAGTTACAAGAGATAAATCCTTATCAGCTCAATTTGAACACTCAATTGGTGTCACTAAAGACGGTGTGGAAATTTTTACTTTGTCTCCAAAAAATAAATTTCATCCCACGTACAGTTAGTTAGGTAATCTTCTGAAAAAATGTAATATTGTGTCACCGTATTGTCTTATGTCTTCTAATTTAAAGCCTTTGAGCGAGCTTTTCTGCTCTCCTTCCTCTAAAACTATAAGTGCATTATTGCTTATCCAATTTGACGCCAATGCAGATCTTATAGCAGCTTCACCAAGCAATTTTCGGTAAGGAGGATCCACGAATACTAAATCATATGGTTGGTCGAGATTTAAAGGGAATTCGGTAGCGTCAAATGTTTTTATATTTGTTTGATTTTTGATATTACAAATTTTTAGATTTGTATCTAATAACCTTATACACGCTTTATTTTTTTCAATAAATGTGCAGGATTTTGCACCGCGTGAAATTGCTTCAAGTCCTAATGCCCCGCTACCTGCAAAAATATCTAGAATGCGCGCCTCCTCTATTTTAACATCAAATTTTCCGCCAAAAAGAATATTGAATAAGCTTTCTTTGATGCGGTCAGTGGTTGGGCGAAGACTAGTCATGTTATTTTTCGTCTTAATTGCACTCAAGCGTCTACCTTTCAAACTACCACCAATAACCCTCATTGCTCTAAAAGATCTTTAAGATCTATCTCTAGAAGAGAAAGCTGAGATTTGCTGGGTGATTTCCCAGCTTCAAGCAAACGTTTCCCCACCATATAAGCACGACTGTCATTAATGGCATCAACTGCTAGAAGCGTATCATCGCTATAGTACCAGTTGGAAATTGAAAAATTTGCTTTATTAGCTCGTGAAATTATTTGATTATAACCATTATTTAAACCCGCAATCTGTAATTTTACCTCATACTGGTCTGACCAGAACCAAGGTACTGGTTTGTAATCCAAGTTTGCACCGAGAATATTTTTAGCAATGAGTTGAGATTGCTCTATTGCATTTTGCACACTTTCAAGACGAACATATTTGTCATTAAATGGAAAAGCAGCACAATCGCCTGTTGCCCAAATACAAGGGTCGGATGTTTGTCCTTGCATATTGGTTTTAATCCCATTTTCAATTTTCAGGCCCGCCTCTTTTGCTAAATGGGTGCGTGGTGAAATTCCTATACCCGCTATAATTAGGTCAACAGCATAAAATGATTTGTCCTCTAAGACCGCACCACTAATTTTCCCATTCTGTTGGGTGAAATGGTCCAACCCGTAACCTTCAACAAATTTCACGCCATTTTTTTGATGAAGATCCCTAAAAAAATCGGAGGTATGTTCACATGCAACCCGTTTTAAAATTCTTTCGGTTTTCTCGATAACTATTACGTTTAAACCTTTTAATCTAGCGACCGCTGCTGCCTCCAAGCCAATGTATCCCCCTCCCAAAATAAGGGCAGTCTTTCCTGGTTTTAATACCTTTTTAAGCGCATCTGCATCATCAATATCTCTAACGTAGTATATCCCTGACAAGTTTTCACTCGATACCCTCGGGAGCCTATTTGGTGATGAACCGGTTGCTAGAATTAATTGATCATACTCAAAAACTCCACAATTTGTTTCTAGTTTTTTTTCTCCACGAACAATTTTTTTTACTATAGTGCCAAGCATTAATTTTATATCATTTTCTTGGTAAAAAGTTTTGGGTTTTAAATATAATCTTTCCAAGCTCATTTCACCCAAAACATATTTTTTTGATAATGGTGGGCGTTGATATGGAAGAATATTTTCTGATCCTACGAGTGTGACTTCACCATCAAAACCTTGGCTGCGAAGATGTGTGGCAGCCTCCAAGCCTGCTTGGCCGGCGCCAATAATAACAACTTTTGACATAGAGCACCTTTTACTCGTAATAGGAAATATTTGAATTATATAATTCTTATAAAACTATAAACTAAACAGGATGAATTATGTCAATCAAGATAGGTCACAAGCTACCAGATAGTACGCTTCATAGGTTTGGGGAAAATGGGCCAGAAACAATAAATTTCTCGTCATTATATCGGGATCGTAAACTTGCAATTTTTGGTCTGCCAGGTGCTTTTACCACAACTTGTTCTAAAACTCACTTACCATCCATTTTAGATACTGCTACTGAATTTTCTTCAAAAGGGATTGATGAAATACTTTGCATTAGTGTTAATGATCCACACGTGGTCGCAGCTTGGGGAGAAATCAGTGGTGCAACTGCTGCTGGAATTATCATGCTTGGTGATCCACTTAGCGAATTTACAAAAGCAATAGGTATGGACTTTGATGCTCCTGCAGTTGGTTTTTTGGCCCGTTCGAAGCGGTATGCTATGTTTGCGGAAGATGGAGTGGTTAAAATTTTTCTGCCTGAAACGGGTCGGTCTACATGCAATATTAGCAGTGGAAAAGCCTTACTAGAAAATATCTAAGCTGCTTCGCTGTCCATTTTTGACGCTAATTCCAGATCTAAACTGCTCAAACCTTTAACATCATGCGTGGTTAAAACTACTCTTACATTACGGTAAACATTAAACCATTCAGGATGATGATTTATTTTTTCTGCCCAAAAAGCAACTTTGGTCATCCAAGAAAAGGCCTCTATAAAATTTTTAAATTGAAATTCTTTAGTGATGGCATCTCTAGTTTCGTCCAGTAGCCACCCATTCTCAAGAATTTTTTTTAATTTAGTTTCTCTATCGACCGTTGAAAGTTTATCCATTTTCTCTCCTACAGCTTTATATCTTTAAAAGGACCATAGTTGCTAAGTATTTCCATTTCTTCGCCAACAGCAAGTCGTTCTTCATCCAAGTATTGAGCAACAGCTTTAGAAAAGCTATTATTGTTGATCCAGTGGAGCGAGTATGTGTGACTGGGCATATATCCTCTGGCCAACTTATGTTCCCCTTGCGCACCAGCCTCAACACGAGATAAGCGATTTTCAATGGCATACTCAATTGCTTGGTAATAACAAATTTCAAAATGCAAATTTGAATAATTTTCTGTGCATCCCCAATACCTTCCAAATAATGCGTCCTGTCCTACAAAATTTAATGCACCTGCTATTGGGTTTCCATCAATTTCAGCCAATATCATAAGAAGTTCATTCTTCAGTTTTTCTCCGGCAATCTCAAAAAAATTTCGGGTCAAGTACGGTTGTCCCCATTTTCTCCTTCCGGTATCCTGATAAAAATTCCAAAATGCATCCCAGTGCTGTTCCGTGATCTCTTTGCCTGAATAACGAACGATTTCTCCTCCAAAGCTTCTGGCTCTTTCGCGTTCCTTCCTTATATTTTTTCTTTTTCGGGATGAGAGTGCGTCTAGGAAATCTTGAAAATTCTTGTAACCATCATTTTTCCAATGATATTGACTACTGGTACGTCTTAGTAACCCCAAATTTCCGCCTTTTTTAAACTCATCAAAAGTACAAAAAGTTATGTGTGCAGAGGAAAGGTTATTTTTTGCTGCAAAGCTTTTTATGCCCTCCAAAAGTATTGGAAAGGCCTTTTCTTGATTTTCGTTATTCGCCAGTAAGCGTTTGCCAGGCACAGGAGTAAATGGAACTGCTACTTGGATTTTAGGATAATATTTACCTCCTGCGCGTTCATAGGCGTTAGCCCAAGAATGATCAAAAATATATTCGCCCTGCGAATGTGTTTTAACATACATTGGAGCACAGCCTAACAACTGATTTCCACTAATAGCGAGGATGTAATAAGGGTGCCAACCAGTCGCATTACCAACGGAACCACTTTCTTCAAGAGCTCGCAAAAAACGATAAGTTGTGAAAGGATCAAGTGGGCGAGCTTCGTTTACTGATTCTGGCGCCGCGCAGGCATCCCAGTCTGTTTCACTAACTGAAAGCAGCGTATCCACAATTTTGATTGATATTTCCGAATTTGTCATTAATGAGAAGGTTTGTTAGGAACACATTTATATTATTTAACAAAGCTATGACTGTAGAATAATCTGGCAATAGCTATCGTAAATTAAGAGTAGTCAAAATCACTTAATCTCAAAGATTCCTTCTATTTCAACAGCTACACCGAGTGGTAGGGATGCCGCTGAAACAGCAGAGCGAGAATGTTTTCCGATTTCACCTAGAATGTCCACTAGGATATTTGAGGCTCCATTCACAACTTGAGGTTGCTCGGTGAAGTTAGCAGTCGAATTTACGAAACCAGTTAACTTTACAACTCTCACCAACCTATCAAGGTCACCTTCGCATGCTGCTTTAACTTGCGCAAGTAACGAGAGCGCGCAGTATTTGGCGGCATTTGCGCCCTCTTCAACATTCAAACTTTGACCTAATTTTCCAATTATTAATCCATTTTTGTTTTGTGAAATTTGTCCAGAAACATACAAAAAATTTTGCACTATCACAAATGGAACGTAGTTAGCTGCTGGGCTTGGAGCGGTTGGAAGCTCTATTCCAAGTTTTTTTAGATTTTGTTCGATGCCTAGCGTCATAATTTGTTCTCCTAAATCTTTAGAACAAAGTATGACATTACAGTGCATACGACAATGGCATCATCTCAAAAAAAGAAGACAAGCTTATAATTCTCTCAGTTTAATTAATATTATTATCTACATAAAAAGGTTTTCTCGGTTTAATTGATTGTTATTTGATGTTTGCGGTCTCTCAGTTATGCTTGTAATTAGTATCTTCCATTATATTTTGTATGGGACCAGGCAGTCTTGAGAAATTTTGTATTAATTATAGTATTTACAATTTTGGGTGCATGTAGCGCGCCGTTGGAAGAAGGGATATCGGACCCTTTTGAAGTTTCAAATAGACAAGTCCATGAAATAAACAAATCCTTAGATAAAAATATCGTACGACCAGTTGCAGTATTATACGGGGATAGTACCCCCGTTAAACTACAATCAGCAGTAAACAACATTGCGACGAATTTTTCGTTGCCAAGCAATAGTATCAATTATATTTTACAAGGTGAAATAAAGAATGCTTCAAACTCATCTATAAGATTTTTAGTTAACTCTACATTGGGAGTTATAGGAATTTATGACGCCAGTTCTCAGTTAGGTATCAAAAGTGAAAAAACTGATTTTGGGGAGACAATGGCTAAATGGGGTATTGGAGAAGGACCTTATCTGGATATACTTGTCTTGGGGCCGTCTAATCAGCGTGACGGTATTGGCAGAATGGTCGATATAGTTTTTGATCCTGTAGGTCTGATTGGGGCTGGACCTAAAGGCATGGCAACCGTTACCTCTTTAGCTTTTGGTTTGTCGGCTCGTTCACAATTTAGAGAAAGTATTGACAGTATACTTTACCAAAGTGCTGATAGTTATGCACAGTCAAGGTTATTTTTTCTTCAAAATAGGCGCTATGAACTTGGAACCAATCAAACCGTGCCCTACATAGATCCGTATAATTAGATATGTGAGTTAATAGATGACGGTAATTAACAGTCGCCGTTTTTTTATAATGGCATCAATTTGTTCAGTTTTGGAGCCTAGACTTGTTTTTGCGTCGCAACAGAATGCAGCGATAGAAATTGTTGATCAGGCTGTCTCGAAAATTAATCAAATAATAAACTCAGGTGATGCTCAAACACAGATGTTGAGATCTTTTGAAAGGGTGTTCAATGTATATGCTGATGTACCTACAATAGCAAAATATGCTTTGGGCCGTGATGCTAGAACTGCTTCTGAGGACCAGCTCAAGGCATATATAAAGGCTTTTTCAGGTTATTTTTCCAATAAGTACGGAAAACGGTTCAGAGAATTCATTGGAGGTAGAATAGAAATTAAAAGCGTTGTTAAAGTAAAGAATTACTATTCGGTCAATACACTTGCACACATGCCAGCCTATGAACCATTTGAGGTTGATTTTCTCGTTTCGGATCGAAGTGGACGGCCACTCGTGTTCAATCTAATTATTGAGGGCGTGAATATGCTCTTGGCTGAACGGCAAGAAATTGGAGCGCTTTTAGATAGAAATTCAGGAAATATAGACGCTTTGATAGATGATCTTTTAGTTCCGTAATTACTATCCATCCCCAAAAATAGTTAGCAATAATTTATCAATCAAACTGTTTCCACGCCGCCTAATTTTTGGCGCGTACTTCGAGTTCACAAAATTTGGGAAAAGGGCTAGTCTTCTATTTTTCATCGGCAGTGGTTTTGGATTTATGTTATTATGGATTTTATTCATAATTAGTGACCATATTTCTGCTGGCAGGCCTCCGCCAGTAACCCCAGTAAGTGGTTCATTGTTGTCATATCCCATCCAAACACCTGCTATGTACTTGGATGTAAATCCTATGAACCATGCGTCCCTAGCATCCTGAGTTGTTCCTGTCTTTCCAGCAGCTTCCCAGTTTGAAAAAGTTGCCTTTTTGCCAGTGCCATGTGATAAAGCCTTTTCAAGCATATATATCATACCATGTGCTGTTTCTGACCTTAAAACACGTTCGTTTTTTGGTGATGCAGTTTTCTTAGAAAAAGTACCCCCAGTTTCCAGACTAAGTTTCTTCAAGCCATATGGCAGGACTTTAATGCCATCGTTTAAGATAGTTCCATATGCACTTGTTAACTCTAAAAGTGTAGTTTCAGAAACCCCTAGCGCAACTGCGGGATTAGTAGAAATTTTACTATTAATTCCCAAGTCTTTTGAAATTTGTCCAACATTCTCCATTCCAACTCGTTGTGCTAACTTTATAGCAGGTATATTTAATGATTTAGAAAGAGCATCCGTTAAAGAGACAATACCGTTGAATTTTTTTTCATTATTTTGGGGCGTCCAGCTGCCTGAGCCTG
The DNA here is from genome assembly GCA_902602765.1 of Paracoccaceae bacterium. Classification (GTDB taxonomy): domain Bacteria; phylum Pseudomonadota; class Alphaproteobacteria; order Rhodobacterales; family Rhodobacteraceae; genus Salinivivens. Next base: position 12,126 of record CACKSH010000009.1, read on the forward strand.
GTATTTTGATCTCAAAAGCTTCATCTCGTATTAGGTCGTTTGGTTTGTATCCTTGCTCAAGAGCGGCAGCATACACGATTGGCTTGAATGCCGAACCCGGTTGGCGAAGAGCTTGTGTTGATCTATTGAATGCCCCTAAAGCTTGAAGTTGCCTCCCGCCTATCATTGCTCTAACGGCTCCGTCTGGTGACATAATTACAATAGCTACTTGCGCTCTAGAATTAGGGTCGACTTTCTCTCTAAATATATATTCTAAAACTTCTTCGGCTGCTTTCTGTATTTTTGGGTCAAATGTTGTCTCAATTGTAACATCCTCAGTAGTTTTGTTTGTAAAAAAGTGAGGCGCCGATTGCATTACCCAATCTGCAAAATGTCCACCGGCTTTCTGAGAGGCTTTAAAGGAAAGTTTAGCGGGGTTTTCTTTATAGTATTTTGCTAATTCTTTACTCAGTAAACCTTGCTGCTCCATTAAATTTAAAATGATATTAGCTCTGTTTTGAGATTTTGATAAATTATTGGTTGGTGCGTAACGACTAGGTGCGACCAACAGACCGGCAAGCATTGCTGACTCTGCTGGATTTAGGTCTGAAGCTGGCTTGTCAAAATAGCGTTGTGATGCCGCTTGAAAACCTCGTGAGCCCGCACCCAAGAAAACCCTGTTTAAATATAAAGTTAGTATTTCATCTTTAGTGAACTCTAATTCTAATGCGATAGCAAAAAGTGCTTCTTTTACCTTTCTCCACAACGAACTTTGCCGACAGTTTGCTTCATACTGTGACTCAGATTTCCAATCTTTGGCTTTGTATGGTTTGCCTAGGCATAAAAGTTTGGCGGTCTGCTGAGTTATCGTAGAACCCCCATGACCTGTAAGTGCTCCTCTGCCTTCTCTTAAATTAATCCTTATAGCTCCTGCTATTCCCCGCGGGCTGATTCCAAAATGTCCATAAAACCGTTTATCTTCGACCGCTAGTATGGCGTTTTTTAAGTGTGTAGAAATAGTGTTGGCGTGGGCAATAGCCCCAAATTGCTCTCCTCTCCAAGCAAAGGTCCTCTTATTTTTATCCAGCAATATAACCGACCCTTTGGCACGTGCATCAAGCATGTCATTCAAAGGCGGTAAATTAATTTTGTAATAAATTACTGCAATTGTAGTAATCAAAGCTATTACCAGCGTACCTTTGAGAGCCCAACCAAGAAAAAAACGGATTATTAATTTTAGCAGAAAGTTTATTGGTCTAGTGAAAGAGCCAATGGCACGCCTTGCCACGCTTTTTTTAATTTTTTTACGGGGACTAATAATCTTTTTACTGGGAATTATTTTCTTTGTATTTGCTCGTTTGTTTCTTAAATTTGGGATTCTATTGTCTCTCTTCATCCAAAATCTCTATTTTGAGAATCTTCTCTGCATAGCTAAGCTTTTATTTGATCCGAGAAGCATTTCACAGTTTAATTTTGCACAAAAAATAGACGATAGCATGTAATTGCGCATTCTTTATGCACAAATAGTAGGTTTTTGTAAAAACATAACCTTGGACACATTTTAAATCAATATCTCATCGGTTTTCATGAGCGGCACATGGGACGCTAATGTCTATGAATATGAAAGGAAGCACAATGAAGTTGATCATTGCAACCATTAAGCCTTTCAAGCTTGAGGAAGTGCGCGAGGCGCTGACAGAGCTTGGAGTAAAGGGCATGATGGTGACTGAGATAAAGGGATTTGGAGCACAGTCGGGCCACACAGAAATATACCGTGGGGCGGAATATGCCGTAAATTTTGTTCCAAAGGTAAAATTGGAGTTGGTCGTCGATGAAGGCATGGCTGACCAAGTAGTAGAAACAATAACAAATACTGCCAAAACAGGAAAAATTGGTGATGGTAAAATATTTGTTTTGGATGTGGGTCAGGCTGTTCGAGTTCGAACAGGCGAGACTGGGCTCGATGCAATATAAGAGGATAAATTTATGATTAAAAAATATTTAAAGTGGACTGCTACTGCTCTGGTTGCAAGCTGTTTGCCTTCCTTGGCTTCTGCACAGGATGCTCCAACACTTGTGGCGACAGACACGGTTTTTATACTTAACTCGCTTCTCTTCTTAGTGGGAGGTTTTTTAGTTTTTTGGATGGCTGCTGGGTTCTCAATGTTAGAGGCTGGCTTGGTGCGTTCAAAAAACGTAACTATGCAGCTTACAAAAAATGTTGCGCTATTTTCAATGGCTACAGTCTTTTATTATTTGATCGGTTATAACCTAATGTACCCGCTCGGCTCATGGTCGATGGATGGTATTCTGTCGGGCGTTTGGGGTGTGGCAATTCTCGAGGCTGTTGGCGTAGGTCGCGATTCTGCTGATGATTATGGGTATGCATCAACTGGATCGGACTTCTTTTTTCAATTAATGTTTTGTGCTGCCACTGCTTCCATAGTTTCTGGAGCTCTCGCTGAGCGTATTAAACTATGGCCCTTCCTCATATTCGTAGTATTATTAACCGCTGTAATATACCCAATCCAAGCAAGTTGGAAATGGGGAGGTGGTTTCCTAGATGGTATGGGTTTTCAAGACTTCGCAGGTTCGACCGTAGTGCACTCAGTGGGCGGCTGGGCAGCTTTAACAGGTGCTATCATCCTTGGACCAAGACTTGGAAAGTACTCAGAAGACGGTAAGGTTAATCCCATCCCAGGATCAAATTTAGCTTTGGCTACTCTTGGTGTATTTATACTCTGGTTGGGCTGGTTTGGGTTCAATGGTGGGTCGCAGCTGGCAATGGGTAGTATAGGGGACGTTGCTGATGTGTCTCGTATTTTTTCAAATACCAATGCAGCGGCTGCCGGTGGAGCAATTGCAGCTCTTATACTGACTCAAATTATGTATAAAAAGCCTGATCTAACCATGGTTCTCAATGGTGCGCTTGCGGGTCTCGTATCAATTACAGCGGAACCTTTGGCTCCTACGCTGGGACTAGCGACACTAATTGGTGCTGTCGGCGGACTACTCGTAGTGGTATCTGTGCCAATTCTTGACAAGTTTAAAATTGATGATGTTGTTGGCGCCATTCCAGTGCATTTAATTGCTGGTATATGGGGTACCTTAATCGTGCCGTTAACAAATAGTGATGCGTCATTCGGAACCCAACTTTATAGTATTATTATTGTGGGGCTATTTGTGGTCATAACAACCGCCATTGTTTGGTACGTGTTAAAGGCTATATTTGGCATAAGGGTCGATGAAGAGGCCGAAATGAATGGGTTAGATGTTTCTGAAATGGGCATGGAAGCTTATCCAGAATTTTCGAAAGGCTAAAGAGACTAGAAAGAATGGTAAAGGGCTCAATTAACATTCAATTGGGCCCTTTAATTTTCATAATTAAGACTGTGACCTAGTTCTATTTAATCTATAAATTTAAATAGCCCATCGTAAATAGGTTCTAAAGTTTCGGTTTCAAATAAGGATGAAACTGATGTCCCTGACCAAATATTGAGTATTGCTTGCGCAAACATAGGAGCGGTTGGTACAATCCTTATATTTTTTGCTTCTTTCACAGCTTTAGTCGCTTCTATTGAGTCCGAAATAACAAGTGATTTCATCACGGAATTAGTCACACGCTCTACTGCTGGTCCTGATAAAACGCCATGCGTTATATAAGCGTGAACTTCGCTCGCACCATTATCAATTATAATTTCTGCTGCTTTGCAAAGGGTACCTGCGGTGTCGCATATATCATCTACAATAATGCATTTTTTCCCAGATACGTCGCCAATCACGGTCATATCTGCTACTTCACCAGGCCGCTCCCGACGTTTATCTACTATCGATAAAGGGGCTTTTATTCTTTTTGCTAATTCTCTTGCCCGGGCAACCCCTCCTACATCTGGAGAAACTATCATAACCTCATCGGCTATATTGTGAAATTGGCTTTTAATGTCTAACGCAAAAACTGGTGACGCATACAAGTTGTCCACTGGTATATCGAAGAAACCTTGTATTTGAGCGGCATGCAGATCCATTGTTAATACGCGCTCAATACCTGCTTCAACAAGCATATTGGCAATGAGTTTTGCGCTTATCGGAGTTCGTGCTTTGGACCGCCGATCTTGTCTTGCATATCCAAAATAAGGAATTACCGCTGTTATTCTGGAGGCAGATGACCGCTTGAGTGCATCTGCCATGATTAAAAGCTCCATCAGGTTATCATTTGCCGGGTTAGAAGTGGACTGAACGATAAACATATCTTCCCCCCGGACATTTTCATAAACTTCGACGAAAATTTCTTGGTCGTTAAAACGTTCGATTCTTGCATCAACGACTTCCAGTAACTTTCCCCGATGCATCGACATTCTGCGTGTTATTGCAGATGCAAGGCTCATATTCGAATTTCCGGCTATAATTTTAGGTTCAGTTAAAGTTTGCATGAAATTTCCAAGTTACTTGTGTTTATTTTTTTAAATCTGACTGGCATTATGATTGGCCATAAAACTTTCGATGCCTTGATCTCTCGTTGTCTAATTGAATTTGATTCATCCTAGATATTTTTTAATTAACATTAATGTTTGATTCAGTTCCATTAAGAATGCGTCGAATGTTTGCTCTATGTGTCCAAAAGATCAAACAAGAAAGCGTGGCTGACATACTAAGGAAGCTAGAATCCAAAAGAAAAAACACGATAAAAGGTCCAGACATTGTTGAAATTAATGCTGAGAAAGATGAGATGCGTAATATTGCAGCAGATAGTAGCCAAATCAGGCAGGTTACTAAACCGAAAAAGAAATTTATTGAAATAACGATGCCTATATAGGTTGCTACACCCTTACCTCCTTTGAATTTTAACCAAATTGGGAAACAATGACCAATAAAAACAAATAAGCACACTGCCTGAACGGTAAACTCTTCTGTTAGAAGCTTTGCAAATAAGACCGCAACGAAGCCTTTTCCACCGTCGCAAAAGAGAGTTAAAAAGGCTGCAATTTTGTTGCCGGTTCGTAAAACATTAGTTGCACCAATATTTCCAGAACCAATATCTTTCAAACTGCCCAGATTGAAAATTTTAGCCCAGATTATTCCGAATGGAATACTACCCAATAAATAAGCAAAAACTATAAAAAATAATAAAGTTGGTAGATCCTCAGAAAAAACGGGTAAAAATTTCATAACGAAAACACTTCTTTTCCTTTCACGAAAGTCCGTAGAACTTGTCCTTGAAGCTTGTGACCGTCAAATGGTGTGTTCTTGACTTTTGAATGAAGTAGTTCACGATTTAGAATAAAGGGTTTGTCAGCATCAAAGATGATTAAGTCTGCGATCTTTTTATGTTTTAAGGAACCACAAGCCAAGCCAAGACGTTTAGCTGGTTTTAGAGAGATAGCATTAAAAATTTGGTCCATTTTTAGGTGATTAGAATGATAAAGCCGTAGCATTGCCGGTAAAATAGTTTCGAGCCCGATCGCTCCGGATGCTGCCTCTTCAAATGGTAATCTTTTGCTTTCTTCATCTTGAGGAGTATGCATCGAAGAGATTATATCAATTGTACCATCTCTAACTGCTTCGATCGTCTCCAGTCTATCGTTTTCTGAGCGTAAAGGAGGTTTAAGTTTAAAAAAAGTCTTATAGTCGGCGATATCAAGCTCATTGAAACTTAAATGATGTATCGATGTCCCGGCCGATATATCCAAACCACTTTTTTTTGCCCGCTTCAGAACCTCAATAGAACTTATGGTTGTAATTTGGTCGAAGTGATATTTTGCATTTGTCATTTCAACTAGCGCTAGATCTCTCTCTAGTCCGATACGTTCTGCTATTGGTGAAACGGATGGAAGACCCATTAAAGTTGCAAATTTTCCACTAGTTGACACAGCTCCTTGCGACAAAGATTTTTCTTGTGGGTGTCCAATAATTAAAGCATCAAATGTCGAAGCGTACTTTAAGGCTCTTGAGAAAATTTTGTTGTCTTGTATTACATTATCGCAATCAGAAAATGCTATGGCTCCAGCGTCTTTTAACATTCCGATTTCGCAAATCTCCCGACCTTTTCTTTCTTTTGTCAAAGCCGCAATATGGAATACATTTACAATGCAATCGTCATTTCCCTTTTTTTTCACAAAATCATAGGCTTCTGGGGTATCAATCGCAGCCTTAGTGTCAGGGCGAGTAATAATTGTTGTTACACCTCCAGCAGCAGCAGCTTTACCTGCGCTTTCAAAGCTTTCTTTATGACTTTCGCCGGGTTCAGAAACTTTTACACCGAGGTCAATGATTCCTGGAGCCACAAATTTGCCTTTGCAGTCTATTTCATTATCTGCTCTGAAATCTTTACGATCAATGAGGCCATTTCTAATGACTATATTACCTTCTGCTACTTTATTTAAATCTGGCTCAACTAAGAGAGCATTTTTTAGCAGTAGGCTCATGTTAGTAACTTTTTATACTTATTATTCTGATTTCTTGATAGCAATTCCATAATTGCCATCCGAACAGCGACGCCCATTTCAACTTGTTCTTGTATCACACTTCTAGTGATATCGTCTGCAATATCACCATCTATTTCCACCCCCCTATTCATAGGGCCTGGATGCATGACGATTGCATCCTCTTTCGCATGAGATAATTTCTTAAAATCTAAGCCATATAGTTGGAAATATTCCCGCTCTGATGGAATGAAGCCACCATCCATTCGCTCTCTTTGTATCCGAAGCATCATAACAACATCGACATCCTTAAGCCCCTCAATCATGTCGTAATATACTTCCACGCCAAATTCACTTATCTTTGAAGGCATTAATGTAGGTGGGCCGATAAGGCGAATTCTATTTTCCATTTTTCCTAGCAAAAACATATTTGATCTTGCGACTCTACTGTGTGCGATATCTCCGCAAATTGCGATATTCAATCTGTGAAGTCGTCCCTTCGTTCTTCTAATAGTAAGTGCATCTAGCAAAGCTTGAGTTGGGTGTTCATGTTGTCCATCTCCTGCATTTACGACAGAGCAATTAACTTTTTGAGATAGTAAATCAACCGCTCCTGAATGTGGGTGACGTACAACCAGCAGATCAGGGCGCATCGCATTCAGCGTTAATGCTGTATCAACTAAAGTTTCGCCTTTTTTGATTGAGCTTCCTTGCAATTGCATGTTCATTACATCGGCACCAAGGCGCTTGCCCGCTAATTCGAAGGATGCCTGAGTGCGTGTAGAATTTTCAAAAAACATATTTATTTGTGTTAGACCGGCTAAGATGTCGACGCGCTTATTAGTCTTGAGATTTAATTCAGCATATTTTTCTGCTTTATCTAAGATTTCCAAAATAGCCGACTGTGCAAGCCCCTCGATGCCAAGTAGGTGTTTTTGGGTAAAGCTCATTGAATTCTCTGAACAGTTTTAAAACCGTAATAGTAATATCAAAAGAGTAGCACAAGGTATAAACTATTCTAGAAATTTATAGATTACTTTTAATCAACTTTATTTGAGATTAAATTAAGAATATGGAATCGGAATTCGACCTATTAGATGCTAAAGCGATGTTAGAATGGCAAGCAGATCTTGGCATTTCAGAGGCTATTTCTGAGAAACCAATCAATCGGTTCGAAAAAAATGCTGATGAGAAGCCCAGTGCAGCAACCTTTAATCCTGATGCCACTTCTGTAAATATTAAATCACAAAGTCCAATTGATGAAGCAGGACCAATATCTGCAAATGCAAAAAATTTACTGGAATTAAAAAATGCAATTGAGAACTTTCCGCACTGTGACTTAAAACGCGGGGCTAGAAATGCGGTTTTTTCGGCAGGCTCTTCTTCTGCAAAAATAATGATTATTGGTGAGGCTCCCGGGCGAGAAGAAGATTTTCAGGGTGTTCCTTTTGTTGGGCGTGCCGGACAGCTTTTGGATAAAATGTTATTTTCGATAGGATTAAATCGAGAAGAGAGTGATGTGGAAAAATCTGTCTATATCACAAATGTTTTACCCTGGCGGCCACCCGAAAATCGTGAGCCAACGCAAGATGAAATTGACATGATGTTACCATTTCTTAAAAGGCACATAGAATTAGTTGAGCCGAAGGTAATTGTTGCAATGGGAAACGTCAGTTGTCAGTCTCTTCTTGGACGTAGAGGGATCACAAAACTTAGGGGTGTCTGGGCTGAGGCTTTTGGGTTTCCTGTTCTGCCTATGTTGCATCCTGCTTACTTATTACGTAATCCGGTGGCAAAGCGGGAAGCTTGGTCTGATTTATTATCCCTTAAGGAAAAGGTTTTTACTTAATGTCGAAGTTAGATATGGACAGAGAATTTATTCCTGTAAATTTTGCCATTCTCACAATTTCTGATACGAGGTCTTTAAGTGAAGATAAATCTGGTGATTTTTTATCAGAAAGAATTCAAAGTTCTGGTCATTTTGTGAAGGCAAGAGAGATTACTACCGATGACGAGGAAAAAATAGTCTCCCATCTTGAGAAATTAGTGGAGAGAATTGATGTAGACGTAATTCTTTCAACTGGTGGTACGGGTTTGACCGGTCGAGATGTCACGGTTGAAGCGCATAAAAAAATTTATGAAAAAGAAATTGAGGCTTTTGGGACTCTATTTACAATGATTAGCATAGAAAAAATTGGTACTTCAGCAATTCAGTCTCGTGCTACTGCAGGAGTAGCGCGTGGTAAGTATCTTTTTGCTCTCCCAGGAAGTCCTAATGCTTGCAAAGATGCATGGGATGGAATAATTGAAAAGCAATTTGATTATAGGCATCGGCCGTGTAATTTTGTTGAAATCATGCCGAGATTGGATGAGCAAATGCGGCGCAAGTGATCCACGGGTTAGTTTGAACCGTATTTAATTTACCCAATAACTGAATAGGACTTAATTATGAGGTTCCTAGGCAGAGGGCTAATAGGCCTTCTTTTATTCTCACTAGCGCTAGGTTTGTTAGGGCTAGCGGGGAATACTATAAAAGTTGCAGTGCAGGATCGTATGAACCAAGAGCCGCGCGCACAGAAAGCGCGGGAGAGGACTTTTGCAGTAAAAGTTGTTCCTGCTGAGGTTACCAGTATCAATCCAACTTTAAATGCTTTTGGAGAAATCCAAAGCCGTAAAACCCTAGATTTAAGAATGGCGGCGAGTGGCCAAATACAAGAGCTATCAACAAATTTTGTTGAAGGGGGAAGCGTAGAGAGTGGAGAATTATTAATTCGGTTGGATGACTCAAATTACCAGACGGCCGTGGATTTAGCAGAAAATAATTTAATTGATGCGAAAAACGAGGTGATGGAGTCGGCTCGTAATTTGTCATTTTCCAAAGAGGAATTGGCGGCCGCCGAGGAGCAAGAAAAGTTACGTCTACGTGCTCTTACAAGACAAAAAGATTTAGTTGAGCGTGGTGTTGGAACAGCTGCAGCTTTAGAAAATGCTGAGTTGTCTGCTTCAGGCGCCACACAAGCAGTACTGTCGAGAAAGGCGGCCGTTGATCAGGCCAAAAATAGAGGTGCTCAAGCTGAAACACGAGTTGTAAGAGCGGAGCTTGCACTTAAAGATGCAAAACGAAAGTTAGAGGATACCGAATTATATGCTGAATTTTCTGGGCTTTTAAGTGGTGTATCGCTTGTAAAAGGCGGTATTGTTTCAGCCAATGAGCGCTTAGGACAGCTAATCGATCCGAAGGTTTTAGAAGTATCTTTCAAGATTAGTACGCAGCAATATACAAGGTTGCTTAATGATAATGGCGAGCTTTTAAAGGTACCTGTTTCTGTAGCTTTGACAAGTACGGATCAGGGTTTGGACGCTGATGGAGTAATTATACGTGACAGCGCGTCGGTGGCAAAAGGTCAAACAGGCCGCCAAGTTTATGCTCGGTTAACTAAATCAGTAGGCTTTAAACCCGGTGATTTTGTCGCTGTCAAAGTCGAAGAGCCTACTTTAAATTGGGTGGTTAAATTACCGTCAACTGCGATTGATGCAAGTAACAACGTTTTACTTTTGGGCGAGGGGGAACGTTTGGAGGAAGCTCAAGTTAAACTAATGAGACGGCAAGGTAATGAAGTTATTGTTCGCAGCCGAGACTTAAGTGGTAAAGAGATTGTTGCTCAGCGAACGCCAGTATTGGGTGCTGGAATTAAAGTAAAACCGATACGTTCGGGTGAAGAAAATAAGGTGGCTGAAGTAGAAATGCTCGAGCTCACTGAGGAGCGGAGAGCTAAGCTTATTTCTGCCATAGAAACTAATGGGTATATTCCAAAGTCTGCTAAAGAAAGGATAATTGGCCAACTTACGCAACCAAAAGTTCCAGCTGATGTAGTTGCGCGTATCGAAAGTAGAATGGGAGGCTAGACATAAGATATGGTACGTGATCTACCCATTGGAGCGGGCGGCATTCTTTCATATTTTACCCGTCACAAAACAGTGGCTAACTTACTCCTAGTAGTCTTAGTAGTTTCTGGCTTGTTGACTATACCAAACATGAGGGCACAGTTTTTTCCTGATGTAATAGTAGATGATATTTCTATTGGTATCAGATGGAATGGAGCGGGTGCAGAAGATGTAGATGCTGGTATCGTTCAGCTGCTTGAGCCAGTGCTTCTGGGTATAGAAGGTGTTACGGATGCATCTAGTTTATCCAGAGAAGGCTCAGCGAAGATAAAATTAGAGTTTGAGCCGGGCTGGGACATGGCAAGGGCAGAGGCCGATGTCGAGACAGCAATGGATCAGGTTTCAACACTCCCGTCAGACTCTGATGACCCTACTATTATCCGCGGTAACTGGCGCGATAGAGTTGCGAACGTTATCATCACTGGTCCAGTAGATGTTGATCAATTAGGATTGTATGCAGATGAGCTAACATCTAGGTTATTTGATCAGGGTGTAACTCGAACAACAATTCAAGGTTACGTTGCTCCCGAAGTCCTCGTAGAAGTGCCGTCATCCAACCTCATTTTTTATAAAATATCTATGAAAGAGATTGCAATGGCGATTTCTCAAGAGGTCGACACAAGCCCTGCTGGAGATGTAACCGGTGCAAATGCACGCGTTAGAACAGGTGTGGAAAAACGAAGTGCAACTGCAGTTGGTAATATAGTTCTTCGGTTAAATTCAGATGGCTCTACCTTACTGCTGTCTGATGTTGCTACTGTTAAGATGAGTGGGATTGATCGAGAACGGTCTTACTTTGTTGGAAGTAACCCAGCGATTGGTATTCGTGTTGATCGCTCCCAAGAGGGTGATGCGATTGACATACAGCATACCGTCGAAACAGTTGCCCAAAAGTTTCAAGAGACTTTGCCTTTAGGAACGACCGTTGACCTAATTAGGACGCGCGCTGACCACATCTCAGGGCGCCTTAAAATGCTTCTTGAAAATGGCCTAACTGGTTTAGGCTTAGTAGTCGTGCTCCTTTTCTTATTTCTTAATGCTCGAACAGCATTCTGGGTAGCTGCAGGTATCCCAACGGCGATGCTAGCAGCAATTGCAGTAATGTATTTCGCTGGTATCACGATTAATATGATATCACTCTTTGCATTGATAATAACGTTGGGCATCGTTGTCGACGATGCGATAGTGGTTGGTGAGCATGCTGATCAAAGGGCTCGAATGGGGTTAGAGCCTTATGAAGCTGCTGAAAGTGCTGCGAAGCGAATGGCATTACCGGTTTTTGCCGCAACTTTAACCACAATTATTGCGTTTTTTGGTTTGGTAGTTATCGGAGGAAGGTTTGGCGATTTAATTGCAGATATTCCGTTTACCGTCGTCGCGGTGCTAGCTGCTTCTCTCGTCGAATGTTTTTTAATTTTACCAAATCATATGGCACAATCCCTTAAACATGTAGGTAATTCTTATTGGTATGACTGGCCCTCCCGAGTTGTAAACCGTGGTTTTGAATGGTTTAGAGAAAAGGTTTTTGGACCTTTTACTAGATTAGTAATTTCGTCGCGGTATGTCGTATTGGCAGGTGCAATTGCTATCTTAGCATCTCAGGTTACTATGGTTATCTCAGGCAAAGTAAATTGGCGCTTTTTCAATGCACCGGAGCAATCATCTGTAACAGGTAATTTTGCAATGGTGGATACGGCGACACGTGCAGATACATTGGCTATGATGAAAAACCTCCAGCAGATTGTAGAAGGACTTGCAAAGGAGTATGAAGAGAAACATGGTAAGAACCCTGTAAAATACTTGCTAGCTGAGGTCGGTGGAAACTCAGGGCGGGGATTATCTGGTACTGAAAATAAATCAAAAGATCTCCTGGGCGGTATTGGTATTGAGTTGATTGACGCAGACCTGAGGCCATATTCTAGTTTTGCTTTTGTAGCAGAATTACGTGAGCGCGTTCCTCGTACAGCTCTTCTAGAGCAAATATCTTTTAGAGGTTGGAGAGCTGGCCCTGGAGGTGACGCCTTAGATATTCAATTGTTTGGATCATCATCAAAGGTTTTAAAGGAAGCTTCTGAGGATTTAAAAAATGAACTTAATAAATATCCTATTCTATCCGCGCTGGAAGATAATTTAGCGTATGACAAAGATGATTTAATTCTTCAATTAACTCCTCAAGGTCAAGCTATTGGCTTCACGATCGATGGTTTGGGTGCAGTTCTTAGGAACCGTCTGAATGGAATAGAGGCAGCGACTTATCCTTTAGGACCGCGAAGCGCGTCGATTAGCGTGAAGTTACCTGAGGGAGAACTGACTTCAGATTTCTTGGATAGAATGCTGCTTAGAGCGTCTGACGGATCGTATGTCCCTTTGGTTGATTTAGTCAGTGTCAATCGGCAGGCAGGCTTTTCTACAGTCCGACGTGAAAATGGGATTAGAATTGTTTCTGTGACGGGAGATATATCTGAAGATGATCCAAAGGCAGCGCAGCAGGTGATGGAGACTTTAGAGTCTGAAATTTTGCCTAATTTGGCTTCGAAATATCAAGTTGAGTGGCAGCTTGCAGGTCTTTCTGAACAGGAGGATAGATTCTTAAATGAGGCGCGTATTGGATTAATTACCTGTCTCATTGGGATTTATTTAGTGTTGACTTGGGTTTTTGCGAGTTGGACAAGGCCTCTTGTGGTCATGGCAGTAATACCATTTGGACTAATAGGAGCAATTTGGGGACATTATGTGTGGGAAGTCCCACTTTCAATGTTTTCAGTGGTTGGTTTGCTTGGCATGACGGGAATAATTATTAACGACTCCATTGTTTTAATAACGAGTATTGACGAGTACGCCCGTGACCGTGGGATAGTTCCTTCTATTGTTGATGCCGTGAAAGACAGACTAAGGCCGGTGGTTCTTACCACGCTGACAACTGTATTTGGGTTAGCTCCATTGCTTTATGAAAACTCGTCACAGGCACAATTTTTGAGGCCTACAGTGATCACTTTAGTGTATGGTTTGGGTTTTGGGATGTTGTTGGTGCTTTTGGTAATTCCTTCACTAGTTGCGATGCAAGGGGATCTAAAAAGGTTTTTTTTGGCTTTCCGCCAAGGTTTGAAATTTCGAAATTTGCGTATTCGCATTAGCTTCTATACTGCAGCGTCATTTATAGTCGCATGGCTAATCGCAACAGTAGTTTCCCAAATTCTACTTGGGAAATCATTTGTGGATTTATCGCTGCTGGGCATCTCTGCTTTTAAAAGCGGAGGCATGTCTTCTGCTTTCTTGCTATATATACTTGGTGTTCTAGTCATCCTTTTTGTATTTTATGCGGTAAATGTTTTGACTTCCATTAGATCGTTTAGACAAAAAGCCTAATTAGAACATCCGACGAATTCGAGTGATTGATTAGACCCAATAATTGTGGTCCTTATTTTATCTCTTGATATTACTTTAGGGAGTTCCTGCTTAAGATCCTTCTCCGTCGAGACCACAATGCGATCATTAAAAATGTTTGATTTTTTTGACTTTACAAAAAACACTGAACTCCCCACTTCGATCACAAAAAGCTCAATGTTTTCTAGTCCACTGTAAACATTCTTTTGGTTAAATTTTAGGGTTAGTTCATCTTTACGTATTACGCACTGAGGAAGTTGGAGGCCTGTCTCATTGGATTTAATTGGTGCAGATAATATCGCACCTAAAATCTTATGATTCTCTTCGTTTTGACCGGACACGGCAGAATGAGAAATGTCAAACGCATATGGAATGCAAACATCCTCACATATTCCAATATAAGCCTCTATTTCCAACTGAATAGGTTTCGAATTATCGATTGGTGTTATTTTGATGGGAAGAGTTACACTGTCTTTGTAACCAATAGACCATAAATCGGGGTCACCAAATATAATGGGTGTGGGCCATATGATTTCAGCACTTATGATATTTTCAGATTTATTAAAGTTGAATATAGGCTTTAAGCCAATCTTCCCTGGTAAACGCCAATAAGTTTTCCAGTTTTTTTCTAAGTTAATTTCTAAACCAAAAATAGGCTTTTGATCTTTTAATATCAAACCATCTGTAATTTTTGCGCTTACGAACCCATTTGAATGTGCAACTAGCGAGCTTGAAATCAGTATACCTAGGATAAGTGTTGGTAACTTTAATAATTCCATAGAAATGGGCTGAAAAATTCGCATTAGTAAATGAAGCTTAAATATGTATAAAATTATTTGGAACCTCTTTCTGGATTGATCAATCATTTATAGCCGCTCTTATCAAACGGTCATTAATAGCCAGACCTATTCCCTCGTTTGGAATTGGGCTTACCGAAATTGTCTTGGTATCAAAATTATCTAAGATGTGAAGAAAGTTAAAAAGGTTTTGAGCAGCTTCCATTAAACTTTGGTCTTTAGACAGATTTAAATCACATTCAACATTACCAAACCCCAACTTTTTTTCTCCTTGCCTCCAATCTGTTGCATTAAGACGCAGATTGGCATTTGGACAATAGTGGGACTTCATTTGGCCTGGTGCAATAACTGGACCTGCTTCATCATAATGTGTGGTTTTCATACCAAGTGCATTCGAAATAGCTTCAGGTGTTATAAAGCCGGTTCGTAGAATTGTAGGCTTGGGTTTAAACGTTACAATTGTGCTTTCAACCCCAACTGCCGAGTTTCCAGCATCAACAATTGCATCGATTTTTTGATTTAGATTTTTCAAAACATGATTAGTGGATGTTGAGCTTATCTTACCAGAAAGGTTTGCTGACGGCGCCGCTAAAGGCCTTTTCAATTGATCTAGAATTTTTAAAGTCACTGGATGATTTGGCATTCTTACAGCGACAGATGGAAGATTTGCACAGGCTGTTTTTGCGATTTTAGAATTTTTCTTAGATGGTAAAACAATAGTAAGTGGGCCAGGCCAAAATTTTTCTGCAAGAGCTTCAGCAGCCTTGTTCCATTGAGCAAATTCTTTTGCCATCTTAGTATTTTTTACATGAATGATTAAAGGATTGTATGCAGGTCGCCCTTTTGCTTTAAATATTTTTGAAACTGCTTCTTCATTGGTGGCATCCGCCGCGAGACCGTAGACTGTTTCAGTAGGGACCGCTACGAGACCACCGAGCCGTAGAATTTCTACGGCTTTTTCTATTTCCACCCAACTCGTTCCAAGATTTTTCGTTTTCACGAATTGCTCCCTTTTGACGTTGCGTCTTTCTTGATCCAATCCTAGAATTCTTACACGGCTTATACTATACCCTCACGCTTGTTAGTGATGAATCAACCACGAGGATCCCCATGCCAACGCGCGCTCCTGTTTCTGAATTTGAATTTATCCTAGATCATATTATTGATTATGAACAAATCATTAAAACATCAAGGTTCAAAGACACAAGTTCGGAATTGGTATCTCAAATTCTGAGTGAGGCTGCGCGCATGTGCGATGATGTTTTGTCTCCTTTAAACAGGGTAGGTGATTTGCACCCAGCAATTTTAAGCAATGGTGTTGTTAAAACCTCGCCTGGTTTTGGTGATGGATATCATGCTGTAGCTGAAGGGGGGTGGATCTCTACGTCAGCATCTCCAGAGTTTGGTGGTATGGGATTGCCGCAAACGGTGACGGCTTGCGTAAACGAAATGATGGCTGCGGCTTGCCTTTCCCTACAGTTAAACCCCTTGATGACACAAGGACAGATTGAAGCAATAGAAAACCACGCTGATGATGAGATTAAGTCGCTATACTTGCCAAAACTTATTTCAGGTGAGTGGTGTGGTACTATGAACTTAACAGAGCCACATGCAGGTTCTGATGTAGGGGCCTTGTCCACGAAAGCAGAGCCAAACGGAGATGGTTCGTATGCGATAACTGGACAGAAGATATACATTTCTTGGGCGGACAATGATTTTACAGAAAACGTAATTCACCTTGTTTTAGCAAGGCTTCCTGAATCAGTTCCTGGTCCAAAGGGCATATCACTTTTTCTTGTTCCCAAAAAGCTTCCAGATATCAATGGGAAAGCTGGGGTCTCCAATAAATTAAAAGTTGTTAGCCTGGAACACAAGATGGGGCTACATGGAAGCCCAACTGCGGTCATGCAGTATGAGGGTGCTACTGGCTGGCTGATTGGACAGCCAAACGATGGATTGCGCGCAATGTTTACTATGATGAACAACGCAAGGTTGGGTGTTGGGGGTCAGGGTATTGGCGTTGCTGAAGCAGCTTTTCAGCACGCCACAGATTATGCATTGAACCGAAAGCAAGGTAAGGCAACCGTTCCCGATGCAAATGGCACAATTATTGATCACGCGGATGTCCGGCGCATGTTAATTTCAATGCGCGCAGATATTTTTGCTTCTCGATCACTTGAATTAGAAAATGCAAAAGCAATCGATATGGCAAACGCAACGGGAGAAATAGAGTGGGTCAACCGGGCTGCTTTTTTAACTCCAATCACCAAAGTTTTTGGTACTGAGATTGGGGTTAATATATCTTATCTCGGAGTTCAGATTCACGGTGGTATGGGCTTCATTGAAGAAACTGGCGCAGCACAATTCAGCCGAGATGTCAGAGTAACTGCTATTTATGAAGGAACAAATGGGATCCAAGCTATGGATTTAGTTGGCAGGAAAATGATGGATAACGGTGAAACAGCATATGCAATGATTCACGAAATAAAAGAATACATCGATAATTTATCAATAGTGAAAAAAGACCTAGCTGAACTTGTCGCTATTGCCAATGAAACACTTCGTGAAACCGTCGACTACTTTATATCGAGGAAAGATGTATCGGATCGTTTCGGTGGAGCTATGCCTTTTCTAATGGGATATGCTAGGGTTTTAGGTGGGTTTTATCATCTAAAAGCCGCAGTTGCGGAGGGAGGTACTGGGTCTCGGACTAAATTAGCTGAATTCTATATTCGTAGAATACTGCCAGAGGCAATGTCTTTTCTAGCTGCTGCGAGAAGTAATTCCGAAGAAATTTATAATCTTTCTATAGATGAGTTAGTTGGGTCATGAAGTGACTGTTCACTATCCTTGGGATGCTACTCCTGAATTTGCTCAACCTTTAAAAGTTGCTGATGGAATTTTCTGGTTTCGGGTGCCTCTACCGATGCCCCTCGATCACGTAAACGTATACGTGCTTGAAGATAACAATGGATGGACCGTTGTTGATACAGGTCTGTCAACAAAAAAAACAAAAGAAATGTGGCAAAGAATTTTTTCTGGTCCGTTGGCCGGTAAAAAAGTTCATAGATTAATTGTCACGCACCATCATCCAGATCATGTGGGTTTGGCTGGGTGGTTTCAAAAAAAATATGGTGTAGCGCTATGGATGACGCGCACAGCCTGGCTGACCGCCCGTATGCTATGTTTAGACGAGCAAAAGATACCCCCACCTGAAACGTTAGAGTTCTGGCGTAAAGCAGGGATGCGCTCAGATATTATCGAGGAGCGCCAGGGTGGAAAACCGTTTAATTTTGCAGATGCCGTATCTGCTTTGCCACTTGGGTTTCGGCGCATTTTGGATAATGAAGAGATAAAGATAGGAGATAGGATTTGGAAGGTGAGGGTTGGAAATGGTCACGCGCCTGAGCATGCCACTCTTTGGTCCAAAGCTGATGATATCGTAATTGCTGGGGATCAAATTATTTCATCTATAAGTCCTAATTTAGGTGTTTATGCAACAGAACCAAACGCTAATCCTGTAAAGGAGTGGATTGACAGTTGTCATAAGTTGAGTGCGTTTGCCACGGACGATCACCTTACTTTGTCTGGTCACAAGCTGCCATTTACTGGGTTAAAATTCCGCTTAAATCAAATGGTTGAAAATCATGAACTTGCGCTTGATCGCCTCATTGATTTCCTAGAAAAGCCACATACTGCGGAAGAGTGCTTTGGTGTTTTGTTTGGCAAAAGCATTCAAAAGTCGGAATATGGTTTAGCGTTAGTAGAGGCAGTTGCACATGTTAATTACCTTCATTTAGAAGGGAAGATAAGTAGACTCGTAGACAAAAACGGTGCCTACAGATACCAAAGATTATGATAAACTGTGGCATTTTCATCTAACTTACGGGTGACAACTAGTTTAAAGTTCGTTAAAAATACTCTTGTATTGGAAGGGATGTAAAATGGCTCAAGAACACAAACATGGCTCAATGGAAACTGAAGTGCAGGAAAAAACATTTGCTGGGTTCATAAATTGGACCACTAAGACAGTGATTATATGCATTTTAGCCCTTGTTTTTATAGCTCTAGTTAATGGATAGAAATTTAAGCTTCTCTTACCACAGTAAATAAGTACTCTTGCTAACAATTATGGTGGTTTCGGTTTTATCTATCGTCGTCTAACTGCGTATATACAAAATCGATTTTATTGTGAGTTATAAAAGATATGCTCTTAATAAAAAAACATCATAACCTAGTTAATAAACAGAGTTTTGATCAACTGGACAGTTTGGTTTGACAAAAAAAGATTTACTCCAAGGATATATGATTGCGCCTAATCCAGATGGTGTGAATTTAACCAAAACTGTTGAAGGTTTAGATCATTTTGGAAATACAGTTGTTAGTCAGGTTATTGAGGAAAAGCCACTAACAATTTATCTAAATAGCCAAGAAATTGTAACGGCGATGACAATAGGCGATTACCCTGAGTACTTGGCAGTGGGGTTTCTAAGAAACCAAGGAATGCTCGACGGATTAAACACTGTATCATCTGTGGATTATGACGAGGACCTATCCGTGGTTGTTGTCCGAACCAAAACAAAAACTAGTTTTGAGGACAAGTTAAAGAAAAAAACGAGAACCAGTGGTTGTGCTGTAGGAACAGTCTTTGGCGATATGATGGAAGGTTTGGAAGGTCTAAAACTTCCCGCAAGCTCTCTTCGTATTTCTTGGCTTTACGATTTGTCCAATAAAATAAATCAGACGCCGTCTCTTTATCTGGCTGCTGGTGCAATACATGGCACCGTTTTGTGCAAGCAAAATCAAGCCTTAGTATACATGGAGGATGTTGGTAGGCACAACGCCGTTGATAAAATTGCAGGATGGATGGCGTCCAATGATGTTAGTGGTAGTGATAAGATACTTTATACAACTGGAAGATTAACATCGGAGATGGTGATTAAAACGGCACAAATGGGTATACCAATCTTGGTATCTCGCTCGGGATTTACGGCATGGGGTGTTGAAATTGCAGACAAGGTTGGTTTGACGCTAATTGGTCGGATGAGAGGTCAAAGATTTACTTGTTTGGCGGGATCTAATCGCCTTATTTGGGATGTTGGTGACGAGAACGGTGATGACAAATAGGCCGCCTTCAGTCATTTTAGCTGGCGGCCTCGCGCGCCGTATGGGTGGGGGACATAAGTCGATGCTAAAGATCGACGGGGTACCGATGCTAGATCATGTCATCCAGCGGTTAAAACCACAAGTTTCTCAAATTGCGCTCAATGTTAATGGCGACGCTTCTAAGTTTTCAGCCTACAATCTGCCTACTTTTGCAGATACCATACCAGGCTTCTTAGGGCCTTTAGCTGGTATTTTGTCTGGGTTGCGCTGGGCTCAGAATTTAAACTCAGATTGTTTAATTTCAGTAGCAGCTGACACTCCGTTCTTTCCGGAAAACTTAGTTGAAAAGTTAGCAAATAATACTGCCGATATGAATGAGCCCCTCGCTTTGGCTTTTACAAGAGATGAAAAAGGAAAAGTCCTTAGACACCCCACTTTCGGTATTTGGCCGGTATCACTTGCTGATAACCTGGAGAATGCTCTTCTAAAAGGGTTGAGAAAAATTGTCCTTTGGGTTGATCAAAATGATGGTAGAGGTGTTGAATTTGATCAATGTCTCTTTGATCCATTCTTCAATGTAAACTCGCCTAACGATTTAGTAGAGGCAGAGCGACTTATTGGAATGACAAAATGAAAATTTTTGGCGTAACAGGTTGGAAAAATTCTGGGAAAACAGGACTTGTCGAGAGACTGGTAGCTGAGTTTATACATCGAGGGTTGAGTGTATCGACTGTGAAGCATGCACATCATACTTTTGATGTTGATCATGCCGGAAGAGATAGTTACCGCCATAGGGTCGCTGGAGCAAAAGAAGTGCTACTTGTTTCCAAAAATAGATGGGCAATAATGCATGAATTGAGGGATGAAGATGAACCAAATCTAGCAGAAATATTAACAAAAATTGAGAAAGTTGATTTGGTTATAATTGAGGGGTTTAAACGAGACAGGCATCCAAAAATAGAAGCATTTCGAGAAGAAACGAAGACCCCGGTTATTGCATTACAAGACGATACTATCGTTGCAGTAGCAGCTAGTTCATCCCTGCCGGATCTTAGCATACCGGTGTTTGATTTAGATAGCACTTCGGAGATAGCAGATTTCATTTCAAATTTTTTAGATTTAAATGTTTGATCATGTATATGCTATAGACTGGTCAGCAAGTTCTCGGCCAAGTCCCAAAAAGCCATCTCCAGATTCCATTTTTATTGCTCAAAAAGACTTTGAAAATACAATATATCATCCAAAATATTTTAGGACCCGTATGTCGGCTTATGAATATTTGAGGGGTCAGCTTACAGACAATATTGCACAAGGCAAGCGCCAGTTAGTTGGGTTTGACTTCTCATTTGGTTTTCCAACAGGTTTTTTATCAAACTTAGTAGGAGCGCAGAATACGAGGTTTCTTTGGAAGTGGTTCTTTGATGAGATACTAGATGATCATGAAAATTCAAATAATAGATTTTTAGTAGCGGACAAAATAAATTCACTATGTAAAGGCATCGGCCCATTCTGGGGTTGTCCTGTAAATCTAAAGCTGCCAAATCTGCCGGCCAAAGGAACGGAATGTAAAGAGCATGATTTTCCAAAATTTCGATTATGCGAGCAATTCACCGCAGCGCAACCTGTCTGGAAGCTCTATACTACCGGGGCGGTAGGCTCGCAGACTTTACTAGGTTTGCCATACTTACATCGTTTAGCAGTGGAATTTGGTAAGGAAATAGCTTTCTGGCCATTTGATAATGAAGCCTTGTTGGCGAACAATAAAATTGTTGTCTGTGAGATTTATCCAAGTATGTTCTTTAACAGTCATGCGCAAAAAAAATTAACCAATTTGTATCCAGATCAACAATATAAAATAAAGGACGCTTCTCAAGTGCAAGTAATGGCTGATGTATTATTACATTCTCCTAAAATGCCTTGGTTTGAAGCATACTTAGACCATAGTAATTATTCTGAGAAAATAAGAGAAGAGGGCTGGATTTTTGGTCAAATCATGGAGGGTGGTTTATGAAGAAACCACCGCCATTGACGAACGATTGCTTCGCCTTGCCTCAAGGAACCAATTGGACCCCAGTAGATGAAGCCCTTAGACATTTAAAATCAGCTTCAAAGTGTTTGGTTGGGACGCAGCAGTTGTCCGTGTTAGATGCCATAGGGAGAGTTTTGGCCACTGATATTCATGCTGGTTCCAGCAGCCCGCCTTATTCAAATTCTGCCGTTGATGGTTTCGCAGTTAATTCAAGAGCTTCAAAAAAAAGTGGCCTAATAAGCCTTGCGATTCTGCCCGGAAGAGCCGCTGCTGGGCATCCATATTCTGGGGAAATTAAAGAGGGTGAGGCTCTTCCAATATATACTGGCGCCAAAATGCCCACTGGAGCTGATACAGTTGTTATAAAAGAAGACACTGTCTCTGAAGATAATACGGTTAATTTTTATGGCCCAATTAAGGCTGGATCGAATACTCGTGATCTGGGAGAGGATGTTGAGGAAAATGCATTTATACTCCAAAAAGGGAAAAGGGTTACACCAGGTGATATTGCTTTGATGGTCTCCACGGGTGTTTCTTCTATCACTGTATATTCAAAGCTGAAGATTGGAATATTTTCGACTGGTGATGAAGTGATCAATTCAGATGTCAGACCTTCTGATGGGCAAGTATTTGATTCTAACCGTCCACTTCTACACTCACTCTTAGTTGAGTGGGGTTTTGATGTAATTGATTTTGGTATTCTTAGAGACAAGAGGAAAGATATTGAGAGTACTTTAGAAAAAGCATCTAAAAATGTAGATGTAATTATAACTTCAGGTGGCGCGTCAGCAGGGCAGGAAGATTATATGTCCCCCATACTAACACAAAATGATAGCCTTTCGGTTTGGCGCATTGCAGTAAAACCAGGTCGCCCGCTGATACTAGCTGTTTATAACGGTAAGCCAGTTTTTGGGTTGCCTGGCAATCCAGTGGCGGCAGGAACATGTGCTATGGTTTTTGCGAAGCCCGCATTAAACGTTTTTTCAGGTAGGAATTGGCTGGAGCCGCTATCATTTGAATTGCCTGCTAACTTTGCTAAATCCAAGAAGGCCGGTCGCCGTGAATTCCTAAGAGCGAGAGTTCGGAATGGGAAAGTAGATATTTTTAAATCGGAGGGATCTGGACGAATAAGTGGTCTCTCGTGGGCAGAGGGTTTTGTGGATCTACCAGAGCATGAATTATCTATAACACCCGGTGAAAAGGTGAAATTTATACCATTTTCGTCCTATATGGATTAGTTTTCTGTCAGTGTTTTTTGCTGTCTATAAATTTTTATGTGTATGTGCTTTGAAAGCTGGACAATTTTTATCTCATATGAAAAACGATGCGGATTAGGAGACTTCAAATGACAACAACACGTTTTGCACCTTCTCCCACCGGATATTTGCATATCGGGAACTTACGTGCGGCATTAATGAATTTTTTAATAGCCAGAAAGTCTCAGGGGGAGTTTATTTTAAGAATAGATGATACTGATGCAGAACGGTCAAAGCAGGAGTTCATCGATTCAATATTGTTTGATTTGGACTGGCTTGGATTACATTGGGATAGAATTGAATATCAGTCAAAAAGGCTGGAGAGGTATTTAAGTACTGCTGAAGATCTAAAGGAGATTGGCAGATTTTATGAATGTTTTGAAACACTTACTGAATTAGATTTAAAAAGAAAAAAATTGCTCAATATGGGGAAACCACCTGTTTATGACAGAGCCTCTTTGAATCAGAGCGAAGATGAAAAACTTGCACTTAGAGCGAACCGTGGCTCAGGGCATTGGAGATTTCTACTAGATCACGAAAGAGTTAGATGGACCGATGGTATACTTGGTGACATCTCAATTGATGTTGCATCAGTCTCTGATCCAGTTCTAATTAGAGGTGACGGCCAATTTCTGTATACCTTGGCTTCAGTAGTAGACGATATAGAAATGGGTGTTACAGATATTGTGCGTGGGGCTGATCATGTTACAAACACCGCTACGCAGATCCAAATAATGAAAGTACTAGGAGCCTCAGCTCCGAACTTTGCACATCACTCGTTACTTATTGGATCACAGGGAGAGTCGTTGTCAAAAAGGTTTGGAACGATGGCGCTGAAGGATTTACGGGCTTCTGGATTAGAGCCATTTTCAATAATATCTTTAATTGCAAGGCTTGGGTCGAGCCAGCCTGTGGAATTATATTCTGATTTTGAAGAAGTGGCAGCAGGATTTGATTTATCAAATTTTGGCTCTGCACCCACAAAGTTTGATCTAAATGATCTGAAACCTTTAACACAACGCTTTATTCAAAATTTGCCATTTGAAGAAATAGAAGATGATTTAATAAGTGCTGGTGTACCTTCTACTTTAGCAAAACCTTTTTGGAATGTTGTCCGAGAAAACATTAAGAAGCGCTCTGATTTAGCTGCGTGGTGGATAATTTGCAAAGACGGTGCAGAACCATTTATTGACGAGGAAGATAAAGAATTTGTCAAAGAAGCTTTGACCTTGCTGCCCGCACAGCCATATACAACAGAGACATGGGGTCAATGGACTGCATCAGTTAAAGAGAAAACGGGCAGAAAAGGTAAAAATTTGTTTATGCCTCTCAGAAAGGCACTCACGGGAAAAGAGCATGGGCCTGATATGTCGGCGTTGTTACCCTTCCTACAAATAATAAAGGCAAAGGTATAAATTTTAATTCTGAACAATTTCTTGTAAAAATCTACCGTAGATTCTTAACATAGCCTTTAAAGATTTTGGTCTGGATCGGTTTGATAATTTGTCTTCCATTCTTTCATAGTCATCCCGTAGAATAGTTCCCGAGCTTGTTCCTTATCCATAGACACTCCGCGCTCGTTGGCCGCTTCTTGGTACCACCTTGCAAGACAATTTCGACAAAAACCTGCTAAATTCATTAAATCAATGTTTTGAACATCAGTGCGCTTTTCCATTAGATGGTTTTTTAATGAGCGAAATGCAGCAGCTTCTATTTCAAGTTTTGTTTGATCGTCCATTTTGTCTCCCGCTCGGTATATAGTTTCAAAATTATCCCTAAAAATTAATTATAATTAAAGCACTTAACTTCTCTATATACAATGATTTGAAGAAACCATAAAAAATTTCTTAGTGGACTATTTTAGTAATTTTATTATTGAGAGTTTATTTGTAAGAATTGTAAATTTTTACAATTTCTCTGCACATATCAATGTTGCACTGAATACTATAATAGTTCATAGAGGCCTTATGTTATCGCTAACAATTCTTAGTGATCCTAATGCTATGAAGGAAAGTTAATGAGACGTCATCGCAATGTAAAAATCGTTGCAACCCTTGGTCCAGCATCAGACGATTACCTTACAATTAAGTCACTTCATTTGGCTGGAGCCGATGTCTTCCGCCTCAACATGAGCCACGGAACCCATGATGATATAGCGCAACGCCACAAAACCATAAGAATAATTGAGGAGGAATTAAATAGTCCAATTGGAATATTAGCTGATCTACAAGGACCAAAACTGAGAGTTGGAGAATTTGAGAATGACTTTGAAACCCTTACTGAGGGGCAGGAATTTCGTCTTGATTTAAAATCAGATCTGGGAACCTCTAAAAGAGTTAGCCTTCCGCATCCTGAAATTTTTGCTGCTCTTTCTAATGGGTCGGTTCTTTTGGTAAATGATGGCAAAATTAAATTAGAAGTAAAATCATTCGGCAAAGATTTTGCAGACTGCATAGTAAAAGCTGGTGGAGTGATTTCTGATCGGAAAGGCGTGAATGTTCCAGATGTAATTCTTCCGCTAGCTGCATTATCTGACAAAGATAGAACGGATTTAGAATTTGCCTGTAGTTTGGGTATTGACTGGTTGGCTCTTTCCTTTGTGCAAAGGCCTGAAGACGTGAGAGAGGCACGTGAACTAGCAAAAGGGCGAGCAGCTATTTTATCAAAGATCGAAAAGCCGGCCGCACTTTCAAAATTTGATGATATTTTAGAATGTTCGGATGGTATTATGGTTGCGCGCGGTGATCTCGGAGTTGAACTACCAGTTCAAAACGTCCCACCAGTTCAAAAAAGGTTAGTTCGCGCATGCCGAGCAGCAGCAAAGCCGGTAATAGTTGCCACGCAAATGCTGGAAAGTATGATTGAAAGTCCTGTGCCTACTCGGGCAGAAGTATCAGATGTGGCTACTGCCATATATGAAGGGGCTGATGCAATCATGTTATCAGCGGAGTCCGCGGCTGGTCTGTACCCTGTCGATGCGGTTCAAACCATGGATAATGTTGCAGTTGAAGTTGAAAGTGACCCCACATATCGAGAAATCATAGAGGCATCCCGAAATGCACGCCGTAATTCTGTTGCAGATGGGATCGTATCAGCAGCGCGAGAAATAGCAGAAACAACCGATATTAAAGCTATTAGCTGCTATACCCAATCTGGAACAACCGCCCTTTTAATCGCCAGAGAAAAACCCCGTGTTCCAATTATTGCGATGACTTCTGAAATAGAAACCGCGCGGAGATTATCACTGACTTGGGGTACGAACACTTTGATGTCAGGAGCGAAACAACGTTTTAAGGAAGCTGTTGTGAGTGCAGTTCGAGGTGCATTATCAGAGGGTTATGCTTTAGAAAATGATCAAATAGTAATAACGGCAGGTGTTCCATTTAATATACCTGGTACAACAAATATTTTGAGAGTAGCGCCATGTAACGAGCGAATGATCTACTCTATGGATCCAGAATAGCGATTTAACTTAAATACTATAATTTTATTTATACTAATCTAGGTCTTCAAATTCATAAAAATTGGGCTTGCACACAATACTAACTGAAGGTATGTCGAGTTCGCGGGTCCGGCGAATGGCATGCCGAGTTTCGTGTTAACTTTTTCCTAAGGAGAACCAAATGCCTAAGATGAAGACTAAATCTAGCTGTAAAAAGAGATTTAAGGTGACCGCAACTGGTAAAGTAAAAACTGGCCAGGCCGGAAAGCGGCACGGAATGATAAAGCGTACAAACAAATTTATTCGTACAGCCCGAGGGACTACAATGCTTAGCGCCCCTGATGAAAAAATCGTTAAGGGCATGATGCCCTATGCACGATAAGGAGAGTTAACATGTCTCGAGTAAAAGGTGGTACAGTTACACACGCCAGACACAAAAAAATTGTTGATCAGGCGAAAGGCTATTACGGACGGCGTAAAAACACTTTCAAAGTAGCTGCACAGGCAGTCGATAAAGCCAATCAGTACGCGACCCGCGATCGTCATAATAAAAAGAGAAATTTCAGAGCATTGTGGATTCAGAGAATAAATGCAGCAGTGCGTGCTCACGATGAAGATTTGTCATACAGTAAATTTATAAATGGATTGACGAAGGCTGGCATTGAGGTGGACAGGAAGGTACTTGCCGATCTAGCAGTGCATGAGCCGAAAGTATTTTGCACAATAGTAGATCAAGCTAAAGCCGCACTAGCAGCCTAGCCGACAATACAATTTGCACATTAAGCCGTGCAGTGCGCGCGGCCTTTTTCTTTCACTGGATGCAAAAAAACTTGTCAATCTATCTATACATGATAGCACGGTAGCGTTTTGGTAGTGAGGTCAAATGGACGATTTACGTTTAAAGTATATTAAAGCCATTTCTGACGCGAGAGATGAAAATGCTCTAGAAGGTGTTCGTCTTGCGGCTCTTGGGAAAAAAGGTGAGGTCAGTTTGCAGATGCGCGAACTTGGTAAGATGACACCTGAAGAGCGCAAAGTGGCCGGACCCACGCTTAATGCACTAAAAGATGAACTTAACTCAGCACTTAATGCAAAAAAGACTGCTTTAGCAGATGCCGTTTTGAATGCGCGCCTTGAAACCGAATGGTTAGATGTAACTTTACCATCAAGGGCTACAAATATTGGGTCTGTTCATCCAATTTCGCAGGTAACAGAAGAGGTTATTGCGATATTCGCAGATATGGGTTTTTCAGTTGCTGAGGGGCCAAGGATTGAAACGGACTGGTATAATTTTGATGCATTGAATATACCCGGTCATCATCCAGCCAGAGCTGAAATGGATACTTTCTATATGAAACGCAATTCAGATGATGAGAGGCCGCCTCACGTCTTAAGAACGCATACTAGTCCTGTACAGATTCGTACAATGGAAAAGAGTGGCGCGCCAATTCGCGTAATCTGCCCTGGTGGAGTGTATCGAGCTGACTACGATCAGACTCATACGCCAATGTTTCACCAGGTTGAGGGTTTGGCCATCGATAAAGATTTATCAATGGCAAACTTAAAATGGGTGCTTGAGCAATTCGTAAAGATCTTTTTTTCAGTAGATGATGTTGAGTTACGGTTTAGAGCGTCTCATTTCCCATTTACAGAACCATCTGCCGAAGTCGATATAAGATGTTCATGGAATGATGGACAATTAAAAATAGGGGAAGGTAATGACTGGCTGGAAATACTTGGCTCCGGCATGGTGCATCCTAAAGTGCTAAGCGCAGGGGGCATCGATCCTAATATTTGGCAAGGGTTTGCCTTTGGTATGGGAATAGATCGGATTGCGATGCTAAAATATGGAATTCCAGATTTAAGGTCATTTTTTGACAGTGATCTAAGGTGGTTACGACATTATGGTTTTGCTTCATTGGATCAACCTAATTTACATGCCGGACTAAGTCGCTAAGTGGGAAAATATATTAAAATCTTATTATGTTAACAAAGCATCTGACAATTTTTCATAATCTTTTAAAGATACTTACCCAAAATAATCATGGACGAGCACAATGAAATTTACATTTTCTTGGTTAAAAGAGCATCTTAAAACTACAGCTTCATTAAATGAAGTTGTAGATGCTTTGACTGATTTGGGTCTAGAGGTGGAGGAAGTAAGTGATCCAATAAGAAAACTAAATGATTTTACAATAGGAAAAATTATCAAGGCCAAGAAGCACGAGGATGCGGACAAATTGCGTGTTTGTAAAGTCGATACCGATAATGGTGAAACACAAATAATTTGTGGTGCACCGAATGCTAGAGAAGGAATTTTTGTAGTTGTAGCGAAGCCAGGCGTATATGTGCCTGGAATTGATAAGACAATTGGAGTCGGTAAAATCCGGGGAGTAGAGAGCCATGGAATGATGTGCTCTGAGAAAGAAATGGAGCTATCGGATGAGCATGATGGTATAATCGAACTTCCCTCGGGCGAGATAGGTGAACCGTACGGTAACTGGCTATTAAAAAACGATCCTGAAAAAGTTGATGCGGTTGTTGAAATAGCCATTACACCTAACAGGCCAGATGCATTGGGCGTTAGAGGAATTGCCCGCGATTTGGCGGCCAGAGGCTTGGGTGATTTGAAGCCAATGGATATACAGCCCATTCCTGGAAAATTTAAATGTCCAATATCTGTATCTATTGAGCCTGATACTCTAATCAATGCGCCGGTTTTCTACGGTAGACTGATAAGAGGGGTAAAGAACGGCCTATCACCAAAATGGTTACAGAATAAATTACGTGCAATTGGGTTGCGGCCTATTTCTACCTTAGTAGATATCACAAATTTTTTTACTTACGATAATAACCGTCCGTTGCATGTGTTTGATGCAGATAAGTTAAATGGCTCGTCTCTTAGAGTGCATGACGCAAAGGGGGGGGAAATTTTTAACGCTTTAGATGAAAAAGAGTATGTCTTGTCTAAAGGCATGACAGTAATTTCTGATAATGTGGGAGTAGAAAGTTTAGCAGGCATAATGGGAGGTAGTGGTTCTGGATGTACTGATAAGACAGAAAATGTTTTTATTGAGGCTGCGTACTTTAATCCCATAACGACCGCTTACACCGGACGGGAATTAAAGATAAATTCGGATGCCCGATATCGCTTTGAGAGAGGTATAGATCCAGAGTGGGCAGTATTTGGTATCGAGGCAGCTACAAAAATGATTATTGAGTTATGTGGTGGAGAACCATCTGAGGTTGTTCAGGCCGGTGAAATTCCTAACCATGGGAGGGCATACAAAGTAGATACTGCAAGGATTGAGTCCCTAGTAGGCATGGTAATTCCACCAGATGATCAACTGAAAATTCTGGAGAAGTTGGGCTTCGTTATTACGGGCGATACCGCTGGAGTGCCGAGTTGGCGGCCAGATGTGCAGGGTGAGGCTGACCTTGTGGAAGAGATAGCGCGTGTAGTATCTCTAAAAAAGCTGCAGGGTATACCGCTCCCCAGAGTTAGTAACTCCGTTCCAAAACCTGTCTTAAGTGCAGCGCAGCTTAGAGAGCAAACGTCGAGGCGAGCCGCGGCAGGACTGGGGTATAATGAATGCGTTTCATATAGTTTTATTGATGAGGAAAGCGCCAAGTTATTTGGTGGAGGTGATACTGTAACTCAGCTAGAAAACCCAATTTCTAGCGAGATGAGTCATATGCGTCCAGATTTATTACCAGGTTTGTTACAGGCTGCTTCAAGAAACCAAGCTAGAGGTTTCTTTGATATGGCGTTATTTGAAATAGGACCTGTATTCAATGGTGGTAATCCTGAAAATCAGACAACGAAACTTAGCGGTGTGCTGATTGGACAAACTACTTCGAAAGATGTGCATAGGCAGAATAGAGAAGTAGATGTTTTTGATGTTAAGTCCCATATAGAAAACGTGTTATTTTCAATTGGAGCACCATCTAAATTTCAAATTTTACGTGGTGCAGAATCCTATTGGCATCCGGGCCGGCACGGACGTATTTGCCTAGGCCCAAAGAAAACTCTTGGGGTATTTGGTGAGATACATCCCAAGGTTTTAAGTTCTTTTGACTTAAAAGGACCAATAGTTGGCTTTACCATTTTTCTTGATAATATTCCTATACCTCGGAATTCAAATACTACTCGTCCACCATTGAGAGCAAGATCTTTGCAAGCCGTTGAACGAGACTTTGCTTTTGTTGTAGGCGAAAAGGTAGAAGCGTCATCAATAACAACTGCAGCAATGGGGTCTAAAAAGGATATCATCGAAGATGTCAGAGTTTTTGACGAGTTTATTGGAGGTGATTTAGGTGATGGAAATAAGTCAGTTGCAATTACTGTAAGACTACAGCCCACTGAAAATACTCTTACAGAAGCGGAGATCGAACAAGTAAGCAAAAGCGTTATAGACCGAGTTGAGTCTGCCACTGGTGGCATTTTGCGCAGTTAAAAAAGACATGATTTCAATTACTCTGAAATCGAAAAATTTGAAATTTTATTTCAAGAGGAAAAAGGAGACTTAAATGCTAAGTGTTTATCTAGCTGGTGAAATTCATACTAATTGGCGGGAAGAGATAGCTGAAGGCGCTCAAAATTTTAATGTAATTTTTACATCTCCCGTAACTGATCATGAAGCCAGCGATGATTGTGGTGTCAAAATAATGGGCTCTGAAGAATTGAAATTCTGGCACGACCATAAAGGTGCAAAACTGAATGCGATTAGGACAAGAAAGTATATAGAGGAAGCGGATGTAGTTGTAGTACGTTTTGGCGACAAGTATAAGCAGTGGAATGCAGCATTTGAGGCTGGTTATGCTGCGGCATTGGGTAAGTCAATTATTGTTATGCATGGGGCAGACCATCAGCATGCATTAAAAGAGGTAGACGCTTCGGCATTGGCAGTTGTAGAAACCTCCCAACAGGTTGTGGAGATACTAGAGTACATAGAAAAAGGTACATTGCCAGCTTAGATGGCTAAGGTATTTACCGGGCTATTTATTTTACCTACTTTAATGTAGAACACTCAAAGCTTTAAGATCAGGTTTAACAGTTTCCAGTCCTAATGCTTCGCCGACTGCAGCATATGTTAATTTTCCATCGTGTACATTGAGCCCGTTAAATAGATGTGGGTCATCCGAACAAGCCTTTACCCATCCTTTATTTGCAAGGGACATGATAAAAGGAAGCGTAGCATTTCCTAGAGCTAAAGTTGAAGTGCGAGCGACTGCTCCTGGCATGTTTGCAACGCAATAATGCATTATGCCATCTATTTCATATATTGGATCAGCATGGGTTGTGGCACGTGATGTTTCGAAACATCCACCTTGATCGATTGCAACGTCAACTAAAGCGGCGCCAGAGTTTAAGGTAGTTAACTGTTCCCTGCTGATTAGTTTTGGGGCCTCTGCCCCTGCAACTAGAACGGCACCAATGATTAAATCTGCTTGTGAGGCAAGCTCAGACGTTGCCTTCTGTGATGCATATCCATTTTTAAAAAGATGACCGAAAACATCATCAATATAACGCAGACGAGCTAATGATTTATCTAAGACGGTAACATCGGCACCCATTCCAGCGGCAACCCTTGCTGCATTAGTACCAACCACACCTCCACCAAGAACCAAAACTTTTGCAGGTGCTACCCCGGGAACCCCTCCCAAAAGAACGCCTCTACCACCATTAGCCTTCTGTAAAGTCCAAGCTCCCATTTGGGGTGCAAGACGGCCTGCAACCTCTGACATCGGCGCCAATAGTGGAAGGCCCCCGTTTATATCTGTTACTGTCTCGTAAGCGATTGCCGTACATCCGCTGTCAATAAGGTCATGAGTTTGTTCTGGGTCCGGTGCGAGATGAAGATAGGTAAATAAAAGTTGCCCGCTTTTAAGCATTTGTCGTTCAACTGCCTGAGGTTCCTTAACCTTAACGATCATTTCAGCCTCATCAAAAACCTCTTTTGCAGTTCCAACGATAGCAGCGCCTTCTTTTACATAGTCGTTATCAACAAAACCTGCTCCAAGTCCGGCATTTGTCTCTATCGTTACAACATGGCCGCGACCAACCAATTCTCTGACAGCAACTGGTGTTAAGCCTACTCTAAATTCTTGTGGCTTTATTTCTTTTGGGCAACCAACTTTCATGATCTCATCTCCCTAATTTAATCAAAAGAATAATACGTTGCTTTTGATAAAAAATTATGGCAAATATTGCTGATAAAAAAACTAAATACGCAAGAAAATCCTAATTTATGATGAATTATTAAAATGAAATTCGACAAAGACAAGTTAGATAGCACAGACTTACGAATCTTAAAGGTTCTTCAAATCAGGGGTAGAATTACCAACGCGGAGCTTGCCGATGAGATAAATTTATCTCCATCAGCATGCCACAGAAGGATCCAAAGGATAGAGGAGAGGGGATTTATCAAAGATTATGTGGCATTGCTAGACTCACGGAAGGTAGGGGTTCCAACCACTGTGTTCGTAGAGATTACACTTACCGCTCAAGCAGATGAAATACTTGATGCGTTCGAGAAAGCAGTGTCTAAAATCCCTGATGTGCTTGAGTGCCATTTGATGGCAGGTTCAGCTGATTATATTCTGAAGGTAGTTGCCGAAGATACTGAAGATTACTCAAGGATCCACAGACAACATCTAACGCGACTACCCGGAGTTGCGCAAATGCAAAGTTCTTTTGCTCTTCGCACTGTATTTAAAACTACAGCTTTGCCAATTTAAAGTGACGTGAGGATAAATAAATCGTAAAAAATTAAACATGGAATATTTTAGAGTTTTGAATAACATTTAAATGCATTAGACGATAATTTTTATGCCCTGTCATTCATTTAGTTTTCGATAGCAGATATTATTTATAAAGCCACAGACATTAAGACATAAAAAATGAGAAAAAATCATAAGGATAACTTTAGTTGGCTAGAGGCCGAACTAAATGAAACATACGATGAAATGTTTGAAGCTGAGTTTTCTGAGCCAATGCTTCCGGACGAATTTTGGAAAATATATAAAGGTGAGCGTCCAGATACCCTTGAAAAAAGAACCTATTTTCGGAATTTATTAAGGCTCCAAATGGAGTTGATAAAATTACAAGACTGGGTGGAGAATACTGGTTCAAAAGTACTGATTATTTGTGAAGGTCGTGATGGAGCAGGTAAAGGGGGTGTGATAAAAAGAATCACACAACGTTTAAATCCAAGGGTTGCACGCGTTGTTGCTCTGCCTAAACCCACTGAACGCGAAATGACGCAATGGTATTTTCAACGTTATGTACCACATCTACCTGCAGGCGGTGAAATCGTATTGTTTGATAGATCTTATTATAATCGTGCTGGAGTGGAGCGTGTCATGGGGTTTGCATCTGATGATCAGGTGGAACAGTTTTTCAGAGATGTACCAGAGTTTGAACGGATGTTAGTGCGATCTGGAATAATCGTCCTAAAATATTGGTTTTCAATTTCAGACGAAGAACAGCAGTTACGTTTTATGATGAGAATTCACGATCCCATGCGGCAGTGGAAACTTTCACCGATGGACCTTGAGAGCAGGGTAAGATGGGAAGACTATACAAAAGCGAAAGAAGAAATGTTTTCGAGAACGAATATACCTGAGGCACCTTGGTATATTGTCGAGGGAAACGATAAAAAAAGAGAGCGATTAAATTGTATTGAGCATATTTTAAGTCAAATTTCATATTCGGAAGTTGATAATCAGAAAATCGAGCTTCCAGATAGGGTTTTTAATCCTGACTACGAAAGACGAGTGCTGCCTGACAAACTCTATGTTCCAAAAATATATTGAGGTTCTTAGGATAAATAAAAACCCCCATTAGTAGAGGGGGCTTGAGTGAGATAATCTAAAGCATTCCTTCGCGTTGTGCTTTTTTACGCGCCAGCTTTCGAGCCCGTCTTATCGCTTCAGCCTTTTCTCGGGCCTTTTTCTCAGAGGGTTTTTCAAAATGTTGTTTCAGCTTCATTTCACGAAATACACCTTCTCGCTGTAATTTCTTCTTTAAAGCACGAAGAGCCTGGTCTACGTTGTTATCTCTTACACTTACCTGCATGTGGTAGTCACCACCTTTCCAATTTTGAGTTGCGCTTTATCGCAGGAAATGGTTGGTTACCAAGAAATGAAAATTTTGTCCATAGTATAAAATAGATAATAAAAGATAGTCATGTCAGAGCAAATACGAACATTGGAAAAGCTTTTGTCGGCTGCAAAACTTCACATTCCCTTTGATGGTTGGGGCGATGTGACTTTCAATGCAAGTTGTGCCGATGCTGGCTTGGATCCTCAGATAGCGCGTCTTTATTGTCCACGTGGTGGATTGGATCTTGCGATTTACTACCACCGTTTATGTGATCAAAAACTACTAGAGGAAAATAAATCGCGAGAGTGGGATGAGGCCAGGCTGAGAGATAAAGTCGGCACGTTAATAAAAGCTCGTTTAGAACTTGTTGAGGAGAAAGAACTTGTTCGCCGTGCCACTACCTTATTTGCTTTACCTCAGAATAATCTTACAGGATTAAAGTTAATCTGGGAAACTTCTGATATTATATGGAAGATAGTGGGTGATACTTCCAACGATATTAACTGGTATACCAAAAGAACTACTCTCTCTGCAGTATATGGCGCGGTGGTATTATTTTGGCTCGGTGATAATTCCTCTGAAAGTCACAAAACATGGGAGTTTGTGGACCGACGTTTAGCAGATGTAATGGGCTTTGAAAAATTTAAGAGTACACTTCGAGCAAATCCGGCGTTAAAGCCATTTAATGATTTAATTCGTAAATCTGTTTCTGGTATCAAATCCCCTATTGACCATGGCTCACCCAGGCCAGGTGATTTTCGCTGAGTTTTGAACGTAAATAATTTGTTAGGGTATCAATGAATGTAATTGAGATAACAAAACCGGGTGGCCCGGACGTTTTGAAATTATCAATTAGACCTAGTCCAAAGCCGGCAACTGGGCAAGTTTTGATAAAGGTTGCCTATGCTGGCGTTAATAGGCCAGATGCATTGCAGCGAGCAGGTCTTTACAAGCCGCCGAGTGACGCTTCAGATTTGCCCGGGTTAGAGGCAGCAGGTGAGGTTGTTGAAATTGGTAATGCTGTAAGCGGCATAAAAGTTGGTGACGCCGTATGTGCCTTACTACCTGGCGGAGGATACGCCGAGTATGTAGCAACACAAGCCGCTCACTGTTTACCTATTCCAGACGGTTTTTCGTTGAAACAAGCAGCTTGTTTACCTGAGACTTTTTTCACAGTGTGGTCAAACGTAATAGAACGCGGCAAACTGAAGGCAGGAGAACGTTTCTTAGTCCATGGTGGTTCTTCCGGGATTGGAACTACTGCTATCCAACTTGCAAATAAGATGGGGTCACGGGTTTTCGCAACTGCTGGCAACGATAAAAAAGTATCTGCATGTATCAGATTAGGCGCTGAAGTCGCTATAAATTATAAAGAAAAAGACTTTGTTGAAGAAATTAAAAAGATAGGTGGAGTTGATGTAATCCTAGATATGGTAGGGGGTGATTACATTGCAAAAAATTTGAAGTGCTTAAACGAAGATGGAAGATTAGTCCAAATAGCATTTCTCCATGGAGCCAAAGCAGAAGTAAATTTTGCTCAATTAATGATGCGCCGACTCACATTTACTGGGAGTACATTGAGGCCCCAGTCAAATGTTCAAAAAGCTCAGATAGCAAATGATTTGAGGGAAAAAGTTTGGCCATTATTGCGCCCAGGTGGTATTGAGCCTGAAATTGATAGTGAATACCCTTTGGCTAATGCATCAGAGGCGCATTTGCGGATGGAAAGTTCGACTCACATCGGAAAAATAGTACTTAAAGTATAACAGGAATAATCTTTAGCTACTTATACTCAATACTCAAAACTTCATAAGATTTTTCACCACCGGGTGTTTTGACTTCAACACTGTCGCCTACATCTTTCCTTATTAATGCCCGGGCAATAGGTGATTTTACATTTAGAAGCCCTTTTTCAATATTAGCCTCATGCTCGCCAACAATTTGCCAAGTTTTTTCCTCGTCTGTATCTTCATCAACAACGGTAACAGTTGCCCCAAACTTTATTGATCCTGATAAAGATTTTGGATCAATTACTTCTACCAGTGAGAGGATAGCTTCAAGTTCTTTAATTCGCCCTTCAATAAAGCTTTGTTTTTCTCTGGCTGAATGGTATTCAGCATTTTCAGATAAGTCGCCGTGCTCTCGGGCTTCTGCAATGGCTCTAATTATTGCTGGACGCTCCTCTGATTTGAGAAGCTTTAATTCAGCCTCTAGAGCTGTATTTCCTGTAGGTGTAATGGGTATTTTTTCCATTCACATTTTCTTTCGTTAATAGTAATTTTTAATAACTTAATTTATAACATCGTGATTTTTAAATCTAAATTTGGCCAGTTTTTACACTAACAATATATCTTCTTAATTAAATGCATAATAATCGTTATATTCAAAACAATTTCTTAATATTTTGAGCTACAATGCCGCAAAAGCTAATTTTAACTGCAACAGCAATTGACGCACAATAAATAAGTACCATAAATACATTAAGAAATTTATTTAGTGGAGTTAAGACCGTGACAGCCGTAGAGCGTGAGATGATGGAATGCGATGTTGTTATCGTCGGAGCAGGGCCTGCGGGGTTATCAGCAGCAATTAGGTTAAAGCATCTGGACGAAAACTTAAATATTATAGTTCTAGAAAAGGGCTCCGAGGTTGGTGCTCACATACTATCCGGAGCAGTTCTTGACCCATCTGGTTTGGATAGGCTCATGCCGGATTGGCGGGATCGTAATGCTCCAATAAATGTTCCTGTGAAAAAGGATAATTTTTACATTTTGGGTGAAGCTGGGCAAATACGGCTACCAAATTTCTTAATGCCTCCGTTAATGAATAACCATGGAAATTATATCGTATCGATGGGTAATGTCTGTAGATGGATGGCAGAGCAGGCAGAAGAGTTGGGCGTAGAAATTTTTCCTGGCATGGCATGTTCTGATTTGGTTTTTGGTGAGAATAATGAACTCAAGGGTGTCGTTGCAGGAGAATTTGGGCTGGGGCAGGATGGTAAGCCAAGCGATGCCTATGAACCAGGAATGGAATTACATGGTAAATATGTATTTTTATCAGAGGGTGTGCGAGGTTCATTATCAAAAAAGCTCATACAAAAATACTCGTTGGATTCAGAGAGTGACGCACCTAAATTTGGACTCGGGATGAAAGAAATATGGGAAGTTCTTCCGGAAAACCATAATGAGGGGGAAGTGACCCATACACTTGGTTGGCCGCTTGGATTTAAGAATTCCGGTGGCTCATTTGTTTATCATTTGGATAATAACCAAGTCTACGTAGGCTATATTGTGGATCTGAATTATAAAAACCCATATTTATTTCCTTACATGGAATTTCAAAATTTCAAGCATCATCCCAAAATTGCGAATTTGCTGAAAGGCGGAAAACGGGTGGCTTATGGAGCAAGAGCTGTCACTAAAGGTGGTATACAATCAATTCCGAAAGTTGTGTTTCCCGGGGGAGCACTTCTCGGGTGCTCTGCAGGGTTAGTAAACCTCCCACGAATTAAGGGTAATCACAATGCCATGCACTCGGGAATTGATGCCGCAGAAGCAGCTTTCAAGGCGATAAGTGCTGGTAGATCTGGTGATATTCTTCATGACTATGGAGAAGCAATTATGAGTGGTCCTATTGGGGAGGATTTAAAAAAGGTCCGTAACGTAGCACCTTTAAACGGCCGGTTCGGTCCGTTAGCAGGTTTATTGATTGGTGGTTTCGATATGTGGTTCCAATCTATTTTTCGTTTTTCACTGCTTGGAACTTTACGGCATGGCAAGTCAGATGCACAGAGTACAGAAAAGGCTAAGGATCATAAAAAAATATCATATCCCAAGCCGGATGGGTTACTCAGTTTTGATAGATTAACAAACGTTTCCTTTAGCATGACAAATCACGAGGAAACTCAGCCGCCTCATTTAAAGCTGACGGACAACAAAATTCCAACAAATTTTAACCTACCAAATTATTCTGAGCCAGCGCAACGTTACTGTCCAGCTGGTGTATACGAAATTGTAAAAGAAGATGATGAAAATAAATTTGTGATTAACTTCCAAAATTGTGTTCATTGTAAGACGTGTGATATCAAAGATCCAAGTGAAAATATTACTTGGGCAACGCCCCAAGGAGGTGATGGGCCCAATTATCCAAATATGTAATAATGTTCATTTTGGTGCCTTTACGACGAATGGTGCCACTCTCACTCATCTTAATTAAGAGTAGATAAAATCAAATTGTGCAAGAAGTAAAAAGAAAGTATAAAAGTTGAAATTTTTTTATTATTCTGCTTGCCTAATTATAGTTTCGCTTATTGCAGGTGTAGTTAACGCGGAAATTAGCTTTGGTGGGTATTTAGCAGGGCGGCATGCGCTTTCGGCTAAAGATTTTGATGCAGCTTCAACTTATTTATCTAGAGTTATTAAAGACGATTTAGAAAATCCAGAGCTTTTGAATGGTCTGATTAGTGTTCAGGTTTCATTAGGTAATATTGCCGCTGCGAAGGAGTCCGCAGATGATTTAGATCTTATTAATGTCCAGACTCAATTATCGAATATGGTAAAAGTCGCAACCCAATTACATGCACGGGACTATGGTAAAGCAAAACGTCAGATTAATAATGGCCAAGGTATTAATCCGTTGCTGGATAAAATAGTAATTGGATGGGCATTAGCCGAAGAGGGTAAGTTTGAAGATGCAAAACTTATATTTGATGAAATTGGTGAGGGCTCGTCACTTGCGCAGTTTTCTCAATTGCAGAAAGCATCTATGTTGGCTGCCTATGGACGGTATCAAAGTGCTCTAAGCACTATAGATAAATTAGAGATGAGTTCGAGCAGACTTTCCGTCGATGCCCGAGTAATGAAGGTTCAACTGCTTTTTAAGCTCAACAAGAAAGATGAAGCTGCTGAATATTTTTCAAAATTTTTTGGTGACGGAGCAGGTTCTGATGCACTGAGTTTGCGTTTGCAATTAGAAAAGCATGTAGATGCTCCATCCATAGATAGCAGTCTTTCATTGGAGGCGGGAATCTCATATGCATTTTATGCCATTGCTGACATTCTGAAAGGCGAGGCAGACCCAAATACTGCGCTTTTATATGTTCGCCTTGCCCAATATCTGAATGAAAATAGCCAGAAAGCTGTCTTGTTGGCGGCTGATTTATTGGAGCAAATGGGGCAATATGATTTAGCAGTTGCAGAGTATTCAAAAATTTCCTCATCAAGTTCTTATTTTCTTAGCTCAGAATTGGGTCGGGTGGGAGCACTTAGAGCCGGTGGTAAGACTGAAGCTGCTCTTGAGGTTTTATATTTTTTATCAAGAGAATTTGCTGACAATGGCATCGTACAAAATTCATTGGGTGACTTTTTAAGGAGGGAAGAGCGGTATAGTGAAGCGAAATCAGCATATGACAAAGCCATAGATATATATCGGGAAAATAATAATATTACCTGGGTTGTTCTTTACGCACGGGGCATAACAAATGAAAGATTAGAAGAATGGGATGAAGCGGAATCAGACTTTAGGAATGCGCTCACAATTGAGCCAGATCAGGCAAATGTTTTAAACTATCTAGGATACTCTTTAATTGATAGAGGTGAGAAACTTGAAGAGGCAATGACAATGATTGAAAAAGCGGTGAGCCTACAGCCTGAAAGTGGATACATTGTAGATAGTTTGGCTTGGGGACTTTTTAAATTAGGTAAGTATGAAACTGCGATTCCTCATATTGAAAAGGCCGCTGAGTTGATGCCTGTGGATCCAATTGTAACAGATCATCTGGGTGATCTGTATTGGGCAGTCGGTCGGCACTTGGAGGCTAAATTTCAGTGGAGGCGTGCCTTATCTTTTAATCCTGAATTAAAGGATGCAAACAGAATAAAAGAAAAGTTACGAGTTGGGCTTGATAGGGTTTTAATTAATGAAGGTTTAAAACCAACATCTGACTTATATGCAAATGATAAGTGAATTTGCGCCAGCAAAAATTAACCTTTCACTGCATCTTGTAGGCCAAAAAAGTGATGGTTACCATTTACTTGATAGTATCGTATCTTTTGTTAATGTTGGTGATAGAATAAGTATAGAACCGGGTAAGTCCGGCGACCTAAAAGTTGCTGGTCCCTTTGCAAAGGATCTACCTAGATCAAATCACAATTTAGTCTTAAAAGCAGCTCGCTTATTTAACAACATTAAACTTTCCCGGATAACTTTAGAAAAAAATATTCCAGTGACATCAGGTATTGGGGGTGGATCAGCAGATGCTGCTGCGACAGTTAGGCTATTTTCCAAATTCTATAATAAGCCAGAACTTACGGTTGAAAAACTGATTTCCTTAGGCTCTGATGTGCCTGTATGCATGCAAAAAGGCATTGTTCGGATGATGGGTGTTGGCGAAGAGATTATTAATTTATCGCCTGCTCCAAAGGTGGGGATTCTTTTGGTCAATCCTCGTAAGGCTTTATCAACAGCCGAGGTCTTCAGCGCTGTAAAAGAGAAAAATAACCCAGGATTAAATTTGCAAGGTTCCGGTGAGAAAAGCCTAAATTCGTGGTTTGACTGGATTAATTCAATGAGAAATGATCTTACTGCTTCCGCTATAGATCTGATACCAGATATTAGGTTTATCCTTGATAAACTAATCACTTGTGATGGCGCTAGGGTTGTTCGAATGTCTGGCTCTGGGGCTACTTGTTTTGCCTTATTTGAAGATTTTGATCTCTTGCAGGACGCGAGATTAAAAATTATGAAAGAATGCCCGTCTTTTTGGTGTGAATCAGGTGAACTTATTTGACGCGATCTACAACATAATCTGCTAAATTTATAAGTATTAATTTAATACTATTATCAGGAACTGCCTCCAAGGACTCCTTTGCAATCTTCCCCCATTTAAGTGCAATTGATCTTGTTTTTTTGATTGCCCCATATTTGTTCATTAACTCAAGAGCTCTGTTAAAGTCTTCCGATGTTTGCTCTCCTTTTTCAATAGTACGCTTCCAAAACTCTCTTTCATTTGCATCACAGCTTGAAATAGCTTTTATAAAAGGTAGGGTTAGCTTGCGTTCACGAAAGTCGTCTCCATTATTTTTACCAATTAATTTACTGTCACCTTCAACATCTAAAAGATCGTCGACTATTTGAAACGCAATCCCAAGTGCGTCACCGTAATTGTAAAGGGCATTAGTTATTTTTGCGTCAGCTTCAGAAATTACAGCTCCCACTTGAGTAGCGGCAGAAAATAAAGCTGCTGTTTTGCCGCGTATAACTTTTAAGTAGATCTCTTCATTAGTACTAATATCTCTAGACACAGTTAGTTGTAGCACCTCACCTTCTGCTATTGTAGCGGATGCATTTGCTAAGATATTGAGAACCTGTAGTGAACCTGTTTCAACCATCAATTGAAAGGATCTTGAAAACAGGTAATCTCCAACGAGAACTGAAGATTTATTATCCCATAAAAGATTCGCAGAAGGCCTTCCTCGACGTTTTTCACTTTCATCAACGACGTCATCGTGTAGAAGGGTTGCGGTATGAATAAATTCTACTATAGCGGCCAAGTGAATATGATGTTGCCCTCCATATCCACACATTTTTGCTGAAGCCAGTGTCAAAAGTGGTCTCAACTTTTTCCCGCCAGCATTTATCAGGTGCGATGCTATTTCGGGTATTCGGGGTGCATACTCAGATGTCATACGCTCATGAATTAACTTATTCACGGCCTCCAACTCTTCCTCCAGTAGTTCAGAAAGTAAATCATGCGGTCTTTTATTATTATTGTCTGACGCCATTTTATCCTCAGTGTGACCTCGACATAATTTAAATTTATTTCTACTATTGTCCAATGAAAGAGCTTTTGCGCACGCAGGATCCGACAGTCATGCTATATGCGAAGACAATATTAGAGGGTCTTGGTATAACTAGCTTTGAAGCTGACGTAAATATGAGCAATTTATATGGTGTCCTACCGCGTCGGCTTTTGGTCGTCGACCAAGATTTTGAAAAGGCGCTGGATGCCCTTGTTTCGAATAATGTGGATGCAGATTTTTTTGATGGCAACTAACTTTTCAACTGATGATTTTTTAGGAGGTAAGCTTAGGGTTAAGCAACCAAAAAAAGGCTATAGAGCCGGAATTGATCCTGTTCTGCTTGCAGCATCCGTAAATGCTCATATTGGAGATAATATACTTGATCTTGGTTGCGGAGTGGGTGTTGCGAGCTTGTGTCTTTCATATCGAATTTCTGGATTAAATACATATGGTGTAGAAATTCAAAGTGATTACGCAGCTTTGGCTTGTGAGAATGGAAAATTAAATTCTATTGATTTGAATGTAATTCATGCCGATATAGCTAAATTACCTGATCGTTTAAGGCAGATACAGTTTGATCATGTAATTGCAAATCCACCCTATTTTGATGGACTAGCCTCAACGTCTTCATTCAATCATGGGCGCAATATTTCCAGAATAATAAACACTCCATTGGTAGATTGGGTATCGATTATGGCTCAGCGACTTAAGCAAAAAGGTTGGGCCCATTTGATTTACCGTGTTGACCAATTTGATACTCTATTTCCTTTATTAACTCCTCGTTTTGGAAGCTTTGTGCTGACACCTATAGTTCCTAGGGCAGAGAAGGAGGCTGAACTAATGATAATCCATATGAGAAAATCAGGAAAGGCAGCTTTCCGTTTAGAGTCACCGCTTTGTTTGCACAAGGGCCTTAAGCATATCGAGGATGTTAGTGATTATACCGAGGAGGTCGAAGATATTTTGCGCGGCCGTGGGGCATTAACTTCGTGGCAAAAAAAATAAGAACTTTTTCATAAACGATTATGTAAAATTAATAATTATTAAAATTCTTAGGTGACATACAGATATTTTTGTGCTCAACTTTAAGAGTAAGATTTTACAGGAGATAATAGATGACAATTTCTTCCCACGTCCTCAACCTTCGTAAAAAGCATCAGGAACTTTCAGAAGAAATAGAAGAAGCTCAGAGAGACCTAGCTACTGACGATTTGCATCTTACGGAAATGAAGAAAAGAAAATTAAAAATTAAAGAAGAAATTTTCCGACTACAGGCATAATATAAGCGAAACTGTATCTGAAATTAATTCTTCTAAGTTAATCTTTGTTGCGACGTATTGTTTCGCCTCGATTAAAATTTGGCTCTAACTCAATTACTTGGCCCGGAGAGCCATCAGAATTATCAAGTCTTGCAGCAATAATTTCTGCAGATTTTTGTCCTATCTCATACCTACAAGCGTCCATTGTCGCTAGCTTCATAGGTAAACCGTCCAATAATTCCAATCCATTAAAACCTGCTAGTCCAATATCTTCAGGAATCTGTCTTTTACAATCGAGTAAATGCAGCAATCCGCCAGCACCAACCATATCATTTGAATAAAAAATAAAGTCTAAATCAGGATGTTTTTCCAGGATCAATTTGGTTAGATCTCGCCCTTTTGCAAGTGCTGATCCACCCGAATAAAACTCTGTTCCTACTATTTCCATGTTCGAAGATTTGAGGGCTTCTGATAAACCATCAAAGCGTTTTTGTGCTCTGTGGTCGAGCGGCATCTTTGTACCTAAAAACCCAATTTTTTTATAGCCAGACGCAATTATTTCTTGGGCCATCAGTCTGCCGGCACGCCGGTGTGATATTCCAACCATTCCATCAATAGGTTTTCCATCCACATCCATTATTTCGACAACAGGGATCCCTGAGTTTTTGAGCATCATTTTTGATGTGTCAGAGTGTTCTAGGCCGGCGATAATTATTCCAGTGGGCCTCCATGATAACATCTGGTAGAGCACTGTCTCTTCCTTTTCAGGAATATAATCTGTTATGCCGACCACAGCTTGTAAATCAGTATTTTCCAGCACAGAATTAATGCCCATCATGACCTCAGGAAAAACCATATTGGACATACTTGGGATAATTACAGCAACCAAGTTTACACGCTGGCTTGCCAGAGCCCCTGCAATTCTATTTGGTACATAGCCTAAATCTTTTGCAGCTCTAAGGACGCGATCTCGCGTAGGCGTAGAAACGTCGCCTCTTCCTCGAAGCACCCGGCTTACCGTCATTTCGGAAACACCTGACGCTTCAGAAACATCCCTCAGGGTAAGAGGCCGTTTGCCCGTTGATGCCAAATCTTGTCCTCTTCTTTTCTAATGATTTTTTATACAGCATAGTTGTAGATCAAATAGATTAAACATTACAAGTCAAAGAAAATGCAGACTTAATAATTTGATTGTTAGCTTACTACTTTCGAACCGCTATTTAGTGTGGTGTTCAAGGAGGTGAGGCTAACTCGCTAATACAGTCAGTGTTTAGGTTTCCCATAATACACTGTAGTGTCAGACTAATTGCTATTGTGGCTGAAACCTATTGTATTTAT
The DNA here is from genome assembly GCA_902602765.1 of Paracoccaceae bacterium. GTDB lineage: Bacteria > Pseudomonadota > Alphaproteobacteria > Rhodobacterales > Rhodobacteraceae > Salinivivens. Next base: position 56,989 of record CACKSH010000009.1, read on the forward strand.
ACCTCGATATAGGCCCCGTGGCTCAACTGGATAGAGCAGCCCCCTCCTAAGGGGCAGGTTATAGGTTCGAATCCTATCGGGGTCGCCAAAAAATTCTGAACTCAATTTTTAATATTTAACCGAATAAATATTGCTCTTATAATTGGATTTTCAAAAAGTAAAAATATGTTCCCTAATTTCAAAATAGAACAGGATTTGATAAGTAAAGGATGCTCAATTATTGCAGGAGTTGATGAGGTTGGCCGAGGACCGTTAGCAGGCCCTGTAACTGCCGCTGCAGTAATTTTAGACCCGCTAAATATTCCAGACAACTTAAATGACTCTAAAGTCTTAAGTTCCAAAAAAAGAGAAAAATTATTTGAAGAACTGAAATCCAGCTCTATTTGCGCTATTGCGCACGTTTCACCTGAAGAAATTGACAAACTAAATATTCGTCAAGCTTCTTTATTGGCCATGGTGAATGCTGTTACTAACTTAAAAGTTAAACCAAAACACATTTTAATTGATGGAAATGCAGTTCCGGATAGACTTGTCGGGCGGGCAACTGCAATCGTGAAGGGGGATCGAAAAGTATTATCGATTGCGGCGGCCTCGATAATTGCAAAAGTAACAAGAGACAAATTAATGCATGATCTAGGTTCAGAGTTTCCGGTTTATGGATGGGCCAAAAATGCTGGATACCCTACAAAGTGTCACATGAATGCAATAGTAAAGTATGGGGTCACCCCTCATCATAGACGTTCCTTTAAACCGGTACACAATATATTGTGTGGGTAAAACAATTGGACATTTGACTTAAAAACGAATTGACGGATTCGTGGGGATGAATCATTTTAGTGTCAATTAGAGAGCGCATAAGCGCCGATTAATGAGGCAGTGAAATGAACAAACCCTTGAAGCGGATGGCTAGTGGCCTTCCAACTGAACGTGTGTTGGTTGGAGACTGTGTTGAATTAATGAATTCTCTCCCCGAATGCTCAGTAGACCTAATTTTTGCAGACCCACCCTATAATCTGCAGCTTAAAAGTGAGCTGCATCGGCCAGATAACTCACGTGTTGATGCAGTTAACGATCATTGGGATCAATTTGAAAGCTTTCGAACTTATGATGAATTTACAAACAATTGGTTGGCAGCTGCGAAGCGAATTTTAAAAAAGGATGGTGCTATTTGGATAATAGGCTCTTATCACAATATTTTTAGAGTTGGATCTGCCGTTCAAAACCAGGGCTTTTGGATTCTAAATGATGTTGTATGGCATAAGTCCAATCCAATGCCTAATTTCCGGGGTATGCGTTTTACGAATGCTCACGAAACTTTAATTTGGGCTTCTAAAACTGATAAGTCCAAATATACTTTTAATTATGAGGCATTGAAGGCGCTGAATGAGGGCACGCAGATGAGAAGTGACTGGATGCTTCCTCTATGCACTGGTCACGAACGGTTAAAAAATGATAAGGGTGAAAAGGCTCATCCCACCCAAAAACCTGAGAGTTTATTGTATCGCGTTTTACTTGGAACAACAAATGAGGGCGACGTTGTTCTAGACCCTTTCTTCGGCACTGGGACGACTGGTGCAGTTTGCAAAATGCTGGGCCGTAACTTTATTGGCATAGAGCGTGAAGAATATTATGCAAAAGCGGCGGAAAAGAGAATTAAAAATACTCGAGCCCTGGATAGTTCATCTCTGAAAATTTCAGCAGGGAAACGTGCAGAGCCGCGAATACCTTTTGGCCAGTTATTAGAAAGAGGAATGCTTCGTCCTGGAGAACAATTAATGTCTAGTAATGGTCGCTTTACTGCTAAAGTGAGGGCTGACGGAACCTTGGCTGGTAATAGTGTTGTTGGTTCAATTCATCAGGTAGGGGCAAAGTTGGAGGGAGCTCCAAGTTGTAATGGTTGGACTTATTGGTGTTTCAAGCGTGATGGAAAAAGGGTTTTAATTGATCAGTTACGTCAGCAAATTCGTGACGAAATGGGAACAATTTAAATTCAAAATCGATTTTAACTTTAGAGGCTAACTTATCTAATGGTTGGGAGAATTGTAGCAAAGATAATAGTCGCATTGCTGACTGTCTATTGCATTACCGTTATTGTTGCATATTTTTATAATATCTCGATCACATTTCCTTTTTCTATTTCTGAGGGGACCGATGTCCCGGAGCATCGTTTAAAAGCTATCCGATTATCATTGTTTGCAACTTTCACATTTTTCGCTTTTCATTATTTATTTTACGGCTCAAAAAAATTCTATCCAATCCAAGTAATGACAGTAATGTTGTTTAGTTTAACGATATTTGGCACACTAAGTTTTTCCATTGATGAAGCAGAGGCCGTAGAATTTCTTCAACTTCTTGTTTGGGTTCCAGTATCTTTAGTTTTATACAAGGCCGCAAAGACTGATTTTAAAAATATTTTTCAAAAATAAGCTAAACAGGAACTATACAATAAAGAGTGGAAGCAAACTTGGATAACGTCCATTTATTTATGGATTAAAATTATTTAAGTAGATATCCTAGTTTGTAAGCTTTTTGAAAGAGGGTTGGTAACGAGGTCAAATCAAAATCATTTTCTTCAAGGAAAACTCCTTGTTTTGGTTGGCAATTGAGCGGAACATTTGCAAATTTAACAATTACTTCCAAGTGGAAATGCGTAAACGTGTGCCTAATTTGACTATTAGTCGTTTGCCAATTCGCATCAACGGGCGGCTTATCCTTTGGATCCGCGCACCACTCTGAGGTTGGCCATCCAAGCATACCGCCCAATAAGCCTTTGGCGGGTCGTCTTTCCAAAAGGTATGCCTGGTCTACCCTTTTTACGATATAAATGAAGCCTCTTCTTGTAGGTTTTTTCTTTTTTTTAAGTTTGAAAGGAACCAAATTAGCTGATCCATTTTTATTGGCTAAACACTCTTGCTCCAGAGGGCAAACTAAACATTTGGGTGCTACAGGAGTGCAAACAGTTGCCCCTAAATCCATCATAGCCTGTACATAGTCACCCGGTCTCACCTCGGGCGTTAGGCCCCTCGCAATTTCTGTTATCTCGTCCTTAGAATTTGGCAAAGGTGTTTCAATTTCAAACAGTCTAGAAATTACTCTTTCTATGTTGCCGTCTACAACCACTTCATTTCTATCGAAGGCGATGGCTGAAATCGCTCCCGCTGTGTATGGGCCGACACCCGGAAGTTTGAGAAGTGTTTTATAGTCACTTGGGAATTTTCCACCGTATTCGGAAAATATTATTTTAGCACATTTTAGCAAATTGCGAGCTCTTGCGTAATATCCTAATCCTGCCCATGCTGCAGTGATTTCGCTCTCTTCAGCTTGAGCCAACTTCTCCAGTGTTGGCCATTTCCTAATGAATTTGATAAAGTAACTTCTAACTGTAGCAACAGTAGTTTGTTGTAGCATTATCTCAGATAACCATACATGATAGGGACTGGGTCTAATACCTGATGTTCTATCTAATGGCCCGATACGCCAAGGCATTTCACGTGCATTTTTATCATACCAATTTAGAAGTATTGAAGGTTTTACTTTTGAGTTCATTTTCTTATTAGTTATTTCAAAACTACGCTTTATTGTCTAAACATATATTTAAAGCAGGACCGTTGAAATGCAAAACCCTGATAAGAGATCCGGCAGATTTAAAAGAACATCCGAGCTTCTGAAGCGGAGGATAAACAAAGCTAGTGAGGGAAGAGGTTTTTCTGAGACAAGGCTCCTCACTCATTGGAGTACTTTTGTAGGTATCGGCCTATCGGAAAAAACATATCCGGTAAAAATAAGTTTTGCCTCTGGTGGGCTGGGTGCCACTCTGACAATCTTAACTACTGGGCCTCATGCCTTAGAACTTGAAATGCTTAAGCATCAAATTAAAGATAAGGTTAACGCTGCATATGGATATAATGCTGTCGCACGAATAAAGATTACACAAACTGCTGAAACGGGCTTTGAGTTTGCGAAGGTCAATGGAAACACAGAAGAACAGGACAGTAATACAAATTTGACTGTTGTTCGTAATAATGTGAAAGCAAGTGAACAGGTAGAAGGCGTGGAAAACAAAGAATTGAGAGAAGCTCTTGCAGAGTTGGAAGAAAAAGTATTAACAAAATCTACAAAGATAATGAGCTAAAAGGCAAAAGTATGAGATTTAGGGTTACACGAATTTCGGCATTATTTTTTTTAATGATTGGAATAGCCGTTTGGTTTTATCAGCCGAATTTAAATAGTACCGGAAATAATCAGCAAAACTATTCTTCATTAATGGCTTTTGCAGATGAAAAAACGGAGACTACTATCACTGAGATGATAATAGGCAGTGACGATGCGAAAATAGAGATTGTGGAATATGCTTCTTACACATGTCCACATTGTGCGACATTTCATACCGAAATTTATCCTAGGCTTAAAAATGAGTACATCGAAACTGGAAAAGTGCGCTTCGTTTATAGAGAGGTTTACTTTGACAAATTTGGTTTGTGGGCTTCTATAATTGCGCGATGCGCAGGCCCAGAAAAGTTCTTTGGGTTAACAGAGCTTATATATAAGTCACAACAAAAATGGGCTCGCGCCGGTGATGATGCCGCAATTGTGGCCGAGTTATCTAAATTGGCGAAAGTCGCAGGGCTCAATGACCAGAAAATTCAAAATTGTCTTGAAGATACAGAAAAGTTACGGGCGCTCGTTGGGTGGTTTAAAACTAACGCCTCTAACGATGATATAAAATCTACTCCCTCTTTTATAATTGATGGAGAAAAGTTTTCGAATATGGGTTACGATGATTTTTCTTCGATTATAGATAGTAAAATTTCTGAATAATGGTAGCCCCACTTGAAGGCATAAAAGTAGTTGAACTAGCTCGTATTTTAGCTGGGCCGTGGACCGGTCAGTTGTTGTCAGATCTTGGAGCTGAAGTGATCAAGGTTGAGTCAGAAAAAGGTGACGATACTCGTGCATGGGGCCCGCCATTTATTGAGCGAGAAAATGACACTTCAGCAGCTTATTTTCATGGGTGCAATCGAGGTAAGAAGAGTGTCACTGCTGATTTAAGTACAGCCGTAGGCCAAGAGCGCGTAATTGAATTGATTCAAGGCTCTGATATTTTAATCGAGAACTTCAAGGTGGGAGGTTTGAAAAAATACGGTTTAGATTATGAAAGCCTAAATGCTAAGAATAAGGAACTTATTTATTGCTCAATTACTGGTTTTGGTCAGGATGGTCCATACTCTACCAGAGCAGGATACGATTATATAATTCAAGGAATGTCTGGTCTGATGTCAATAACTGGTGAGCCAGGAGGGCGGCCATTGAAAACGGGTGTTGCGATAACAGACATTTTTACTGGACTATACGCTTCCTCAGCCATTTTGGCGGCACTGCATCAACGCAAAGAAACAGGTCTAGGTCAGCATATTGATATGTCGCTTTTAGACTCTGCAGTCGCCATCTTAGCAAATCAGGGAATGAACTATTTATCTACAGGGAGCGCGCCGGGTCGAATTGGAAATTTTCATCCAAACCTCAGTCCCTATCAAGTTTTTGAATGTTCTGATGGCCATATTATAATTGCAACAGGAAATGATCAACAATACCAAAAGCTCTGCGATATTCTTGAATGTCCAGAACAAGCTACAGATCCTAAATATGAAACTAATGCTAAGCGTGTCAAAAATCGAGATGAACTAGACGAGGCTTTCACTCACAAAACGAAAAAGTGGAATAAGATGAAACTATTAAAACAATGTGAGGCTAATGGAATTCCTGCTGGACCGATAAACTCACTGGATGAAGTTTTTGCGGATCAACAAATAATACATCGAGGGATGGAGCTTAGTTTGGAGGGTATACCCAGTATCCGTAGTCCAATTAGATTTAGCGAAAGCGAGTTAGTTTTAAATAAACCTTCTCCAAAATTGGGTGAACATAATTCTGTTATTTTTCCAGACACCGTAAAATAGTTGCAAAAATTTTATCCCAGCTCATATTTTCATTTAATTTAATTCTAACTGGTAAGGTAATTATCTCGTTTCTAAACCGCTTTGGCAATCGAACGTAATCCTTTTCTGTGGTGACAAGTTGAGCATTTTCTGCTCGTGCTCCCTCAATCAAACGCTTCATTAGTGTTGGTGAAAGTTTTTGATGGTCGCTTAGAGACTGGCAGCTAACTATATCGGCTCCTTGAGCTCGTAGTGCTTCAAAGAAATTTTCAGGGTGAGCAATCCCTGCAAATGCTACAACTTTCATATTTTCCCAGGATATTCCTGTATTTAAAACTTCAAGATTAGCTATCGCTATTGGCAGATTAATGTATCTTTTATATATTTTTTTGAAGTTTTTTTGTGAAGACTCAGCTCCGATTGAGATTAAGACATCTGCCCTCTTCAATCCACTGCTCAGCTTTTCTCTGAGTGGTCCAGCAGGAATGCATCGTTTATTTCCAAAACCTTTTTTAGCATTAACCGTTAGAATAGATAGATCTTTATAAAAACTTGGATCTTGGAATCCATCGTCCAGCAAGATTATTTCAGCACCCTCGCTTATAGCATTTTTTATTCCAGCCGACCTTTTGTCTGCTACCCAAGTTGGTGCAAATGCTGACAGCATTAAGGCCTCGTCACCAACCTCATTTGCAGAATATTCTTTATCATTGATTAATAGAGGTCCTTTGACTGTACCTCCATAACCTCGTGAAACTACATGAACATCGTAACCTTTCTCGATTAGAAATTGTGCTGCAGAGATAGTTGTGGGAGTTTTCCCAGTTCCGCCAACATTTAAATTCCCTATGCAAACTATGGGAATATCAAAATGCTTCTGCACCAATTTTAACATTCTAAATTTGGATAAGAGTGCGTAGATATATCCTAAAGGGATAAGTGCAGTGCTGGAAATACTTTTCTCATTCTTTTCTGGATACCAAAACTTTGGAGTTAGCATTTTCTAAATCTTTGAAGTTAGTTTATAGTTTAACGTATCTTTACCTCACGCCAGAATAATAAAAAGGCCACCTTGTGGTGGCCCTTTGAGGTTTTCTTTTAAAATCCCAAACCTTCGTACTTTTTCTTAAATTTTGATACTCGTCCACCTTGATCCATTAGACGAGTATTTCCGCCATTCCAAGCTGGGTGTGAACTGGGATCTATATCCAATGAAAGAGTTTCTCCTTCTTTACCGTAGGTAGATCGCATTTTTACAATCGTGCCGTCAGTAAGCTTTACGTCGATAAAATGATAATCTGGATGTATATCTTTTTTCATATAGTTGCTCCTTAGGCCTGACTATCGGCTGGTTTATAATTAGAGTCTTCTGCAATTCTCGCAGATTTACCTCGTCGCGACCTTAAATAATATAGTTTCGCTCGTCTCACCCGCCCTCGTCTTACAACAGTGATGCTTTCAATGTTCGTTGAGTGCAATGGGAAAACCCGTTCAACACCCTCACCAAACGAAATCTTCCTTACTGTAAATGAACCAGCAATACCGCTGCCATTCTTCCGGCTTATGCAAACACCCTCATAGTTTTGAACTCTCGTTCTCGTGCCCTCGGTTACTTTATAGCCCACGCGCACCGTATCACCAGCTTTGAAATCTGGAATTTGTTTCCCAAGTGCTGCGACCTGTTCTGCCTCTAGTGTAGAGATAAGATCCATTTTGATCTCCTGTAAACATGCGGTTTATCCGCTAAATTAGTGTGTCCAAGAGCTCTCGGTCTTCGGTCGGATCCCATCAATAAGCTAGTCCGCCAGAGTTAAAACAACAATTATAAATTCACCACAATTCGCAATTATTTTTATGCCGAAGAAAGCATTATGCTTGTTCCAAATATCGCATATAAAATATGCTTACAAGGATTGCCAAGCGTATATTAGCAGCAAAAGGAAATTTCAAGCACTTTATAAATTTTAGAGAAGTGTTTGCGGTTTAAATCTTAACTTTTGCTTTTTGCTAGGTCAGCTTTCTCCCAAAGATCAGCTCTGTATCGTTTAGTCTTTGATTTTGATTGATTTTCTCGCCAAGAGTCAATTTTACCATGATGACCAGATGTAAGAGTTTGTGGTATTTTTTGACCTTTCCATTCATTGGGGCGTGTGAATTGATCGTGTTCAATGAGCCCATTGCTATGGCTTTCAGTCTTTAAGCTATCTCGATTCCCTATTACATTTGGCAGCAATCGAACAGTAGTGTCTATCATGGCCTGAGCTGCGATCTCCCCACCAGTCATTACAAAATCGCCCATAGAAACTTCTTCAATCCCGTAATGATCTATAACCCTCTGATCGATACCCTCAAACCTACCGCATATCAAAATGATACCTTCATACTTTGACCAATTTCTTGCTAACTGTTGATTAAAAGTTTTTCCGCGAGGCGATAGATATACTAACCGAGTAGAGCTTTCGGCACGAGACAATGCCGTTTCTATTGCTGGTCCCAAAACGTCAGCACGTATTACAAGCCCTGGACCTCCACCACTTGGAGTATCATCGACTTTATTATGTTTACCAATGCCAAAATCTCGAAGATCAATAGTTGATAAAGCCCAACTTCTACATTGCAATGCTTTACCGGTAAGACTTAAGCCTAAAACTCCAGGAAATGCGTCAGGAAATAGTGTTATGATTTGTACATTCCATGCGCCCTTAACGACTTCATTGTTTGTAATTAGCGACTTCGGTTTATCGGATAGACTTATCCTTTTCAGTCCGTGAGATTTTGCAGGTTTTACCATTCTAGCCTCCTGGCAGTAGGCCATCTGGAGGGTCAGTTACGATGCGCCTAGACACAATATCTACTGTTGGGACTGCCTCTTTTGTAAAGGGTATAATCACGCTCACTTTTAAGTTCGCTCCTTGAATTTCCAGAAGATCTCCTGCACCATGGTTTAAAATAGCCTGAACTTTACCTATTTCATTACCCCCTGTATCATAAACTATCATCCCGATAAGGTCACTGTAATAAAATTCATCTTCTTGCAAGGATGGCAGCCGATCACGAGGAACAAAGAGTTTTGTTCCCTTTAGATCATCCGCCTGCTCTTTCTTTACAACACCTGAGAGACGGGCAGCGAAGCCATTTTTGAGCCGACCAGTGATCACAATCTCGAAGCTTTTGTCCCCATTTTCTGTAAATAATGGAGCATAATTTTCTATGTCATCTGGGTTGGATGTAAAAGATTTAAGCCTGACTTCTCCCCTTACACCGAAGGCTCCGGCCAAAGCGCCGACGCAAATTAATTTAGACTCGTTTACCACTTTATGACCTTGGGTATTTTTTAAATGAAACCGATTAGTCTGAAAAAAGTATTTTTTAAAATTAGACATGAATTCAATCATGTCTCATCAATTTAATTGGCAGCTACTTCTTTACTATCTCCAGCGTCTTCCTCTGCCTCTGCTTCTTCAGCTGGTGCTTTGGCCTCTGCTTCTTCAGCTGGTGCTTTGGCCTCTGCTTCTTCAGCTGGTGCTTCGGCCTCTGCTTCTTCAGCTGGTACTTCTTCAGATTTAGCTTCTTTTGCTTCTAATCTTTCCTTTGCTTTTGTGCCTAGCTCTGCTTTTTTAGGATTATTTCTTTCTGTTTTTGGTAAAACACCAGCTGCTTCCAACATACGTGCTATCCTGTCTGTAGGTTGGGCTCCGTGCCCGAGCCAATGTTGAATTCTATCCATATCCATTTTTACCCTATCTTCACTATCTTTGGGCAAAAGTGGATTATATGTTCCAAGCTTTTCTATAAACCGCCCATCGCGCGGCATTCGGCTATCTGCTGCCACTATTCTATAAAATGGCCTTTTTTTACTGCCACCTCGGGCTAAACGAATTTTCATTGACATTTCTTTATCTCCTTCAGAAATTTTAAATTAATTTTGTTGCTGTTTGTGGTGAAGAATAACTTCCTCAACAATGAAACTTAGGAATTTTTTTGCAAATTTAGGATCTAGGTCTGCTTCAATGGCAAGTTGAGAAAGTCGTTTTATCTGCTCTTCCTCCCGAAGTGGATCGGACGGTGGAAGATTGTGTTCTGCCTTTAGTTTGCCTACTGCCTTTGTGTGGCTAAATCTTTCTCCTAGCGTGTAAATCAATATTGCATCGAGCCGATCTATACTTTTCCTGTGATCCTTTAAAATTATTTCAGCTCTTTCTGAATTATTATCCATTTTAGTATCCTAGATCCTTGAGATAGAGCAAATATCTCTATTTAATTGATATGCTGCACTATTAGTAATTATAGAGTCAGTTATTTTCTGTTTTTTCTGGGTAGGGATGCCGGTACATATAACAGTGCCCCATATTGTCATTGTGGTATTCTTTTTCGTAAGTAGCATTCAGTCTTTTTGCTAAAGCAATTGAGCGCCTGTTTTTTGGCACAATGTTACTTATTATCGTAGTGAAACCCAATTTTGAGTAGGCCCAAGATCTTACTGCTTGAGCAGCTTCAAAGGCGATGCCTTTGCCTTCAAAGTCATCAAAAACAACCCATCCTAATTCAGGTTCTGGCCAACCTTCGGGGAACCATACTCCGCAGAGACCGGCTATTTCTTCACCCTTCGCAACAATTGTAAAGTAGCCAAAGCCGTGTAGGTGCCAGTGTCCTATATTTAAAGCAAACCAGCGCCATGCATCTCCACGGTTTGCCAAGGCACCAAAGAAAACCGAACGCTGCTCATTTTGCAAAAAGTCTATAGTCGGCTCAATATCGACCTTTTTGGGTCCACGTAAGATTAAATTCTTGGTTTTTAATACAGGTGAGTTTGTCAGTGACATTCTATTAGCTTTTCACGGAATTGAGGTTTAATAAAATCTCACTTAAATTATATATTGATACGAAGTAGATCATTTTCTTTTACCAAACCCAGAGAGACCTGGTGGAAGGCCTAAACCGGGCAATTTCCCTGAAGGTATGCTTCCTCCCAATTGTTTCGCAGCTTTTTCTAAGTCTTTGGCATCCATATTTTTTGGATTAAAATTTTCAAGATCAGCACCCTTTCCAAACATTCCACGCATTGCCTGTTTAAGCATTCCACCACGACCCATTTTCTTCATTACGTCGGACATTTGGCGATGCATCTTTAGAAGCTTGTTAAGTTCACTAACTTCCATGCCAGAACCTACTGCAACTCTCTTCTTTCTACTGGCTTGTAAGATTTGGGGATTGGCTCTTTCCTTTTTTGTCATTGAATTGATGAGTGCAACTTGCCGTTTAAATACCTTATCATCCATCCCTGCTTCAGAGGCTTGTTTAGCCATTTTGGCGGCACCAGGCATCATTCCCATAATACTTTCCATTCCCCCCATCTTCATCATTTGCTCAAGCTGTAATTTCAGGTCATTCATGTTGAACTGACCCTTTTGAAATCGCTTCATCATTTTTTCAGCTTGCTGAGCTTCAATTGTCTCCTGAGCTTTTTCAACCAAGGCAACAATATCACCCATGCCCAGTATTCGACCGGCAATACGCTCAGGTTCAAAGGTCTCAAGTGCGTCAACTTTTTCTCCAACGCCCACGAACCTAATTGGCTGACCTGTCACAGCTCGCATAGAAAGAGCAGCTCCTCCGCGGCCATCACCATCCATTCTTGTTAAAACAACCCCCGAAACACCTATTTTATCATTGAATTCTGTAGCCACGTTGACAGCATCTTGTCCCGTTAAGCCGTCGACTACGAGTAATGTTTCTCTGGGGTTTACGATGTCTCGAATGGCTGCCGCCTGACTTATAAGGTCATGGTCAATATGAAGTCTGCCGGCGGTATCTAATAAATATACGTCATAACCTCCAAGTGCTGCTTGAGTTTTGGCCCTTTTTGCAATGACTAATGGATCCTCACCTTTAATGATTGGCAGCGTATCGATACCAATTTGTGAGCCGAGGATTTGCAATTGTTCCATCGCGGCAGGTCGATTTACATCAAGTGAAGCCATCAAAACGCGCTTATTATCCTTATCGCGCAGTCGCTTTGCTAATTTGGCCGACGTGGTTGTCTTCCCTGATCCTTGTAAGCCAACCATCAGAATTGGAGAAGGTGGGTGGTCAATCTTCAAGCTTTCAGTTGTGCCTGTCCCCTTTAACATGGTTACCAGTTCGTCATGAACTATCTTTACCACCTGCTGGCCAGGCGTAACTGATTTTGTAACATTCTGGCCAGTTGCTTTTGCTTCTACTGATTTAATGAAGTCGCGGGCAACTGGTAAGGAAACATCGGCTTCTAATAGCGCTATCCTGACTTCTCTTAAAGCAGTCACTACGTCCTCGTTTGACAGCGCCCCTTGCTTTGTGAGGCGACCGAATACGCCAGATAACCGTTCTGACAAATTTTCAAACATACGCTGGCCTTTTCAAATTATATCACGCCCGTTATTTTCTAAGCTGTTTAACACCAAACGCCCCCGTGGGCGAAACTCGCTGACGGGGGTCGATCCTATTAAAAAGAGGACCGGAAGTGTTGAACTTCCAAGATTTAATTGTTCGGTAGTCCACTTCACCGGGCAAGTCAAGGCCTGAGCTAAGTAGTTTTATTTAGAACACTGAGTTGGATAAAGCTAATTCGCTTGTGTAAGGTCAATATGGGTTTCAATAAGTTTCTCGAGGCTCTCAATATCTACGATGTCAAATTGCCCAAACCCAAGCATCCAAACACTCGCATCTCGAAGTCCGTCCGGTTCTAACTTGCACCAGTTTACCCGTCCACGTTTTTCTTGTGTAATTAATCCAGCATTACTTAGAATACTAAGGTGCTTAGAGATGGCTGGCAAAGACATATCAAATGGATCGGCAACATCAGTTACAGCCATATCGTCCTCTAGTAACATTATAAGTATTTTTCGGCGGGTATTATCTGACAGTGCGGAAAACAGTTCATCTAAAGTTGTGTGCATGTGTGGCTAACCTTTTTTTCCATATTTAACCATATGGTTAAATATGGAAAAAATACAAGATTAACAAGAAAGTTATAAATATTGCCGAGGCAAAAAAAATTAATAATAAAAACAATAACTTATAATAAAATAAAAAGCTAAAGGCAGAGGTTGACAGTAGCGAATTGAAATAATATCCAATAGTTAAATTTGGAAAGTCGTTCAACATGGACAATGATCCATTACAAGGCCTTGGTGAGAAGATTAAGTCTGCGAAACGGAGTTATGAAAACGATCCAAAAGTCGAAGATCACCATTCAGGGCTGCAACACGCTTGGAGAATGGTAATTGAGCTAGTAAGTGGGTTAGCTATCGGTTTTGGTCTTGGGTATGGATTAGATATTGTCTTAGGAACGTTGCCCATTTTTATGATTATTTTTACGCTGCTTGGGTTCGTAGCCGGGATAAGGACTATGTTGTCGACAGCTAAGGAAGTTCAGAGAGATCAGGCATCGCGTTTGTCTGAAAAAAATGAGAGGGATATATAAGTGGCGGGCACGGCGCAACCTTCAGAAAAATCAGATGGACTTGTGTTCCACCCAATGGATCAGTTTATTGTGGAACCGTTGTTTGGGTCAGGTCCGATTTACTGGTATACCGTTACTAATGTTACCTTATGGATGGGCTTAAGTGTTGTTGCTCTTGTTTTACTTATGTTGGTAGGAACTTCAAAAAGAGCGTTGGTGCCAGGAAGGGCACAGTCTGTCGGCGAGCTTGCCTACGGTTTTGTGCACAAAATGGTGGAGGACGTAGCGGGACGTGACGCCGTACCATATTTTCCTTACATAATGACGTTATTCATGTTCATCGTCTTGTCTAATTTTTTGGGCCTATTACCAATGTCTTTTACTACGACCTCGCACATCGCCGTAACCGCGGTGATGGCAATAGGCGTATTCCTCGCTGTCACAGTGATTGGTTTTGTGAAAAACGGAGTAGGGTTTTTCTCCTTATTTTGGATCTCTTCAGCTCCTTTAGCACTTCGACCAGCACTGACACTAATTGAGATTATCTCATATTTTGTAAGACCGGTAAGTCATTCTATTCGATTGGCTGGAAATATGATGGCTGGCCACGCCGTTATAAAGGTGTTTGCCGCGTTTGCTGGGGTAGCTTTGATTTCACCATTGTCAGTAGTGGCCATAACGGCGATGTACGCTCTTGAAACATTAGTTTCGTTTATCCAGGCATATGTATTTGCAATTTTAACGTGCGTCTATCTGAAAGATGCACTTCATCCTCATCACTAATTAGTTTCGTAAATCAAGGAGAATTCGAATGGAAGGCGATATTGTTCAAATGGGTGCTTATGTAGGTGCAGGCTTAGCTTGTACTGGCATGGGTGGTGCAGCCATAGGTGTTGGTCACGTGGTAGGTAACTACATATCAGGTGCACTAAGAAATCCTTCAGCAGCGGCTGGCCAAACAGCTACAATGTTTATTGGTATCGCATTTGCCGAAGCGTTGGGAATTTTTTCATTCTTAGTAGCTTTGTTGTTAATGTTTGCTGTATAATATTCTACTTTTTGAGGCCAGTAGTTATTGTAAGTACCGGCCTTAGAGAACTAGCAGGGGAGTTTGTGAATGGCCGCAAGCACAGATCAGGTTGTAAGTAAATGTATCGACGGTTACGGAAGTGCCATCGGTATGCCTCAGCTTTGTGGAGACTGGATGGCAAATCAAGTTTTTTGGTTGGTCGTTACTCTAGTAGTCATCTTTATAATTCTTTCCCGAATAGCCTTGCCACGAATTGCAGAAGTGTTGGCTGATCGGCAGAGCACGATCACAAGCTATCTAGCTACTTCTGAAGAATTGAAATCAAAAGCAGAGGAAGCTGAACGTTCCTATGTACAGGCGTTGAATGACGCACGAAGTGAGGCTTCACGCTTGCTAGATGCATCAAAAGCAGAAATGAAAAAAGAACTACAATCTGCAATCAGCAAAGCTGATGCGGAAATAAGTGTCAAGGTTAGTGAAAGTGAAGCATCAATAGCTGAAATTAGGAAGAATGCGCTCTCAAGTATTGAAAAGGTCGCCAAGGATACTGCAAAAGAAATTGTATCAGCTTTGGGTGCAAAAGCTGATGCTAAAACCATTAGCACAGCAGTTTCCTCGAAAATGAAGGGTTAGAAATGCGCAATACCTTATTGATTATTTTCGCTTTTATTAGTGGTCCACTATTTGCAGCTTCAGGTCCATTCTTCTCGTTAAAAAATACAGACTTTGTAGTCTTGTTATCATTTCTACTTTTTATAGCTATTCTTTTCTATTTTAAAGTTCCAAGGTTGTTAGGCGGAATGCTAGATAAGCGGTCTGACGGTATTCAATCGGAAATTGATCAAGCGCGCTCCTTGCGGGATGAAGCTCAGTCGCTTCTAGCGTCTTATGAGAGAAAACAAAAGGAAGCTATGGAGCAAGCTGAACGAATTTTAGAAACTGCAAAGGCTGACGCAGCTTTAGCAACTGAGCAAGCGAAGCTAGATCTCAAGGAATCTGTTTCAAGAAGAATGGCTGCCGCGGAGGAGCGCATTTCCACTGCTCAAGCAGCTGCTGAAAAAGAAGTCAGGGATGCAGCAATAAAGGTTGCCATAGCGGCTGCAAGTGAGGTTATTTCGGAACAGCTTTCCGCAACTGAAGCTAATAAGCTTATTGATTCAGGAATTTTGGAAATCGAAAGCAAACTCCATTAAAAGTGTATGGCACCTTGAGGCAAATCTATATATGTTCTAAACCCAAAGCTGGCACTTTAGCCGTGTCGCTATTTTAACAAGTTTAGTAGATTTCAGCGTTTCCCATAATACAAGCCAACGACGTGTTCAGCCTCAGCAAAAAATAGCCAACGAGAAATAAATAGTCCTGCTATATGGCTGATGACCGAAAGTGCGGCTAGGAAATATGAGAATGATAACGAGAGTAGTAATATTGGTGTTCCAATCATTAAGATAAGAGCTATTAGCCTTAGCTTAGCGGAATGCTTGCGACCGACAATATGAACGAATTCTTTTAACAAATAATTTGTTCCAGTGTGTGGAGGTTCAAATGCACGAACCCGCCCAATGGTACCCAACCCAGTCCCACTCTCTATAGTAGTTCCGGATAACGCCAAGGCCCTATCACCTTTGATCCAAACGAGTAATTGGATGATGCCTGATATTAAAAGTAGCAAAAGGCAAATTTTAATTTGTGCAGCTAACAGTGCGCCACCAGCCAGTGATAATGATAAAAAATATGCCGGAGTAAGTTTTGTATTCCATCTTGGTATCGATTTCAATTGAGCATAGATCATTGAAGTAGTGAAGACTGTCACAATAGACATAATTGCCCCGGCAACTCCAAGTATGCGAATATCATGGTCAAAAAATATTCTGCCGATAGCATAAACTGCCATTACAGAAAGTGCAAAAACTGCCGTTATAGCTTCTCTGCTGAGCCAGCTACTTCGCCACTGTTTGAACGCCTTAATTGACCTTTCGGGTCTCCCCAAATGGAAAGTTGATGAAATAAGACCACCAACAGCTAGTCCGAAGCCAATAACAAAAAAGATAAATGCTAAAACTCCCGTAACATCAGGCATTTTTAGCCCTAAAAATGCTAATAGGCCAAATCCTAACCCAGAAAGTGCAGTAAATATTATGACTGATGGAGACGGGTGCATTAAATCTTATCCAATTGTTTATTTAGCCAACCAATGAAAGTGTCTGGCTTCTCTGCAACAGGTTTGAGTAATGGTGCGAGTATATCTATCTCACCCAATGTATCTTTTGGCCGTGGCGGTAAATATTTATTCACTGGTTTTGTCTGCTGTTCTGGCATTAGATCCATTCCGCCACGATCCAATACTAATTTATTTACGTGGCTCTCTGGGTCATTAAAGTCACCAAAGTGCCTAGCGCCGGCTGGACATGTTCGAACGCAAGATGGAATTTGATCTTCAGGTTCTAAATTTTCATTATAAATACGATCTACACAGAGCGTACACTTTTTCATTACTTTTTCGACGCCATCCATTTCGCGCGCGCCGTATGGGCATGCCCAAGCACATAAGCCACACCCGATGCAATCGCTTTCGTTAACAAGCACTATTCCGTCCTCAGATCTCTTGTAACTTGCACCCGTTGGGCAAACTGTAACGCATGGCGCATCCTCACAATGTAGACAAGATTTCGGAAAGTGTACTAATTGTGAAGTACCTTCATCGGGAGTAACTTCGTAAGAGTGAACTCGATTAAGAAATGTCCCTACGGGGTTTTCCCCATACGCGTCGACATCAGCAAGTGGTGATCCATAATTTTCAGTATTCCAACCTTTGCAAGAAATAACGCATGCGTGACAACCAACGCAAGTATCTAGGTCAATGACAAGGCCTAATTTTCGTTCTGTTTTATCTGGTAATGAAGTCATATTAATGTCCTAATTGCGTTGTCCAATTATTTTGTATTGAGGACGCCATTTTTTAGCTTTGCCCCTGTAAAATAATATTTGGGCCTTTCTCTACAGGAGATTTGATTTCTGGAAATGTGGGTTCGCTTGAAGAAGGTGGCTTTACTTTTTCTAATTTAACTCTGAGGTCAAACCAAGCAGCTTGCCCCGTAATAGGATCGGAGTTCGCCCATCGCAAACCATCTCCTTTGGGGGGTAAGAGCTCATGTATCAGGTGGTTAAGTAAAAATCCTTTTCTTGCTTCTGGAGCATTCTTATCTAATGCCCAAGTTCCTTTACGTTTTCCAATCGCATTCCATGTCCAAACAGTCTGTTCGTTAAGAGCGGCCATCTCGGCTACAGGTACAGTTATTGAGCCGTTGACAGATGTTAACTGTACCCAGTCACCGTCCTTCAAGGAATGTGATATCATTAGTTTTGACGGAATATATAGCGGATTAACGCCGTGGATTTGACGGAGCCAAGCATTTTGTGTTCCCCATGAATGGTACATCGCCATCGGCCGCTGTGTTAATGCATGTAGTGTAAACTCGTCTTTATCAACTAATGTTTCTTCGAAAGGTGGGTACCAAATTGGAAGTGGATCCATACTTTTCAAAATACGCTCACGCAGATGTTCTGGTGGCTGTGTTTTACCATGCCCAAGAGCCGCTAATTGAAATTTTCGCATTGGTTCAACATATAAAGAAAATAAATAAGGTTGAGGCTGGTCATACAAACCCGTATCTACAGCCCAATTTTGATAATCAAGGTTCCATGGTTTATAATAAGCAGCATTTTGGGGGATATGTTTAGTCCAAAACCCACCATTTTTTATATACTGGTTTAGTTGATTTGGATTGGGCGAACCCTTTCCAGTATCTTCTTTCGAACGCCAGCCTGCCAGTGGGCCAATCCCGGGTTTTCGTTCATGATTTACTATATAATCTGCATAGTCTTTAAACCTTGCGTTACCGTCATCATCGATAAAACCTGGTAGTTTAAGCCTTGCCCCCAGATCACATAAGACGCTTTGGAAGCCTCTGACGTCTCTATCTGGCGCTATTACTGGCCACCTAATGGAGTCTGCTACAGCATCGGCTTCACATATGGGTCTATCAAGTAAGCTAATACAATCATGTCTCTCTAAATAAGTTGTGTCTGGTAAAATCAGGTCCGCATAAGCAACCATTTCAGAGCTGTAAGCATCTGAATAAATGATGTGAGGTATAACATAATCCCCATTATCATTCTTGTCAGTTAGCATATCAATAACACCTTTTGTATTCATTGAGCTATTCCAACTCATATTTGCCATATACATAAATAATGTATCAATTTTGTAAGGGTCACCTGCATGTGCGTTCGAAATCACCATATGCATCAAGCCGTGTGCTGACATGGGATTTTCCCATGTAAATGCCTTATCGATGCGAGCTGGAGTACCATCTTCCTTGAGGCAAAGATCATCAGGTCCATGAACAAATCCTAAATGTGGACCATCGAGAGGAGCGCCGGGAGTAACCTTACAATGTGGCTTTGGATGTATTGAACTTGGTTTAGGGTAAGGTGGCTTAAACCGAAAGCCTCCTGGCACCTCTACCGTACCAAGAATAATTTGTAGTACATGCAACGCTCTACAGGTTTGGAAACCATTGGAATGTGCTGAAATTCCGCGCATTGCATGAAAGGAAACAGGTCTCGCGAGCATTTTCTTATGTTTATTACCTCTAAAGTCTGTCCATTCTTGATTAATCTCAAAACTTTCTTCGAATGCAACGCGAGCAATTTCAGCGGCAATTGCTCTTATTTTTCCTGCTTTGATGCCTGTTCTTTCTGATACCGCTTCTGGGCTGAACTCATCTGACAAGTATTTCTCGATCATATGATAAAATACCGTCTGGTTACCTTTATGGTTGGCGGTTAAGCTGGGCTGAATATTTTTAGTATCAAATGCAACAAGTTTTCCCGACTTTTTGTCAATAACGAGCTCTTTATTATCTGCATCTTTTAACAAAAGACCCGTCTCATTATCCACTAATGCAGGTGCATTGGTGAATTGGCTCAAGTAAACTAAATCAATTTTACCAGCCTTCAGTAAAAGATGTATAAGAGACATTATAAATAGGCCGTCCGTTCCTGGTGTTATTCCTACCCAGTCGTCGGCGACGGCACTGTACCCGGTCCTTATAGGATTGACGCCTATAATTCTAGCTCCTTTAGCCTTTATCTTTCCTATACCCATTTTTATGGGGTTGCTGTCATGATCTTCTGCTACTCCAAATAGCATAAATAACTTAGTATGGTCCCAGTCGGGTTGTCCAAACTCCCAGAATGCCCCACCCATGGTATAAATACCCGCAGCAGCCATATTAACCGAGCAAAATCCGCCATGCGCGGCATAATTTGGTGTGCCAAAATTTTGTGCCCAAAAACTTGTAAAGGATTGAGATTGGTCCCTGCCAGTAAAAAACGCTAACTTTTCTGGATCCTTTTCACGGATTGGCTTTAACCAGGAAGTTGCAAGATTTAAAGCCTCGTCCCATGTAATTTCTTTAAATTGCCCTGATCCTCTTGGCCCAACCCGTGTGAGGGGAGATTTTAGTTTAGAAGGAGCATTTATCTGCATAATACCGGCGGAACCCTTTGCACATAGTACTCCTTGGTTCACAGGATGGTCTTTATTACCCTCTATATAAGCTACTTTGTCATTTTTAATGTGTACGTCTATCCCGCAACGGCAGGCGCACATATAGCATGTGGTTTTGCGGATTTCATCGCTTAATTGTGGCGATGTGTCCAAATAAGGTTGGTCCGTCATCTATGTACCTTGCCTGACTTTTCAAAATTATAGCTTAGTTGGAAACATCTTGTAGACGTGCAGCAGCCTGAAGTACAGTGACTGCAATCATTTGAGTAATGTCATGCGGCGATGCACCACGTGATAAATCGTTTGCTGGCTTTTCTAATCCTTGGAGAATTGGTCCATATGCTTCAGCTTCACCGATCCTTTGAGTAATTTTATATGCGATATTCCCTGCATCTAAATTGGGGAAGATCATCACATTTGCATTTCCTGCCACTTTTGAATCAGGCGCCTTTTTATTCCCAACTGCATAATCAATTGCGGCGTCGAATTGCAGCTCTCCATCGATAAGTAATTCAGGCTTTAGAGACTTTATTTTTTTTAACGCAGCAACTATTTTATCCACATTTTTATGTTTTGCACTTCCCTTGGTGGAAAAAGATAGTAAAGCAATTCTCGGATCTGTACTCAAAAGAGATTTGCAAGATTGGCTGGCTGCTATTGTTATGTCTACTAATTCATTCTCATCAGGTTCTATAATGAGGCCACAATCTGCATAGATCATAGGTGTGTGTGATTTTGGGAAAATTAAAAAACAACTTGAAACTGTGTCGAAGTTTGCAGCCTTTCCAATTACCCAAATAGCCGTTTTTATAACATTAGAGGTTGTCTCTATTGCTCCGCTCAAGGTCCCGTCTGCGTATCCATTTCTTACAAGCAAGGCAGCATATGTGAGGTTTGACGAAACTTGTTTTTCGGCTTCTTCAGCTGCTATACCCTTATGGTTTCTCAACTCATAATAAGACTTTGAAAATTCTTCTTTCAATGGAGATTTAATTGGATCGTGTAGATCAATATGATCTGGTCGCGAGCAGGGAAACTTAGCCAGCTGCTGTTTAATCTTATCTTCATTACCAATCAAAATTATTTTTGCAATGCCAAGGTTCACTGCTTGAACTGCTGCCTCTACAACTCGCGGTTCAGTACCTTCACTCAGAGATATTGTTATAGGGTTGGATTTGGCTATTTGCATAGCCTTATCCAGTGGTCGCATTAGACCGGGTTGCATTTTAGACTCAAACCGCTTGTTCTCGCATGTCGGAAACGGATATACCTGCAATTGCAACTGGCTTTTTCATTGCATCGCGGCGGAAAGGCTCTCCTAATTCTTGATTAATCATCGCTTCAATTAAGGTGGTTTTCCCGTTTTCCATTTGATCTTTAATCGCGGTATGAAGTGCTTCTGTTAATTCATCCATAGTTTTCGCGACGACCCCTTGTAAGCCACACGCCTTGGCGATCCCGGCATACGACACCTGAGTATCCAATTCAGTGCCAACGAAATTATCATCGTACCAAAGCGTGGAGTTTCTCTTTTCAGCACCCCATTGGTAATTTCTAAAAACTATTTGTGTTATAGCTGGCCACTCTTCTCTTCCAATAGCAGTTAGTTCATTTACTGCAATGCCAAATGCACCGTCTCCGGAAAAACCAACAACTGGAACATCTGGTCGTCCAATCTTAGCGCCAACCACTGATGGCAAGCCATAGCCACATGGACCAAAAAGACCTGGTGCCAAATATTTTCGTGTTTCCTCAAATGTTGGATAAGCATTTCCAATAGCGCAGTTATTCCCAATGTCGGATGATATTATTGCTTCTTTTGGAAGCGCTGCTTGTATGGCCCTCCATGCTTTTCTAGGGGACATCCAATCGGGCTTATCTGCTCGTGCCCGCTGGTTCCAGGTTGTGCCAGGATCATCTTCCTCATGATCCATTGAGCTTAGTTGCTGTGCCCATCTGGATTTTATTTCTGCAATTTTTTGTTTTCTTCCAGTTCGGCCAAAGTCACCTGCGGTTTCAGATAAATTAGATAGTATCTTGTTGGCAACAAGTGCTGCGTCACCAATTATTCCGACACTTACTTTCTTTGTTAAACCAATCCTATCAGGATTAATATCAACTTGAATTATTTTAGCATTTTCTGGCCAATAATCAATTCCGTATCCGGGCAGTGTTGAAAATGGGTTTAATCTTGTTCCTAAGCATAAAACGACATCAGCATCTTTGATTAATTCCATTGCAGCCTTGGAGCCGTTATATCCCAATGGACCAGCAAAAAGAGGGTGTGAACCGGGAAATGCATCATTATGTTGATATCCAACACAAACTGCTGCGTCGAGGCGCTCCGCTAATGATTTGGACGCTTCTATAGCACCTTCGGATAAAACAACTCCAGCTCCGTTTAAGATTACAGGGTTCTTCGCAGAAGACAACATTTCAGCAGCCTTTGAGATTGCGTTATCACCGCCGCTGGGACGCTCAAATTCGACCATTGCTGGAAGATCTATTTCTACTACCTGAGTCCACATGTCGCGAGGTATATTAATTTGGGCTGGGGCAGAAGCTCGCTTTGCATTCATTATTACTCTGTTAAGAACTTCTACAATACGGGTTGGGTCTCTCACTTCCTCTTGGTAGGCGACCATATCCTCAAATAATTTCATTTGTTCAACTTCTTGGAATCCACCTTGTCCTATGGTTTTGTTTGCAGCTTGAGGCGTTATCAAAAGTAGGGGTGTGTGGTTCCAGTATGCAGTTTTCACGGCAGTAACAAAATTAGTAATCCCTGGCCCATTCTGCGCAATCATAACAGCCATTTTTCCAGTAGCTCTGGTATACCCGTCCGCCATCATTCCAGCAGAGCCTTCGTGAGCACAATCCCAAAAATTAATGCCGGCTGCAGGGAATAAGTCTGAAATTGGCATAAATGCAGATCCGATGATGCCAAAAGCATGTTTTATTCCATGAGCTTGAAGCACTTTTATGAATGCTTCTTCGGTTGTCATTTTCATTTTTTTCTCCTAAAAACATAAACCATAGGGATATAAACTTGAATATTTCACTTTGTTATTTTATATCGTTTCACCATCCTAGTAGACTAGAAATCACTGCACTAGGACCAATACATATTGCTTAGCAACCAGTTCTCTTCCTACTGCAATTTTGTTCGTGGATTTTGATAAACAAGCTAGATTAGCGAAATTAACTGGGTGATTTTTACCCGCAATAAATGGATCATCTGGTTCGCTTACGAAATCCATCTTTGATAATTAATTTCCAAAAATCTTCGTAAGTGATTTATCAACTGCATCAGTGATCTGGTCGATATCATCTGGCGTCGCAATAAGTGCTGGACTGAAGCACAATGTATTATTTAGGCCGGGAAGGGAGCGGTTCGTCGCGCCGATCAGAACACCCTGTGCTGCGCAATCAGCAACAACAGCTTGCACCGATTTTTCATCCTCTGGTTCTTTTGTTTTGCGATCTTTTACCAATTCAGCTCCACAAAATAATCCTGAGCCTCTCACATCGCCAATGACGGGATGTTTTTCAGCTAGGTTATGGAGATTATCGATTATTCTCTCGCCCATTTTAATTGTATTATTTAGCAAGTTTTCGTCTTCAATTATTCTCATATTTTCTATAGCGGCTGTTGGTCCTGCGGTGCACCCACCAAAAGTAGAAATATCCCTGAAGTAATTCATTTTATCATTGGGATTATCTTTAAAGCTTTCAAAAACCTCTTCAGTGGTAACCAAACATGCAATAGCGGCATAACCCGACGCCACACCCTTTGCCATTGTTACCATGTCCGGCTTAATCCCGTAGTTTTGATATCCAAACCATGTTCCAGTTCTGCCTAAGCCACATACCACCTCGTCAATATGCAGAAGTATATCGTATTTTTTGCAGATTTCTTGAACGCGGTCCCAATATCCTAGTGGAGGTGTTATCACCCCACCTCCTGCTGTTACAGGTTCAAGACATAAACCACCCACTGTACCGGGGCCTTCTGCTAGTATAACTTCTTCTATCGCATCGGCCGCACGCTTTCCGTATTCTTCGCCGCTTAAGTCCCATTGAGCTCTATATTCTAGACAGTGTGGGACGCGAACAAATCCAGGTGTATAGGGCCCGTATTGAGCGTTTCGCTCATCCTGTCCACCAGCAGATAGGGCCGCTATTGTTGTTCCATGATAATCACGATCCCGATACAAAACCTTGTGTTTCTTACCACCATATTTTTTATGAGCAATCTGCCGAACCATTTTAAATGCTTTTTCGTTAGCTTCGGATCCCGAGTTGCAGTAATAAACGCGAGATAGGCCAGGCATTTTATCAATAAGTTTTTCTGCAAACAAAGCACCAGGCACTGATCCGGCTGCTCCAGCAAAGTAGTTCAACTTTAATAATTGATCGCGTACCGCGTTTGCTATGCTTTCTCTACCATAACCCACGTTAACCGTCCATACGCCTCCAGAAACGCCGTCGATGTGTTCTTTGCCGTTTTGATCCCAAACGCGCAAACCTTTCCCTTCAACGATGATTCTTGGTTCAGCAGTTTCGAAAGGTTTGTGTTGTATAAGGTGATGCCAAATGTGAGCCCTATCAGCCTCTACAACGTGGCTGATGTCATTCTGATTTAAATTGCCATCCATAAGAATACCTTGCTTTAAAGTTGTTTTACCCGAACAATATATTTGACGTTAAAACATTTTTTAAAATAGGTCTAGAATTATACCGAGTGTATGGCTGAATGGTTCATTTTGCCGCGCCGAAATACAAAATTAGATATATGTATTTTCAGCAGCTTTGCCATGTAAACTTCAAAAAGTAAAAAAAAATTATTTACAAACGGTAGATAAGTAATAAGTGCAAGTCTAATATTGGTCACTGTAAGAGCCTCTGTAGGTAATTGTTATTGTCAGTCTTAAAAGATATTCAACTTTAGCAGGTTAAACTTGAACAACATTCCAAATACAAGTCAGGCTGATCCCATACCAGAGACTGCACGGTTAGAGATAGAAGAATTATTGTTAACCGGCGATCTGTTCCGCTACACGAATGAACAGTCGCCTGTCTTAAACTTAGAACAAAACTTTGCTTTGAGAATTGGTTCGTCATACGCGCTAGCAGTTTCTTCCTGCTCCGCAGCTTTATTCTTAGCACTAAAGGCTTTGAATTTAGGTGAAAAGGCACGAGTTTTGATTCCAGCCTTCACTTTTGGCGCTGTTCCGTCTGCTGTTGTTCACGCAAACTGTGTTCCTGTCCTCTGCGAATGTGGGATGGATTATCGGATCGATATAGATGATTTCTTGTGTAAACTGGAGTCTGTTGATGCTGTGCTGATAAGTCATATGCGTGGACACACCTCCGATATGGATAAAATCCTTTTCCATTGTGACAGATTGGAGTTACCTGTAATCGAGGACGCAGCCCACTCATTGGGTACCACTTGGAAAGGTAAAAATATTGGTACCTTCGGACAGTTTGGTTGTTTTTCATTTCAGTCTTATAAACTATTAAATTCTGGTGAAGGAGGGATGCTAGTTACAGATGATCCTGACTATTTTGCAAAAGTTGTTGTAATGTCTGGTGCGTACGAGCACAACTGGAAGAAGCATCAAGGGGAAAAAGAATTTTTTGAAAAATGGCAAAATCTATTACCACTTTTTAATATGCGGTTAAATAACCTCTCTGCAGCAATAGTAAATGCACAGTTACCTTATCTCAAGCAGAGAGTAGAAAATGGACGGCGTAATCACGATATTACTGCAGCAAAGCTGAGCGGTAGCGAGTGGATACATGTGCCTGAAAAATTTGAGCACGAATCTCGCGCTCCCGACTCAATACAATTCAACCTTGTTGGTTTAACGCCACCAGAAGTTATTCAGTTTTGTGAAGTTATAAATACAATGGGTATAAAGCTGCAAATTTTCGGTCTCTCAAAAGATAATGCAAGAGCCTATTGGAATTGGGATTTTTTACCGGAAAAATATAATTTGCCAAAAACGCGCGAAATGTTAAGAAACGCTTGCGATGTAAGGCTTCCTGCTCAACTAAGCCTCAATGATTGTAAAAATATTGCTGAAATGATTTTAGAGGCCCTTCGGCAGGTTAAAAATAATGTCGCTGCGTGATAATCGGTTTAGCAAATCTAGAGTATGCTTTACTCAGCTATAGTAAATTTAATTAAAACTTCTTATTTCTCGGAAAGCCTCTTGGAGCCATGCGGCCTG
Organism: Paracoccaceae bacterium; assembly: GCA_902602765.1. GTDB lineage: Bacteria > Pseudomonadota > Alphaproteobacteria > Rhodobacterales > Rhodobacteraceae > Salinivivens. The sequence goes on from CACKSH010000009.1 coordinate 83,207, forward strand.
CCGTAGCTCTTTTGCCCATCCACTCC
>CACKSH010000010.1 GCA_902602765.1 Paracoccaceae bacterium
GTTCCTCATCATTCTTTCCAAAGTAATTTCCAGTTTTCCCGTTCAGATAGTCAAGTATAGCGCCTGACTGTGATATTTTTTTATCGCCGGATACCAGAACCGGAACTTCAGCCATTATGTTAATTTCATTTCTATAAGCTTCTGATCGAGCTTCACCTCGAAAAAAGTCGATCAAAATCTGTTTCCAGCTGGCGTTTGAAAAATGTAGGGCAAGAGCAACCTTATAGGAGTGTCCGCTTTCTCCAAATGAATATAGTTGGAAATTCATAATTAATCCTACTTAAAAGTTACTTGCACTCAATTTCATAACTGCGCTTGATCCTGCTCTGATGCGTGCAAGGTGTAATCTTGTAAACGGTAACTGTCTTTCCATAAAATATTGCCCAGTTGAAATCTTGCTTTGATGGAAATCATCATGATCAGAACTTAAATTTATAGCCGCATGTGATGCCTGGGCTATTTTACACCACATAAGTCCAAGACATACATAACCAAACAGGTGCATGAAGTCATACGATCCAGCAAGTGCCTCGTTTGGATTCTTTATTCCTTTGTCCATGAAATAAAGAACAGCGCCTTCCAAATCATCTGTGGCAGATTTCATTGGCTCTAAAAATATTTTGTCAAACTCGTCTGATTTGTTTTGATTTTCTGATAAATAAGTCTTTAAAATTGTTAAAAAAGCTATCATATTTCTACCTTGGTTCTGTGGTAGTTTTCTTCCGACCAAGTCCAAAGCTTGAATACCATTTGCGCCTTCATAAATCATTGCGATCCGTGCGTCTCGTGCAAATTGAGACATTCCCCATTCTTCAATATACCCATGTCCGCCATATATTTGTTGGGCCTGGATTGTCATATCAAAACCCTTATCCGTTAAAAACCCTTTAATAACAGGTGTTAAAAGTCCAATTAGCCCCTCGGCTTCGCTGTCTGTGTTTCGGTTGGCTTTGTCTATAATGCTTGCACCCCAAAGAATTAATGCTCGGCTTCCTTCTGAAAAACATTTTTGATCCATCAAATTCCTTCGAACATCAGGATGAACAATTATTGGATCCGCTAACTCATCAGGATTCTGAACTCCTGTAATATCTCTTCCTTGCAATCGATCTTTTGCGTATGCTAGCGCGTTCTGATAAGCTAATTCAGCTTGAGAGAGACCTTGCAAACCGACCCCTAGTCTTGCTTCGTTCATCATTGTGAACATTGCTCTCATACCTTTATGTTCCTCACCAACCAAGTACCCGGTTGCCTCATCATAATTCATGACGCACGTTGCATTTCCGTGGATACCCATTTTTTGCTCGATTTTACCGACTGATACTTGGTTGCGCTCTCCTAAAGAGCCATCTTCGTTAACCAAAAATTTGGGAACAATGAAAAGTGATATGCCTTTTACGCCATCAGGGCCGTTTGGAATTTTTGCCAAAACCAAATGTATAATATTTTCGGCTAGATCGTGGTCCCCTGCCGATATGAAAATTTTTTGCCCACTTATTTGGAATGTTCCATCAGGTTTTCTACTTGCCTTAGTCCTCATCATACCTAGGTCTGTGCCACAATGAGGTTCAGTCAGGTTCATTGTCCCTGTCCACGTACAATTTACCAGATTCGGTAAATACTTTTCTTTTTGTTCTTCACTGCCATGAGAGTAAATCGCAGAATATGCACCATGTGTTAATCCGTGATACATTCCAAGTGCCATGTTTGCACTAGCAAACATCTCACCAACTGCAATGCTAATCAGATAGGGAAGGCCCTGGCCCCCAAATTTTATGTCACAATCAATACCAGTCCATCCACCGTCCTTTAGTTGATCGAAGGCTTCTTTGAAGCCGGGTGGAGTGTACACTATTCCATTTTCAAAACTGCAACCGTGTTTGTCTCCAATGGCATTCAACGGCGCAAGGACCTCTGACGAAATTTTTGATGCTTCCTCTAGAATGGCATTCAAATATTCGTTATCTAATTCACCATATCCCGGGATGTCACTGTCGTGAATTTTTAAAACGTTTTGTAATATAAATTTGATATCTTTTACTGGTGCGGAGTAAATTGGCATTATTTAAGTCCCATTTTATTATTCGGCTGGTTCAGAAGATAAATTAGCTTGCTTTAGGAGTTCTCTTCCGAGGTGCAATTGTTCTTTTAACTCTTCAATAGTTTCGCCGAGTTCATAGTGCTGTAATTCTAATTGTTTTAATCTTTCTTTTGCTAACTCATACGTTCTGGCTAACTGCGTCTGTTGTTGGTCGCCCATGTCATAAAGTTCAAGTAGTTGTCTTATTTCTTCTAGAGAGAAACCGAACCTTTTCCCTTTGACAATTAATTTCAAACGTGCCCGATCGCGTTTTGTAAAAAGTCGTTTTTGACCCTCTCTTAAAGGGAAAAGAAGCTCTTTCGCTTCGTAAAACCGTAAAGTCCTTGCGGTAACGTCAAATTCTTCGCTCATTTCACGGATAGTTAAAGAATTACTCATCTTACAACCTTTTTTGAGTAGTTTAACTAATAAACTTATAAAGTTAACGTTTACGTAAACAAACGTTACGTCAACTTAAGTTTCTAAGGACTTCTTAGTTGATTTCCTGAGCCCTTCTAGCTCTTTAATAGTTTCTGCTAATTGTTTTTGTTGTTCAAAGAGTTCAATCAGTTTACGATCCGCCATATCAATAAAAACGTTCATTTGGGCGTTTGTACCTTCTTTATCGTAAATTAAGAGCCACTGCCTTAGTTCTTCTAATTGAAATCCAAATTTTCTACCACGCAAAATTAACGTCATTCTAGCGCATTCGCGTGCACCATAAAAGCGCGAACGGCCGATCCTTTCCGGACTTAATAGTTCAATATATTCGTAATACCGCAAAGTACGCGGTGTCACTTCGAATTTTGCGCACATTTCCTTGAAAGAAAGTTTACTTTCACTCATACAGCCCCCAAAGTCTTGCGCTGAGTGTAGTGCTGTCCTACTAATCCATCAAGGTTGATAAGAATAAAATTATTGCGTCTTAGTGTGCGATTTTAAACTATTAATGTGAATAGCCCGCCGACGGGTTGACTGACTGGCTAGCTAAAAGGACCATATTTGTATTCTTCCAAAGTCATAAGCCATCGCCGTGTAATGTCCATAGCATTTCCTATAGTGCTTTCTAATATTTCGATACCAATTTTAGGTGCTATTGATACCGGTGTTATTGGGCAGCTTGGAAGTCCAATCGCAATTGGTGCGGTTGGAATCGGCGCGATAATTCTCAGTGCGGTTTATTGGTTATTTGGTTTTTTAAGAATGGGCACTACAGGTTTTGCAGCTCAAGCCTTAGGTAGGGATGATACCCTCGAAGTGGTGGCCTTGCTTGTTAGAGGTCTCTTAATTGGTTTAGCGTGTGGTTCTTTTGTTATTTTAATCCACCCAATATTATTTTGGTTATCTTTTTTTATCTCTCCCAGTTCCAATGAAGTTGAGATGCTTGCGTTGGATTACATGAGTATCCGCATATTTTCTGCACCGGCTATAATTTCTACCTATGCAATTATGGGATGGTTAATCGCGCTCGAGAAGACCAAATATGTACTGATTTTACAACTGGCAATGAATGGTTTGAATGCGGCTCTAGATTTCTGGTTTGTTTTAGGTTTTGGTTGGGGAGTAGAAGGCGTTGCATGGGCTACGTTTATAGCAGAGTGGTTTGCCTTTTTCATGGGTTTGGCGATTTGTTTTGCAGTATCGCGAAAGTTCCCAAAAATAATTTGGCCTTTAATTTTTTCTAAGACAAAAATTATTGCTATTTTGGTAGTTAATAGAGATATTTTTTTACGGTCTCTCATGTTGGAAATAATTTTTGTATCTTTCTTAATGACTTCCGGTAAATTTGGTGATGTTGAATTAGCAGCAACTCAGATACTACTGCAATTTTTGCATATTTCTGCCTATGGGATGGATGGATTTGCTTTTGCTGCAGAAGTTTTAGTGGGGCAGGCTGTTGGTAAATCAAACCGCTTTATGTTGCGAGATGCTGTGATTAAGTCGGGACTATGGACTTTCATAATAGCTATTTTTTTAGCACTCGTTTACGCTCTATTTGGATCAGTATTTATCAAATTAATGACAACTTCAGATGAGGTTATATTGGCTTCTGAAGCCTTTTTAATATTTATTGTTCTTGGTCCCATCGTTGGGGCGCTACCTTTCTTAATGGATGGAATATTTGTTGGCGCTACAAGGTCAATTGATATGCGCAATATGATGTTTTTATCGCTAATAATTTATGTTGTGTCTGCTTATTTATTGATTGATTTGTATGGATTTTACGGTTTATGGGTAGCGCTTTTAGTTTCATATGCGGCTAGGGGTATATCGCTACTTACAAGATATCCAAAACTTGAAAAATCAATCAGTTAAACAATTCTAAAACACGCTCAGGGGGACGCCCGATGATCGCTCTTTCACCAGATATGACTAGAGGCCGCTCAATCAGAATTGGATTTTGTATCATTGCCTGGATAAGTACTTCATCTTTACTGCTGCGGCTCAATCCTAAGGTGCGAAATATTTTTTCGTTTGTGCGGACCAGTTCTATAGTAGGTATCGACAATTTTTTGACTATCGACATCAAATCTTCATAGTTAGTAATTTCATTTAAGTAGAAAAATACCCTTGCATCAATTGACCAATCATTAAGTAACCTTAGAGCAGTCCTTGATTTTGCACATCTTGGGTTATGCCAGATCGTATTCAAAGCCATTTATCTACGCCAGTTCCGACTGCCTCTTCCACATTTTTAAAACCATTTTTCCTCAAAGAAATATGTAAATCTCTTAAAATTTTGTTAGTAACAGAAAATCCTGAATAAATTAAGGCAGAGTATATTTGTACTAGAGACGCCCCTGCTTGGATCTTTTGAAATACTTGTTCACCCGTAAATATGCCCCCGACACCAATTAATGGTATTTTACCTTCTGTAATAGAATAAAGCTGCGCAAGCACACGCGTTGACATTTCAAATATTGGCGCCCCCGAAAGACCGCCTTTTTCATGCTGATAACTACTTTTTAGATTATTGCGACTGATTGTCGTATTCGTTGCAATAATTCCATCAATTCTTGTATCTTTTGCTACCAAAGCAATGTTTTTTAATTCATCCTGTTCAAGGTCTGGTGCTATTTTTAAAAGGACTGGTACTTTGGTTTTTAAACTATCCTGACTAGCTATTACTACATTTAACAATTTACGTAATTCTTTACCTGACTGGAGCTCTCGTAAATTCTCTGTATTTGGCGATGAAACGTTAACAGTGGCAAAATCGATGAATTCACTACATGTTTTAAACACAGTAGCAAAATCACTGATGCGATCAGCACTATTTTTATTAGCGCCTAGGTTTAAGCCAACTATCCCGTTTGAGGGCCGCCGAGACAGTCTTTTGGCGACCTCATGCATACCATCATTATTAAATCCAAATCGATTTATAATGGCGCTATCTTCTTTTAGCCTAAATAGGCGTGGTTTAGGATTTCCGATTTGAGCAAATGGGGTAACAGCGCCTACTTCGATAAAACCAAAACCAAACTCCATTAATGGTTTAATAGCTTCAGCATTTTTATCGAAACCCGCAGCTAAACCCAGTGGATTTTTGAATTTTAACCCCAAGACACTAAGCTCTAGACTTTTTGCCTGAAAACCTTGAGTTTTGGGTATAAGGCCAAATTTGAGAGCTCTCATAGCTGTGTTGTGAGCTTTTTCGGGATCAAGGTTTGATAATAATCGAAGGGCAACTTTTTCAGATAAGTTCATTTATATCCTCAGGTAATGGATAATCTCCATTTTTCCGTTTTACATGGCGATGCCACTCTATGTCCGTTATGAGCAGTTCTCTGTATAAATGTGGAAAGTCTTGCCCCCCACGAGAGAGTTCCCATTTTAGGTCTGTTGACAATTTGTCTGTTTTACAGGCAGCTAAAACTACGTCCGTATAATCCGAAAAATGCTTCGCAATCGTTTCTTTGACCTGATTTGCAGTTGAGAAATGTATATACCCATCGGAGATATCAACAGGGGCTCCCTTGGTACGCCCATCATTTGTAAAATCTTTCCATTGGCTTGGTAAAAAAATTTTATATATCAACATAAATCTTGTGATGCCTAAATATCATTATATGGTCAAGGCTCATCAGGGGCAACGAGCAAAAAGTTAGGCTATCTTTTGTTTAACTTGTGTTTTTACCTCGTTTATGCTGAGTCTAAGTAATTGAAATAGAAGACCGTTATCAAATCGACTAAGGACATGAATATGTCAGCGAAAATTGCATTTTTAGCTTCTGATATGGACAGTGCGCAGAATGCATTGCATGAACTGACAGAATTATATGGACAATGTGATCTCAAAACGGCGGATTACATTGTCGCCTTGGGTGGTGATGGGTTCATGTTGCAAACTTTACATCTTTGTCAAAATTTTCGGGCCGCAGTATATGGAATGAATCGTGGAACAATTGGTTTTATGATGAATGCGTATGAAACAGAGGCCTTGCCATCCCGGCTTGCTAATGCAGAGGAGCAAATAATTAATCCTTTGATAATGAAGGCTACACTTGTTGATGGAAAAGTTGAAACAGCGCTAGCGATAAACGAAGTTTCTCTTTTACGAGCTGGCCCGCAAGCTGCAAAGCTGAAAATATGGGTTGATGACAGACAGCGTATGGGCGAGTTAGTGTGTGACGGTGTTTTAGTTGCCACTCCAGCAGGATCAACCGCCTATAATTATTCAGCTCATGGACCCATACTACCCATAGGTGCTGATGTACTCGCGATGACCGCTTTAAACGCATACCGGCCGCGCCGATGGCGTGGAGCCTTGTTGCCTAAAACTGCTGTTGTTCGGATAGATGTAATTGACAATGATAAAAGGCCAGTAATGGCGGATGCAGACAGTATATCTTTTAAAAATGTCAAAAAAGTTGAAATAAGCTCGGACATCACTGTCCAGCATAGAATTCTATTTAACCAAGGCCACGGACTTGATGAAAGATTAATTCAAGAACAATTTGTTTAATTCAGCCAACCCAGTTGCTTCCATAGTTTACCGCAAAAAGTACCACAGTGTTCCTCAATGGTTATTAATGCCGCCACAACCATATCTTCGCGCCACCTCTGCCCAATGACTTGAATTCCAATTGGTACAGCCCCTGCGCTTGTATTTGCAAGATGTGTTGGCACAATTCCAGCCGGATGCCCAATAAAATTCATAGAATATGACCAGAGTGCTGCGCCCAATACTTCAGTTACGCCTGCTTTACCCTCAGCATCTCGATCTGGATAGAAGAAACTGGTTGGCATCAGATTTGAAATAATTAGAGGATATTCTTCCATAAAAAGTGCCCATTCTCGAGCATAACGAGTTCTTTCAGCCATTGCTGTTAAAAGTTTTTTCCCATCGTAAGGTTCGAACTGACGGAAATATTCATCAAAAATCATTTGTATCTTTTCTGAACCACTTTTTCTTATATCTTCCCCCAATAGAGCTTGTACTTCTCCTAACAGTGCACTGTAGCCTGTTTTTGCAGTTTCCTCTAAAAGTGGTGGCGTTACTTCTTTCACATCGAACCCAACATTACTCAAAGTATCAGCGGCAATTTTCAAACCCTTTGTGATTTCTGGATTTGTTTTGAAGCCTGGTGTTTCAAAGCAAAGAGCTACCTTTCGAGAGTTTTTTGATAATTGAGAAGTATCCCACGGCATAGGGACATGAAATGGGTCTCTAAGGTCGGCTTGTATTATTTCTGGCATTGCTAACTGAAGATCACTTGCACTTCTTGTAATTAATCCTTGCACTGACATTGATTGAGCAAGAATACCACGCTCACTAGTTTGACTTGAGTTCCAGGCAGGAACTCTTCCTAAGCCCGGTTTAAGTGTTACCGCACCAGTTGCTACAGATGGAAAGCGAAGTGAACCTCCGATGTCGTTACCATGAGCCAATGCACACATTCCAGCCATTACCGCAGAACTAGCACCGCCAGAAGAACCGCCCGGGGACAAATGCTTGCCCCACGGATTGTTTGTTCGTCCATATAAGGGATTTTCTGTATCGGCTCTGAAGGAAAACTCGGGAGTATTGGTTCTGCCGACAAATATTGCCCCAGCCTTCATGAGATGATCAACGATTGGCGCATTACTATCAGCTATTAAATTTTTGAGTGCGGTTACACCGTTGCTTGTTGCGTACCCTTTCTGATCGACATTTATTTTAATTGTGACCGGAACACCAAATAGTCTACCTTTTGGCTCTCCTGCTATTGTGGCCCGGTCAAGGATCTCAGCACGTTTGGTAGCCTCGTCGGACATATCATCGACAATAGCATTGAGTTCAGGATTAACTTTTTTAATATGCTCAAGATATGCTGATATTACTTCTGTTGCACTTAACTCGTTATTTTTTGTTTTTTGTATAAGCTCAGTGGCAGAAAGAGCCCAAATAGGTTTGTTCGACATGTTCTACACCATGATTTGGGTAAAGCGTAAACAATCCATTTGGAAGATCAAATAGATTTTGCTTTCAACGTTTATTCATTGGACACTATTTTGCATACCCAATTGTTTTGAGAGCTTCTTTGATTTCCTTTAAAATAACTGGATCGTCGATAGTTGCAGGCAGCTTAAATTCTTTACTGTCAGCTATTTTAACCATTGTACCTCTTAAGATCTTTCCAGATCTTGTTTTAGGTAACCGATCAACGCCTGCTGTGAGACATAAAAAGCCCACAGGCAATTGCCCTTTTAGGTTATCGGATACTCCAATCACTGCGCATTCTGCCACATCAGGATGATTTGCTAATATTTCTTCAATTGCGCCAGTTGATAGGCGATGTCCTGCTACATTTATCACATCATCTGTTCTGGCCATAATATAGATATATCCATCGTCATCAATAATTCCGGCGTCACCAGTTTCATAATACCCTGCGTATTTATTCAAATATGACGATTTAAATCTTTCTGGCGCGTTCCATAGTGTTGGAAGTGTACCCGGTGGCAGAGGTAGTTTTATAACAATTGAACCGAGTTTTCCTGGTGGAAGCTCTTGACCAGTACGGTCTAGCACTTTGATGTCAAAGCCAGGCATCGGTACTGTTGGTCTTCCCATCTTTATTGGGTGTTTCTATGCCTATCGGATTTCTGGCGATTACATAGCCTGTTTCAGTTTGCCACCAATGGTCAATAATTGGTATCTCAAGCAAATTTTCTGCCCACTTTACTGTATCTGGGTCAGCTCTCTCTCCTGCTAAAAATAAAGCTTGTAAATTACTCAAGTCATACTTTTGCTTAAGCTTTCCTTTAGGGTCCATTCTTTTTATGGCTCTAAATGCTGTTGGCGCTGTAAAGAAATTACTTACTTTGTGATCGCTTATTACGCGCCAAAAAGTGCCAGCGTCTGGTGTGCCAACTGGCTTTCCCTCAAAGACTACAGTTGTATTCCCATGAATTAGTTGCGCATAGCAAATGTAGCTGTGGCCAACTATCCATCCTATATCAGACGCCGCCCAAAACACTTCTCTTGGATCAACGTTATAAAAATTCTTCATGGTCCAGTTGAGAGCAGCAAGATGACCAGCTGTCGGTCTAACTACTACTTTTGGAGCCCCAATGTCCCCGAGGTGTAAAGAATATATGCAGGATGACTACCTTCGACAGGTACGCAGGGTGACTTTTCTACATTTTTTTGAATAAGGTCCCAGTCGTGATCGCGCCCATTAATTAACTCTGCTTCACATTTTGGCCTTTGTAATACAACTACGGTTTCCGGCTTGTAATTTGCTAATTCAATGGCAGAGTCGATTAAGGGCTTGTACTGTACAATCCTATTTGGCTCCAAACCACATGACGCTGCTATCATTGCTTTAGGTTTAGCATCATCTATTCTAACGGCAAGTTCATTAGAGGCAAATCCCCCAAATAGCATGGAATGTATTGCGCCAATTCTTGCGTAAGCCAGCATGGTTATTATACCTTCGGGGACCATTGGCATATAGATTATAACTCGATCACCCTTTGAAATTCCTTTACTACTCAAAGCCCCCGCCAGCGTTGCAACTTTTTCTAATAATTCTGAGAAGGTTATAGAGTACTTTGTATCAGTTATTGGACTGTCATAAATAATCGCTTTTTGATCAGCTCTTCCATTTAGAACATGCCCGTCGACAGCGTTATAGCAAGTATTTACCTCACTATCACAGAACCATTCGTACAAAGGTGCCCGTTCTGAGAACAATGCTTTAGAAGGCTTCTTTACTCAGTCAATCGCATCTGTAGCGGTCATCCAAAACGATTCTGGGTCGTTTTTCCAGCTATTATATATTTCCTCATAGCCCATGGACCTCCCTTTCAATGCATCCAAACTTTTCTGAATAATGCTTTAAATTTTGATTATGGCAAGGTGCGTAGGAAAGATTTTGAATTACTTGTTGTATATCATTAGATGATAGCTATGAAGATAGTCAGTATCTTTTTATAAAAGAGAGTTGAAAGTATCGTTTCAACGTAAATTATGACGTCGCAAGAAGCAGAAATTTATGCACTAAAAGTCACTAATTGGCTTATTTCAAATCAAGATCTCCTTGATGTTTTTATGAGTTCAACTGGCGTATCTGAAGCAACTATTAAAAGTGATTTTCATGATGGAGTATTTTTGGCAGCCATATTAGATTTTTTGTTACTTGATGATAAGTGGGTTATTGCCGCCTGCGATGCCATGCAGTTAGAGCCTGATGCAATGCACTCTGCTAGACTAATGTTGCCAGGTGGTGAAAAGGTAAATTGGACGTGATCGGTATGAATGTCGATGGTATTTTATTCGATAAAGACGGCACTCTTTTTGATTTTCATAGGACATGGAGTTCGTGGACATCTGATGCAATTGAATATCTTTGCCGAAACAATTTAGCAAAAAAAGAATTAATTGCTGAAGCACTTGGATACGATTCGAAGAACCAGACTTTTTTAAAATCAAGTTTGCTAATCGCAGGTACTGCTGAACAGGCTGCAGATAAAATTGTGCCTTTTCTCGATAATATCAGCAAACACGAAATCGAGGAATATTTATTGAGTTCAGCTAAAAGAGTAAAACTGATTGAGGTTATTCCACTTGAGCGGTTTCTAAAGAATTTATACTCTAAGGGCCTAAAAATTGGTCTTGTGACAAATGATTTCGAGGCTGTTGCACATGCACATTTGAAAGCAGCTGGTATTCACAAATATTTTGATTTTATTGCTGGATATGACAGTGGTTTTGGAATTAAGCCGGACCCCAAGCCGCTTATGGCATTTGCAGAGCAGTTTTCGATCTTACCGCACCGGGTCGCCATGGTTGGAGACAGTACTCATGATCTGTTTGCTGCAGAAAAAGCGGGAATGTATAAAATTGGCGTACTTACTGGCTTAGCTACATATTCTGACCTCGCTCCATATTCTGATGTGGTCTTTGATAACATTGGTTACATCGAGGGTCTCCTCAAATAATTATGTTTAATACGACCTAGATTGTCGCAAAAGAACAGGACACATTGGATTTACCTCTATGTTTTAGAGACAAACTGTAGAGCAAGCATATGAGTCCCATTGAATCTAGACGAAAAAGGGCCGGTGGACGAGCTGGTAATGCTGGTAGACGTGCCAGCTCATCTTTTCTTCAGATACCATGGGAACTCACCACAAATATAGACAAGCCTACTGAACCTTTGAGCGAGGAGGGTGTGAACGCGATACATCTTGGTGCAATGGAAATCTTGGAAGAGATTGGGCTAGAAATTCTCAACCGTGAAGCTAGAGACATTCTATCAGAAGCTGGCTGTATTGTTGTAGGTGAAAATGTTAAATTTGATCGTGAGTTTATTATGGAGATGATAAATAAAGCGCCGTCTCAATTTGATATTATACCAAGAAACCCAAAGAAAAAAATTACTGTGGGTGGAAAAAAAATATTGTTTGGAAATGTTTCTTCACCACCAAACTACTGGGATACAAAAATATGTCGAAAAGTGCCGGGGACGAGAGAGACTTGCAAAAATTTACTCAAGCTTAGCCAATATTTTAATTGTATTCACTTTGTTGGAGGATATCCAGTAGAGCCGGTCGATCTGCATCCGAGTACACGTCATCTTGATGTGCTTTATGATAAACTGACTGTTACCGACAAAGCCGCACACGCCTACAGTTTAGGAAAAGAGAGAGTTGAAGATGTTATTGAAATGGTGCGAATTGCTGGTGGTTGGACGGACGAAGAGTTCGATAGTGGTCCAAAAATGTATACAAATATTAATTCGACATCTCCTTTAAAGCATGATCAGCCCATGCTCGACGGATGGATGAGATTAGCTAGACGAAATCAAGGTTTGATAGTTACGCCATTTACGTTAGCTGGTGCTATGGCTCCAGTTACAATGGCGGGCGCAGTGGCACAATCAATAGCAGAGGGTTTAAGTGCTATTGCGCTTGCGCAGTATATCAAGCCGGGCGTTGGATGTGCCATAGGCACATTCACTTCAAATGTTGATATGAAATCTGGAGCTCCTGCATTTGGGACACCTGAGTATATCAGAGCAACCCAGATGACAGGTCAACTAGCTCGTCACTACGGCCTTCCATTAAGGTCATCGGGAGTATGCGCTGCAAACGTTCCGGATGGACAATCAATTTGGGAGACGTCAAATAGCCTATGGGCAGCCGTACAGTCAGGATCAAATATCATTTATCATGCTGCCGGGTGGTTAGAGGGAGGCCTGATCGCCAGCCCAGAAAAATTTATAATGGACTGTGAGATTATACAGCAGATCCAACGGTACATGGATCAAGAAATACACTCCACAGATCCTGACAGCATAGCGATATCGGCAATTAAAGAAGTGGGTAGTGCTGGACATTTTTTTGGAGTTGAACATACGCAAAGTCGTTATGAAAGTGCTTTTTATCAACCGTTTTTATCCGATTGGAGAAACTATGAGGCATGGGAGGCGGCTGGTGCAGTATGGACGCCTCAACGTGCTTACAAAATATATGAACAAATTCTTCATGAGTTTTCAGAACCATCGATAGATCAAGGAGTTGATGAGGAATTAAAGGACTTTGTGGCTCGACGAAAAACTGAGGGTGGTGCACCAACCGATTTCTGATGTTTGTTTGTATTTTTTAATTTTAGAATTCTTTTACTGGTGTTTAAGCTAGAAACTGTCTAGTTAGCCCTGTAATATAATTAAAATGGACGTCAGAATTATGGGAAGAGAAGTAAAAATCGCTCCGTCTATTCTTGCAGCGGACTTCGCAAATTTTGGAAAGGAAATTCGGGCAGTTGAGGCTCAGGGTGCTGATTGGATCCATGTTGATGTAATGGATGGACATTTTGTCCCGAATTTAACATTTGGACCGGCTTTGTGCAAAGCAATCCGTCCGCATATAAAATCCGTAATGGACGTACATCTCATGATTAGTCCAGTTGAGCGGTATATTGACGAGTATGCGGAAGCAGGAGCGGATATAATTACCGCTCATTACGAGGCTACAGACCATCCGCATCGTACAATGCAAGCTATACGTGCTTCTGGTTGCAAAGCTGGCATTGCATTAAATCCCGCCACTCCTGCAGAAAGTGTCGAATATTTACTGGATTCTATTGATCTGATTTGCGTCATGACAGTGAATCCAGGGTTTGGTGGTCAAAGTTTTATTAGCTCTCAACTAGAAAAAATTGAAAAATTAAAATCAATGATCGGTTCGCGGCAAATTTTCTTGGAAATTGATGGTGGTATCGACAGCAAAACTGCACCCATGGTTGTAGCTCAAGGAGCAAATGTTTTAGTTGCGGGATCAGCAGTATTTAAAGGTGGTTCGAGTGATAACCCATCCGTTTATGGGAAAAATATATCAGAAATTCGGAACTCGTTTAAATAATAAAGCGGTTTGGGAAGGTAATCTATAAAATGTTCCAGAAATAAACAGTGTCTTTTTTAGTGGCAGCCCGTACGAGAATCGAACTCGTCTTTCCAGGTTGAAAACCTGGCGTCCTAACCGATAGACGAACGGGCCGCTCTGCCTGTGTTTGCGTTATTATTTAAACCCTTAGGGCTGTGCAAGTAGAAAAATGCATCAAAATATATTTTTTTGAATTTTTACTATTATATCTAAAACTGGTCTGGCCAGGCTGCATCCTCTAAGATTAACTGAGGAGATTTTTTACCTTGCCAATAATTAATATCTAATTTTCCAACTAAATGTACTTTTTTACCATCGTGGTCGGATAATTCTTGCCCTAAATTTCCCTCAAAAGCTCTAAAACAGATAGCATCCATTGATTTGCCATTATCATCTGAAAACCGAACTTTTAGGTGGTTATCACCAATCCTCTTTGTAAAACTCAAGCTAACATCACAAAATGCAAACCTTGGTTCTCGAATTGCTGAACCGAATGGACCACAATTTTCTAATTCCTCAATCAGATCAATCTTTGCTGCCTGGATAAAAAGAATTCCATCTACCAAAAGCTCCGGAGCTTCTGCGTTCACAATTTTAGCTTTTTCCGCCAATTCACATAATCGATCCATCGCGGGCTTTAGTTGATCCATTGTAAGGCTTAAGCCTGCCGCCATTTTGTGCCCACCACCCTTTTGTATAAGACCCTCTCGCTGTAGCCGTTGGATTGCATGCCCTAAATCGTAACCATCGATGGATCGACCTGACCCTTTACCATCTATTCCGTCAAAACCAATGACAATTGACGGCTTATTAAATTTATCTTTGAGCCTTGACGCGACGATTCCAACTACTCCTGGATGCCACCCCTCTGATGCTGCCCAAATAATTGAATTTTCCGACTGGTTTTTATCTATCTGAGCAAGTGCTTGTTTTCTTGCTATATTTTCTATCTCCCGTCGCTTTCTATTCAATTCTTCTATTTGCTCACATAGATCGTTCGCCTCTGAAGTTGAAATTGAACACAGGAGCTTCAAGGCTAGATCGGCAGGGCCTATTCGACCTGGTGCATTTAATTTAGGACCCAAGATATATCCTAAATGATATGAAGTAGGACTGGAGTTTATACCAGATTTATCAAAAAGTAACTTTAAACCTAATCTCTTTCTGTTGGATAAAATTTTTAAACCCTGACGAACAAAAGCCCGATTCACGCCAGTTAAAGGGGCGACATCTGCTACAGTTCCAAGAGCGACTAAATCTAAGAAGTCCATTAGATTGGGTGATGTTTTATTACTATCCTTAAGTTGACGACCGCATTCAACCAAAGTTAAAAATACCACGCCGGCAGCACATAAAT
This sequence comes from Paracoccaceae bacterium, assembly GCA_902602765.1. Taxonomy (GTDB): domain Bacteria; phylum Pseudomonadota; class Alphaproteobacteria; order Rhodobacterales; family Rhodobacteraceae; genus Salinivivens. Next base: position 15,312 of record CACKSH010000010.1, read on the forward strand.
ATGATAAAACACCGCTCTCAATTTGCCTGTTAGGATTTACTATAGAATGACATTTGGGATCTTCCTCAGATCCCAAATGATGATCTAAAATGATTACGTCACAATCCTCGCGGACTGTTTCCAGTGCCTCATGACCCAGTGTTCCACAATCAACACAAATAATAAGCTCATTATTCGAAGAAAGTCTGGTCATAGCCGCTTTGTTCGGGCCATATCCCTCCCTGATCCGATCTGGCACATAAATACTTGGTTCTATTTTAAAAAATCGAAACCAAGATACGAGCATTGCTCCAGAAGTCGCTCCATCAACATCATAATCTGCATAAACGACAATCCGTTCCTTACGGTTTACGGCACCTATTAGTCTCTGAGCAGCCTTAGAGACATCTAGTAACTCCTTAGGATCTGGTAGTAAGTTTCTAATGAGTGGGTTCAAATATGCTTCCACGTCTTCGGGAGGAATTGAAAGCCTTCCTAAAACACTGGCTACGGGAGGTTTTTGTCCAGTAATTTGTGATATAGCTTCCGCTTGCCGGTGCTGGTCATCACTGAGCCCAATCCATCTTCTACCTGTAATGGATTTGTGAACACCTAAAACTGCCATAAAGAAAACATTATTTCTTAGGGACGCGATAGATCATGCGCCGCACTGAGCCGGTTTTTGATCGCATCAGAATTGTTTCGGCAGTAACATGACTTATCTCGCGTTTTATACCTTCCAAGAGTGAGCCACCAGTAACCCCTGTAGCAGCGAAAATAACATCCTGTGTAACCATATCATCTATTGAATAGATACGAGATAAGTCACTTATTCCGGCTTTTTCTGCACGAAGCTTTTCATCATCATTTTGAAATATTAATCTGCTTTGAATTTGTCCACCCATACATTTAAGTGCGGCGGCGGCAAGGACACCTTCGGGGGCCCCGCCAATTCCCATATACATATCTATACCCGTAATTTCAGATTCGGCACAGTGCATAACTCCAGCTACGTCACCATCTGAAATTAAGCGAATTGCTGCCCCAGTAGACCTCACTTGCTCTATCATATCCTGATGCCTTGGACGTTCTAAAATACACACTGTGATATCGTTTGGATCGCAATTTTTTGCCTCAGCCAATATCTTAACCCTTTCAAAAGGTGACATATCAAGAGACAGTAGACTAGGTGAAAATCCGGGGCCAACTGCCAGCTTTTCCATATAAACATCTGGTGCATGTAGCATAGATCCCTTTGGTCCCATAGCAATAACTGTTAACGCATTTGGCATATCCTTAGCGGTTAGTGTTGTTCCTTCTAGTGGGTCTAACGCAATGTCTACACCGGGCCCACTCCCAGTTCCAACTTTCTCTCCAATGTAAAGCATTGGCGCCTCGTCACGTTCACCTTCGCCAATTACAACTGTACCCTCTATATCAAGTAAATTTAATTGTTCTCTCATTGCATTTACGGCAGCCTGGTCTGCTGCTTTTTCGTCACCTCGTCCAATCAGTGATACTGACGCTATCGCTGCAGCCTCCGAAACTCTGGCCAATCCAAGGGAAAGCATACGGTCATCAAATTCAATCTTTGGGTTAGTCATGGCAAAGCTTTCTTGCTCTAAAGTGGTTCGATGCGTAAAGCGACAGGTTCATCATGTACTACCCCAGTTTTCGGAACATTGGCTAAAGCCTTCTCAATCGACTGTGGGTCAGTAGTATGTGTAACAATAAGAACTGGGGCATTTTCATCAGCATGAGCGTACTGGCGCATCCGGTCGATTGATATTCCAAAGTCACCCAGTAGTGATGCCACTTTCGCCAAAGCACCAGGTTTATCTGACAGTGATAAGCGCAAATAGTATGGTGCTCTTGTATTTGATTTCACAGATTGGACAGTTCTGAGTGTATTTGCCTGTTGTCCAAAAGTTGGTATTCGTACCCCTCGAGCAATGTCTATAATATCTGCCATCACAGCGCTAGCTGTAGGCCCTTGGCCGGCCCCAGGGCCGCTTAGGATGATCTGTCCCACATGGTCTCCTTCGAGCATTACCATATTCGTACCTCCCTCTAACTGGCCAAGTGGTGAGACCGCTGGAACTAAGCACGGCGACATGCGCTGCTCAAGGCCGTCTCCGTTAAGTTGCGCAACACCAAGTAACTTTATTCGAAATCCCATATCTGCAGCATGATTTATATCCTCGATTGAGATCTGACCAATACCCTCTAATTGTACCGCCCCAAAATTTACTTTTGTCCCGAAACCAATTGAAGCGAGCAAAGCAAGTTTATGTCCGGCGTCAATTCCGCCAACGTCAAGGTTGGGATCAGCTTCTAAATATCCCAAGGCTTCAGCCTCTTTAAATATTTCATCATAACTTAATCCAGATGACTGCATCCTTGTAAGAATATAATTGCATGTTCCGTTCATTACACCAACTACACGAGTTAGGCTATTGCCCGCGAGCCCTTCAGTTAATGCTTTGATGACTGGAATGCCCCCAGCTACTGCTGCTTCAAAACGAAGCAATTTATTTTTATTTTCAGTTTTTTCAGCCAGTTGTTGTCCGTGATGTGCTAATAATGCTTTATTGGCTGTTACTATATGTTTCTCATTATCTATGGCGGCAAAAATGGAATTTTTTGCCGCGCCGACATGACCCCCGATTAGTTCCACGAAGATATCAATATCTTTTCGATTAGCTAGAGTAACAGGATCACTCTCCCAATCGTACATTCTCAAATCTATCCCACGATCTTTATTCTTTGATTTTGCGGAAACTGCGACGATTTCGATTTTTCTGCCTGTTCGGGCCTGCAGAGTTTCCGCTTTCTGCTGGATTATCTTTACAACACCAATGCCCACTGTTCCCAATCCGGCAATGCCAAGTTTTATCGGATTAGTCATGATGTGTTCCTTTTGTGAGTTGTAAGCTACAAAAGCGATTTAACCAAAAAGCCGGTATTAAGCAACAGCACACCCATACTTATTGAGCTTTAGGATGTCAGATATTTTGGTCATAAAAATTAGAAAATAAATTAAATTAATATTTGACCTTTAAAAGTAGTTTTAGGTTTTAAATCCATTTTTTGTCGCTTTTAGAAAAGCCCAAAAAGATACGCAGGCGATATTAGAGTAATGGAGAAAAAAATGAAAATTGGTTTTATAGGACTAGGTAATGTCGGCAGTAAGCTGTCAGGGAGCTTACTAAGGAATGGATTTGATGTATCCGTTTATGATTTAAGCAGCCAATTAACGGTAGACTTTGCAAAAAATGGAGCAAAGATTGGTGAAAATCCGGAACACTTGATGAATGTTTGTGATACTATAATCACGTGTTTACCAAGTCCGGCCGCTTCCAACATGGTCATGCAGAAAATGCTTCCATTTGTAAAAGAAGGAAAAACTTGGTTGGAAATGTCCACGACAGACGACGCTGAAGTCAAGCGGTTGGGGGCGGAAGTCATAAATCGTGGTGGGAAAGCCGTTGATTGTCCAGTATCTGGTGGTTGCCACCGGGCAGATACTGGAAATATAAGCATATTCGCTGGCTGTGACAGAGCCACGTTTGAAATTATTCTACCTTTGTTAACCACTATGGGGCGAAGAGTTCTTCACACAGGAGAGCTGGGTAGTGCCAGTATACTAAAGGTTATTACTAATTTTCTAGCTACTGCAAATTTGGTTTCTTGCGCGGAGGCACTCACGGTGGCAAAAGCGGCAGGTTTGGAATTGGGAAATGCTTATGAGGCAATTAGAATTTCATCTGGTAATTCTTTTGTTCATGAAACGGAGAGCCAGGTTATATTAAATGGAAGTCGTGATATCTCATTTACAATGGATCTCGTAGCGAAAGATATTGGATTATTTCAAGCGGTTGCAGATAGAGTAAGTGTGCCACTTGACGTAAGCCCCTTATTAATTGAAATCTTTCAAGATGGAATAAATAAATTTGGCTCGAGAGAGCTTTCGCCCAATATCATAAAAAGACTAGAAGAGGTAACAGGTCTGAGCATCACTGCCCCAGGGTTTCCCGCAGAAATGGTCGACTACGAACCGGAAGAGCCAGGTTATGAAGTACAGGTCAATAAATTTTAGATAAATAAAAAGTAAATGTATTGTATGAAAGTGTCCTAACAGGTTAATTTAATAGCCTCACAACATGGAGGATTGAATGCGCTTCTCAGCATTGCGCATACTGAAGGAAAGTCTAACGGGCAACAAGAATTGGACCCCGCATTGGCGAAATCCTAGTCCAAAGTCTGCCTATGACGTAATTATCGTTGGGGGTGGTGGACATGGATTGTCCACTGCATATTATTTGGCACAAAATCATGGAATAAGAAATGTTGCAGTGCTTGAAAAGGGCCATATAGGTAGTGGTAATATTGGAAGAAATACTACTATCGTTAGAGCTAATTATTTATTACCAGGAAATTCCGAATTTTATAGCCACTCTCTTAAGCTTTGGGAGGGATTGGAAACGGATCTCAACTATAATGTAATGATGTCCCAGCGTGGTCTCATAATGTTATGCCATTCAGATGGACAGCGTGATGCATTTGTACGGCGATCTAATGCAATGAGAAGTCGAGGAGATGACGCTCATATGCTGTCTGTAGATGATTTACGTAAATTGTTGCCATATCTAAACTATGACAATGCTCGGTTCCCAATTTATGGTGGTCTCTTACAAAAAAGGGCTGGTACAGCAAGGCATGACGCGGTGGCATGGGGTTATGCACGGGCTGCTGATGAGAGGGGCGTTGATTTAATACAGAACTGTGAGGTGACTGGCTTCAATATAAATAATGGCAGAGTAACTGGTGTAGAAACATCTCGGGGTAAAATTGAAGCAAATAAAGTCGCAATTGTTGTTGCTGGCCGTTCTAGTCAGGTTGCTCAAATGGCTGGTATTAGATTGCCAATAGAAAGCCACATTTTACAGGCTTTTGTAACAGAAGGACTAAAGCCAGTTATCAATAATGTAATCAGCTTTGGAATGGGTCATTTTTATATCAGCCAGTCTGATAAAGGCGGCCTTGTATTCGGTGGTGACTTAGATGGGTATGCATCTTATGCGCAAAGAGGTAATTTACCATTAATGGAGCATGTTTTTGAGGCTGGTATGGCACTTATGCCAATGATCGGTAAAGCAAAAGTTCTAAGGTCTTGGGGTGGAATAATGGATATGTCACCAGACGGAAGCCCAATTATAGATAAGACTTCAATTGATGGTTTATTTATAAATTGTGGATGGTGTTATGGTGGTTTTAAGGCAGTTCCGGCTTCTGGATATGCTTATGCCCACTTAATAGCAACTGAGAACTATTTTCATACAGCGTCAAATTATCGATTTGGACGATTTAAATCTGGATATAATTTAATGGATGAGGAGGGTACAGGTTCTCAACATAACCTGCACTAATGCTTAATGATATTTGTAATATTTTATAAATAGTGAGCCCACTAAAATGAGAATAATCTGCCCAAACTGTGGTGAGCGAGACATTCGGGAATTTTATTACCGAGGATCTGAAAATGATTTAGATAGGCCAAAGCTAGAGGATAGTCTTTCAAATTGGCATTCCTTTTTACATTTAAGAGATAATGCAGCCGGAGAAGTTCGTGATTTATGGTATCATGAGAAGGGATGTAATAGCTGGTTAATAGTTACAAGAAACACAATTACTCATGATGTTATAAGGACAGAACTGGTAAATTCTGAGGACGAAGGTCTGGCATGAGGATAACGTCAAAGGGAATTGTAAATAGAGACCAGGAAGTTACCTTCTTGTTTGATTCAAAGCCCTACAAAGGGTTTGCAGGCGATACTGTTGCTTCTGCACTTCTTGCAAATGATGTAAATTTAGTCGGCCGCTCTTTTAAATACCATCGGCCAAGGGGTATTTTGGGCATTGGCTCTGAAGAACCTAATGCTCTTATTTCGGTTCATAAACGAGGAAAGATAGAACCTAATGTTCGAGCTACCACGCAGGAAATATATGAAGGATTAATTGTAACCAGTCAAAATTCATGGCCAAGTCTAAAATTTGATGCGCTGGCTATAAATGATATTATTGCTCCGTTTTTTAGTGCTGGATTTTATTATAAAACATTCATGTGGCCACCAAGGTTTTGGGAGGCTCTTTATGAACCAATAATTCGGCACGCAGCAGGACTAGGAAAGCTAGATTCCGAACCCGATGTAGATAATTATGACCAAAATTTTGCCTTTTGCGATCTTTTGATTATTGGAGGTGGTCCTTCTGGGTTATTTTCTGCGTTACTTGCGGGCCGAGCTGGTCTGGACGTAATACTAGTTGATGAAAACCCAAAATTTGGTGGCCGACTTCTTTTTGAAAATACAATTATTGACGGAAACCATTGCTTAGATTGGATCCAAAGTTGTCTTGGCGAATTGAAATCACTCAAAAATGTCCGACTGCTTTCGCGAGCGACAGTTTTCGGTATTTATGATCAGGGGACTTTTGGAGTTTTGGAACGAATTTCTAGGCACACTCATGACTCTGAAAGCGATACCGTTTTAGATTGCTTTTGGCGTATTGTTGCTTCCAGAAGTATACTAGCATCTGGCGCCATAGAGCGTCATATTGCATTTGGAAATAATGATCGACCCGGAATTATGATGGCCAGTGCCGTCCGCGGCTACTTAAATCATTATGGTGTGGCGGCCGGAACATCTATTTCAATTTTTGGCAACAATGATGATGCGTTCAACACAGCGTATGATTTAAATTCGGCTGGCGTTGAAATAGCCGCTTACATCGATAGTCGTAGTTATGCGGATATCCAAGGTGATTTTCCAATTTTTCGTGGCGCTGAAGTATATGATACAGGTGGAAGATTAGGACTTGAGCATATTTGCATCCGGGATGAAAAAGGGGAGCATAAAATACAAACCGATTGTCTCGGGATGTCGGGTGGTTGGAATCCGAGTATTCATTTGAGTTGTCACACTAATGCAAAACCTGAATGGAGAAATGAAATCGCTGCATTTACTCCCAAAGGACAAAGTGTTTCTGGTCTGTTAGTTGTTGGATCAGCAAACGGTCATTTCACAACATCAGATTGTTTCAAATCAGTGTGCGAGGCAGTAAATGAGCTATTGAAATCAAAAGGTAGGAAGATAAAACATAAATCGTATCCCATAGCTTCAGATTTAGAATATAATATCAGTCCACTTTGGGCGGTTGAAGGTAATAAAAGGGCGTGGTTAGATTTTCAAAATGATGTAACAACTAAGGATATTAAGCAGTCAGTAGACGAAAATTTTCGTAGTGTTGAACACATGAAGCGCTACACAACACAAGGTATGGCAACTGACCAGGGCAAAGGATCGAACGTTATTGCCATTGCTTTGCTCGCTGATGCCAGTGGTGAGACTATAGAAAACACCGGCACTACAACATTTAGGCCACCCTACACACCAATACCTATTGCGGCAATTGGTTCCTCTGGAAGGAATAAAGGATTTGCTCCAGAGCGGCTCGCTACCACACATGCTGCTTCAATAAAACTGGCAGCCCCTATGATCGAAGCTGGTTTGTGGTATCGTCCAAGCTTCTATCCCAAAATCGGAGAGGATAATTGGCTACAGTCCTGTAATCGTGAAGTTGTAAACGTGCGACAAAGTGTTGGAATATGCGATGTTTCGACGCTTGGAAAAATTGAATTTCATGGAAAGGATGCAGCAAAATTTCTTGACTTTGTTTATACCAATTCTTTCAGTTCATTGGCGGTTGGTAGAGTCAGGTATGGGCTGATGCTAAGAGAAGATGGCTTTATCATGGATGATGGTACATCGGCAAGGATCGCAGAAAACTCATATCTTATGACAACGACTACAGCTGCGGCAGGCTCTGTTATGAGACATTTAGACTTTATTCATCAAGCTTATTGTCCAAAGTTACACGTCAGATTCGCATCCGTGACCGAGCAATGGGCCCAATTCTCAGTTTCTGGTCCAAAGTCTCCAGACATTATTTCCTCGATTGTGGATGAGCCCTTTAATGAAACGGATTGGCCGTTTATGGCCTGTGGCGAAGTAAAGGTAATGGGAATAAAAACACGCCTTTTCAGAATTTCATTTTCTGGTGAATTAGGTTACGAACTTGCGATTCCCTCACGTTTTGGCGGCAGCCTCTTTGATCTTCTCAAGTTGGAAGCCGAACAGCGAGGAGGTGGAGTTTATGGTATGGAGGCAATGAATGTTCTTCGTTTGGAGAAAGGCTTTATAACGCATGCTGAAATTGATGGACGCGCCACCGCATATGACGTCGGTATGCAAAAAATGTTAAGTGAGAAAAAGGATTTTATTGGAAATAAAATGGCACAAAGGCCAGGTCTTTTAGACCCTAATAGGGAAAGATTAGTCGGTTTAAAATCAACCGGACCGCAAAGTAGCCTTTCAGCTGGATCTCTCCTTTTTAATAATGATGATGAACCGTTGGCTGATAACAGCCAAGGCCATATCTCTTCGGTCGCTTTTTCTCCAATTGAAAATTGTTACATCGGCCTCGCCTTCGTAAAGAGAGGACCAGAAAGATCGGGAGAAAAAATAAAGGCTGTAAATTTTCTAACTAATACAGAGTTGAATTGCGAGATTTGTCCACTCCCTTTCTATGATCCAGATGGGAAAAAAATTCGTGCGTAAGTTATCAGAGATAAGTCCAGCGGCAGGTTTATGCCCAGTTGAGTTTGGTGGATTAAAACTTGTCGAGTTAAGCTTTCCTTACCTTTTCTCTATAAGTCCATATCCCAAAAATGAAAAAAAATGCTCTGCGATTCTTAAAAAAAACCATGGTATACAAATGCCAAATGTTTGTAGAGCGACAGGAAGCTCTAAAAAAAAGGCGATATGGTTTGGCAATTTTACATTGTTTATTGGCGAAGAACCTAACATTGCAATGAGTGATGTAGCTGCCGTGGTTGACCAGAGTGATGCTTGGTGTTCTTTGCGACTTACAGGAAAAAATGCTGAGGAAGTTATGCAGCGTCTCTGTCCAATTGATGTTCGTTTAAGTGCATTTAAAATAGGATGTGTTGCCAAAACCATGCTGGGTTTAATGCCGGTAACCCTTCATAGAAGTGGTAAAGATCAATTTGATATTTATGCCTTTAGATCAATGTCTCGGACATTGGTTAGCGAAATAACAGAATCAATAAAAAAGACTATGTATTTGGTTAAACAGAAATAATATTTTATGAGATTTTGATTAGCGTTTGACTGGACATCCATAAAATAAAGACTGATTATAAATCTATGAGTTTGCCGCATGGATTCTTAGATGAACTTAGGTCTAGAATTAGCCTTTCTGACGTTGTTGGGCGTAAAGTCCAGTGGGATTTGCGTAAATCTAATCAGGCTAAAGGCGATATGTGGGCGCCTTGTCCTTTTCATCAAGAAAAAACTGCAAGTTTTCACGTAGATGAAAATAAAGGTTTTTATTATTGTTTTGGTTGCCAGGCCAAAGGAGATGCAATCGGTTTTGTAAGAGAAACAGAGAATGTCAATTTCATAGAGGCTGTGGAAATTTTAGCGGCAGAAGTCGGATTGCCGATGCCTGAATTCGATCCGAAATCTAAAGAAAAATCTGATCGAAATAAAATGCTGCTCGAAATTATGGAGCAATCTGTGAGTTTCTTTAGACTTACACTCAATTCAAAGCAGGGCAAGCATGCGCTCGAATATCTACATAAACGTGGATTAAATTCAGCCGTCATTGAGCATTTTGAAATAGGTTTTGCGCCACTAGACCAAACTATTTTAACCCAAAAATTGATAGATAAGGGTTATGAAATTGATGCAATTATTGAAACTGGGATGTCGGCAAGATCAGATGATCGCAATCGCTATTATGATCGGTTTCGAGGACGCGTAATGTTCCCAATTCGTGATGGTCGAGGGCGATGTATTGCGTTTGGTGGTAGATCATTAGATCCCGCTGCTAAGGCAAAGTATCTGAACTCTCCAGAAACACCCTTGTTTGATAAAGGTAGAACTCTTTACAACTTAGTTGGTGCAAGATCTGCCGTTGGAAGGGATGAGCCTTTAATCGTTACAGAAGGATATATGGATGTAATTGCTCTGCATTCAGGAAATTTTAATGGAGCGATAGCACCTCTTGGTACGGCTATTACTGAACAACAGCTTCAATCTATGTGGCGTATATCTCCAGAGCCAATAATTGCTTTGGATGGTGATAAAGCTGGATTGCGTGCGGCTTACAGATTGATTGACCTTTCTCTCCCACTTCTCAAAACTGGCCAGGCATTAAGATTTTCGTTGATGCCAGAGGGCAAAGATCCAGATGATTTGATACGAAATGAGGGGCCTTCTTTTTTTAAAAACCTAATTGAAGAAGCCATACCAATGGTGGATTTGATATGGAAACGAGAAACTTATGGTAAAAGCTTTGATAGCCCTGAAAGACGCGCTTTATTGGATAAGTCTCTTGCTGATGTCATTGCTTTAATAAAGGAAAATAATCTTAAAAATCATTATAAAGACGCTCTGTTCCAAGCCCGTAGGCAATTTTTTGGGAAACAATTCATTGGTAAAAATGGGTTTAAAAATACTTCGACTGTCATGCCACAAATTGATACTAAGGCGTCTTTTTTAGTTTCAGCAGATGAAAAAACAGCGTCTACCAAGATCCGGGAATCTACCATAGTAGCGGTGTTAATAAAATTTCCAGAGCTTATTGAGATATTCTATGATGAATTAATAATGATCGATTTAGTAAGTCCTGACTTTGATCTGGTACTCAAAGAATTAATTAAGTTAAACCCCAACTCAGCTGTAGAAATTAAGGATCAATTAAACGAGAAAATTAGTAATGATAAAGTTGATAAGCTGCTGGGCTTATCACACTTAAGAATTTTACCCTGCCTTCGCCTGAAAGGTACCATAGAAATGGGCCAACAGACTCTTAAAGAAGAATTGGCAAAGCTCAATAGCGAGCGAGGTCTATCAATTGAGGTTGACGAAATTAATAATATTCCTCCTGAGGAATGGCATGAGCGAGACTTTTCTAGATTAGGAATGGCACACAACGCAAAACAGCGAACAGTTAGTTCTGTTCAAGAAGATACAATTAACTATGAGCAGGCTCAAAATGGTTTAAATATTAATCGAGAAGAACGTCTGAAACTCGATGAAATCAGGAGTAGTATCAGCTTCAATAAGAAAAAAAATTAATTCTAACGACAAAAAATCATTTTTTATCGTCTATTTGGGTGGCCGAATCAGTCAATTTGTATATTGATTCTCTGAAAACGAATCACGCAGCGATATTGGGAGTTGTGAATGGCCGCCAAAGATACCGAAGATAAAAAACCTGAAGAACAAGATTCAGATCTCTCCCTCGACATGAGTCAAGCCGCAGTCAAGAAGATGATCGCTGAGGCTCGAGAGCGCGGCTACATAACTTATGATCAGTTAAATAATGTTTTGCCACCTGACCAAGTATCTTCAGAACAAATCGAGGATGTTATGTCCATGCTATCGGAGATGGGCATTAATATTATTGAAGATGACGAAGCTGAAGATGAAGACAACAGAAATACGGAGTTAGTTACAACTGCTGGCACTAAAGATGTTGCACTGTCATCGGGTGATACTGAGAAACTGGATAGAACAGATGACCCTGTACGCATGTACTTGCGTGAAATGGGGTCTGTTGAATTATTGAGTAGAGAGGGTGAGATTGCTATTGCCAAGCGGATAGAGGCTGGCCGGAATACAATGATATCTGGCCTATGTGAGAGCCCTCTAACCTTTCAAGCTATAACAATATGGCGTGATGAATTACTTAATGAAGATATTCTATTAAGGGATGTCATAGATCTTGAGGCAACTTTTGGAAACCAGCTTGGCGAAGATGATGAACCGGTAATAGATACGGCAAATGTAACTGCTGAAAAAGCAGCAGTTAAGAATGATGAGCCAGAATTAGATGCCGACGGAAACCCTATTATTACAGATGATGATGATGACGAGGATGATGAGCACTCCAACATGTCATTAGCCGCTATGGAGGCAGCTCTAAAACCTCAAGCCTTAGAAACGTTAGATCGAATTGCGGATAACTATGAGCATCTATCAACAATGCAAGACGTTCGTATTTCCGCCACTCTAAAAAAGGGCAAAAAATTCACAAGCGATGAAGAGGAAACGTATCAATCATTGAGGGCTGAAATTGTACAGTTGGTAAACGAACTGCATCTACACAACAATCGGATAGAGGCACTTATTGATCAACTCTATGGTATCAACCGTAGGATTATGCAAATCGATGGTGCGATGGTTAAGTTGGCTGATCAGGCACGTATAAACCGGAGAGATTTCATAGAGCAGTATCGAGGTCATGAGTTAGATCCCGGTTGGCTTGACAGAATGGCGGAGAAAACTGGTCGTGGATGGCAAATGTTTATTGAAAAGTCCCGCGAAAAGGCTGAAGAGCTAAGAGCTGATATGGCACAGGTCGGTCAGTATATTGGTCTCGATATAGCAGAATTTCGAAGAATCGTAGCGCAAGTACAAAAAGGTGAGAAAGAAGCCCGCCAAGCGAAAAAAGAAATGGTTGAAGCAAACCTTAGATTGGTAATCTCGATTGCAAAAAAATACACAAATCGTGGGTTACAGTTTCTTGACTTGATTCAAGAAGGCAATATTGGATTGATGAAGGCTGTTGATAAATTTGAATATCGGCGTGGATACAAGTTTTCAACTTATGCAACTTGGTGGATAAGGCAGGCTATCACCCGTTCTATAGCTGACCAAGCTCGAACGATCCGAATTCCTGTTCATATGATCGAGACCATAAACAAATTAGTTAGGACCGGTCGCCAAATGTTGCATGAGATAGGTCGAGAGCCTACCCCAGAAGAGCTGGCCGAAAAGCTTCAAATGCCGCTTGAAAAAGTTCGCAAAGTGATGAAAATTGCCAAGGAGCCGATTTCTCTTGAAACACCCATTGGCGATGAGGAAGATAGTCAGCTTGGGGATTTTATCGAAGATAAGAATGCCGTTCTGCCGCTTGATAGTGCCATTCAAGAAAATCTAAAAGAAACCACGACAAGAGTATTGTCATCATTGACACCAAGAGAAGAGCGTGTTTTGAGGATGCGCTTTGGTATCGGTATGAATACCGACCATACTTTAGAGGAAGTAGGTCAACAATTCAGTGTCACCAGAGAACGGATTAGGCAGATTGAAGCCAAAGCGCTCAGGAAACTCAAACATCCGAGTCGATCTCGCAAGTTAAGAAGTTTTCTTGATCAATAGCTCTTAAATTAGATTGGTTTCTTGGAAGTTGGTCAAAACAAAAATAATCCTAATCAGCACAAACGGGTCAGGACTTTACGAATTTACCAACGATATAAGGACTTGGGTTTCTGGTGACGGAATATTGCATCTATTTCTGAAACACACTTCAGCAAGTCTGCTTATCCAAGAAAATTTTGACCCAGAAGTAAAAACTGATCTGAACAATTTTTTTAAACGGTTAGTTCCGTTCGCTTCAGATCCAAGCATGAGTTATCTTACGCACCGTTATGAGGGTGAAGATGATATGCCAGCACATATAAAAGCGTCTTTGGGTCAAGTTTCATTGGCTATACCTGTAATAAACGGGGAGTTGGCTTTGGGCTCATGGCAAGGAGTGTATTTGTTTGAGCATCGCAAAGCTCAAAAAAATAGAGAAGTTGTGGCAAAGCTGCAAAGCGACACATAATTTTTAATACAAGTAAAAAAAGTGTATCAAATAGTAATATGACACAATATGTTGTTGGTATAAAGCAGGGAGTAACACTTCATGCTGGTTGCAACTGATTGAAAGGAAGATCAATGCGATGCCCTTTTTGTGGTAATATTGATACGCAAGTCAAGGACTCTAGGCCTGCAGAAGATCATGTTTCAATTCGCAGAAGAAGATTTTGTTCTGCCTGCGGGGGCCGCTTCACAACATATGAAAGGGTACAATTGCGAGACCTTGTGGTAATTAAGTCTAATGGCCGCCGGGAAGAATTTGACAGAGCAAAGCTTGAAAGATCTATTAGAATTGCATTACAAAAACGACCAGTTGAACATGAAAGAATGGATCAAATGATCTCTGGAATCGTACGAAGATTGGAAAGCTCAGGTGAAACTGATATTCCCTCTAATCAAATTGGTGAAATTGTTATGGAGTCTTTGGCCCGAATTGATACTGTTGCCTATGTTCGTTTTGCTAGTGTTTATAAGAACTTTCAGAATCCAGACGATTTTGACAAATTTGTTAGTGAGTTACGTCCAAAACCAGTCGAGGAATAGCCGACAGCATGGTTAGCCGTTCCTTGACTTATGAGCATTATATGTCTGTTGCTTTGTCACTTGGTCGCCGTGGTCTCGGTAAAACCTGGCCAAATCCCTCAGTTGGTTGCGTTATTGTGAGTGATGATTTCGTTGTTGGCCGAGGAGTTACTGGAAATGGTGGCCGTCCTCATGCTGAGACAAAAGCATTGAAACAAGCTGGTGATCTTGCAAAAGGGGCAACCGTTTTCGTCACTTTAGAACCATGCTCTCATCAGGGTCAAACGGGTTCTTGTGCAAAGGCTCTAATCGAAGCAGGTGTTGGTCATGTCGTTGTAGCTATTAAGGATGATGATCCTCGCGTAAACGGATCAGGGTTGCAAATGTTGAGATCAGCTGGAATTAAAGTTACAACCGGCGTTCTTTCTGAACAAGCAAAATATGATCATTGTGGCTTCCTACTTAAAACTAATGAAAGCAGACCAAAAGTTACTTTAAAACTGGCAGTTAGTCTGGACGGTCGGGTTGCGACTCGTATAGGCGATAGTCAATGGATTACAAATGAGAGATCTAGAGAAGTAGTTCATCTTCAGAGAGCATCTCACGACGCAATAATGGTTGGTGCAGGAACTGTGCGTAAGGATAATCCAAGACTTACTGTTAGAAGTATTGCGCGTTCAGCAAATCCAGTTCGTGTGCTAATTTCGGATAAAATAAACTTACCTCAAGAGAGCAGATTATTTGCGTCGATAAAGGCACATCCAACCTGGATTATTCATGGGGTAGATGCTGAAAAAGAAACAAAGCAGGTTTGGACTGGTGCAGGTGCAAAGTTGCTAGAAACAAAGAGTATTAGTGGTAATATTTCAATCAAAAGCGCGCTGAAAAATTTAGCATCTGAAGGGCTTACGTCGGTTTATTGCGAGGGCGGTAGTCAGTTAGCGGCCTGCTTACTTTCAAACAATCTAGTTGATGAGTTAATAATTTTCACAGCGGGTGTTATAATAGGGGGTGATGGTTTACCAACTATTGGATCACTCGGCGTTAATGAACTAAAAGACGCCAGACGTTTAAATCTTTTAGAATCTGTGGCATTGGATGGCGATATTATGACCAGATGGTCTTTAAAATAAAAGTTTTACCTTTAAAATGCTATACCTGGCATGGCAATTAAACTAGGACTTCTGTTATGGTTTTTACAAAGTAAGTTCCAGGTATTTCAGTTAGGTAGTAAGTGGAATTCTAGTTGTTTCGAGAAAATAGGTTTGAAGGATAGTATCATGTTTACTGGAATAGTAACAGACATTGGTAAAATTGTTGAGTTGGAAAAGCGTGGTGATTTAAGGGCGCGCATAGAGACAAATTATGACATGAGTACGGTGGCGATAGGCGCGTCTATGGCTTGTGATGGAATTTGTTTAACAGTCATAAAAACTGGCTCTAATTACTTCGACGTTGAGATTAGTGCGGAAAGTGTTGAAAAGACCCATATAAAATTCGACACATGGATAATTGGCGCAAGCCTTAACTTGGAAAGAGCTCTCAAAGTGGGGGATGAGCTGGGAGGACACCTTGTATCTGGCCATGTGGATGGTGTTGTCGAGATAATTGATATGAAGGAGGAGGGTGATAGCACTAGGTATGTGTTTTCTGCTCCTTCAGATTTGCAAAAATTCATTGCACCAAAGGGATCAGTTGCTCTTAACGGTACTTCGCTAACAGTAAACGAGGTTCATTCGTCAAACTTTGGTGTAAATATTATTCCCCATACCAAAGAGGTAACAACTTGGGGTTTTTCGAAGATTGGTGACCACTTAAACTTAGAAATTGATACACTTGCTCGTTATGTAGCTCGATTAAACGAAGTGAATACAGCGAGTAATTATTCGGCCCTCTGAAATCCTTCTATGAGTTGAAAGAGGCCAATCCTTGCCCCAAAATATATGCTTAACAGTGTTAGTGGAGCAGAATAACTTAAAGTACTGAATGCTGTTAAGCCTTGGCCAACAGAACAACCTAAAGATATTACAGCACCGACCCCCATAATTGATGCACCAAGGATTTGTCGTTTTAGTTCTCGCGGGTCTTCGCACGCCTCCCAGCGAAAGTGACCTTTTATTATTGAACCAAAAAATGCACCAATTAACACTCCGAGCACCGCCCCAATACCAAATTTAATATTTATTGCACTGCCGTACATTGCGTAAAGAATGGCTTCGCCAACTGGCGCAACAAATGTGAAGGACTGAATGCCAATAGGTTCGTAGGTAGAGGTAGCAACCCAAGATGTGCCTATCCATCCACCTACTATGGCTACAGCCACAATAACTGACCAAAAAATAGAGTTAAGTTTCATCTTATTTTTCCAGTTAAATAGGCCGTAAATTAAAAATATAATTCCTATTATTGAGCCTACAGCCGCCGAGTTTATTCCAAGGGCTTGAGATCCAAGGTATGATAAGCTTGGTGGTGTGGAAGACTCCAATGGTATAACAGGAAATAAGTTTAAGCGTACTTTTGCTAGTGGCCCAGAAATGGTTGCATAGGCAGATACTCCCATCACCAAAACAATTACAAAAGATCGCAAATCGCCACCCCCGAGGCGCGCTAATGCTCCATATCCGCAATTACCGCAGATTGACATTCCATATCCAAATAGAAGGCCTCCAAATATTGCAGCATATGGGTTCCATTCATTGGAAAGATATAGACTGTCTAAACTATTAAATATCTCATAATGGGTACAAAAGTGAACAGCCACAATGCTTAGGCCGAGTGCAATTGCCCACATGCGGATCCTTATTTGTGAACCGCCATACGTTGCATCTTCAATTGCACCTAATGTACAAAATCTACCCATTCGTGCGGCTAATCCTAAAAGGGTACCACCCATTAAGCCGACTAAAGCAGAAAGTTCGTTTCCCCCTAGAGTACTTAACATTAAATTATCATATCATATTTTGGCGACAGCATTGAGAATATATAAAACTAACAAATGGGAGCATTTAAGCCTCATTTTTTGAATTACAAAATAGGTCGTATACCACCTCTAGCACACGTTTTGGTTTATCATCCGCTAGTCGATAGTAAATAGTTTTTCCATCGCGCCGTGGAATTACCAAGCCTTCGAGTCTGAGCCTTGAAAGTTGCTGTGAGACAGCTGCTTGGCGGGCAGATATAAGATCTTCTAATTCTGTAACAGTTTTCTCGCCAGAAACCAGGTGGCATAGGATCATTAAACGTCCCTCATGACTTATAGCCTTCAAAAATGCAGATGCATTTGTAGCCTTATCAACCAAGGCATCTAATTCGTCATCTGACATGTTCTCAGTGATAACTGGTAGTATCATTTTTTAATCATTCCCTTTGGATTTGATGGACTATTGGAACATTTCAGCTGGTGCAAATTTTTAAAATTTTTGTCTGGCTTTAATTATTTATAATTTGTCTCTCTTTTTAACATAACTTCTAACATACCCCAAAATAAATCATCCCCGATGTAACCCTCTACCCTAGAGATTTCGCTAGAATCTTTTGTTAAAATAAATGTTGGGGTGAATACTACAGGTTTTACGTAATCCATTGTTGTTTCATAATTTGATATATCCAATCTGATCAACGGCGCAAACTGACCCTCTCGGGTTTTAGGGTAGATATGCGCAATTTCTTCATCCCATATTTCACAATAAAAACACCCTTGTTGTTCTACATACACTAAATTATATTTCTCTGAAGCATACGCAAACTTCCATGTAATTAAAAATAGTAGACTTTGAAGTATAATTTTCATGAGCTTAAGCAGTGATTGACGAGAATTGTTACATCTTCTATAATATGAATATGTGAATTAAACAAGGATCCTCCGCATGTTAGATGTCTCCATATGGGGAGCTTTTATTGGAGGTTTAATTGTATTTTTCTCGCCCTGTGTGCTGCCTATCGTTCCATTCTACATAAGCTATATGGCAGGAGCGGGCCTTGCAGGGCTCAAAGAAGAAGGGGCTATACCTTCGGATATCCGGCGAAAAGCTCTAATTTCTTCGCTTTTTTTCTCGTTGGGTATTTTAAGAATTGGTTTTTTAGACCGTCAATTTCAGGTGAATGCTGGTGACACAAGCAAAATGGATGCAGTTGGCTCATACTTGGTCGGTTTAGCATTTGCAGCAGGATGGACACCATGTGTTGGCGGTGTATTAACGGCGGTAATTATGACAGCCTCTTTGGAAGCTACAGCTTTCGAAGGAATTTTTCTACTATTTGTCTTTGGGGTGGGTTTAACACTGCCTTTTGTGTTTGCAGCTCTATTTATAAAGCCATTTTTAACATTTGCGGCAAATTTTCGGCCATATTTGGGTTATATCGAAAAGTTAATGGGGCTCCTATTAATCTTTTTTTCTATGTTATTGGTTACTGGGTCTATCAGTAGGATAGCAAATTGGATGCTGCTTATGTTTCCTAAATTATTTGGAGTTTAGATATGATTTTTAAGAAATATTTTGTGATTACGTTGACGGCCTTTTTCTATTTGATTGCAACTAATACTTTTGCATTAGAACTTGGAGATGATGGGCTCCATAAAACAAAGTGGATGCAAGATACTTTCAAGGATTTGCGTGAGGATTTAGAGGAGGCGAATACCGAGGGAAAGCGACTAGTATTATTTTTTGAACAAATTGGCTGCATATATTGCACTAAGATGCACAAAGAGGTTTTCTCGAAAGAGAATATTTCCAACTACATAGAAGATAACTTTTTTGTGGTTCAATTAAATTTGCATGGAGATATAGAAGTTACAGATTTCGATGGTGAAGTCTTGTCGGAAAAAGATATGGCCCGCAAATGGGGGATTCTCTTTACGCCATCAATTATTTTTCTTCCACAGAAAGTTAAAGATGAGGAATCTGCACAGAAAGCAGCCGTTGCAATGATGCCTGGGGCCTTTCATCCCGGTACGACCTTAGATCTTTTCACATGGGTACGCGAGGAGCGTTATCTACTTGATAATGGGGAAGATTTTCAGCGATATCATGCAAGAATGGTGAATGAAAGACGCGCCGCTAGATCTGACTAGCTGTGTAAAAGAAGATAGTTATTCAAATTTTAGAATTTATTCTTGCACGATTACAAATTTGTGCATTAGAGTGTAAATCAGCAAGGTAGAGTCTCTTTACGACAGCTTAGGAGAGTAATAATGAAAATTTTTGCAAAGGTAGCTTTTGTAGCAGCATTTATTGGTAGCGCCTCGTTTGCAGGATCAATAACCCCTTCGGACGTAACTTTTGGCGAAGACGGCGAAGTTACAGCATCTCTTACCGGTGTTGTTGGAGATGCCGCCAATGGTAGAAAACTGTTTATGAATAGGAAAAAAGGAAATTGCTTGGCCTGCCATGTCAATTCGGAAATGAGTGAGCAGTCATTCCATGGAGAAGTCGGTCCTGAATTAGATGGTGTTGCAGCTCGTTGGAATACAGCAGAACTTAGGGGAATTTTAGTAAATTCGAAAATGATGTTTGAAGGTACTATAATGCCCTCCTTTTATTGGGACTCAGGTTATGAGCGGACGCTGAAAAAGTTTGTAGGTAAAACAATACTTGAAGCGCAAGAAGTTGAAGATGTTTTAGCTTATCTTTCAACATTGAAAGAATAAGTTGTTAGTAGATCGAAGGAGATAGAAATGGAACTCACAAGACGTGATACAATGGCGATAGGAGGAGCGGCTGCGCTTACAGCCATTTTGCCGTCGCTCTCATCAGCGGCAATACCTGTAAATGAGTTAATAATGGGTGTTACTGGAGGTGTTGACGCAGCATCGAAAGGGATTTCTCTAACTGCACCCGAAATTGCTGAAAACGGCAATACGGTGCCAATTTCAATAGATGCACCGGGTGCGGTAGCAATTACAGTAATGGCAGCAGGGAACCCTCGTCCAGCAGTGGCTACATTCAATTTTGGTGGTGGATCTGCCTCGCAGAGCGCAACAACCCGAATTAGGCTGGCTGGCACTCAAGATGTGGTTGCAGTTGCCGAGATGGCAGATGGTTCGTTTGCAACCGCCCATCAAACAGTAAAAGTTACTATTGGCGGCTGCGGCGGCTGAAAAGGGAGAAAAGTTATGGCAAAAGGCGTAAAAGCAAGAGTTAAAGTTCCAAAAACTGTAGATGCTGGAGAAATTGTGACTTTAAAAACATTGATAAGTCATAAAATGGAAAGTGGGCTGAGAAAAGATAAGGATGGTAATAAAATTCCCCAATCAATTATTAATCGGTTCACATGTGCGTTCAATGGAAATACAGTGATTGATGTTAAGATGGCTGCTGCAATCTCCACCAATCCTTATTTTGCATTTGACGCCGTTGTTCCTGAGGCGGGTGAGTTTCATTTTACTTGGTACGATGATGACGGATCTATTTACGAGGAAAAGAAGAGTGTTAAAATAGCGTAATGATGCTCAAATGCGCAAATTTTGCGCCTCTAATTATTGGGAGGAAACTTATGAAGTTTAAGAAACTAATTACAGTGGTGCTAGGAGCATTAGCTATTCCATTTGCCGCTGTCGCAGGTGAAGATTCGCAGCTAACCGTTGAGGGTCAACTAATGGTAACCTCGGTTGCTGCCCCTGCGCATATGGAGAATGTTGATAAAATTTTCTCTGGGTGGGTTTTTAGGAAGGATGAAACTCAGGCACTTCAGATGGATGATTTTGATAATCCTGCTTTTATCTTTATTGACAAGGCAATTGATACTTTCAGCAAGGTAGAAGGAACTGCGGGAAAGGCCTGCGTGTCATGCCATGAATCTCCGGAGGTTTTTAAAGGGTTACGAGCTTCTATGCCTAGAGTTAATAGCTCTGGGGAACTAGAAACCATTCCTGAGTTGGTAAACGGTTGCCGAACCGAAAGAATGGGTGCTGAAAAGTGGAAGTGGTCCGGAGGTAGCATGGCTGGCATTGTTGGTTTGATTGGCCTTCAATCGAGAGGTATGTCCGTCGATGTTACTATTGATGGCCCAGCATCAAGTATGTGGGAAAAAGGTAAAGAGCTGTACTACACTCGTGTAGGTCAGCTAAATATGTCTTGCGCCAATTGCCATGAAGATAACTACGGCAACATGATCAGGGCTGATCATTTATCTATGGGTCAAATTAATGGCTTTCCGACTTACAGATTAAAAAATGCGAAGTTAAATACTATTCATGGTCGTTTTAAGGGTTGTATGAAGAATATTCGTGCTACTCCATATAAAGAGGGTGGGGATGAGTTTAAAGCTCTAGAGCTCTATGTGGCATCTCGTTCCAATGGACTTACAGTAGAAACGCCATCAGTTCGAAACTAGTAAAATAAAACCCCAGCAAATTTTGCTGGGGTTTTGCTTGATTAAAAATTCAAATATGCGAATATGTATTTAAATTTTAGAGAGAAAATTAATGTTATCACGTCGAGATTTTCTACAAGTTGGAATGGCAACTACCGCAGTATATGGATCATCTGGGTTTGGTAATTTTTCTAAACTTGCTGCCCAACAAAAACTTAAGCAAGAAGATCTTTTAGAATTTGATACCTATGGAAACATATCATTAATTCACGTAACCGATATTCATGGGCAATTGAAGCCCATATATTTTCGTGAGCCAGAGATTAATCTTGGTGTCGGCAGCGCGCTTGGGCAAGTCCCACACATTACGGGGGCTAATTTTCGGAAGATGTATGGAATAAATGATGGAAGCCCGTCCCATTATGCCCTAACACATAACGATTTTTCTGCTTTGGCTCAGCAATATGGGCGAGTTGGCGGCTTAGATAGAGTTGCAACAGTAATCAAAGCAATACGCGCTGATAGGCCAGACGCGATTCTTTTGGATGGTGGTGACACTTGGCATGGTTCGTATACATGCCATCATTCGCAGGGCCAGGACATGGTAAATGTTATGAATGCTTTGAAAACCGAGGCTATGACATTTCACTGGGAGTTTACTTTAGGCTCAGATCGAGTCCATGAAATAATAGACACTCTCCCATTTCCTGCGCTCGGTCAAAATATTTTTGATGCCGAATGGGATGAACCCGCTGATTATTTTGAGCCCTATACTTTTTTTGAAAGAGGAGGTTCAAAAATTGCCGTAATTGGTCAAGCATTTCCTTACATGCCAATAGCTAACCCGGGCTGGATGTTTCCCGAGTATAGCTTTGGTATAAGAGATGAAAATATGCAGGAAATGGTGAATGAGGTTCGCGGTTTGGGTGCGGACCTTGTAGTGGTATTATCTCATAACGGGTTCGACGTAGACAAAAAAATGGCAAGCATTGTGAGCGGGATTGATATTATCCTGTCAGGTCATACTCACGATGCACTTCCAGAGCCAGTATTGATCAACGAAACAGTTATCGTCGCTTCTGGGTCTAATGGTAAGTTTGTAAGTAGAGTCGATTTGGATGTACGTAATGGTAAAATGATGGGGTTCAAACATAAGTTAATCCCAATTTTTTCTGATGTCATTGCGCCAGATCCTGATATCGCTACTCTTATTGACGAAGAAAGGGCGCCATATAAAAGTCAATTGTCTGAGGTGATTGGGCAATCTCAAAGTTTGTTGTATCGCAGAGGAAATTTCAATGGTACCTGGGACGATCTTATTTGTCAGGCTATGATAGAGGAGCGTGAAGCAGATATATCCATGTCGCCGGGAGTTAGGTGGGGACCCTCTATTTTACCTGGCCAAGACATTACAAGAGAAGATATTTGGAATGTAACTTCGATGAGTTATGGGAAGGTTTATCGAACTGAAATGACCGGTGAATTCCTACACGTAATTCTAGAAGATGTCGCGGATAATCTTTTCAATCCTGACCCGTATTATCAACAGGGTGGCGATATGGTTCGGATTGGAGGTATGGGATATCGGATAGATATAAACAAATCTCAAGGTAGCCGAATCAGTGACTTAACACTTCTCAAAACTGGTGAAAGAATTGACCCCTCAAAAAATTATATAGTTGCTGGATGGGCTTCGGTTAACGAGGGTACTGAGGGCCCCCAGATTTGGGATCTCGTAGAGAATTATATTCGCCGAAATGGTAGTGTAAAAATTAATCCCAATAATTCTGTTAACGTAATAGGTGCTTGATGCGCTTTGATATTGGTTGGAGACTAGTTTAATTATGGCGAAAAGAAAAACTACTAGACGAGCATTCTTAAAAGGGTCAGTAGCTATAGGTGGCGCAGCTTTGACCGCGGGTACCTCCGTAAAAGCAAGTGAAGGCGATCCATTAATCACGGAAACGCAAGAGTGGGCTCAATTTACTGGTGATGGTGTAGATGCAACACCATATGGTATGCCAATAGATTTTGAGTCAGACGTCGTCCGAAGAAATGTAGAATGGCTTACAGCGGACACAATAAGTTCAGTGAATTTTACCCCAATTCACGCACTGGATGGAACGATTACTCCACAGGGCTGCGCTTTTGAGAGAAATCATTCAGGCGCTATCGAGCTCCCAAAAGAAGACTATCGACTGATGATTAACGGATTAGTAGACCGGCCGTTGGTGTTTACTTATGAAGATTTAGAGCGGTTTCCGCGAGAAAACCATGTATATTTTTGTGAATGTGCAGCAAACACAGGAATGGAGTGGGCGGGAGCACAATTAAACGGCGCTCAATTTACGCATGGGATGATACATAATATGGAATATACAGGTATTCCATTGCGTGCTTTACTTAACGAGGCTGGGTTAAAACCTGAGGGATCGTGGATTTTTGTTGAAGGAGCAGATGCTTCATCTAACGGTCGATCAATTCCAATCGAGAAAGCTCTTGATGATGTATTTGTAGCATTTAAGGCAAATGGAGAGGCACTACGTAAGGAGCACGGTTATCCTGTCAGACTGGTCGTTCCGGGGTGGGAAGGCAACATGTGGGTTAAGTGGCTGCGTCGTGTCGAAGTAACGGATCAGCCAATTGAAAGTCGTGAAGAGACATCGAAATATACTGATACTTTGGCAGACGGTACATCAAGAAAATGGACATGGGTCATGGATGCTAAATCAGTGATAACATCCCCAAGCCCACAAACCCCAATTACACACAATTCCGGTCCGTTAGTAATTACTGGTTTGGCCTGGTCGGGGCATGGTGCTATTACTCGCGTTGATGTTACACTGGATGGTGGAAAGAACTGGTATCAGGCGCGATTGGCAAAGCCTGGTGAAAGAAAAGCATTGACGCGGTTTTATTTGGATATTGATTGGAATGGAAAAGAAATGTTCCTACAAAGTCGGGCACATGATGAAACAGGCTATGTGCAACCGACCAAAGAACAGTTGAGAAATGTGCGTGGTCTAAATTCAATTTATCACAACAACTGTATTCAAACGTGGTGGGTGAAAAAAGGTGGTGAGGTCGAAAATGTCGAAGTCTCATAATTTATTTATTACATCAGGCTTGAGTTTAATATTTATTTTGGCTCTGGCGTATAATTTTGCTGACAGAAATATTACGCAATTACCTTCTGAGCCAAGAACGGTAAATGCAGAGTATGATTTTGATTTACGTATTATTGCTGCTGCAAACGCCGCAAATGTACCTCGAGAGGGAAATGGCCCGTTAGGTTTGGGAAGAAAAGCACTTGTGGAAGAAATAAACGCTTGGGATTTAGATATTGCGCCTGATGGAACAGGACTTCCTATTGGATCTGGTTCTGTAAGCTATGGCGAGGAAATATTTTCTGAACAGTGTGGAGCTTGCCATGGTGATTTTGCCGAGGGAGTAGATCGGTGGCCGGAACTGGCTGGGGGAGAAGGTACACTTGCAGATGAAGATCCACTAAAAACTGTGGGGTCTTACTGGCCTTACCTTTCAACAGCATGGGACTATATTCACCGCTCAATGCCTTACGGTTATGCACAAAGTTTAAGTGATGATGACGTTTATGCCATGCTGGCATATATTCTCTATTCCAATGATATAATAGATGATGAAGAATTTGTTCTATCAAATGAGAACTTCTTGGACGTGGAAATGCCTAATGCAAATGGTTTTATAATTGATGATCGCGATGCGACGGAGTACCCGTTTTTTAGTGCGAATCCATGTATGGAAGATTGTAAATTGAGCGTTGAGGTTACCATGCGAGCGAGAGTTCTTGATGTCACACCTGAAGACGATGGAACATAGATTAGTTTATACTGTACGAAATTTTTGTGACTCAGATTTTATACCAGTTATATATCTGATGGATTAGTATTGTTTGGTTGGTTTAAGAATTAATTGCTAAAACGCACAAAAGTTATAAAAAACATTGAATTATTGAGACTTTTTTGCTGAAGTAGACTTATTAACTATGTAGCAAGAGACTCACTTTAAGAATGTTAAAGTATTTATTCGCAGTTCAGACGGTACTACTACTAGGATTTTATCCAGGTTCCGTCCACTCGGACGAAATTGACTTGCCAGTGGAAATCCTCAACATAGATGGGGATCCTGAATATGGTGAGTACTTAGCAAGCGATTGCAAAACTTGTCATAAGTCAGATGGGGGAGGTGACAGTATACCAAATATTCATGGTAGGCCGAAAATTCAGTTGATCACTTTACTATATGCTTATCGTGAAAAAATAAAATTAAATCCAGTTATGCAGATGCAAGCTGGAAGACTAACAAATGAAGAGATTGTTGCCTTGGCTGCATATTTTGAAGGACTCAATTAATTGTTTTCAATGGGAGGAAAAACATGAAATTAGACAGACGAAATTTTATAGGAACCAGTGCAGCAATAGCTGCGGCAATGGCTGCTCCGACAGTAATGGCAAGTGGTAAGCCAAGAGTTGTAGTGGTTGGTGGTGGAGCCGGAGGTGCTACTGCGGCTCGCTATATTGCAAAAGATAGTAAAGGCGCCATAGATGTGACCTTGGTTGAACCTACAAGGAATTATTATACTTGCTTTTTTTCTAATCTATATATCGGTGGCTTTAGAAGTTTAGACAGTATTGGTCATAGCTATGGCAACCTAGCGACTGAGTATGGAATAAATGTTGTTCATGACTGGGCAGTAGGAATTGACCGAGGGTCAAAGACTGTTACTTTGGCTGGTGGAGCAACCGTAAATTATGATCGTTTAATCTTATCGCCAGGTATCGATTTTATCGATGGATCGGTAGAAGGTTGGAGCATAAATGCTCAAAACAAAATGCCACATGCTTATAAAGCTGGTTCTCAAACTGAACTTTTAAAAGCGCAGATTGAAGCTATACCTCAGGGTGGCGTATTTGCGTTGGTAGCACCACCTAATCCGTATCGTTGCCCTCCAGGGCCATATGAGAGAGTATCAATGACTGCTCACTTACTGAAGTACCATGCTAACAATCCAACAGCAAAAATAATAGTGGCTGATCCTAAGCCCAAGTTTTCGAAGATGGGCTTATTCCAAGAAGGATGGGGCAACCATTATTCGGGAATGATCGATTGGGTTGGTTCTGAATTTGGTGGAGGTAACGTTTCTGTTGATCCTGATGCGATGACTGTGACAATTGACGGTGAAGTTACTAAGGTAGATGCCTGTAACGTCATACCTGCTATGAAGGCTGGTAGAATTTGTGAGATTGCTGGAATAACAGAAGGCAATTGGGCACCAGTCTCCGGACATACGATGCAGAGCCGAGTTGATGAAAATATTCATGTCCTTGGAGATGCTTCGGCACAAGGTGACATGCCTAAATCTGGATATTCAGCAAATTCTCAAGCAAAAGTGGCTGCTATGGCAGTCAGAGGAGCATTAACAGGTTCTAAGGTATTTCCTGCCAAATTCTCAAATACATGTTGGTCACTCGTTGATTCAAATGATGGCGTGAAGGTTGGTGCTACCTACGAAGCTACTGACGAGAAAATTGCAAAAATAGACGGCTTTGTAAGTAAAACTGGTGAGTCAGCGGATCTGCGAAAAGCAACCTATGAAGAATCCATAGATTGGTACTCCGGCATTACAGCCGATATGTTTGGCTGATAGCTTTTAAATCTACTTAACCCCCAAGGTAACTTGGGGGTTAAATTAAATATTTATCATACTTACATCATATAAATTGATGAAATGGTATTAATATAAACGCGTCAATAGATTTCCTATTTGTTCCTTAAATCGGAAAAACCCGTGGGTTGCATATGGCCAGGCGTTACGGTCATATCTGTTCGCGATTTTAATTATCTTTGTATTTTCCAAGTTGAAGCTTTCAACGAGGTCGCGTGTGTGGCCAACTGTGACATAGTTCGTAAAAATGAAGTCAAAGTTCTGATTTTTTAGCTCGTCTAGGGTTTCTATCAAACTGACTGACCCCAATTTATCTTGCCAACGAGACAGAGCGTCTTCTAATAATGTCGTTTTAAAATTATGTTGTAAAGTAGATGGGTTAAATGGCGTGAGATCGCTTTTGGGTTGAAGGCAGAATATTTTTTCTGAATTCGGTAGTAGCTCTTTTAAAACTGACCAATCCATATCCTCAGAATGTAGCAAAATTGCATATTTCGTTTGCTTGTATGGAATTTCATCAAATGAAATAGGTACCCTTTCAGGATTTTTACTGCCGAGGATTATTTGCGGGGTTGATGATAAATTCATTTTCGAGAAACGGTCTTTTGTAAACTTTTTAATATTCTGTGCTGAAGCCATATACGTTTTCCCTACTGTTTGAGCTCCGCCAACCCATCGCCAACTTAATGTATTCGATGCGGGGTCTCCGTCCAGTAAGTGACGCAGAAAAAAATCTGCTCCAAGCTCCCAAGGTAGCTCCAATGTATGAATCCAGATTGATGCAAACCACATTCTGGCATGGTTATGCAAATAGCCTGTGTCGAACAACTCTTTTGCCCAGATATCAAAACAATCTATACCAGTGTTTCCTTGACACGCATCCTCCCAAGACTTTCGAAAACCAGATTGTGTTTGCAGTTGATCTAGGAGCCGATTTAAATTTGAGCGGTAATCTGCCCAAACGCTTGGCCGCATTTCTAACCACCCTTTCCAGTAGGTGCGCCAGAATATTTCTTGGATAAATTTTTCTGCACTTTTTGTTGAATGTGAACAAAGTACAGATTTTAGCACTTCAATTTCGGTTATAGCCCTATGCCGAATGTAAGGCGATAGCATAGACACGTGTGTATGATTATTTTGCCCAAGATCATAGTTTCTTAATGCTGTATAATCTTTGCCAGCAGAAGGTAAGAACGCCTTTAAACGTTCAAGCCCGGCTTGCCTGGACGGTAGTAATTCGAAGTTGCTCATTGAAACTCATCATTTGCCTGTTCTATGTAGTTAGAAGGAATTATGAAAATTTCAATTTCAGTTTAAATGCCAACCTTTTTGTAAGGAAGTAGGCGAGATATTATATATCGCTTTAAATTGGCGATAAAGATGTGATGCGCTATTGAAGCCTGTCGCCGTTGCTATCTGTGTTATTGACATATTTGTTTCATTTAGTAGCGCATGCGCTCTTTCTAACCGAAGTGAATAATAAAATTTTATTGGGGATTGCTGAGTATATCTTTTAAATAGTCGCTCTAGTTGGCGGCGAGAAATTTCTAATATTTCGCACATTTTAATCAATGGTAATGGATCCTCTACGGTTTCAGTCATTACTTGAATAGCTGTTATTAAATGAAGGTTACGGGATCCTAACGCTACAGATAAAGAAGATTTTTGTGGAGCCTTTTGCCCACTAACTCTTTTGTGAATACACATGTCTGCAACTACGACCGCGACGTCTCTACCTAGACTTTCCTCAATTAAATGCAGCATCATATCAGTAGCTGCGCTGCCGCCCCCACAGGTAATTAAGTTTTTTTCAATTTCAAAAAGACTTTGCGTTGGTAAAAGGTTATGAAAAGTCTCAATAAATCCAGGCTGATTTTCCCAATGTAGTGTAAATTTGGATGCTCCTATTATGCCAGCTTGTGCGAGAGCGTAAGCGCCCGTGCAAATACCGCCAAATTTTGATCCCATTCGGTGTTGACGCCTTATCCAACTAATGACTTTCTCGTCTGCAGTGAACATTGGCTCGACACCAGAGCATACAAAAATCGTCGCATTTTTTTGAACGTTTTCTAACTTCGTGTCTGGGCTTATAACTACCCCATTTGAACAGGTAACGGGTAGGTTATTTGGGGTTAAGATATGCCAGTTATAGATTTCTTTTTGTGTAAGCTGATTGACTATTCTTAGAGGTTCTAATGCGGAACTAAACGCAAGCATTGTCAATTTTGGCAATAATAAAAAATAAAATACTTGCTTTTCCCTGTAATCATTAAGGGTAAAACTTGCTGCACCTTTAGAAACAAATTTTTCATTTACCATCTGATTTAATCCAAAAGAGATATTAAGTATAAAATCAGCTCAATAATTTAACAAGAAAATCTATCGTAAAGGAATTTTAGAAAAACTGTAGGTTTCACGAAATCTTTTAGGGTTGACCTATTGCAGCCGCCGTTCGCTAATACTAAAACAATAAATGAACTTTAAAAGAATAAGAGGCAGAGGCTCCATGAAAGATCCAATTGACGTTTATATGAACACCATGGTTCCAATGGTTGTGGAACAAACCAGTCGCGGCGAAAGAGCATATGATATTTTCTCAAGACTACTCAAAGAGCGTATTATCTTTTTAAATGGCCCAGTGCACGACGGAATGTCTAGTTTGGTAGTAGCTCAACTTTTACATCTTGAGGCTGAAAATCCAACTAAAGATATTAGTATGTACATAAACAGCCCGGGGGGAGTGGTGACATCTGGTTTGTCAATTTATGACACAATGCAATACATAAAGCCAAAAGTTTCGACCCTTGTTGTAGGGCAGGCGGCGTCTATGGGATCACTTTTACTGACTGCTGGGGAGAAGGGAATGCGGTTTTCGCTACCAAACAGCAGAGTTATGGTCCACCAACCTTCTGGTGGATATGAAGGTCAGGCGACTGATATTATGATCCACGCCGAAGAAACCTTAAAACTTAAAAAGAGATTGAACGAAATCTATGTTCATCATACTGGGCAAAAATATGAGACTGTAGAGGCAGCTTTAGAAAGAGATAATTTTATGTCGCCAGAGGATGCCAAGGATTGGGGATTGATCGACGAAATCGTGACAGAGCGCTCAACTGATGATGAAAAATAATACAATAGTTGGTCATAAATTATAAAAATACAATTGTAGCTTGCTAATGAGTATCTTAAACTTATAGTTGATAGAACGCTAAAAGAATAGAATTTTAGGGCTTTGAAAGGATTAATATGTCGTCTCGGTCAGGTTCCGATAGCAAAAATACCCTTTACTGCAGCTTTTGCGGGAAAAGCCAGCATGAGGTGAGAAAACTTATTGCAGGCCCGACAGTTTTCATATGTGACGAATGTGTCGAATTGTGCATGGATATTATTCGTGAGGAAACTAAAGCCACTGGTTTGAAGTCTACAGATGGAGTCCCGACACCAAGAGAAATATGTGATGTTTTGGACGATTATGTTATCGGGCAGGAGATGGCCAAACGGGTGTTATC
Organism: Paracoccaceae bacterium; assembly: GCA_902602765.1. GTDB lineage: Bacteria > Pseudomonadota > Alphaproteobacteria > Rhodobacterales > Rhodobacteraceae > Salinivivens. Next base: position 46,136 of record CACKSH010000010.1, read on the forward strand.
TGTAGCTGTACATAACCATTACAAAAGATTGAACCATTCCTCCAAGTCAAGTGATATAGAGCTTTCAAAGTCTAATATTCTTCTCATTGGTCCAACGGGCTGTGGTAAAACCTTGTTAGCTCAAACTTTAGCCCGAATATTAGATGTTCCATTTACAATGGCTGACGCAACTACATTGACTGAAGCTGGATACGTAGGAGAAGATGTCGAGAATATAATTTTAAAGCTTCTTCAGGCTGCGGAATATAATGTCGAACGCGCCCAGAGAGGTATCGTTTACATTGACGAAGTTGATAAAATCACTAGAAAATCAGAAAATCCATCGATAACAAGAGATGTTTCGGGTGAGGGTGTTCAGCAAGCTTTATTGAAATTGATGGAAGGGACAGTAGCAAGTGTACCGCCTCAGGGTGGTAGAAAACATCCGCAGCAGGAATTTCTTCAAGTAGATACTACCAATATACTATTTATTTGTGGTGGAGCGTTTGCCGGCTTGGATAGAGTTATATCTCAAAGAGGTAAGGGAAGCGCTATGGGATTTGGGGCTGATGTACGTAATCTTGATGATCGTGGCATTGGTGAAATTTTCAAGCAGTTAGAGCCTGAAGATTTATTAAAATTTGGGCTAATACCAGAATTTGTGGGACGTTTGCCTGTCCTTGCGACGCTGGAGGATTTGGATAAAGATGCTCTTGTTACAATCTTAACGCAGCCTAAGAATGCTTTGATAAAGCAATATCAACGACTGTTTGAGATTGAAGATACAAAACTGACTTTTACCGATGATGCATTACAGGCAGTAGCAGAGAAAGCAATAGAACGAAAGACGGGCGCCCGTGGGTTGCGTTCTATATTAGAGAATACTCTTTTGGATACGATGTTTGAGTTGCCTGGTATGGAAGAGGTCAGTGAGGTAGTAATAAACGATGAAGTAATAACTTCAGTTGAAGCCAAGCCTCTTATGATTTACGCTGATAAACAGAAAGAGCCTGCAAGTGCAAGTTAAGTAAAGAAATCATTTAAAATAGAGCGTTTCTTTGAATTAGTTTATAATCAGTACAATTTGCTGGAGAGTCTTATGGGGCTAGGAAATTTCTTTTCACGAATATTCACTTGGTGGAAAGGTGAAACTATCGGAACACAAATTTTTACCTGGAGAAAAGGTATAAAAGTAGGTGAAGATGACCAGGGCAATTTATATTTTCGTGACCGCAATGATAAGCGTAGATGGGTGCTATATAACGGGGAAGTTGAAGCCAGTAGAGTTAGTCCGGAATGGCACGGATGGCTTCACAAAACTTGGAAAAATCCACCTTCCGAAGAAGAAATTATGAGGAAGAAGTGGGAAAGACCGCATCAGGAAAATTTGACAGGATCTGCCTTAGCTTATGTGCCTTCTGGCTCAATGCGGAATGCGAAAGCTAAAGAAACTAGCGATTATGAACCGTGGACCCCTAATTAAAGTAAGAGACTAAAATGATATCCAAAAATATGGCGGAGACAGTTGTTGGAGCAATAGTTTTAGGTATTGCAATTATCTTTGCGGTCTTCCTTTGGAGGTTCTCGGACGTTGGTTTCGGCACGGGGCAATATACGGTTGATGCTAAGTTTAGATCAGCAGAAGGTATTACGGTTGGAACGGATGTCCGGTTGGCAGGAGTTAAAATTGGAAGTGTTTCTAATTTGAGTTTAGATCCACAAACTTTTCAAGCCATAGCTCGATTATCAATAAAACCTGAATACCAGATGCCGGGTGATAGTGCTGCAATTATATCTTCTGAAGGACTCTTAGGGGGAAGTTTTGTGGAGATATTACCTGGTGGATCCTATGAACTTATGGAGGACGGTTCAGAGTTTAGTGAAACTCAGGGTGCAGTAAGCTTCATCTCGTTACTTATGAAGTTTGTGACTGGCAAGGATGAGTAATGTACAAACCAGTTTTTTGGTTTTTTATTTGTAATTTTTTCTTTTCAAATGTTTTGGTGGGTCAAGAAATAAGAACAGAAGTTGCTGATGGTGCGATCTTAAGAGGCTTGGATAAAGTTAGTGGAAAGGTAAAAGATATTCCACTTTATTCCGGAGAAACTGCAGTTTTTGGCAGCCTATCAGTACTATTAAAGGATTGTCGGTTTCCTCTAAATAACCCAGCAGGAGATGCATTTGTGCGTTTGGTAATAAATGAGCAACCAGAGGCAAAAAATATATTTGATGGTTGGATGATAGCTTCTTCACCCGCATTGAATCCTTTAGACCATTCACGTTATGATGTTTGGGCTCTTCGCTGCGCAATGGCTGATACATCGGGCGAATAGCTTGATGCGCAAAAATTTGCGACTTCCTCAACGGCCTTAAATAGCAAAATTTTATACTTTGTTTTTGGGATCTCAATAGCGCCAAGGCTGGCTAAATGTGGCGTTAAAAATTGGGTATCAAAAAGTTTAAAGCCCGTTTCTTTTAGCCTATTTACTAAATAAGCAAGTGCTATTTTAGAGGCATTACTTTTTTTTGAAAACATACTCTCGCCAAAGAATACTGCTCCAATCGAAACACCGTATATTCCTCCAATTAGTTTTTCGTTATTCCAGACTTCTAAACAATGTGCATGACCTCTTTGGTATAATAGGCAATAATTTGTAATTATTTCATGATTTATCCATGTTTCAGGTCTTTCAGCACACATTTTTATAACCATTTCAAAACTTGTATTAATCGAAATTTGATAATCCAATTTCATTATTGCTCGGCTTAAAGACTTGGAAACATGAAACTTATTTAGTGGCATAATACCTCTATATTTTGGGTCAACCCAGAAGATATTTTCGTTGGTTGCGCTCTCAGCCATGGGGAAAATGCCCGCACGGTACGCAGATAACAGGATATTTGGTGTTAGCTGTCCAGTCATAAGATAATTACTTTAGTATTGTTACGTATCTTCAAATTGACAAACAAACCGTCACAACGCAAACGGATAATACAATACTGGAATGGGTAGATTGGCTACTGGACCCTCTGCTCTAACCACTTTTCTAACCAATGAATATTATAGTCACCATTTATAATATCGTCTTCATTTAACAGTTCGTCAAATAGTGGAATAGTAGTGTCTACACCATCAATGATTAATTCACTTAAAGACCTTCTTAATCGTGCCATGGCTTCGTTTCTATTTTCACCATGTACGATTAACTTCCCAATAAGACTGTCGTAGTATGGTGGTATAGAGTAACCATTATAAAGCGCGCTGTCCATTCTCACTCCAAGTCCTCCCGGAGCGTGATACGCAGTAACTTTGCCCGGACTTGGAGAAAAATTAGGTAGTTTTTCGGCATTAATGCGAACTTCTATAGAATGTCCGTTTATTTTCAATTTGTCTTGCTCAAAAGATAGGGGCTGGCCTGCTGCGACACGAATTTGCTCTCGCACCAAGTCTACACCGAATATAGCTTCTGTGACAGGATGCTCTACTTGCAATCTTGTATTCATCTCAATGAAGTAAAACTCTCCATTTTCATAAAGAAATTCTATGGTTCCGGCACCAATATAATCAATTTTCGCAATAGCGTCTGCACATATCTTTCCAATAATTTCTCGCTCTTTTTTTGAAATACAAGGCCCTGGTGCTTCTTCTAGAATTTTTTGATGGCGCCTCTGAAGCGAGCAATCTCGCTCGCCCAAATGTACGGCACCTCCATTGCCATCGCCAAATACTTGTATTTCTATATGTCTTGGAGTGGTTAGGTATTTTTCAATATAAACTTCTTCATTGCCAAATGCTGCCTTTCCTTCCGCCCGAGCAGTTGAAAAAGCATTTTCTAGTTCGTAAGCAGACTTAGCAACCTTCATTCCTCGACCACCACCGCCTGCAGTTGCTTTAATAATTACAGGATATCCAATTTTGGATGCTATTTTATGTGCTTCACTTAAGCTATCCACGCCGCCTATGGAACCAGGGACGCATGGGACTCCAAGGGCCCCCATAGTATCTTTAGCCGTAATTTTATCACCCATAACGCGAATATGTTCAGCCGTTGGTCCAATGAATCTTAGCCCATGATCTTCCACGGCTTGTACAAAATTAGAATTTTCTGAAAGAAACCCATAGCCTGGATGTATTGCTTGTGCTCCCGAAATTTCGCAAGCTGCAAGTATAGCTGGCATCGATAGATACGACCCAAGGCTTGAGGGCGGACCAATGCAAACACTCTCATTAGCCATGCGAACGTGCATCGCATCACTGTCGGCCGTGGAATGTACCGCAACCGTTTGGATGCCCATTTCCTGACAAGCACGAATTACCCTGAGTGCTATCTCGCCGCGGTTTGCAATAAGAATTTTATTAAACATTCGATGCTCTTATTCAACAACGACTAAGGGCGATCCAAATTCAACTGCAGCACCGTCTTCAACAAAAATGCGCTTAACTGTTCCTGATTTTGGCGATGGAATTTGGTTCATTGTCTTCATCGCTTCGACAATAAGCAACGTATCGCCCTCAGAAACAGTGCTACCAACGCTAATAAATGGTTCAGCACCAGGTTCCGCTTGCATATAGATCGTACCCACCATTGGTGAAGTAACTGCGCCTGGATGTGAAACTGGGTCATTATTATTTTGGACTGGTGTTCGTTCCTGTTGCACTATGCCTGCAGAAGGTGGGTGAGCTATACTTGTTTGAGGTGTCGAAACATAAGGGATTTGAACTGACCCAGATTTGCTTACACGAACGTTTATTTTATCCGTTTCGCCATATTCACGACTTACTTCCAATTCCGTGAGTTCATTTTGATTTAGGAGTTTAGCTAGCGATTGAACGAATTCTACGTCTTGATCTCGATTTTTCTTAGTCATGGTATTCCTATACGACGTCATTTTGCCTTATTATTTGATACTATACTGAAAAAAAACAATGATCAAAGAAAAGGGGCAAACAAAGCGCAGCATGTGCCAGTTTATTCAAAAAAGAAAAGGATTTTTTAAGCTTACCTCTCTTAAACGGCGAAATGATATAATCTAATTACTCTATTCTCGGTTCATTCGGTTCTCTATCAAGTCTTCGACCACTGCTGGCTCAGCCAAAGTGGAAGTATCTCCTAAGCTGTTAAAATCATCTTCAGCAATTTTTCTTAGAATGCGACGCATTATTTTGCCAGAGCGTGTTTTGGGTAAGCCGGGTGCCCACTGCACTAGGTCAGGTGAGGCTATCGGACCAATTTCTTTGCGTACCCAGTCACGAAGTTCTTTTCGTAAATCTTCTGTAGGCTCTTCTCCCGACATAAGAGTGACATAACAGTATATACCTTGTCCCTTTATATCGTGAGGGTATCCGACCACTGCTGCCTCTGACACTTTTTCGTGTGCTACTAATGCACTCTCCACCTCAGCAGTCCCCATACGGTGCCCTGAGACGTTAATGACGTCGTCTACGCGCCCTGTTATCCAATAGTATCCATCTGCGTCCCTCCGGCAACCATCTCCCGTAAAATAATAACCTTTAAAATCTGAAAAATACGTTTTGATAAACCTTTCGTGATCACCGTAAACGGTTCTCATTTGGCCAGGCCAACTATCCTTAATACATAATACTCCCTCACATTCTACATCAGTTAGTTCCTGACCAGTTTGGGGGTCTAAAATTACTGGTTCTATTGAAAAGAATGGAAACGTGGCGGATCCTGGTTTTGTAGCAATTGCCCCAGGTATTGGAGTAAGCAAATGGCCACCTGTTTCGGTCTGCCACCATGTATCAACAATTGGACACCTGCACTGACCCACTACTTCGTTATACCAGTTCCAGGCCTCTGGATTAATAGGCTCTCCCACCGTTCCAAGTACCTTTAATGAAGATAAGTCACATTTTTCCACAAATTTAGAACCTTGCCCCATTAATGCTCTTATAGCTGTCGGTGCTGTATAAAATTGATTAATTTTGTGTTTGTCACAAACTTGCCAAAAACGAGATGCGTCAGGGTACGTGGGTACGCCCTCAAACATGACTGTTGTAGCACCGTTCGCGAGAGGTCCATATACGATGTAGCTATGTCCAGTTACCCACCCTACATCTGCTGTACACCAGTAAATATCACCGTCATGATAGTCAAAAACATACTCGTGTGTTATCGAAGCCCAAACAATGTAACCACCTGTCGTGTGCAACACACCTTTTGGTTTTCCAGTTGAGCCGGACGTATAGAGAATGAATAGTGGATCTTCGGCGTTAATAGGTTCTGGGGGACATTCCTCTGACGAATCTGACATAAGGGCTGTATAGCTATAATCTCGATTGTCTTTCATTGGGACATCGCCATGTGTCCTTTCAACGACCAGCGTGCTTATGTCGCCACAAATGTTTAAAGCTTTGTCCACATTTGTTTTTAGGGGTGTTATCTTGCCACCGCGAGGAGCTTCATCAGCTGTAACGAGCAGAGATGCTCCGCAATCCTCAATCCGTGATGCTAAAGCTTCGGGAGAGAATCCTGCAAATACAATGGAGTGAACCGCTCCAATTCTTGCACATGCCAGCATTGCATAAGCTGCCTCTGGTACCATGGGTAAATAAAGGACAACTCTGTCGCCTTTTTTAACACCAAGCTTTTTGTAGACATTGGATAATTTACAAACCTGGCGGTGGAGTTCAGCGTAACTTATGTGCTTACTTTCATCTGGGTTGTCGCCTTCCCAAATAATCGCTGTCTGTTCCGAACGTTTATCTAGATGCCTATCAATGCAGTTTGCTGACACATTAAGTTGGCCATCCTCAAACCACTTTATTGAAACATTAGGGTAAGAAAAATCTACATTTTTTATCTTAGAGAATGGTTTAATCCAATCAATACGCGTTCCATGTTCGCTCCAGAAATCTTCTGGATTGTTGACTGATTTGGCGTACATAATGTCATAGTCTGACTTATTGATTTTTGCATTTGCAACGAAGCTGGCACTCGGCGGGTAAATTTGATCGGACATGTTAATTCCTAGTTAATTTTTGTCTATTCTAAACAGTTGTAGAACTCTCTTTCCAGAAAAAATTTCTTAAATGGCCAAATATTCCGCTCTCAACTCCGAATTATCTAAGACTTCTTTGGCTGTTCCATCAAACACTACACCACCGGTGTCCAAGATCACTGATCGGTCAGCTAATTCCAAGGCTCTTACGGCATTCTGTTCCACTATTACCGTTGTTATGCCTTGTTCCTTTATCACATTTAAAGTTTTCTCAATTTCATCAACAATTACAGGAGCAAGGCCTTCGTATGGCTCATCCAGAAGTAAAACCTTTATGTCTCGTGCAAGAGCACGCCCTATTGAGAGCATCTGCTGTTCCCCACCCGATAAAGTTGTCCCCTCTTGCTTTCTGCGTTCTCCTAAACGAGGAAACAAGCTATAAATTCTATCCAACCCCCATCCTACCGGTTCAGCTATTTGAGCGAGCTGAATATTCTCTTCCACTGAAAGCCCTGAAATAATCCGCCTGTCTTCAGGTACCAATGCAATGCCATTGGTTGCTGCCTCATAGCTTTTCATTGAGTGCAGATTTTTATGGTCAAGCCATATTTCGCCTTTCAAAAGCTCTGGATTATCAAGTCTTGCTATTGTTCTCAATGTTGACGTTTTTCCTGCACCATTTCGTCCAAGTAGTGCAAGTATTTCTCCTTCATGTACATTGAAGCTTACTCCTTGAACAATATAGCTTTCGCCATAGTAGGCATGTATATCGTGAACAGATAAGTATGCTGGTGCATGGGTTTCCAAAGCTAAATTTCCACTCATAAAGTATCTCCTTAATGTGCCGTCTCACCAAGATAGGCTTCTTTTACCTTTGGATGCCCTTTAATTTTATCTGGCACATCTTCTACCAATGGTGTTCCCTGAGCCAAAACTGTGATTCTATCAGCTAAAGAGAAAACAACATGCATATCATGTTCAATGATTGCTATAGTTATATCTCTTTCGTTTCCAATTTGCTTTAATAGGTCTATCGTATTGTTTGTATCTGCGCGCGCCATACCGGCGGTAGGCTCGTCCAATAAAAGTAGTCGGGGCTCCTGGCTAAGACACATTCCAATTTCTAATCGTCGTTTATCTCCTCTGGACATCGAAGACGCCTGCATACCCTGTTTGTTTGACATATTCATTTCTTCTAATATTTTTTCAGCACCCTCTACTATATCCTTGTGCTTCATAAAATCTGATAGTGCATCCAAACTAAAAGATCCGTCTCTCTTAGCAAATATTGGGATCATCATATTTTCCATTACACTTAAATCACCAAATATTTCAGGTGTTTGGAAAACACGAGATATCCCCATTTGGTTTATCTCGTATGGAGATCTACCTAAAACCGAATTTCCATCAAATTGTACGGTACCAGAATCTGGAAAAAGTTTACCTACTAGGCAATTTAGCAAAGTCGATTTACCTGCACCATTGGGACCTATAATCGCGTGGATTGTATTTTCTTTAACGCTTAAGTTTACGTCTTGCAGTGCCTGCAACCCACCGAAGCGCTTACCTACATTTTGTACCTCTAGAATTCCCATCTATTTACCTCTACTCCGCAGGTTTTGTATTTGGAGTGCTAGTTGGCGTTGGGTTTTTCTTCTTAAAAATATAAGCTACTTTTTGCCCTAGCTCAACCAATCCACCAGGTAAAAAGATAATGACAGCCATAAATATTAATCCCAAAGTCAGATGCCAACCTTTGCCGACGAATGGGTATATTATCGAAACAATAAAATCTTCTGCCCCGTCTGGCATAAATGCAAACCATTTGTGCAGGAGGTTATCATTAATTTTTGAAAAGATGTTTTCAAAATATTTGATTAAACCAGCGCCAAGGACTGGACCAATTAAAGTTCCAACGCCTCCAAGTATAGTCATAAGCACAACCTCTCCGGAAGCGGTCCACTGCATTCTCTCCGCCCCTGCAAGAGGGTCCATAGAAACCATTAACCCACCAGCCAAACCCGCGTACATTCCAGATATTACAAAGCAGGCAAGCATATAGGGTTTTGTATTTAAGCCTGTGTAATTCAGCCTTTGCTGATTAGACTTGATTGCTCGAAGCATTATCCCAAACGGTGATCTAAAAATCCTAATTGCAAGGTAAAAAGCAGAAAGCATAACAAGAGCGGCAAGATAATACCCCACATTAAATGTCCAAAGCCACCCTCCTAAGCTTAGTTGTATACTATCACCCATTTGTAGTCCAAAAATAGACGGAGCAGGGATGTTTCCCGTAGCATTTGCACCGTCCAAAATCCTCGGATCATCTAATGCTGTCTGTAATCCTGTTTCTCCACCAGTTATAGGTGTTAAGACTGAGGCTGCGAGAGCAAATGACATCTGGGCAAAAGCGAGGGTCAAAATTGAAAAATATATTCCAGAGCGTCGGAGCGATATAAACCCTATTATTAATGCGAATATCCCGGCAACAGCCGTTGATATTATTATTGCTGGAATGACATTAATTGTAAGTAACTTAAGCATCCAAACACCAGCATACGATCCCGCTCCAAGAAAAGCCGCATGGCCAAAAGACAGATACCCGGTTAATCCGAACAAAATGTTAAAGCCAATTGCGAATATACCAAAGATCACGAAGCGTTGCATCAAATCAGGATAGCCAGCGTTAAACTGGGCTAACCCTGACTGTTCTGGGAACGGATTTAACAATACTGGTGCTAAGGCTACAAGGATTGCCACAATTATTAGTAAACTGGCGTCTTTTCTATTCAATCCTAACATAATTAGTCCTCCATGACCCCTTTGCGACCCATCAGACCTCGGGGTCTCGTTAAAAGGATAACAATTGCGGCTAGGTAAATCACAACCTGATTGATACCAGGCAGAGCTTCGATGACTTGTCGCATAGAAGCAAAGCTTTCCAGAATTCCAAGTAACAGACCAGCGGCTACTGCACCTGGTAATGAACCCATACCACCGACAACAACAACTACAAATGAAATTACTAAAAAATCCATACCCATGTGATAGTTAGGAGGGTTGATAGGAGTATACATAACACCTGCTAGCCCAGCAACGGCTGCCGCAACCCCAAACATTATAGTGAATCTTTTATCTATATTTATACCAAGAAGTTCAACCGTTTCGCGGTCTGCCATACCAGCTCTTACAACCATGCCAAATGTTGTAAATTGTAAAAATGCAAATACTGACCCTATTAACAGCATAGCAAAACAGAAGTATACTATTCTCCAGTATGGGTAAATAATCGTACCAGCTTTCAAACCTATCGCTGCTCCAAAATCAAAAGATCCGATGAATGCTTCGGGTGCTGGGTTTGGAATTTGATTGGCACCAAAATAATATTTAACAATTTCTTGAAGTACTATCGCTAGTCCGAAAGTTACTAAAATTTGGTCGGCATGAGGTCTTTTATAGAAATGTTTAATTAGACCTCTTTCCATAATCACTCCGATTATAATCATTACTGGTATTGCAAAAAGAATAGCTAAAGGCACAGACCAGTTTATGATTGCCTGCCCTGCGCTCTCTCCGAACCAGTCATATATATGCGGGACATCAACTTTTAATGGATTTCCAAGGAAATCTTTTTGGGTTTCGTCTATCACAACGTGAGATAAAGAGAGTATCCTGCTAAATGTAATCGCACAAAATGCTCCAAGCATGAAAAGAGCGCCATGTGCAAAATTTACCACTCCGAGTGTTCCAAAAATTAGAGTTAGGCCAAGTGCTATTAAAGCATAAGCACTGCCTTTGTCTAAACCGTTTAATACCTGAAGAATAATTTGGTCCATACATCCCCCCAAGAACGACGCAAAAATCGTTTATTTGTTATTTGAAAATGCTGTATTTTAAAAGATTAAAAAAGCCCCCAAGAATTTGGAGGCTTTTCTATTAATTATGCACCTGGATTACACGAACCCAATTCACCGCCAAAGATTGCCGGATCAAAAGTAACCGCTTCTGCAGGTGTGACATCTACGAGTTCAAGCAGATCGAAATCGTTTGCAGGGTTTTCTTTCCCACGCACGACTAGAACGTCTTTGATACACTGATGGTCTTCGGCGCGGTAAAGAGTTGGGCCATTGCCCATACCGTCGAATTCAAAACCTTCAAGAGCTTCTATAACCGAACAAGGGTTAAAAGAACCCCCACGTTGAACTGCATCTGCATAGAGCAAGGTTTGACAATAGCATGTGTGCGCCGCCTGTGATGGAGGAAAGCCATACTTTTCCCCAAATGATTTTACAAAAGCATTTGTGCCCGCGTAACGTGAACCGGCTGTATTCTCCAAAGACCAATGCCATCCGGTTGTACCAAAAATCCCAGCAACATTTTTACCTGCACCCTTAGCCATAAGACGAGAATATAAAGGAACAACAATTTCGAAATTTTTACCATTTGCTTGCGCAGCTCTAAGTCCAAACTCAACAGCAGATGTAAGGGAATTAACCATGTTACCGCCGTAGTGATTGAGAACCAGAACGTCTGCTCCCGAGTTCAAAACAGGAGCTACGTAGGACGAAAAGTCTGTTTGTGACAATGGCGTTTTCACTGCTGCTACTGTTTCCCAGCCCAAGGCTTCTGTAGAGTTCCTAACAGCTTCTTCGGTTGTATAACCCCAGTTATAGTCAGCAGTAAGATGATAAGCTTTCCTGTCAGAGCCATATCGGTCTGCCAAAACTGGTGCAAGGGCCGCACCTGTCATATATGAATTGAAGAAGTGCCGAAAACCGTTAGCTTTCTTGTCTTTCCCGGTAGTATCGTTCGAATGTGTCAAACCAGCCATGAAAATAATGCCCGCTTCTTGACACAGGGCTTGCACAGCAACAGCAACGCCAGATGATGATCCGCCCGTAACCATTATTGCCCCGTCTTTCTCGATCATTGATCGTGCAGAGGCGCGAGCTGCATCTGGTTTTGTTTGCGTATCGCCAGTTACGTACTCAACCTTCTTGCCTAGTATACCAGTTCCGTCTAGAGCTTTCGAGCTGAATGTCTGAAGCATTCCGCCGTCGCCCTCGCCATTTAAGTGCTCAACTGCCAATTTGTAGGCGCGCAGTTCGTCCGCACCTTCATCAGCATACGGGCCTGACTGCGGTACGTTGAAACCTAATGTTACGTTGATCCAGTTGGTGCATTTGCGAAACCCGAATGGCTTCCTGCACTTAGCAAAGTGGGTACAGCTAGACTGGCTCCAGCAACTGCACCTGTTTTTATCACGCCGCGGCGCGTAAGTTTAATCTTGGACATATAATCCTCCATATAATGATAAGTAACGCGGTCCTCCAACACGCGCGACAGCACCACCCGGTGCAAAAATTGAAATAAGTTTTTTTTTCTTCAATTCAACAAAAAAATAAACTACTTCCGTTACGTTAACTATCGAAACATACGAAACTTCAAATTTAGTGTTTCCAAGATATATTTTTTGATTAAAATTTAGTCTTATTAGCCTTTATGCTTAGAAAATTGACGCAGTGTCGACTCTAGGCCGTTTAGGTTGTATCCAGCGGCTGACGTTTTTCCTAGGATGTAATTTATGTTATTTCCGGTCATTGCTTCCCCTAAAGCCCAGATGACGCTGCACCTTGTGCCCGATGCACAATAGGCTAGCACTGGTCCACTTGCATCCATGAATATTTTCCTCTGTTTTAAAATATTTTTAGGGGTCATAGTCGCATGTGTAAGCTCCAATATATGGAATTCTATCCCTGCCTCTGAAACAAGGTCTGCCATCACTAAACTACTGAGCGAGGGAGGCACCTCAAAATCGGGTCTATTACAAATTACTTTAACAAAGCCTTGGTCAGCAATATCAGATATTTGAAGCGGCTCTATTTGCGGTGAAACATGATAGTTCTTATCAATACAGATGATGTTCATTGGACTACTGCTATCCCTATTTGTTCAAAGTGAACCAGTTTTCAGCGAAGAATGTTTTATTCTTACTATTTTCTAAAAAGATACCGTTTTTATTAGAAACTTAAAACTTAAGAAGTTCATTCAATTGCGTTTTGTTTTTCTCACATTTTATTAATTGGCACCTTGATAAAAACATCACCTTGCTCGTCAGGCTTCGGCATATTTCCAGCTCTCATATTAACCTGAAGTGACGGTACGATAAGCTTTGGCATTGAAAGAGTTGCATCACGTTCATCTCGTAATTTAACAAACTCATCTATTGATTTACCTACTTTTATATGAATATTCTTATTTTTTTGTTCACCAACAGTTGTTTCCCAGGCATAATTTTCTCGACCAGGCGCTTTGTAGTCATGCCCAACGAATATGCGAGTAGCATCAGGAAGAGCTAGTATTTTTTGAATTGAGGAGAAAAGTTTTTCTGATGATCCTCCTGGAAAATCACACCTCGCCGTTCCAAAGTCAGGCATGAATAGAGTGTCTCCAACGAAGGCGGCATCCTCGATTACATAGGTCATGCATGCAGGAGTATGGCCGGGCGTATGTAAAACATCTCCTCGAAGTTGTCCGATATGAAAAGTATCTCCCTCCACAAATAACTCATCAAATTGACTGCCATCCCGTTGAAATTCCGTACCCTCATTGAATATTTTGCCAAAGGTTTCTTGAACATCTGTAATACGAGATCCGATGCCTATTTTCCCACCAACTTTCATCTGGATGTATGGTGCAGCTGAAAGATGATCGGCGTGAACATGGCTTTCTAAAAGCCATTGTACATCAAGATTATTATCCCTAACAAAATTTACCAGCTTATCAGCTGACCGAGTATCCGTACGACCTGATGCAAAGTCGAAATCTAACACACTATCAATTATAGCACACGAAGAGCCATTAGGGTCTCGGACTATATAGGAAATTGTATTTGTAGCGTCATCAAAAAATGCTGTGATATCAGGTCCCATTACTTCCTCTCTAAGCTTTAATTAACATGTATCAAATTTTGAATATGAATCAATTTCTTTCTATGGCGACATTAAAACGCCAATTGTTACTGACATTAGGCCTAAGACAGACAAAAACAGCGATGCTAAGTTGAGCGGCATTGCTGCCTGAATTGATATACGAAGATCCTCGTCGGATGTGGTATTTTTTTTTGCAGAGGCGACTTTAAACATGCTGTACAACAACCCAATAAGTCCCCCGATTGATACTGCTGCGCCGCCCCAGATAAGTATGACCATTTTTTCCGCCAATTATTAACATAAAAGTTTTTAATAAGGATATTCGAAACCTTGTGATATTTACAACTAGAGAGTAAGCCATACAAAAAAAAAAGGAAGTCATAATGGAAGACAATAGTGGTGGCAGTTATCGGGTTGCAGCTGATGAGCTTCGCCAATTTGTTGAAAGGTTTGAAAATTTAGAAATTGAAAAGCGAAATATTGCTGCTCAACAAAAAGAGGTTATGGCTGAAGCTAAAAGTCGAGGCTATGACACCAAAATTATGCGAAAACTTGTCGTTCTTAGAAAAAGAGATTTGCAGGATTTAGCTGAGGAAGAAGCAATTTTAAGTATGTATAGGTCAGCATTAGGCATGTAGTTAGTGAGACCGCTCTAGATAATAGATCAAGATTTACTATCATTTCTAATAAGTGTCTCAAGAAATGTTACAATTAAGGTTTACATTCTCTTATGGTTAAAACTAGATCTCCATTAAGAGTTGTTAAAATGTGATTAATAATTTGGATAATAAAATTTGGCTGATTTAAATTCATCTTTTTCTGGTCAATACAGACCACCTATTCAGGCTAATTTCGGGTGGTCAATAACCGCAATAATTATATCTGCATTCATATTACTGCCAGTGTTATCCGTAATTTTTTTGGCACTTTTCCCTGTAGATAATATTTGGCCACACTTAATTTCAACTACTCTTCCTCGTTATATTTTCACTACCGTTCTGTTGATGATATCCGTAGGAATTCTTGCTGGTATAGTAGGGACTTTGACTGCCTGGTTTGTGGTTCGTTACAGTTTTACTGGATCCCGTTGGTTGCAATGGGCCTTGTTAATGCCATTGGCTATACCTGGATATGTTGGTGCCTATGCTCTGGTCGACTTGTTGGAGTATGCAGGCCCAGTTCAGTCAACTTTAAGAGATGTCTTTGGATGGTCGAGTTCACAAGATTATTGGTTTCCAGAGATTAGATCTTTTGGAGCTGCAGTTTTTGTTTTGAGTTTAGCTCTTTATCCATACGTTTATTTATTAACGAGGGTTGCATTTCGAGATCAAGCTTCCAGCGTGGAAGAAGTTGCCCGTTCGTTAGGGGCCAGTTCATACAAGCGCCTATTTAAAATAAATTTTCCGCTTGCTCGGCCCGCCATAGCAGCCGGGGTAGCGATCGTTATGATGGAGACTGTAAATGACTTCGGAACGGTAGATTACTTTGCAGTTCAGACACTTACCACTGGTATATTTAGTGTCTGGCTGCAATCAAGTAATGTGGGTGGTGCTGCACAACTAGCCTGTGTGGTACTAGCAATGGTAATTTTACTTGTTAGTCTTGAAAAACTATCCCGGCGGAAAATGCAATTTTTCAATATGTCATCGAAACACAATAAAGTGACGAAAATTAAATTGAAGGGTTTTTCAAACCTTTTGGCGTTTTCTTGTTGTTTTGTGCCATTTTTATTGGGATTTGCGTTGCCGCTAATAGTATTGGCAGAACATTCTATGAGTAATCCTAAATTGTTTTTGGACAGAGCACTAATAGATGCCACATGGAATACTGTTTTTACTGGAACAATTGCAGCCGCTTTTACGGTATTGCTGAGCATCTTTATGGTATTTGGAATGAAATCGATTAAAGGTAGGTCACCAAAAATCATAATGCCAATAACCACAATTGGATATGCAGTGCCTGGAGCGGTCTTAGGTGTCGGTATACTAATTCCGCTTGCCGCCTTGGACAATGGTGTGGCTGACGTGATTTATTATCTAACCCAAATCGATATAGGATTGATTTTTACTGGTACTTCTTTTGCGATTATTCTAGCATACATTGTAAGATTTTTTGCTATTGGTCAGGGGGCAACAGAGGCAGCCCTTGGACGAATTTCTCCAAATTTGGAGCATGCTGCGCGGTCTTTGGGCTCAAGTAGAACGTCAATTTTGAATAGAATTCATTTGCCAATAATTAAAGGTTCTCTTGGTTCCGCGATGCTTCTTGTGTTCGTCGACTGTGTTAAGGAATTACCGGCAACTTTATTGTTAAGGCCATTTAATTTTGATACTTTATCCACTCGCGTACACGAACAAGCCAGTCTTGAAGATCTAGTAAATGCAGCGCCTGCTGCAATTTATATTTCTTTGGTGGGTTTGTGTGCGGTCGTGCTTTTGGCAAAAGCGAATAAGCTGGACTAATACATAATAGACAAGAAATTTATTTTTAAACTTGCCAAGGTCTCAGTGTTTATTTAATGACGCTCGTGTGCCCCTATAGCTCAGCTGGTAGAGCAACTGATTTGTAATCAGTAGGTCCGCGGTTCGAGTCCGTGTGGGGGCACCATAATTACTCCCAATAGTACATCTGAACAGGAGTTGTCTTCATCCAGACTATCGTTATTCTATCTGTGTTGTTTGCTGCATTTTTGCACGCCTGTTGGAATATAATACTCAGAAATTCAAACGATAAATTGTTTAGTATGAGCGCAATTGCGCTTGGTCATGTGCCATTCGGTGTTCTGGGATTAATCTCGTTTGGCTTCCCAAACTCAGACAGTTTAGTTTATATTTTAGCGAGTGCTTTCTTACATGTTTGTTATATGTTTTTTCTTCTGAACGCCTATAGACATGCCGAATTGTCGCAAGTTTACCCTATTGCACGAGGACTGTCTCCACTGATCCTTGTTCTGGTGGGTACAATGTTTCTAGGTGAGTACCTATCGAAATATGAAATTTCAGGAATATTATGTGTCTCCGTAGCACTTATTTTGTATGGTATACAAATTGGTTTTAGGTCTCGGGCTAATCTCAAAGGGTTTTATTACGCTGCATGGACAGGATGCTTCATCGCATCATACTCTGTGGTTGATGGTTATGGAGTGAGGGTTGCTCAAAATGCCATTGGGTATACCAGCGCAGTCGATATTTTAAGTGCAGCATTGCTATGCTTGTTTTTGTTTCTTTTTAACAAGGAAACTTTTTTGGGTATTCGTCAGCAAAGTCAAAAGACTTTTTGGGTTGGTGGTTCATTAGGATTTAGCGCATACGCAATTGTTTTATGGGCGTGCCTGCATGCACCAATATCAATCGTATATACTCTTCGAGAAACTTCTGTATTTTTTGCTGTATTACTAGCAATCGTATTTCTAGAAGAGAAAATTACTTTAAGTAAAATATTACTAATTGGCGTGCTATTACTTGGTGTTGTGCTAATCAAATCAAGCCTATGATATTTACGTTTTATTGATATTATTCTCAAAAATATAATGTATTATTTTTTAACATCACCTAACTTTTGAAAGAAACCTAGCAATCAAATCCATTTCATAGTGCGCAAAACATTTGAAGCAACTAAAATCAGACACCAAGTAAACTTTGAGACTTAACTTAGAAGTACTCATCATTAGCACATGAGAGTCTTAAGCCAAGAGGTTTGGTTTATAGCCGCTAAAGATAAGTTTAAAATAAACTGAAAATGCTATTGAAACCAAAGCAATTCCGCATATCTCACTAAAAAAGCAATAACCAAGAGGCTAAAATGAACTCCTTTAATGACAGAAAAAAAGCGTTTGAATCAAAGTATGCAAATGATGTAGAGATGCAGTTTAAAGTGATGGCAAAGCGTAACAAATTTGTTGGGCTGTGGGCCGCTGAGCTTTTAGGCAAGTCTGGTGATGATGCAGAAAATTACGCCAAAGAAGTCATCAAGTCAGATATGGAAGAAGCTGGCGATGAAGATGTCGTTCGAAAGGTTCAAGGCGACTTAGGTAGTCTTGCAACTGATCAAGAGATAAGAATTAAAATCAAAGAGTGTTACGGTAAAGCTCTGAACGATCTAGCAGCATAACTCTTTTATTATGCACTGCCTTACCTGTTTAGGAAAGTTTAGAAATTTAAGTAGTAATTGTCAGTGCTGCTTTAGCTGCAGTAGTTAAATTGGAGCTGATAAAACTGCCTCAATTGATTTTGCATTTAAACTAGCCTTTACTGGTTTTGTACCAAATGTGTTATGGTAATTGTTAGCCAGTTTTTTCGCTTCTGCTTCTTTGTCCTGTTTGTCTAGTTCTTTAAGAACTGACTCTACTAAGGCAATTTTAAATGATGTCTTAGAATGACCAATGTCATTTAAAATACGATCAGACATTATCGCTAGAGTTTTGTCTGCTGCACTTGCTGCTTGTGCAAGGACTAGCGCTCTGCATAGTTTTCTAAACATAACATATTCCTTTTTTGTTATGCTATGTATATAGAGTCGGTTCTGTTTACTTTTACTGCAATAAATGAAAACCCGTTATGCAAAAAATACAGAGATATTTTAGTTACAAAGCTGCCCCCTTTTTTGGAGCAGCAAATGTTGATACGAATGCCTGATGTTTTCACAATTTCAATGCCCTGTATGTGGCAACGATTGCCCATATGATGATCCAGTCTGCCCAAAGTGTGTAGAAAGATGGCCGACAGCTGACGAAATGATGCATAACATACTGAAAAAAAAACAACGCATAAGATTAACACTGGCTCTCATTTTCACATTTGTTGCTTTTGTTTTAGTCACATTTATCGTGTATCTGTTCAACAAAATGTAAACTAGGTTCTGTTATAAGCTAACGAATATTATTACCCTATGCCCATGATCCAGTTGAAACGTAACAAGTCTCACCACTTTTACATTGAATGTAAGAATGATAAGTGCCGCCATAATGCAATGGTTCCAGTGTCCGCATTATTAAAAGAATACGGTGAAGATATTACGTCTGATGAAGTATTAGGCAGGGCTAGATGTACAAAATGTGGCTTCCAAGGAAATAACCAAATGCGTCTAGTGTTTGTTGGGAAGTCTGCTTTAGCTCAAACAGGATCAGCCGTTAACAAGGACAGCCATAAAGATGTAGAGGTTTATTGGTGAATGGAGGATTTACTAAATCCAACTATTGGCTTTGCTTTCTTAGTTGCTTGGGCGGCAGGTTGTTTTTTGGCACTATCAAATAAGTCTACCAAGCCAATAAGACATGGCTTTTATTATGCTGTTATTGCGTCTTCAGTAATGGTGCTGTTGGTTGTATCGTTGTAATATTCTTAGCTACCTACAGAAGATAGACTATGATAAGCACTCATACGACTAATGTTTAATTGCTTAGGAAAAGTTTTTTGGCGCAGATAGGATGTGCTGTAAACAAAAATAGCCAAAAAGATGTAGGGAATGTTTGGTGATGCTTAAATATAAAACAATTATCTTTGGTATAGTTGCTATCGCATCAGCCATATTTGCTCTTTGGACTCCCAACGAGGACTATTCTGCATATTTTGCTATAAGTGGTTTGTTTTTTGGAGCAATTACCTGTCTACTCATAACCTTAGAGATGATGGCATCAAAGACAGTTAAGACTGATCCTAAACACCCCCCACCCTGGTCGTGGTGAAGGGTAAATGAAAAAAATACTAGCCCTATTGACTATTGTTCTCTTTACCAACCAAGCGAGTGCGCAAGAGCTTATAAACGCAATTAAGCCATGATTAAAATTCCACGCAAAAAAGTGAATATTGAATGTGAAGGACCTACTGCTGTAGCAATGGCATTACGGGAGCTTGGTGTTGACTACATTGAAAAATGGACGGATCACGATTGTATCGACATTGGCAAACTGCGTTTTGATTTTTACTTACCAAAATACTTTACGGCCCTAGAGTACGATGCTCACCTGCTACTCAAATTAAGTCACTGGTCTATAGACGAAGCAAAAAATAAGCATAATTTAGTCATCGCAAAACGTAGGCACGCAATTAAATCGCTGTGGTGTAAAAAGAATAATATTAGCTTGTTACGTATTACCTCGGAGGTTGCAGCAAAAGATATGGTCGATCATATTGATTACTGGCTTGAGGTATACACTGACAGACTAAAAGTAGACGTAAAATATGCTTCAGAGGACGAAGATTATATTAAAGAAGTGGGCGTGGATCGGTACCTGGAGGAGTTAAAGCAAGGGATTTCTAATTAGTCTGTAATGGGTCGTAATTCTGCTTTTTAATTTCCCTATTTTAAAAGTTTTTAGGTGCAGACAACAAGTGCGATAAATAAATATTGCCATAAAGATGTAGAGTTTAACTGGTGAGGTCTACCTATCATGTTTACAAAAGAGAATTTAATAAGAAATGGAGTACCTTCATTTTTTGCTTTTATAATTCTCTATTTATTAGGTGTCAGGTATGTACTTCCTGCTGTATTCAGTGCCACGGATAGCGGTAATGTGAATTTATTATTATGGCTAGCCGTGGATGCAGCGATGTTATTGCTAACGTTTACGGAACTCGATGGGCTCTTTTCAAGTTTGGTCTCATAGATAATTGGCTTAGTAAGTAGAGGTTTATTGGTGATGGTATTAGAGAAATTTATCGAAGGCACAACCAACCAGGATTTGCCACTTCTGGAAAATCTCTTACATGAGGATATGCTCTTTGTTCGAGAAACAAAGTTAGAGACAAAAGCAAGGTGGATGAAAGATACCAAAGAACAGCTTTAAAATGGTATGCCTGATGCAATATAAATGGAAGTCCCAAAAAGCATGAGCGCCTCAAGGAAAAATCCTAAAGACGCCCATGTCTCTAATCCAACCCGCTAGAGACCTTCAATGCGGACGAGCCGCATATCCTGCCTATGAGCGCATTGCAGTGTCAGCTTGACCTGTTTGCTACGTCAGATGTCGGCTTGAACCGTTACTCTTCTCGCACTCCTCTGCCGATACTTTCCCAGTTACGATCCAAGGATCTTAACCGTTCCAGCATCTGTTCTCCAACAGTTGTAACATGATTTAGACTTAATCCTGTTTCCAGAATTGAGCCTGAAAACTTATTACCCCCAGACTAGACTAAGTATACCATGGCATACGATTCTTTCTCAATCAACATTCAATTTTTTTGGAAATGGAGTTATCAACAACTTTTTGCCTTTATCCACAATTCTATCCACAATCCACCATATCATCCACAGAAAATGTGGACAAAATGTCGCACCCAGTCTTATTTTGCACTATTTGGAGATGCTATAAAACCTGGTGCTGAATAAAAGGCTCTTAGTCACTGCTATAACTAGCCCTGGGAATTGCGATACAAACTCATCCTGCTAATGTTAAACTACTTGGCGATTACTGCTTTGGTTAAATCCTATCTGTGTAAGAGCGCATATATATACTACCCATACACCCCTATGGCCCCTGCATGGGGGTATGTATTACTGGAAGTTAAGCGTTAGGTCATTGTTACATTAAGGAAGCCACACCCCAGTGCCACCCCTATGCTAGTAACGATAAGGAATTACTGACCAAGATACGCAGCATTGAAATGAACTGGTGTATGCCGTATGTAATGAAAAATGGGGGTTAGGTCAGATGCAGTGCAGTAGTACGAAGTAGAACCCAGTGTGGGGGCACCAATGCTTTCAAAAAGTTAGGTATAATAGGGTAAGATGCAAATTTCTGTGGGGAAAAACAGGAGCAACATTCACTTTGAAAAATAACTATTCTTTTTGTTTATTTACTTCGTCACTCAGAGTTAAGCCGGGTAATCTTAACAATAAATCTTCCAGCCCTTTGCTCCATGCATTACTTACATCAACAAAGTATGGATCATTTGCATTCAAACGGCCCTCGACGCCAGATTTTAAAGTATCGGTAAAGTAAATCTGAAAATCTAGTGGAAAACCAACTGTTAAATTGGCTTTCAAGGTGGAGTCGAAGCTTACTATTAAAAGTTTAAAAATATCCTTCATACTGAGGTCTCGCCGATAGGCTCTTACGAGGATTGGGCGCCCATATTTTATTTCTCCAATTTGAAAAAAGGGCGTATCTTCAGTCGCTTCTATAAAATTTCCCTCCGGGTATATAAGAAAAAGAGAAGGTTTTGATCCTTTAATTTGACCACCTAATATTAAGTTAGCCTGAAACGTACTTTCGCCATTTATCCCGTTCTCTGAGTGCTGTTTCACTTTTTGACTCAATTTCTGACCTACAAATTCTGCCACTTCAAACATCGACTTGCACCTATGTAGCTGGCTTTTTTTGCCTTTAAAATCTTGATCTATTTCCGAAACAACAGCCTGCGTTGTTGCAAGATTGCCCGCGCTTAGGAGTGTGAATAGTCGGTCATCTGAACGGCCCCAAGTAAAGAGTTTTTTGAATTGTGAGAGATCGTCTAAACCGGCATTTGTTCGTGTATCGGACATAAAAGCCAAACCATATTTTGTCGATATTCCAACGCAGTAGCTCATACCTTCATTGCTCCGATATCATAATGGATACAGATAAGCATTCATGTTGAACGCCAAGTGTGACACCTTTAATAGGAGCCGCATCCGAGTAGTCTCGACCAATTGCCACTCGGATATATCTATCATCTGGGGAAATTTTATTTGCTGTGTCAAAACCTACCCAACCTAAACCTTCTATAAAAACCTCAGCCCAAGCATGCATAGCTTCTTGAATTTGCTTGTTCTCTAAAAGTAGAAAACCAGATACATAACGCGCTGGTAGTCCATGTAGCCTGCAACAAGCTATGAATATGTTTGTAAAATCTTGGCAAACACCAGAGCCTTTTTTAAAGGCTTCCTCAGCAGTAGTTTTTACGTTTGTAATGTTCTTCTGAAAGTCTAGTGAACCGCCTATGAGTTCCATAAGTTTATGAAAACCACCTATATCATCTTTTAATGGCAAGCCCTTTGCAAATTTTCTAATCCCTGATCCAGGCTTGGTCAAATTGGTGTGCTCAGTCCAAAGCCATAAAGGTATCTTGCTTGCTTCATAACCAAGCACTCCAGACTTATCCATTACTTCCACATGTCCTTCACATTCTATCACAAGGTCCTTTGTTCCTGGTTCAACTCGTATCAAACTAACATTATTGTTAAAAGAATCCGTAAATGTAAGTTCTTCTTTTGCCCCTGTAAGTAAAAGAGACCAATTTAAAACAGTTTGGCAAGCATCTGAGTAGGGTGTCTTTTTTATTTGTTGCAGACCGCTTAATGGTCCTGCCTCAAATGAGTATTTTGTTTTATGAGTAACGTTCAAGTTCTTCATTCGTAAAATCTATAATCAATTTCAATTTGCTCACTTAAATCTGCAAAAAGAGAAATCATCTTTTGTAGAAAGTCATGCAAACCAAATTTGAAAATTGCCTCAATATCATGAGTTAAAAACCTATTTTGTAACTGCATTATTTGTGAAAAAGATGCGGGCTTATTGCCATAAGTGGAACATAAACTTAAAAGATGAAGCTTGAGGATCTCACAGCAATAAATTAAACTTCTGGGCATCCTTTTATCTAGAATAAGAAACTTGGCAATGTCACTAGGTCCAGCTTCATGTCCATATTCCAGTCTAAATCCGCCGTAAGCAGATACTGATCTCAGAATTGTTTCCCATTGAACATTGTCAATAGAAGTGCCAACAGCTTTTGCAGACGGTAATAATACGTAGTATTTTACATCCAAAATTCGTGCTGTATTGTCAGCGCGCTCAATAAAAGTACCTAGTCGACAAAAATCATACTCTTCATTCCTCAACATTGTTCCATATGTTGCACCACGGACAAGAGCCGCGCTTTGTTTTATTGTTCTAAGGATAATTGAGAGATCTCTTTCTCTTATCTTGCCTTTGAGAAGATTTTGAATATCAAGAAAAGATCCATTTATTGCTTCCCAAACATCGGTCGTAAGAGCGTGTCGAACCATTTTTGCGTTTTGCCGGGCAGAAGTAATACTAGATAAAATGGATGAATTATTTTCAGGATGTTTCAACATCCAATCTAAAGCAGCCTCTTTTTCGACTTTATTATAATATTTTTTATATTCAGAAGATACTGCTGCGGTTTGCATAACGTACAACCATTGTTTATCAGAGCTATTTAGTCGTGTTAATGCTATCCGCTGTCCAGTTTCTATCAACCGTGACATATTTTCAGCTCTTTCCAAGAGTCGATAGGTCCAAAAAAGACCATTAGCTGTATTGCCCAACATTAGTTTTCTAGAACCCAAGTATCCTTGGTTCCTCCGCCTTGTGATGAATTCACTACTAACGATCCCTTTGACATAGCGACACGTGTCAGCCCGCCAGGAACAATATTTATTTTTTCTGGTGACATTTGAACGAATGGTCTTAAATCGACATGTCGTGGAGCAAAGCCCTTGTTTGTGAAAATTGGTACTGTGGACAAACTCAGTGTCGGTTGGGCTATGTAATCTTGAGGGGTTGCTATCAGCTTTCTTTTAAAATTTGCTATATCTTTCTTAGTGGCCGTTGGCCCTATCATCATGCCATACCCGCCAGAACCATGAACCTGTTTAATCACTAACTCATGTATGTTATCTAATACGTAATTTAATTGATCCTTAATTGCACATCGCCATGTCGGTACATTTTGCAGTAAGGGAAACTCCCCGCTGTAAAACTCCACGATTTCTGGCATAAATGAATACATAGCCTTATCATCGGCAATGCCTGTGCCTGGTGCATTTGCGATTGTAACTCGGCCTTTTCGATAAACGTCAAACAGGCCCGGTACTCCTAAACTGCTTTTTTCGTTAAAGTTTAATGGGTCGAGGAATTCATCATCCAAACGTTTATATACAACGTCTACTTTTTGATGACCTTGAGTAGTGCGCATCGCCAAAAAACCATCTACTACCTTTAAATCGTTTCCTTGTACTAACTCTATTCCCATCTGGTCTGCTAAAAATGCATGTTCGAAATAAGCAGAATTGTATGGCCCTGGTGTAAGTAAACAGACATTTGGTTTATCTTCCGCAGTATCTGGCAGCGTTTTCTTCAAAGAATAAAGTAATTCTTGTGGATAATTCTGTATTGGCTGTACCCTATTTTTTGTAAATAATTCGGGAAACATTTGCAGCATTGTTTCTCTATTTTCCAACATATAACTTACGCCTGAGGGTGTTCGCACGTTATCCTCAAGAACATAAAATTCATTTTCGTCGGTTCGAATTAGATCGACACCTGATATATGCGTGTAAATTTGACCGGGCGGATTTACCCCTATCATCTGCAATAAAAACGCTGGATTATTTCTGAGCATCTCAAGGGGCAGTACGCCTGCTTTAACGATTTCTTGATCATGATAGATATCGTACAAAAATGCGTTTATAGCTCGCACTCTCTGTTCCAGACCTTTGCAAATTTTATTCCATTCGTTTGCAGTTATCACTCTTGGAACAATATCAAATGGTATAAGCCTTTCCTCTCCTTCCTCTGAGCCGTACACATTGAATGTGATACCTGTGAGTCTAAATAAATCATTTGCGTCTTGACGTTTTGCTTTAAGAGAATTCCGTTCCTCGGCGTCAAGCCAAGTCTTAATATTTTTATACGGACGACGAATCGAGGTACCGTCGGCCCACATTTCATCAAACACAAGGTCAGCTTCCATTAGTAAAAAATACGGCTACCGTATTAAAATCAAAACCACAGCAAGTAATTTTACTTTTATTAAGATTAAATATCCTTTTTTTGAGGCACATTTCTTTTTAAGTCCTAATATTTGGGCATATTTTTAATTTTTACGAAATTATAATTTTTTTTGTTTCTTTTTGCTGTGAATAATTTTACTTTACACCTGTAGCCGACAGTTCACCTGACATTCCTTGGAGGAGGATTAGATTTGTTGGTTGCTGATAAACTCCAGAAAATAATTGTGATTAATCACTGTAAACGTGTCGGTAAGACCGACTATTTGAAAAGGGCGGTTCAGATAGCCAGAGATAAAGGTTTATTGGATAAAAAAAATCGTCTGACTAAAGATGGATATATAATGGCGTTGGTATCTAATTTTAATGAACATGTATCAGCTGAACCTTGGAAAGATTACTGGTCAAGATAAACCATAGTGATTCACGCCACCACCAAACAAAAACATTCAAATGTCAAATTACTAAGCAGCTAATCCGTCTTTTAGATACTGAGCTACCTGGCGGCCCATGGGCGTAAGTTTGTTATCATTGGTGAAATAACCGCTCAACTGTCCGAAGTGCAATGCTTGCTCGTGATTATTCTTTGTTTTATTGCAGCAATACTTTAGTACAGCTTCATACTCGATGAAATCCTTGCGCGCGTTCAAATGCATGTCTCCTGTTTATAGTTATTACGCTAGCAAATAGGAATTGGATTGAAATATGGGCTGTAATTTTATTACGACTACACGAAGCGTAGTTATCGGCGAGCATAACCTAGTTGCATCGTAGAAAAGAATTG